>JAQUWE010000025.1 GCA_028693035.1 Bacilli bacterium | reverse complement strand
TCCTTAGACCAATATCTATTATTTCCACCTTTAGGTCTTCCCATAGTATCAACTCCTTCAATTTATTGTATCAAAAAAAGTAGATCACAAAGTCTTTTTTTGTGTCTACTTTCATATTATCAGTTCAAAGAAAAATAATTCTTCTTTTTTTTACCACAAAATATAGAAAAATATGTCGAATTCTGCTAAAATAGAATTTGCAAAGGGCTAGTATTAGACTTTATTAAAGTTTGGTGCGCCCTTTTTTGTTTTTTTAGGAGGAATTTGTAATGAAAAAGTTGTTTTTGTTTGTTTTATTTATTTTTATATGTATGCCAGTAGCAGAAGCACAAAGGGGTTGTTGTTCCCATCATGGAGGTGTTTCAGGGTGTAGTAGTAATGGTAGACAGGTTTGTAATGATGGCACACTGAGTCCTAGTTGTACTTGTGCCCCATCTTATGTATATGGATGTACAGATAGAAATGCTAGAAATTATAATAGTGGTGCTAATAAAAACGATGGAAGCTGCCTTTATTATGTAGCAGGTTGTACGGATAGTAGTGCCAAAAACTATAATAGCGGTGCCAATAAGAATGATGGAAGTTGCCTTTATTATGTAGTGGGTTGTACAGATAGTAATGCTATAAACTATAATAGTAGCGCTGAAAAAGATGACGGTAGCTGCATAAAAAAAGTCTTAGGCTGCATGGATGCAAAAGCACTTAATTATAATGAAGAAGCCAATGCCAGTGATGATAGCTGTGAATACAAAAAAAAGAAAGTAAAAAAAGTAAAAAATACAGTTTCTTCCAAAGAAAAAGAGGAAACAGAATCGGATGACGTAGGGGCAGGCATTCTTGGTCTTGGTGTTATCGGGGCTTCTGTATATGGCATTAGAAAAAAGATATATAAAAAGAAATGGAAAGTATAAAAGATTGCAAAAAAACCTTAAAGTCCTATTTTATTATCTTCTGTCAAATTATGACGAATTATATTTGTAAAAGAGTTTATTTTATGATACACTTATAATAGTGTAAGAGGTGGTAAAATGGATTTAGTCATACTAATCTTAATTCTAACAATCGTAGTCGTCATTTTTAAAAAATTTAGTAGCTTTGTCTATTTTATGGTTATTATCGATCTTTTCTTACGTATTATTACACAAATAGGTGTAAGTCTAGGAATTTATGAAATCAATCATTTTATTAGTACATATATCCCAGCTTCTATTCCCGTTATTTTATCAAAATATGCAGCAGATATTTTTCTTACAGTTTTAATGTGGGGATATCTTGCTATCTATGTGATTTTTGAAGTGTATATTGTACAATCATTTATAAAGAAAAAGTAGGCGTAGACAGAATGGAAAAAAAGAGATTACTATTGTTTATTATTATTGATATCATTTGTGTTTCCCTAAGCATTTTGCTGCTACAAGAAAAGAGTTTCATTGTATGTGGAATAGGGATTATGTTTTTAGGATTTATTCTGTTTAAATACTATAATCAGCACAAATAAGTACATAGGCAAAAAGGGTGTAAGAACTCTTTTTTTGTTTAACAAACAAATGTTTTGTGTTATAATGGAAATGGTGAAGAATATGTATGAATATATCAAAGGAATTGTCACAGAAATTAGTAGTCAGTTTATTGTAGTGGAGAATAATAGCATAGGGTATTTATTGTTTACAGCAAGCCCTTATTCTTTTATAGAAGGCAATGAATATAAACTATATGTATATCAAAATGTCAGAGAAGATGAACTGACTTTATATGGATTTTCTAGTAAAGAACAAAAAGATTTGTTTCTAAAACTTACATCTGTAAAAGGGGTAGGGTGTAAAATGGCACTGCCTATGCTCGCTTCTAATGTAGATGGTATTATTGATGCTATTGAAAGAGAAAATATCTTGTATCTTAAGAAATTTCCCAAAATAGGAGATAAAGTAGCAAGACAAATTATCTTAGATTTAAAAGGAAAATTAGTATCTAAAGAAGCAGGTATTGTTGTAGAGGATACAGAAGAAGAACTTACAGAAGCTTTAAAAGCATTGGGATATAAACCAGCAGATATGAAAAAAATCCTTCCAAAGATTCCAAAGGGATTAGAAATAGAAGACAAAATAAAAGAAGCTCTTAAACTATTATTAAAGTAGGTGTTTTATGGAAAAGAAAAACAGTGCATCCGTTTTTGTATTAGATGAAAATGATTTATTGCTTTGTCTTTTGCACAATAAATTTCATAAATGGATTCAGCCCGGTGGTCATAGTGAAATAGGAGAAACCTTTTTACAAACAGCGGTAAGAGAAGTCTATGAAGAAACAGGTATTCTTTTTTCCTTTGTAGAAGAGGAACCTTTTGCAATCAAGGAGTATCATAATCATGTAGGGGTACAAGTAGACCATCAATTTGTAGCAGTGCCTGTAACACATGAAATACAAACCAATCATGAAAGTAAAACAGCAGCCTGGCTTTCTAGAGAAGAAATTATGAAAAATGACTGTGTAGATGATTTACTAGAAAGTTATGAAGCTGCGCTTGTATATAAAAAGAAAATAAAAAATAAAAGTAGGTGATAGGATGGACGAGAGAATTATAACAAAAGAACAACTAGAAGAAGATGCTAATTTAGAAACAGGCATTCGTCCCGGTTCTTTAGAAGAATATATAGGGCAAACAGAAGTAAAAGATAATTTAGATATTTTTATGAAGGCTGCAAAAATGCGTGATGAATCTTTGGATCATGTGCTTTTATATGGTCCACCAGGACTTGGTAAAACAACACTTGCTTATATTATTGCGCATGAAATGGAAGGAAATATCAAAACAGCCAGTGGTCCTTCTATCGAAAAAAGTGGCGATTTAGCGGCTCTTTTATCATCTCTAGAACCTGGAGATATTTTGTTTATCGATGAAATCCATCGGATTCCAAGATTTATTGAAGAAATTTTATATCCTGCTATGGAAGACTATGTGTTAGATATCATGGTAGGAAATGATGCGAGTACAAGAAATATTAGAATCGATTTGCCCCCTTTTACTTTGGTAGGGGCAACCACTAGAGCAGGAGATCTTACTTCTCCTTTACGTGATCGTTTTGGAATTGTTTCTAAATTGAATTATTATACAGTGGAAGATTTAACAAAGATTGCCAAAAGAACTGCTACTGTTTTAGAATGTGAAATAGATGCAGAAGCTGCCAAAGAATTGGCGACTAGAAGTAGAGGAACTCCACGTATTGTTAACCGTCTTTTAAAAAGAGTACGTGATTTTGCACTTGTTTTAGGAAGTGGAAAAATTGATTTAGAAATAACAAGGATTGCTCTTAATAAATTAAAGGTCGATCGTTTGGGACTTGATAATACAGATTATAATTTATTGAAGTCCATTATTGATAGATTTGGCGGAGGTCCTGTCGGCATTGAAGCCATTGCGTCTTCGATAGGGGAAGAACAAACCACCATTGAAGATGTCTATGAACCCTATTTGTTACAAACAGGTTTATTAAAAAGAACGAGTAGAGGACGTATGGTTACCAGAAAAGCTTATGCACATTTGGGCATTCCTTGCCCAGATAAGATAGATTAGATAATAATTTATCTTTTTTTCATTACATGATATAATAGTTTCATTGAAGGTGATAGTATGGATATAGAAATTATAACAAAAACTGAGAAGATAATTATGCCATATTATGAAATATCCTCATATTGTAGGAGGTTATGTAAAGAGTATTGTCAAACAATATCTGGGCAAAGAGAGTACGATGTATTTTGTAGTAAGAAACACTTGTATGATTCATCTTTTCTTTTTGCTATAAAAAATTTTGGTTTTATAATAAAAGGTTTTTTGTTAAACCCTAATAGAGTTTTATGTTATCAAAATGACCATTTAACTTCTAAGTATTTACAACTGCAGACAGGGGAAATTAAAGGAGTTCTGGAGGAATACAAAAGCATTTTAAAGCAAGAATATAAGGAATATTATCCGAATGTAGATGATTCTTTCCATGCATTAGATTATTTTTGTTTAAATAATTGTATCATTCGTCCGGATGGAACGACAATTGAAATTCCTGCTTTTAAAGATAGTCAACCGTTTCATCATGATGATTTATATGAAATGGATGTGCATTATTCTTTGATAGAAAATAAAAAGGTGTGTCAATTATATCATTTGGCTATGGAAAAATCTCTGGGAATGACTATCAATCAATTTTGCCGAATTTACCAAGGATATGTCCAGTTGATAACGTATTCTGATGGAACAGGAATTGTTTTATATAATAAAGAAATGATTTCTGATAAATTATGGGAATATATAAATTTTATCCAAATGAATATTCCAAGCTTTATGATAGAAGCAGAAGAAAAAAAATTAGAAAAGGTGATGTAATATGAAAACAGATGATTTTGATTATGATTTACCAGAAAATTTAATTGCGCAGACACCTTTGAAACAAAGAGATGCTTCTAAATTACTGGTTTTAGATAAGAAAACAGGAGAAATTACACATAGACATTTTGATGCAATTATCGAATATTTGAATGAAGGAGATGCTCTTGTTTTAAATGATACCAAGGTAATTCCTGCAAGACTTTATGGTGTCAAAGAAGAAACAGGTGCTGTCATTGAAATATTAATGCTGAAAGACAAAGGTGATGATGTCTGGGAATGCTTAGTAAAACCTGCAAAAAGAGTCAAAGAGGGTACCATTGTAACATTTGGTGATGGTAAACTTTCTGCACGCTGCATCAAAGTAGAAGAGGAAGGTATTCGTTTATTTAAACTTTTATATGATGGTATTTTATATGAAATTTTAGATGCACTTGGAGAAATGCCATTACCTCCTTATATTCATGAGAAACTAGAAGATAAAAATAGGTACCAAACCGTGTATGCTAAAAATAGTGGAAGTGCAGCTGCGCCAACCGCAGGGCTCCATTTCACAGAAGAACTCCTTACCAAAATCAAAGATAAAGGAGTGAAAGTTCTCTATATTACTTTACATGTTGGACTTGGTACTTTTAGACCTGTCAGTGTAGAAGATGTAACCAAACATAAAATGCATAGTGAATTTTATATGATGAATGAAGAAACAGCTAACGCTTTAAATAGAATTAAAGAACAAGGGAACAAAATCATAAGTGTAGGTACCACGACAACAAGAACTCTTGAAACCATTCGTAGTCGTAATGATCAGTTTGAAGCATGCACTGGATGGACCGATATCTTTATATATCCGGGCTATACTTTTAAAGCAGTTGATAGACTCATTACCAATTTCCATCTTCCAAAATCAACACTTGTTATGTTAGTAAGTGCTTTCTCTAGTAAAGAAAAAATTATGAATGCTTATAAAGAAGCTGTGGAAAACGAATATAGATTTTTCTCTTTTGGAGATTCTATGTTTATCAAATAAGGTGAAGAATATGCAAAGAAAAAAAGTCATTGCGATTGTAGGACCAACTTGTACAGGGAAAACAAAACTAAGTGTAGAACTTGCTAAACATTTTAATGGAGAAATTATCAATGGAGACAGTACGCAAATCTACAAAGGTATGGATATTGCGACTGCCAAAGTAACAGAAGAAGAAAAAGAAGGTATCCCGCATCACTTGTTTGATCATAAAGATTGGGAAGAAGATTATACCGTTTATGATTACCAAAAGAATTGTAGAGAGAAAATTTCTGAAATACAAGGTAGGGGTAACATCCCTATTATTGTAGGAGGTACAGGTCTTTATATTAAGGCTGCTCTTTATGATTATAAATTTAATGAAAAGACTTCTATTATTGAAGAACCAAAAGAGAAAACAGATATTTTATATCAAAGACTACTAGAAGTAGATCCCACTACCAATATTCATCCAAACAACCGAAAAAGAATAGTAAGGGCCTTATCTTATTTTGAAGAAACAGGTCATAAACCAAGTGAAAAAGAAAAGACAGAAACAGAACTTTATGATGTGTTATGGATTGGATTACAAGCAGATAGAGAAGTTTTGTACAAAAAAATCAATGAACGTGTAGACAAAATGATTGAAAAAGGTCTATTAGAAGAAGCCAAATATGTATATGAAAGTGGTATTAGAACCAAAGCTGTTTTAACACCGATTGGTTATAAAGAATTATTTCCTTACTTTGCAGGAGAAAGTTCTTTAGAAGTTTGCTTAGATAAAATGAAACAAAATAGTAGGAAATATGCCAAAAGACAATACACATGGTTTAATGGACAAGTTAAAGTCACTTGGTTTCCTGTTGTGTACGAAGATTTTGAAAAAACAATTTATACTGTGGAAAACTTTTTAAAACAAGAACTTTCCTAACAAAAAAGATAAAACTGTTTATCTTCTTTTTTATTCGTGTTATACTGATACTAGGTGAGTATATGAAGAATTATCAAAAAATATTAATTATTAGTGCCGTTATTTTTATAAGCGCATTAGCGGTTTTCATGATTGCGAAAGTTTTACTACAAACATTTGGAGAAAAACAAACAGATGGGTACTTGTCTTCTAAAGAAACAGAGGTACAATTATACCAAGCCAATGAAAAGAAAGAAAAAACAGAAGCACTTACATTCTCTTTAAAAAATAAAGAAGTACGTGGTACAAAAGTAGTTTTTTATGAAAAAGAATATAAATGGGAAAATAAAACCCTTATTAGAATTAAAATAAAAAATAGTACATATTATGTGGAAAAAGAAAATACAATAACAGATTCTAATAAAATAATAAAAGAAACAGAAATTTATGTAAGAACACCAGCTGTTATTTATTATAAAACAGATGATTCTTCTATTTTAGCTTCTACTAAAAAAGGAGAAAAATTAACAGTTGAAGGATATTCTTCTCTTAAAAAAGATGGTACTGTAGATATGTATAAAGTTTCTTATAAAGAAAAACAAGGTTATATATATGGAAAATACGTAGTTTTAACACAAGAAGAAGCCCTTCTTAATTACAATGAAAAAGGCATATATGATATCCACCAAGCCAGAACCGATAAATTTGGTGGTGGGAATGGAGGTAGTTTAGACTATTATCCTGTGGAAAAAGATTCTATTAAAGGAAATGAAATGCCGAAAGAGACAAGAACGCTCTATATCAACGCCAGTGTTGTGGAAAAAATAGATGATTATATTTTATTTGCAAAAGACAATAATATTAATGCTTTTGTAATTGATATCAAAGAAAATACAGTACCTGCTTATGCTTCCCCAGTTATGAGTGAGCTTTCTCCAAGTAACTATAAAAAAGCAGTAAATACATTTGATAACTATAAAAAATATATCAAAAAAGCAAAAGATGCTGGAATTTACGTGATTGGAAGAATTACAACCTTTAAAGACCAGTACTATGCAGTAGATCATAAAGAAGATGCCATTTTGGATACACGTAATGGAACCCAGTTTTCTCATAATGGTACTTACTGGCCAACCGCATTTAGTAGAAATGTATGGGAATATAATGTGAGATTAGCAGTGGAAGCTGTCAAAGAAATGGACTTTCAAGAAATTCAGTTTGATTATGTAAGATTTCCAGACGGTACAGGAAATTTAGAAAAGTCAGGTGCTATGGATCTAAGAAATAGTTATGGAGAAGAAAAAGCAGTCGCCATTCAAAATTTCCTTCTCTATGCAAAAGATGAACTTAGAAAAGTAGGCGCTTATATTTCAGCAGATGTCTTTGGCGAATCAGCAAGCGATTATGTAACCGCCTATGGACAGTACTGGCCTGCTATCTCTAATGTCGTAGATGTCATTAGTGCTATGCCATATCCAGACCACTTTAACAAAAACGAATATGGAATCAGTTCTCCTGTTTGGACAATACCTTATACATTGCTAAAAACTTGGGGCACAAATTCTGCAGCCAAGAGACAAGCAGAAATCCCAACACCAGCTACTGTAAGAACTTGGATTCAAGCCTATAATTCTATCAAAGAACCTTATGTTGTGTATGATGCAAATAAAGTATCAGAACAAATCAAAGGACTTTATGAATCTGGTTTAACAGGTGGTTATATTACATGGAATGCAGGTTCTAGTTTAGATAAATATAAACAAATTGCCCCTGCTTTCAAAAAGGAGTACATAAATGAATAAAGAATACATAATTGAAAATCAAAAATATAAACTTATAAAGGAATATAAAGATGCTTTTATAATAGAAGATATTTTAAAAAAATGGACAGAATACTTTGATGAATATGATTTTATTGTAGGAGATTATGCATATGATAAATTACGTTTAAAAGGATTTTGTTATAAAGAAAATAAAAGATATAGTGCAATTAATGATCAAAAAAATATACAAGAATATATCAAAAAAGATTGTGCCTATGAATGTCGTTATTTTATTTTAGAAAAGAAGAGGTAAAAAAGAAGTAAAAATAAAGGCTCTGTTCTAACTTTATTAGACTATTGATAAACTTGTTCAATGGTCTTTTTGATACAATAAAAATAGTAAGAAATAAAACATATAAACCATGTTAATATAAGTATAAGGAGTGAAAATATGGGTTTATTCAAATTAAAAATAAAACCGCATTTGCAGAATATAGAAGGATACATAATAGATACTAGGACAGGAATGCTTGTAGATGTTCCTAAGGGTTTATCTCTTTACAAAATTCCAAAAGAAGTAAAACAATTGAATCCAGAACTTAATTTGAAGAAAAATAAAGCTTTATTACATATGTCTACCGCACATGAAATTGTATTTGAAGAAGGTAGTATTCGTGAAGTACCAGATGAATACTTTACTTTTGGAAATGCCTTTTCTAATTTAAAAAAAGTAATGCTTCCAGAGGACATTATAAAACTAGGCAACAATTGTATAGATATTACAACAACAGAGTACAATTTTCCTTCTAGTCTTACCCATCTTGGTACGAATATGTATCCTGTAGTACAGTCTTTGGTAATTGAAAATACAATACAAAAATTAGGAAGCATGTTTGCAGCCAATGATACCAATTTAATTTATGTAGAAGTAGCAGGTTCCATAAAAGAGTTGCCAACCGGTTTTATCAATCGATGTAAAAATGTAAAAACACTTATTTTGCACGAAGGAGTCGAAAAAGACAATCTATACAGTTTTGGTGGTCTAAATAGTTTAGAATATGTAGAATTACCAGACAGTTTTACATCTTCTTTTCAAACTTTTATGGAAGAGAAAGAAACAAGCAATAAAAGAGGTAATAGCTGTTATAAACCTGAAAATGGTCTTTTTGAAACACAAAAAAACAATATGTTGACAATCAAAAAGATACACAAAAAAATCCCTTATATTTTTCAAGTTCGCAGAGAGGATTTCAAAGAAATAACTTTTCAAGGGTCCTGCGCAGAAATAAGATCTACATTAGGAAATCGTATACATATTGATTTAGAAAAATTGAGTCAAGGAACCATTTGCCAAGTGGATATAGATAAAGATACAATCCAGCAAATTCCTATGCTTAAAAATCAATTTTCTGCTCTAAAAACAAATCCAGATATTGATTTTACAGAAGAACAACTATCAGAACAATTTGAAAAAATATATAAAGAGAATATTATGACATCAGAATTGTTTCAAGTTTTAAATAATAATACAGAGAAAAGTATAGTAAAACAAACTTTATATGATTATTTCAATAAAAAAGTTCGTTTAACAAAAAAATTAAGCATACCATGTAATGATTTAGATGTTGTTTTATCTAATATAGTAACCAATATGAAAAAGCAAATCTTACAAAATCAGTTTATGGTCGAAGGACAAGATTTAGAGCAAGAAAAAAGAATGACTATGAAAATATAAGTTTTAAATTTGAATAATCAAATAATATGAAACCGTTATAACCAGCAAAAACTAACTAGAAATAGTTGGTTTTTTATATAGAGTGTTTATTAAAAAAAGAAAAGAGAATTTTCATTCTCAATAAATAGATGCGTCTACATATTGTACTTTCTCAAGATTTCATAAAATTACCATAGAAAAAAGTTAAAAAAAATGATATAATAATGTATGATTGGAGGCTAGGATATGGAATTAAATGAATTATATACCCATTTTTTAAACCTACAAACAGAAATACAAACATTATGGAGGTCACTTTGACTTTGCTGCAAAAGAAAAAGAAATAGAAGCATTGGAAAATATGATTGCTGATCCGAATTTTTGGAATGACAAGAAACAAAGTGAAGAAGTTATTGAAAAATTAAATGCTATAAAAGGGATGTATACCAAAACAAAGGAACTGAAACAAACCCTTACCAACCATGTAGAAACTTTAGAACTATTGAAAGAAGAGTATGATGGAGAATTGAAAGAACTTATAGAGGAAGAACTACCTTCTTTAGAAGAAAAAGTAGAATCTCTTAAATTAAACCTTCTCTTAAATGGTCCATATGATAACAATGGTGCAATGGTAGAAATACATGCAGGAGCAGGAGGAACTGAATCTTGTGACTGGGCAGGTATGCTATATCGTATGTATCTAAGATGGTGTGAAAAAAAAGGATATAAAGTAGAAATATTAAGTGAAGTCTTTGGAGAAGAAGCGGGATATAAATCTGTTTTCTTTCTAGTAAAAGGTTCTTTAGCTTATGGATACTTAAAAAATGAAAAAGGCGTACACCGTTTAATTCGTTTATCCCCTTTTGATTCTAATAACCGTAGACATACTTCCTTTGCTTCTCTTGAAATTACACCTATTTTTGACAATAGTAAAATTGATATAGAAATCAATGATGCTGATTTAAGAATTGATGTATATAGAAGTAGTGGACACGGAGGACAAGGTGTAAATACAACCGATAGTGCGGTTAGGATTACCCATATTCCTACTAAAATAGTTGTAACTTGTCAAAATGAAAGAAGCCAAATTAAAAATAAAGAAACAGCCATGGGCGTTCTTAAAAATAAATTATATGAATTAGAATTAGAAAAACAAAAAGAAAATATAGATCGTATTAAAGGCACTTCTATGGAAAATGGATTTGGTTCACAAATTCGTACCTATGTTATGCATCCTTATGCGATGGTCAAAGACCACCGTACTGGAACAGAAAACAGCAATGTAGCAAAAGTTTTAGATGGAGATATCGATTTATTTATAAGTGAGAACTTAAAGAAAGGATCTTAAGTATGTTTTTAAAAAAAGAAGTAAATCCAGATGAGGTAGTAAGAGAAGTATACAAAGACACAAGATGGACAAGATATACATCCTTCCTCATTGGTACAATCATTGTAGCCATTACTTACAACGTTTTCTTACTTCCTTGTGAAGTGGTATACGGTGTGGGTGGACTTGGTGTTATTTTAAAAAAATTATATGGCATTGATCCTTTCCTTGTCATCTTAATCAGTTCAATTCTGTTACTGATTTTAAGTTATTTTTTACTAGGTCCTAAAAAAACGTCTCATTCTGTAGTAGGATCCCTGCTATATCCCGTTTTGGTAAAACTGACAGAATGGATTCCACAGTATGTGGATTTAAAAGGAGCAGAACCCTTATTATTAATCGCACTTGCGGCAGCCCTTACAGGGTTTGGTCTTGGACTTATCTTTAAAGCAGGATTTACAACTGGTGGTACTGATATCTTAAATCAAATCGTTTCTAAATATGGAAAAATGTCTATTGGAAAAGCCATGATTTTTACAGATGGACTTGTCATTATTCTAAGTGGCGTTGTCTTTGGCTTTATTAAAATGATTTACTCTATGTTAGCGATGTATGTACTTAGTATGATATCAGATAAAGTTATTATAGGTATTTCTCAGTCAAAAGCTTTCTATGTTATTACTTGTCATGAAACAGACGTTAAAAGGTTTATTATGCAAAATTTGTCACATGGTGTCACTGTGTTTGACGTACGAGGTGGTTTTACAGGAAATCATCAAAAAATGATTATGTTTATTGTACCCACAAAAGAATATTTTTTCGCCAAAGAGGGTATTTCAAAAATAGATCCAAAAGCGTTCTTTGTTGTAACCGATGCCTATGAAGTATCTGGTGGAGAATAGGAGGAATAAAAATGAATTTGATTCAAATGAGACATGTTAAAAAAGTATATAAAAACGGTGTAACTGCTGTTTATGATGTGGATTTGGATATTGAAAAAGGGGATTTTGTTTTTGTCATTGGTTCTACAGGTTGTGGAAAATCAACCTTAATTAAAATGTTATATCGTGAAGAGAGACCTACAAGTGGTTCTATCAATGTAGGTGGTATTGATGTAGCGAAGTTAAAAAACAGAAAAGTTTTTAAATTAAGAAGAAAACTTGGCGTTGTTTTCCAAGACTTTAAATTGTTACCAAGATCTACTGTATTTGAAAATGTTGCTTTTACTTTAGAAGTATATGGACTTCCAAAAGAGGAAATTTATAGTAAAGTAATTAAGGTTTTAGAACTTGTTGGATTAAAACATAAAGCAAAACAATATCCAACGCAGTTATCTGGTGGAGAACAGCAGAGAGTTGCAATTGCCCGTGCAATCGTAAATGGTCCAAAACTACTGATTTGTGATGAACCTACAGGAAACTTAGATGAAGGTACTAGTATGGAAATCATGGATGTACTAGAAGCTATCAACAAATTAGGGACAACGATTATTATGGTAACCCATGATACAGAAATCGTAAATAGACTTAAAAAACGTGTTATTTTATTAGACCAAGGTAGAATTGTAAAAGATTATAAGAAAGGAACATATAAACATGAAAGTATTTAGAATGTTTTCAAGGAATATTAGAGATTCCTTTAAAAGTGTATTTAGAAATTTTTCCCTTTCTCTTGCGTCTATTTCTTGTATCACAATTACGCTTTTGGTAGTTGCGATTGCGATTATCTTATCAATCAATGTAAATAATTTTGCCAATCTGGTTGAAAAGGATGTAACCATTGTTTCTTTCCTTAAATTAAATGTTTCTAGAGATGAAATTAAAGAGATAGAATCAGAAATCAATGATATTCCTGGTGTTGAATCTTATAAGTTTCAAGCAAAAACGGAAATATCAAAAGAGATGATGGAATCTTCTCCTATTTTTAAAAATATTATGGAGTCATGGAACCAGGATGATAGTCCTATCCAAGATACTGTTTTGGTAAAAGTAGAAGATATTAATGATATTGGAAAAATTGCTAAAAAAATAGAAAAAATAGAGAATGTTTCTCTTGTTAAATATGGACAAGGTATGGTAGAACAATTGATTACCATCTTTGATATGGTTAAAAAAGTAAGTATTGGTATGGTAGTCGCACTTATTGTGGTAACTGCTTTCTTAATTTCTAATACTATTAAAATTACCATTGTTTCTAGAAAAAGAGAAATTGAGATCATGCGTTTAGTAGGGGCTTCTAACTTAAATATTAAAATACCATTTATTATGGAAGGTTTATTTTTAGGTATTTTAGGATCTATTATTCCAATTATAGGTGCTACTTACGGGTACACAGCTTTATATGGTGGATTTGATGGACAACTATTCTCCCCATTTATTAAATTGATTAAACCAGAACCATTCATTTATACATTATCAGGTATTCTTATTTTGATAGGTATTTTGGTAGGTATGTTTGGTTCTTATAGAGCTGTTCGTAAACATTTAAAGATATAATCATATATCTTTTTTTGTTTAAAAAAATTGACATAATTTAGATTAAATGCTAATATAAATGCTACCAAAGGAAGTGCTAAATGAATACAAAAAAAATATACACAGGAAACATTATGCAAATTACTAAAGTGGATTATGTGTGTACTACTTGCTCTGGAAATGGGTATAAAAAAATGGAAGAAGGACTTTATAAGTCCAATGCAATACTCTTAAGAATATTTAATATTTCAAATAAAGTACAACCAGATTCATATGATTACTATGTTGATATTGATAGTATAAAAACACCATTAGATTTAGTAAGATTAGAATTGCTTTTCCACAAATATCGCCGTTTATTCACTCCATCTGGTGTTGGTGGGATGAATTTGCGAATCGACAAAAACATAGAAGCCTATATTAGAAAATGTATTAAAAAAAAGATATTATTAAAAGTAAAACGTGATTATGATGATAATGTAGGTGATTTGTATCTTGATACAAGCACGATTCAGTTAATGACGGGGTTACCAGAGACTATGTCATTATTTAAACTAAAAAAAAGCGCACTAATAGAAAAGCGAAACCGGTTACAAACCATTCAAACATTAGTAGAGAAATTGGAATCTTTGCCTCAAAAGGATTTAGCAGTATTGGAAGTATTGATTAGTGAATATGAAAATAAGCAAAATTCTACACAAATGATTGCTGACATGACAGTATTTTTAACACAATTAAAGTCAGGCAGTATGCCAATAGAAGAAACGTATTTATATCAGAAACAACAAGAAGATATTAAAAGAGCTAAAAATTTACATTTATAAAGAATAATAAAGATTATGAAATAAAATCATAATTTTTTTTTGCTTTCATATACTTTCATAGGTGATTTTATGGAATATAAAATAGGGGATATGGTAACCCGTGAGTCATATAGCCATGATATCGTATTTAAAATAATTGATATTGTTGATAACAACTATATTTTAAAAGGAAAATACTTCCGTTTATATGCGGACAGCCCTGTAGAAGATTTAAAACTTTATAAAAAAGACAAAGATGCTGAAGAAGAAGAATTTTCAAAAAGGGTCCGCGAAGACAATCATTTAGATAGAGATGAATATTTTTATTTACCAGGTAAAATCTTACATATCGATGGTGATAAAGAATATTTAGAAAGATGTTTAAACTACTATAAAGAATTTAATTTATGGGCAGTAGGTTCTTGTAAAAAAGAAACAGAAATTGCTGAATCTATGCAAGAGCTATTAGAAGAATACAAACCCAATATTGTCGTCATTACAGGACATGATGCTTACTATAAAAAAAAGGGTGGTTTGCACGATTTAGAAGCTTACAAAAATAGCAAATGCTTTGTAGACGCTATTACAGAAGCTAGAAAATATGAAGGTAGTCATGAAAAACTAATCATTATTGCTGGTGCTTGTCAATCTGATTACGATGAACTGATTAAAGCAGGTGCCAATTTTGCTTCCAGTCCTAAAAGAATCAATATCCATGCCTTAGATCCTGCTATCATAGCTAAGTCTATTAGTTTAGCAGAAATTACCAAAGATATTGATTTAAAAAGTATTATTGAAAAAACCAAGTATGGAAAAGAAGGAATCGGAGGCATCCGTACCAAAGGAACGATGTATGTAGGATATCCAAGATAGGGGGAGAGAAATGACCATCCATGAAATTAAAGACAACCTGAGAAGTCATGTAGGAGAAAAAGTAACCATCAATTGTAATATGGGAAGAAACAAATTCGAAGAATATCACGTTGTAGTAAAAGAACTGTATGACTATATATTTTTAGTAGAAGATACAAAGGCTTCTACCATTAAATCCTTTAGTTATAGTGATGTAATTACACAAACCATAAAAATAGATTATTCTCGCAAAAAGATTGACAAATAATGGAAAAATGGATACAATGAAACTGTATAGATATATACTGGAGGGAGCTGAGTTCACTTGAAAATTACATCCGTAAATGTACGTAAAGTAGAAAGAGAAGATAATCGCATGAAAGGAATTGCATCTGTCCTTATAGATGACTGTTTCGCAATCCATGATATTCGTATTATTGAAGGCGACAAAGGTTTATTTATTGCGATGCCTAGCCGTAAAACAGCAACAGGCGGTTATAGAGATATAGCGCACCCAACAAATGTAGAATGCCGTAAAATGTTTGAAGATGCTATCATTGAAACTTATAACAATGAAGAGTAAACGCGAAAGCGTTTTTTTTGTACTAAAATAAAGACTCCTCCATATAATTTAATAGGAGGAAAAAATATGGACAAGGATAGTGTATTAACCAATTATAATCATTCAGTAAGTATTACAGAAAGAAAAAATATTGTGATAACTGGCGTCAAAAAAATAGAAAGCTTTGATGATGAAGAGTTTTTAATGGAAACCAATATGGGATTCATCGTTTTAAAAGGAGAATCTTTAGAAATTATCAAACTAGATACGTATCAAGGAAATGTTTCTATTAAAGGAAAAGTACACAATTTACAATATATGGAAAATAAAGCAGGAAAAACTAAAGAAGATGGTGTCTTTGGAAAACTATTTAAATGATGAATTTACATGTACAAATACTTTTAATTGTATACTCCTTTATCTATGGAAACGTTTTCTCTTTCTTTTTAGAAATCAATTATAAATATATATACAAACAAAAGAAATGGGCACAGTTTCTCCTTTCCTTTCTTTTTGTTTTAAATTTTGTTTTTTTATATTTTATCTTTTTAAGAAAAATCAATAATGGTATTCTGCACCCTTATTCTTTTCTATTTGTAGCCTTAGGCTTTCTTAGTATGCAAGTCCTTATCAATTTTCTTGATAAAAGACGTAAAAAATGATATACTGCTACTAGAAAAGTAGGTGATATCTTGGCAAATACAAAGAAGATAACCAAAGCTTCTAAAAGAAGACTTATGATTTTTGGTTCTTTGTCATGTCTTATTATGGCATACTTACTTGTCAATCTTGTTACCTATTCTTATCAAATTAAAAAGCTCAGCGATGAGCAAAGTAGACTTACCCAAAATTTAAATGGACTTAAGGAGAAACAATCAGATTTAAAAAAAGAAATCAATAAATTAAAAGATCCTGATTATTTAGCAAGATACGCTAGAGAGAATTATTTATATACTAAAAATGGTGAATATGTCATTAAAGAAGATGCGACTAAAGTAAAAAAGGAAGAAAAAACAAAAGAAGTTTTTGGAGAATATAAAACCCCTATTATTGTAGGTTCTGTTATTTTGGTTTTTATGATTTTTTATATCCTAAAAACACTGGTTAAAGAAGGTAAGGAAGATAAAAAGAAAACGAAAAAATAACTAAGCAATTAGTTATTTTTGTTATAGTTTAAAATCATTGACTACATTGTCACTCATATTTTTACCGTCGAAATAAGTTCTTTCATTTAAATGACTGATTTTAGCAACTAGATTACAAGGAAATATCTTAGTAAGTTCATTATAGTCTGTAATAATGTCATTGTAATATTTACGTAAAGCAACAACTTCTGATTCAGATTCATTAATACCAAGTTCTATTTTAATAAAACCTTCACATTTTTGTAGTTCTTTATGAGATTCTTTATAGGCATTAAATTCATTGATTGCTAAATAAAGTTGTCTATCTAAGTCAAAATTACTTAGTTTTCTAGAACGAAGTTTCACAATCATATCTAAAACTTCAGTCTCTACTGTTATATTGTTTTTGATTACGCCAATGGCTTTATTTAATAAGTCAAATCTTTTTCGTAATACTGTATCAATAGAAGCTTCTGCTTCATTGATTCTTATGATTAAACTTTGGAATCTATTATACACATTTGCATACCAAATGAGAAGGATACCAACTAAAACAACTGCAAATAAAATATACATTACAACTAACATATTACCACCCTGTTATCAGTATAACAAATAACAAAAACGAATTCAATTATTATTCACTTTTTCTTAAAAATTTTTGAATATTTTCATCAAATTCTATATAGTCTATATAAATAATAGGCAATAGAAGATGTTTTCCTGTTTTAGGATCACTTACGACAAGATAATCTTTTCCAGTTGCTTCTAAAATACCACTAAAGGCTTTATCTCTCCATTCATTGGATCCTGGAAATGTCATATAAAAAGTGCCTTTAACAGGTTCTACCTTTTTTAGGATATTTTCCATGTATGGTTCATATTCTGGCATTGCAGATTCTCTGACTTCCTCTTTTTTTTCGGGTTCTTCGCTAGTAGGATTTCTATAATAAAGAGGACTTCCTGCGCCTCCATTTGTTAAACTTGGATTGCTATAAAATTCACTGTTCATAAAAAATCTCCTTTCATAAAATTCTATGAAATTACTAGCTAGAGTATGATATAATTTAAGAGGAGGCTGATAAAATGAAAATAGGTGTAGGCGTTTCTGCAAGACATGTACATCTTACGAAACAGACGTTAGAAACTTTATTTGGGGAAGGGTATTCTTTAACAAAGAAGAAAGATTTATCACAACCCTTGCAGTTTGCTGCTGAGGAAATGGTAACGATTGAAACCCCTAAAAGCAAAATAGAAAGAGTTCGTATTTTAGGTCCAATTCGTCCTTATGATCAGGTAGAAATTTCAAAGACAGATGCTGTAAAACTAGGTGTAAATCCACCAGTTAGAAATTCTGGAAAAGTAGAGGCTAGTGAAAGCATTACTTTGATTGGACCTAAAGGAAAAGTATTTTTAGAAAAAGGCTGTATCATTCCAACTAGACATATCCATATTACCAAAAAGCAAAGAGAAGAATATGGCTTAGAAGCCGAAATGGTATCTGTTAGAATTCCTGGTGAAAAAGGTGGTATTTTAGACTCTGTATATATAAAAGAGAGTGAAGAAGCTTTCTTTGAATTACACTTAGATACAGATGATGCCAATGCCCACTTACTTGCGCAAGGATCTGTGGTAGAAATTATGGGAGAATAATATGCCAGAGTTGCCAGAAGTAGAAACGGTAAAAGAAACTTTAAAAAAAGAAGTTTTAAATAAAAAAATAGTTGGAGTTAATGTATACTATAAAAATATTATTGCGTATCCTGTTAGTGATTTATTTATCAAAAGCTGTATTGGTAAAACCATTTTAGACATTAAAAGAAAAGGAAAATGGATTTTATTTGATCTTGGTGAACAATGCCTTCTTAGTCATTTGCGTATGGAAGGAAAATACTATATAAGAGATGCGAAAGATAGTCCACTTCGTCATGAACATGTATGTTTTATCTTTTCTGATGGGACTTCTCTTCGTTATCTTGATACAAGAAAATTTGGAAGAATGTATGTATTAGAAAAAGAAAATGTATATAAACAAAAACCTTTATCAGAACTTGGACTAGAACCTTTTGATGAAAATCTTACGGTTTCTTATTTAAAAGAAAAGTATAAAAAAAAGAATTTGCCAATCAAAACAGTATTGCTTGATCAAACCATTGTAACAGGTATTGGCAATATCTATGCAGATGAAATATTGTTTTTAAGTAAAATAAATCCTTTAAAAAAATGTTCTTCCCTTACTAAAAAAGAATGCCAAGCAATTATAGACAATACCATCAAAGTACTTAAAAAAGCGATTACTTTAGGAGGGACAACAATTCGTTCCTATACTTCCAGTGAAGGGGTACATGGTAAATTTCAAAATGAATTGTTTGTTCATAATCATGAAAAAGAACCTTGCCCTGTTTGCAGGGAAACCATTATTAAAATCAAAGTAGGGGGAAGGGGTACTTATTACTGCCCTATCTGCCAAAAATAAGAAAGAGAAGATTATTATGATATATATAAGTGATATAAGCACAGAAGCTCCTTTAAAAGTGCATAATAAAACAGAAGAAAAAGTATATAAAATATTTCAAAAATTAAATATTGAGTTTGAAAGAATTGAAAATGAAGCAGTAGAAGCTATGGAAGAATGCGTAGAAATAGACAAAGTATTAGGTACAGAAATCAGAAAAAGTATTTTTCTATGTAACCAAAAAAAGACCAGTTTCTTTTTAGTAGTCTTGCCTGCCAATAAATCCTTAGATACCAATCTATTAAGCCAAAAAATTGGTGTATCAAAATTGTCTTTTGCTTCAGCAGAAGCTATGAAGCAGCATCTTGGACAACAACCTGGAGCTGCTTCTGTAATGGGTCTCATTAATGATGAAGATGAATATGTAGAACTTATCTTAGACAAAGAGGTAGCAGAAGAAGAATGGTTTGGATGCAATCCTGGAACCAATGAAGCACATCTTAAAATAAAAACAGAAGATTTATTGAAAAAGTTTTTACCACATATTTATCATAAAGCAACGATTGTAGAACTGTAAAATATAAAATAAGAAAAGGGCTATTTATAGATAAAAGAGCTCTTTTTTAGTGAAAAATTTAATTTCTAAAACATTTTTGTATATAACGTAAAAATTATCACCAATATAATATTGTAGTTCTTGCTAACTAATATGGGTTTGTGTAAAGAGTTTTTGGGATTTAAAGTAAAATCTTGAAAACTTTTTGTTTTATAAAATTTAAATATATCTAACAACATTAGGTGTATAAAGTTTGTCTTTGTAGTAAGGAACAAATTGTTTAA
>JAQUWE010000002.1 GCA_028693035.1 Bacilli bacterium | reverse complement strand
CCCATTAACTATTATTATAAACGAGATTTCTGGTTTTTATTAAAAATAGAATTAATTTTATTATCATAAATATTAAGCTTTTCTTTTACTTCGTCTTTAAAATGTTTAGGATATGGAATAGGGGTATCTATATACCCTAATAAATATTGCGGAACCACATCATAGAGAATTGCCAATTTTTCTACTTCGTCTTTTTGCAATTCCCTAAGTTCACACTCAACCTGAGAATATGAACTTCTACTTATTGATAAATATGAAGCTACTTGTTTTTGACAATAGTCATGATCTATGCGTAAATTTTTTATTCGTGTCATTGATAAATTTGTTAAAATCATAATACCACCTAGCAACAATTTAAAGTAAAATATGAATAAATTTAGATTTTGCTAGAATTTCTAGCAAAATCATAATTATTAGAAATAACATGATATTATTTTCATAGGTGATTTTATGTTATATGATAAATATTTGAAATTAAAGGAAGCAAAGAGAGATAAATTATACTTGCTAAAAAAGGGAAATTTTTACGTAACTTATGATATGGATTCTATAATAATTAACAATTTGTTCGGTTATAAAGTAAAGATTTTTAAAAAATATAGTATGATAGGGTTTCCAATAAATAGCTTAGAAAAGGTGAAAGATAAATTAGAAGAGTCAAACATAGATTATCTAGTGTATAATTTTAAGGAAGAAGAAATTTTATATAATAATGAGTATGAAAAAAACAACTATAATCAAAAATTATTATTATCACATTCTACTTATAGTAATAGAAATGCAATAATTGATAACATAATAGTTAAAATAAATACTTTTGATGTAGAAACTTTAAAGTACATAGAATATGTAATAAATAGTATCAACTAGTTTGATATAGGATTAGACCATAAAATGACTACGCCAACTTCCCGAACAATACCAACAGTTGGTTCATCCGCGGTGGTAACTACAACAATGGTGCCAATGCTGGAGTCTTTGGCTTCAACAGGAATAATGGTAATGCCAACAGCAACAACTCGTGGCGTCTCGTGGTCCAGAGTTTTAAATTCTATAGTCTTGAAGATATAATTAATATTTGTAGAGAATTATTTAAAACAGGTCAAAGTCCTTATCCAAATTGGATAAAAAATATAAACAATAGAACCTAGTTAGTAGTAGCATATGAAAATTAGATTCTATATTTTTTTGAGGTGATTATGTTAGAGGATTTAATAATATACAAAAAATATTTAGATATGATGTACTATAGTAACGAATTATTAAAGAAATACCCCAAAAGTGAAAGATATTTTTTAGTAGGTGATATTAAAAATAGTATTAATAAAGGGATAGTAACTATTATCGAAAGTCATAAAGAAAAAGATAAATTTAAGAGATTGCATACTCTAGGTACTTTGGATATACAGTTAAAAGTATTAAAAGTTTATGTAAGAATCAGTTATAAGTATAAATACATAAATGTAAGAAATTATGAGGCATTTTCAAGAAAAATAACCGATACATCTAATTTGTTAGGTGGCTGGATTAAATCATGTCTAAAACAATAAGAAATATATTTTATAATCATTTAACTTTTGAAAAAATTTTAGAAGCTGAAAAAAGGGCTTCTAAAGGTAAATCTTACAGAAGAGAGGTATTACTTTATGAATTGGATTTAGAAAACAATCTTATTAATTTAATGAATAGTATTAAAAATAAAACTTATAAGCTAGGAATTTATACTGCGTTTATTATTCACGAACCAAAAGAGAGAGTAATAAGAAAACTAAAATACAAAGATAGGATTGTGCATCAATGGTATATAGAGGAATTCATAAAACCGTACTGGCTTCCAAGATTTATTTTTGATAGCTATGCCTGTATAGAAAATAAAGGTGTGCATAAATCTATATATAGACTACAGAAGTTTATGCAAATGATGAAAAAAGAGTATCAGCACTACTATGTAGTTAAATGTGACATAAGAAAGTTCTTTTATAATATTAAGGTAGATATACTTTTTACTATATTAAAAAAACATATTGATGATAAGTTATTATTAGAGTTTACTAGAAAATTGATATATGAAAATAATAACGAAGACGGTCTACCTATAGGAAATTATACGAGCCAGTATTTTGCAAATATATATTTAAATGAATTAGACTCTTATGTTAAATATAATCTTAAATGTAAGTACTATCTTCGTTACATGGATGATTTTATTATTCTTACTAAAGATAGAGAAGGTGCGAAAGAAATATTAAATAAAATAAGTGAATTTTTAAATATCAAATTAGAACTAGAATTAAATAAAAAAACGAGATATTACCCCAGTAAATTAGGAATTGATTTCTGTGGTTATAAAGTATATGAGACTCATATTATGATTAGAAAACGATGTAAAAAGAAAATTTTAAAGAATATAAAAAAATGGAACAAGTTACACTTAATGGGTAAATTAGACTATAAACATGTGCAGTTATCCTATAATAGTTTTTTAGGACATATCAAACATAGTAATAGTTATAACCTTAAAAACAAATATGAAAAACAAATTCTATTTGATTTAAATAAAAAAAATTAAAAAAAATAGCAAATTAAGTAAAAGTAAATAATATCAAAAAATTCAAAAAAATTTTTGACAAATTAATAATTCTATAATAATAAATGCTAAAAACGAAAAAAATATAAATTGCATGAGAAATGAATGATAGAAAAAATTGATTTAAATATATTAAATGGTAAAATATAGTAGAATGTTAAAAGTGTGCAAAAAAGTGCACTCTTTTATTTGTTTTTCTAGTAAATTTTAATAAATACCAAAAAAAACCAAATAAAACCGAAAAAGACCAAATAAAACCAAAAATTGCTTGAAAAAAACCATTAGGATAGGTATAATTGGTAAAATAGTTATTATTTTAACACAGGAATTATATTCTTTGTGTTTTTTTGTTTAGGAGAGATGTAAATAAATAATAATCGAAAGGGAGATAAAATAATGTAAATAATAAAGAACTATTATCTATGAATAAATTATACCAATTTAATTTTAAAATTAAATTAAGGTACCAATCAATATATGAAAAACAATATTTTTGGTACCTTTTTGTCTTTTTTGTTATAACAAATGTTAGTACAAACGGTATAACAAATGAATGACATTGGTCTAAAACACTATAAAAAGTATAAAAAATTGTGTGTACAAATGGATGACTTAGCCCCCCTATGTATGACAAACAAAAATTGCATAATCCTTTATATTTAGGGCTAAATACCCACTGGGTATTTGTATGTCAGCCATAGTTATCCTGCTAAAAAAGCATACACGGATTTGTACCACAAAAAACTAGTTCTTATCGTGAAAATCTCATTATTAAAATTTATGAAAGGAGGTGATCATTATAAAAGATAATAAATTTGTTGCGAAAACGAGGATCAATAAAAATCTATATAACGCATTTAAAAAGATTGTAAAACAAAATAAGACAACAATTCAAAGTGTCCTTGAATCTTCCATAAAAGATTATGTTTTGGACAATGTACAAATATTTAAAGATGATAAAAACAAATAATTATTTAAATTTAAAAATCAGGAGGGATTTATGTAAAATATAATATTATATTAAATATCAATAAAACTAGTTTCAACATAAATGTCTTATTATTTCATACATATTTATTAGGTGATAGTTATGCAGAATACTAATTTAGAAGTAATAAATGCGGAAATAATATCACAAAGACATTTAGATTTAATACTAGAAAAATTCTTATTAAAACGGATTTATGATAAAAATGAAATATCATATTATGTGTATGAACAAATAAAAAAAGAAATAGATAAAGAAGTATTTCAAATAATAGAACATTTTAAAAACATTCATAAAAATGTAGACAATCGAACACATTCTCCAAAACAGAGTTATAATGAAGGGCAAGAGGAGGAGGAAAATGATGCATGAGTATGAAAAGTATAATCGTTTAATTGAAATTAGGAATCATATATTAAGTGGAAAATCAATGTTTGATTTACGACTTCGAGTTACTTTTTATGCCAGGGTATCAAGCGATAGTGAAGAACAGGCGACATCTGTTGTGAATCAAGTTGATTATTTTACTTCTATGATAAACAGTTATCCTAATTGGACTTTTGTAACGGGATATATTGATGAAGGAATATCAGGAAAAAATGTGGAAAAACGTGATGATTTCTTAAGGATGATCAGTGATGCGAAAAGTGACAGATTTGACCTTATTTTAACGAAAAGCGTGCCCAGATTTGCGAGAAATACCTTAGACAGTATAAAATATACCCAGGACTTATTAAAGTTCGGTATAGGCGTTTATTTCTTAAATGATAACATCAATACCATCTTGCCAGATTCTGAGTTTAGATTAACTCTAATGGCAAGTATTGCACAGGATGATTTGCGAAAATTATCTGAAAATGTTAAGTTTGGATTAAAACAATCCATTAAAAGAGGAGTTGTCCTTGGAACAAATAATATCTTCGGCTATGAAAAAGAAAAAGGGACATTAAAGATTATTGAAGAAGAAGCAATCATTGTGAAAAAAATGTATACTCTATATGATTCTTACTCTAGTTTAAAGAAAACAGCATTAGAACTAGAACGACTAGGACATTTCAATCGAAAAGGAAACCCAATTGATTCAACAACAATTAGAAGAATTTTAATGAATCCAAAATACAAAGGGTATTATTGTGGTGGAAAGACAACCGTTATTGATTATAAAAGTGGAAAAAGAAAAAAAATTGAGGATGACAATTGGATGGTTTATGAAGATAAAGAAAAAGTTCCTCCCATAGTAAGTGAAGAAGTTTGGAATAAAGTAAATAAGGAATTAGAAAAAAAACGAATTGGATATCAGAATAATCAACGATTAACAGTTCGCTCCAATTTTGCTTATAGTGGAAAATTAATTTGTAAAGATCATAATTGTGCTTATACTAGATCAGGGGTAAAAAAAGGGAGAGTGAATGATTACCGGTATTGGTCTTGTCGTCTTTATAAAAAAGGAAAAGAATATTGTGATAGTCCATTATTAAAAGAAAGTGAATTAGATATTATTTTTAAAGATATTATTAAAAAATTCTTAAATAATAAAGATAATATTTTAAACTCATTAATGAATAGAATCAAAACTTATAATAAAGATGCTGATTTAACACAAAAAATTTCTATATTAAATAAAGAGATTATGACTTTGGAATCAAAAAAAGAGAAGCTTCTTGAGTTAGTAATGGAAAATCATTTATCAAATGAAGAGTTTGCAAATCAAAATGAAGTTTTAAACACAAGATTAAATAATATCAAAGTGCAGATGAAAGATATTGAAATTAAATTATCTAAAGATGATAGTTACAGTAACCAAATTGAATTATTATTTAACTCTTTAAAAACGGAAATTGATGTTGATGTTAATTTTACTGGATTAATGGATTTACTGATTGATAAAATTTATGTATCAAAAGAAAACAATGATCGAAAAATTGTAAATTTAGATATTGTATTTAAAATTGGAAAGAAGAGTACCCTTCTTTATGATACGAAACAACCGGTCTTAAATCAATTTTTAAAGTTGCCGGAAGATACTATTAAGTTCGTGTTTGACGAGCTTACTATTTTCCCCGCAACCGACTACAATCTAGATTGTAGCTTCACTTCCACAAAATCCAATTTGAACATCTCCTGATAAAACAGCAGCAGTAACTTTATCTGCACCTGGTACTAGATTAAGTTCTACATCAAGACCTTCCTCCTCAAAGTATCCAAGAGCATGAGCCGCATACTGTGGCGCATAAAAGATACTGTGTGTAACTTCTGCTACTTTTACTTTTGTTTGTTCTTTTTTATCTTGGGTAAAGACAAATAAGCAAACCACTAAAGCAATAATAACAATGCTTATGATAGAAAATAAAATTTTCTTCAAAAAACATACCTCCTTTTTATTTTCTAGTTTATTGTATTCTTTTTGGTAAAATTGGTGCAGATAGGGATATTGGTTTTATTATAAACAAAAATATAATAAACAAATCAGATGTAAACCAAACTCAATTTAAGTTTTATAGGTTTACAATGATTCCTTTTGGTGTTAAAATGGGGATAATATAAGGTAGGGTAGCGTATGAAATATGTAAGAATTTTGTTCTTGGTCATATTGTTGTGTGTTGTATCTAGCTGTACGAGAAATAAAAATGAACTTATTATGGTAACAGAGGCAGGATTTTCTCCTTATGAATTTTACCAAAATAAAAAAATTGTAGGTGTTGATATTGAAATTGCAAAAGAAATAGCAAAAACACTAAACAAGAAATTAATTGTCAAAGATGTTGCCTTTGATTCTTTAATGAATGAAATTAAAAGTGGAAAAGCTGACTTTGCAGCAGCAGGACTTAGTATTACAAAGGAAAGACAAAAACAAGTGGATTTTACAATAGAATATGCTGTATCTAAGCAGGTTGTCGTTGTAAAAAAGGGAAGTCTTTTGCGTTCTATTAAAGATTTAGACGGAAAAGATATAAGTGTCCAACTTGGAACAGTGGCGGATGCGTATGCCCAAAAGAATTATAAAAAAGCGACCATAAGAACCCATAAAAAATATTTAACAGCTGCCGAAGATGTAAAAAGTGAAAAAGCAGACTGTATTATTATGGATATATTGCCTGCTAAACAATTGGTAGAACAAAATAAAGAACTTGAAATCCTAGAAGGTGTTCTATTTACCGATAAATATGGCATGGCTGTTAAAAAAGGAAATAAAGAACTATTAGAAAAAATGAATGCTGTTTTAAAAAAATTAATGAGCGAAAATAAAATAGAAGAATATACGGTAAAGTATTCCAATGAATAATATCAAACAATTTTTTATAGATTTTGGAAATGACTTTTATCGCTCACTCATTTATGAAAATCGTTATCAATATATATTAGAGGGACTTAAAAATACCATTTTGATTTCTTTATTGGCTGTTTTAATAGGGGTCCTATTGGGTATTCTGGTTGCCCTTCTTCGTCATCGTTATAAGGAAAAGAAAAAAGGAAAATTTTTAGATATACTATGCCGCATCTATGTAAGTATCATTAGGGGTACCCCCGTCTTATTACAACTTATGATTTTATATTATATTATTTTTAGAAGTATAGATATTCCGATTGTTTTAGTCGGTATGCTTGCCTTTGGTATCAATTCAGGCGCTTATGTATCAGAAATTATAAGAGCTGGTATTGAATCCGTTGATAAGGGTCAAAATGAAGCGGCTAGATCATTAGGTCTTACATACGCAAAGACAATGCGTTATGTTATTTTACCACAAGCCATTAAAAATGTTTTACCAGCGCTTGGCAATGAATTTATTACTTTATTAAAAGAGACTTCTGTCGCAGGCTATATCGGCATTATTGAACTTACAAAGGCTTCTGATATTATAGCGTCCACCACCTACGATTATTTCTTCCCACTGATATTAGTTGCTCTTATTTATTTGATAATGACACTTTCTCTTTCAAAACTTCTTGAAAATTTAGAAAGGAAGTTAGATAGACATGCTTGAAATTAAAGAACTGACAAAATCCTTTGGAAAAAATAAAGTTCTAAAAAATATCAATATAGAAATACAAAAGGGAGAGAGAATTGTTATTATAGGCCCCTCTGGAAGTGGCAAAAGCACATTCTTGCGTTGTATCAATTTACTAGAAACTCCTACCAGTGGTGAAATTATTTTTGAAGGACAAACCGTTGGTCCAAAAAACATAAATGAGGTTCGTACAAAAATTGGTATGGTTTTTCAAAGTTTTCATCTATTTAAAAACCTAACCGTTATGGAAAATATTGTACTTGCTCCCATCAAAACAAAAAAGCTAATGGAAAGAGAAGCAAAGGAAAAAGCATTATCTCTATTAAAGATGATAGGACTTATAGAAAAGAAAGATGTCTATCCAGACCAATTGTCAGGCGGACAGCAACAAAGGGTTGCTATTATAAGAGCTTTAATGATGAATCCAGATATGATGCTTTTTGATGAACCTACTTCGGCATTAGATCCAGAGATGATTGAAGAAGTTTTAGAGCTCATGAAAGATTTAGCAACAAAGGGAATGACTATGGTTGTGGTAACCCATGAGATGCGTTTTGCGAAAGATGTAGCTTCTAAGGTTCTATTCATGGATCATGGATTGATTATTGAACAAGGTTCACCAGAGGATATCTTTGAACATCCCAAAACAGAAAGATTAAAAGAATTTTTATCCAAAATTAAAAAATAAATACAAAAATAGATAACGTAACAAAGTAGTAACTGTAGTAAAAAAGTAAAAAAAGGTATAATTTCCTATTATTGATAGAAAAATAATAAGGAATTTATAATAAAGAAGGAGGAAAAAATGATACACGTTACAAGTGAAATTAAACCACTTAGAAAGGTACTCGTACATAGACCAGGAAATGAGTTACTCAATTTAACACCAGATACTTTAGAACAATTACTTTTTGATGATATTCCTTATCTACCAGATGCCCAAAAAGAACATGAAGAATTTGTTAATATTTTAAGGGAAAATAATGTAGAGGTTGTTTTCTTAGAAGATTTAGTCGCAGATGTTCTTAAAATGAGCGAAGAAATTAGAGAAAAGTTTATTAAACAATTTATTTATGAAGCTGGTATTCGTACACCAAAATATAAAAATTTAGTATTTGAATATTTGAATAGTTTTAGAGATGAAAAAGAACTTGTCTTAAAAACAATGGAAGGAATTCAAATCAGTGAATTAGATAGAAAAAAAAGAGAAATAGAAAAATCATTGGTGGACTTGGTTACCGAAGAATCTAAATTTTTAGCAGAACCAATGCCAAACCTATACTTTACAAGAGATCCTTTTGCTTGTATAGGAAACGGGGTCGCACTTAATAAAATGTATTCTGTTACAAGAAATAGAGAAACCCTTTATGGAGAATATGTTTTCACCTACCATCCTGATTTTAAAGTGGACAAGTACTATGACCGCATTCTTCCACACCATACAGAAGGTGGTGACGTTTTAAATTTAAATGAACATATATTAGCCGTTGGTATTTCACAAAGAACCAGTGCAGAAGCCATTGATCAGCTTGCTAAAAACATCTTCAAAGATCCTGATTGTACTATTGACACAATCTTAGCTTTCAATATTCCAAACAGTAGAGCTTTCATGCACCTAGATACTGTATTTACACAAATTGATCATGATAAATTTACATATCATCCAGGTATTATGGATACTTTACAAGTTTTTGAAATCAAAGAAGGAAATGATCCAGATAGTGATGAAGACTTAAATGTAAAAGAAATCAATGATTCTTTAGAAAATATTTTATCATTCTATTTAGATAAAGAAATCAAGTTAATACCATGTGCGGGAGGAGACAAAGTTTCTGCGGAAAGAGAACAGTGGAATGATGGTTCTAATACCCTTTGTATAGCGCCTGGCGTTGTAATTGTGTATGACCGAAACAATATGACCAACCAAGTATTAAAAGAAGCAGGGCTTACGGTATTAGAGATGCATGGTGCTGAACTTTCAAGAGGACGCGGAGGTCCACGTTGTATGAGTATGCCTTTGATAAGGGAGGATTAAAATGAACTTATATGGAAGAGATTTTTTAAAGTTATTAGATTATAGTACTGAAGAAATTAAGTATTTACTTTCTTTGTCTAAAGCCTTTAAAGAAAAAAAGAAAAAGAAAGAATCACATGCTTATTTAAAAGAAAAAAATGTAGCTCTTATCTTTGAAAAAGATTCTACAAGAACCAGATGTGCTTTTGAAGTAAGTGCGATGGATTTAGGAATGGGTGTTACTTACCTAGGACCTACAGGATCACAAATGGGAAAAAAAGAAAGTATCAAAGATACAGCTAGGGTTTTATCTAGAATGTATGATGGTATTGAGTATAGAGGATTTGGACAAGATATCGTCGAAGAACTTGCTGACAACGCTTCTGTACCAGTTTGGAATGGACTCACCAATGAATTTCATCCTACCCAGATGTTAGCGGACCTACTTACCATGGAAGAAAATTTTGGATACTTAAAAGGACTTCACTTTGTGTATTTAGGGGATGCTAGAAATAATGTAGGAAATTCTTTGATGGTTGCCTGCGCTAAGATGGGAATCCATTTTACTTGTTGCGCACCTTCTGCTTTATTTCCAAATGAAGAACTTGTAAAACAGTGCCAAGAAATTGCTTTACAAAACGGTGCTACCATAACCCTTACAGAAAAGGTAGAAGAAGGCGTGAAAGACGCGGATGTTCTTTATACAGACGTTTGGGTATCTATGGGAGAAGCTGCTGAAATATGGGAGAAGAGAATTCAAGAGCTTAGACCTTATCAAATCAATCAAACGGTAATGGATTTGGCAAAAGACAATGCTATATTTTTACACTGTCTACCTTCTTTTCATAATATAAAAACCAAAATAGGAAAAGAAATGTTTGATAAATTTGGAATAGAAGAGATGGAAGTGACCGATACAGTCTTTGAATCAAACCAGTCCAAAGTAATGGATCAAGCAGAAAACCGTTTACATACCATTAAAGCCGTTATGTATGCAACTTTAAAAGAAGAACAAAAGTAATAAATTTATAAAAAGAAACAATTATTAGGAGGAAAAAGTATGAATAAAAAAAAGAAATTTAAATTTTCTTTAACATCCTTTTCAATTATATTTATTTTAATTTTTATTTTAGGACTGATTTCACATCTATTACCAAAAGCTGCTTTTGTAGGAGATGAAATTGTCAATGGAAGTGGGGTCGTTGGAGCCAAACTTTCTGATATATTAATGTCTCCTATATTAGGGTTTGAAAATGCAATGGACGTTTGTATTTTCGTTATGATCTTAGGAGGATTTTTAGCTATTATCACTTCAACAGGTGCTTTAGAAACAGGGATCAAAGTGCTTATGAAGAAATTAAAAGGAAGAGAACTTATTTTGATTCCTATTTTAATGATTATCTTTTCAATAGGTGGAACCACATATGGCATGCTAGAAGAAACGGTTGGATTTTATGTTTTACTAGCAGCGACTATGGTGGCAGCAGGCATGGATACCATAGTGGCTTCAGCCGTCGTTTTACTTGGAGCTGGTTCTGGTGTGCTAGGATCTACCATTAATCCTTTTGCAGTAGGAGCAGCCGTAAGTGCGCTTCCAAAAGGAACAGAGGTAAATCAAGGAATTTTAATCGCAATCGGTGTAGCATTATGGCTTACAACACTTGCCATTTCTATTTTCTTTGTCATGCGTTATGCAAAAAGAGTAAAAGAAAATAAAGGTTCTACTTTCTTAACACTTAGAGAACAAAAGAAGATGGAAAGCAAGTACTTAAAAAAGAATGCAAAAGAAGAAAATGTAGAGTTAACAAGAAAACAAAGTATTACGCTTATCTTATTTGCCCTCACCTTTGTAGTCATGGTGATTGGATTTATTCCTTGGGGAGAATTCGGTATTACATTCTTTGATAAAATTACAGGATGGCTTACAGGAACACCACTTGGTAGTTGGTGGTTCTATGAAGCTGCTTTATGGTTCTTAATTATGGCTATTCTTATTGGTGTCATCAATGGTTTAAAAGAAAAAGAAATTGTTGATACTTTTGTAGATGGAGCAGATGACATGGTCGGTGTTATTTTAATTATCGCCATCGCAAGAGGTGCAAGTGTTCTTATGATGCAAACCCATTTAGATAACTATATTATTTATAATGCATCAGATGCACTGAAGTCTGTACCAGCCGTTATCTTCACGCCACTCAATTATTTATTACACATGGTTTTATCGGTTTTGGTACCATCCAGTTCTGGACTTGCTACACTGTCTACTCCTATTATGGGACCTTTAGCAGGACATCTTGGTTACAGCCCAGAAGCTACGATTATGACCTTTGTGGCAGCGAATGGACTTGTCAATTTAATTACTCCAACATGTGGCGCAATCATGGGAGGACTTGCTCTTGCTAAAGTAGAATATTCTACTTGGGTAAAATGGGCATGGAAAGTGGTTCTTACAATAGCAATTGCCAATATCATCATTTTAACACTTGCGATGATGTTATTATAAAAGGAGACAGATATGAGTAAAATCGTCATTGCGCTTGGTGGAAATGCACTAGGGAATACACCACAGCAGCAACAATCTTTAATAGAAAGTACAGCTTTGAAAATAGCTGTTTTAGCAAAAGACAATCAAATTGTATTAAGCCATGGCAATGGTCCGCAAGTTGGTATCATCAATTTAGCATTTGAAGATTCTTATGAAAATGCCAATATACCCTATATGCCTTTTCCAGAATGCACGGCAATGAGCCAAGGGTATATTGGATATCATTTACAAAAAGGACTTAGAAAAGCTTTTCTTAAACAAGGAATGAAAATTCCTGTCGCTACGATTATCACACAAATTCTTGTAGATAAAGAGGACCCTTCCTTTGAAAACCCTACCAAACCAGTTGGTCCTTTCTATACCAAAGAAATGGCTGAAGAACAAATGAAACTTACAGGTGAGGTATATATAGAGGATGCTGGCAGAGGCTACCGTAAGGTCGTTGCTTCTCCTATGCCAATAGAAATTGTGGAAAGTAAGACTATTGAAGATCTTAGCCAAAGTGGACATATTGTAATTGCCTGTGGAGGTGGAGGAATTCCTGTCTATAAAGAGGAAGAAGATAAAGGCGCAAGTGCTGTAATTGATAAAGACTTAGCCTCCTCTTTACTTGCTCAAAATATAAACGCTGATATTCTTCTTATTTTAACCAATATTAAGCAAGCAGAAAAATATTACAGAACAGAAAAAGCAGAAAAAATAGGAAAAATAACAGTAGAAGAGGCTAAGCAAGATATCATAGATGGACATTTTGCAAAGGGAAGTATGCTACCTAAAATAGAAGCCGCTATTTGGTTTGTAGAAAAAACAGGTGGCAGAGCCATTATCACTTCACTTGATAACTTAGAAAATGCAATAGAGGGAAAAGAAACAACCGAAATTTATTTAGGAAATGAGTAATCATTTCTTTTTTTTAAACAATAAATTGTGTTATAATAAATAGCTAAGAAATGAAGTGTTTATCCATGAAAGAATTAGAATTTTTAATAATTGAAAAGCATCTTTTAAACATAATAAATTCACCTGCTATCATGAAAGATAAAATTGTATTGAATGAAAAATTATCTATAATAAAAAAAATGATTACTTACGAAAATGCACTAACAATTAAAGATAATTTATATACATTGCAAGAACAATATAGTAACCAGTTGAAAAGGTCTACTCTACGGCTATTAAGACAGTTAGATTTTTATTGTAGTAAAGTAGTAGATTCACATGAGGCACTAAATATTTTTTTAGAAAAGTACGAACAAATTAATGATCCTATCATGGGCGCAAAAATATGGAAAAGATTGATAGGAGAAAGCAAAAAATTTATACCTAGAGATTATGACTTTATTATAAAAAAAGTATTTTCTGACTGCAATTCCAGAAATTTACCATTTTTAAATATGATTTATAGATTAAGCATATTCTTAAGGCAAAAAAGACATACAGAAAATCAAATAACTGCTATATTGAATGATTTATATACGGTTTCATATGAAGTGTTATCTAAAGATAAAGATATTGGAGAGTTGCCATACCTTTCTATATTTAAACATTTTTGGATGCATTTAATAGTATATGAGCGAACACAATTTGCAGAAGATTTAATAAAAAAAAGAAACTGTATAGGTCAAAATATCCCTTTTTATTATTTTTGCCCGAATCAGAAAGCATTATTTCATTACTATTGTGATTTAACTGCCTGCTTTACAAAATATGAGTTTACTTTTAAAGATCTAAAAAAAGTACATACTACTCTTTTAGAAAATCAGGAAAAATATGTATATCATATAAGTCAAAAGCACCAAGAGGAAGGGCCAAAGAATATTCTTACAATTGATCCACTAGGCTCTCCTGATAGAGATGATGCTATATCTATAAGCAAACAATCAGATGGTACTTATCAGTTAGACTTATATATTACAGATGTAACCACAAGTATGTCTCAAAATTATTCATATAAAGAGGAAGCACAATATCGTGGAACAAGTATTTACTTTAGACAATTCACTATTCCCATGATGCCAACCTGTTTGGCAAACGATGCTTGTTCGCTATCGGAGGGTGTACCAAGAAATGTCTTTCATTATCAATTTCTTATCAAAGAAAATAAAGTATTAAAGTTTCAAATATTAAAGAAAAGTATTATAGTAAGCAAGAACCTAACATATGAACAAACAGATGATTTGTTACAACAGCCTGACTCCTCACCAACATCTTCTACTCTGCAGTTGCTAAAAGAATTTGTGGAAAATGAATTATTACAAAATAATAGCGAAGCCAACAGCCATAGGATAGTAGAAAAAACTGCTGTTTTTCTCAATCAAACAATGGCACAATTTTTTTTAGAAAATGGGTGGCCAGGTATTTATACAAAAATGAAAAGCGGACAACCTTATATGAAAATAACGTCACCAATTCGACGTTACCAAGATGTTCTTCATGAATATGTTTTAGATTGTTATTATTTTTCTGAGACAAAGGACACAGAAAAATTAAATAAAGATATTGAAATTTATAAGAAACTTGTATTTGAGAAGGAAGCTTTGTCTAAAAGATTTGAAAAGGTATACAGGAAAAGGATTTCATATTTATAGTTAATATGTAAAATGAATAAATTTTATGGTATACTAATTATAGAGGTGATAAAATGAGCATAAAAATAGACAGAATTGGAAGTGCCTTAGTAAGAGAAATCAGTTATGTTTTAATGACAGAAATTAAAAATAAAGATATTCGTTTTGTAACCATTACAGATTGCAAAGTAACAAGTGATTTGGGATATGCAAAAGTATACTATACGGTTTTAAACCAAGACAGAAAAGAAGAAACAGAAAAAGCTTTAAAAAGTGCTGCTGGGTTTATTAGAAAACAACTTTTTGATAGAGTAGATATTAGAAATATTCCAGAATTAGACTTTATTTATGATGAATCTATAGAGTATGGAAGTAAAATTGAAAAAATTATTGAAGACATTCATGAAGAAGAAAAAGAAGATTAATTGTCTTTGACAAAAAAAGAAAATACCTTTATAATAAAAACATATATTTAACTAAGAAAAATGTTCAGTAATATTTTATTTAGAAAACAGAAAATTGGTGGATGATGCAAACCAATCAAAAAGTAAAATATGAATTACCCATTTGGAGTTAAAACGTATCTTCGCGTTAAGAAGGAAAGAGCATAAACTATTATGAAGTAAGGTGGTACCGCGGAGAATCTTCGTCCTTACACGGATAATAGTTTTTTTGTTGGAGGAGAATAGATAATGGAAATTATACAAAAAAATAAGATCAAAAGAATTATCATTGATATTGATTATACATTAATCACACCCAATTATTATAGAGAAGATGTTTTTTTTAAAGAACAAAAACTTTATTTAAAAGAAACACCCCATGTCATTTTAACAGAGTATGAAAAAAGGTATAAAAGATATACAAAAAAACAATTGCTCTACTTTATGAATCAATACAGTACAGAACCTATAGATAAAGATTTTCTAGAAAAATGGATGGTGTTTACGACAGAATTAGATCCACAAGACGTAAGTGAAGTAGTAGAAACACTTGCTTATTTAAAAGAAAAGAAATTGGATTTGGCAGCTTTATCGAATTGGTTTACATGGGTTCAAGCTAAAAAATTAGAACAAGTAAAAATGCTTTCTTACTTTACAAAAGTCTATGGAGGCGATTATTTTATAAAACCCCATAAAGAAAGTTTTCTATTAGCGTCAGGTCCGTATGGAATGGATGAATGCGTTATGATAGGAGACAATCCCATTGCAGATATCAAAGGTGCAGAAAATGTAGGAATGCCAGCTATTTGGTATACAGAAGGCAGAGAAGAAGAGGACTATAAAAAACCAAAAATCAAAAGAATCAGTGATTTAAAACAAATATTTTAAGGAGGAAAAATATGAATCAATATATCGACTATACACAATTAAAAATGGATGCAACTATTAAGGAAATAGAAAAATTATGCGAGGAAGCAAAACAATATCACTTTGAAAGTGTTTGTGTACATCCCTACTATGTACCTTTTGCTAAAAAATGTTTAGAAAATACAACTGTACATGTAGGCACTGTTGTAGGCTTTCCACTTGGTATGAATACCAAAGAAGTGAAAGTATATGAAGCCATTGAATCTGTAAATGAAGGTGCAGATGAAATTGACATGGTAATCAACGTAGGAGCACTCAAAGATAGAGATTACGATTACATCAAAGATGAAATTGAAGAAGTAAGAGATGCCATCGATGGGAAAACTTTAAAAGTCATTATTGAAACAAGTCTTTTAACAAAAGAAGAAATCATTAAAATGTCAGAAATATGCAATCAAACATTTGTTAACTTTATCAAAACCTCAACAGGATTTGGATCTAGAGGTGCTTCTTTAGAAGATCTTGCAGTTATCAATGAAAATAAAAGTGAACTTTTAGAAATAAAAGCGTCAGGTGGTATTAAAAATTTAGAACAAGCAGAAGCCTTTATTAAAGCAGGTGCTACTAGAATTGGGACATCAAATGGTCCTGCAATCATGGAAGGAGAAACAAAATGAGTTTGTATGATGAATTAGTATGGCGTGGTCTTATTGAAGATGTTACCAGCCTAGAATTAAAAGAAAAAATTAATAAGGGAGGGCTTACTTTCTATATTGGGACAGACCCTACCGGAGACAGTCTTCATATCGGTCATTATTCTACCTTTTCAATGGCTTTTCGTTTAAAACAAGGAGGACATCATCCTATTTTATTGGTAGGAGGTGCAACAGGACTTATTGGAGACCCTAAACCATCCGCAGAAAGACCTATGATTACAAAAGAAACTTTAGATCATAATTATAAACACTTAAGATCACAAGTAGAAAAAATCTTTGGTTTTGAAGTGGTTAATAACTACGATTGGTCAAAAAACATCAATTTTATTGATTATTTAAGAGATTATGGAAAATATTTTAATCTAAATTACATGCTTTCTAAAGAAACGGTTAAAAGTAGATTGGATATTGGTATTACTTATACAGAATTTTCTTATATGATTTTACAATCTCTTGATTTCCTTCACTTATTTGAAAACAAAGATTGTACATTACAAATAGGTGGTTCTGATCAATGGGGAAATATTACTTCTGGTGTAGAACTCATTCGTAAGAAAACAGGAAAAGAAGCTTTCGGACTTACAATGCCTTTAATTACAAAAGCAGATGGTACGAAATTTGGTAAATCAGAAGGCAATGCAATCTGGTTAGATAAAGAAAAAACATCTCCATATGAAATGTATCAATTTTTCTTAAATGCAGAGGATAGTAAAGTAATTGAATACTTAAAAAGACTTACTTTTTTAGCAAAAGATGAAATTGAACAATTAGAAAAATCAAATAATGAAAATCCACATTTAAGAGAAGCACATAAAGCTTTAGCAAAAGAAGTAATTACTTTCTTACATGGTGAAAAAGCTTTAGAAAAAGCAATCTCTATTAGTGAAAAACTATTTAGTGGAGACATCAAAGATTTAACAGTTCATGATATCAAAGTGGGACTTAAAGATGTACCCAATTTTGTAATTACAAAAGAATATTCTTTAATAGATTTACTTGTTGAACATAAAATTGCTTCTAGCAAAAGAGAAGCAAGAGAATTTATTTTAAATGGTGCTATTTCAGTCAATGGAGAAGTTACGGAAGAAGAAGACTATGCCATGACAAAAGAAAATGCTTTAGAAGAAAGTACCTTTGTGATTAGAAGAGGTAAGAAAAAATATTATATTGGAAAATTTGAAAAATAATATAACAAAAGTGTAAGAGAAATCTTACATTTTTTTCATGTACAAAAGAAGATAATGTGGTATACTTTTTAAAGTGGTGATACAAGTGGAAACAGAAACAATAAAAAGATGGAATCCAGAAGCACATATCGGATTGTCTAAAGAACAAGTAAAAAAAAGAATAGAACAAGGCAAAGTAAATAAAGACGAAACTGTTCCTACCAAAACAATCAAACAAATTGTTTTAGGGAATGTTTTTACCTTATTTAATATATTAAATTTAGGACTCGCTGCTAGTATTCTCTTAGTGGGTTCTTATAAAAATCTCCTTTTTATGGGAGGCGTTATCTGTAATACTTTAATTAGTATTATACAGGAAATTAGAACCAAAAAAATGATTGACAAACTTTCTCTATTAGCAACCAGTAAAGCAAAAGTAATTAGAGAAGGAAAGAAAATAGAAATCGAAATCGATGATATTGTACTAGATGATGTCATTGCATTCAAAGTAGGAGAGCAAGTTACAGTAGACAGCATTCTTTTAGAAGGAACCTGTGAAGTCAATGAAGCTTTTATTACAGGAGAAGAAACGCCTATTATCAAAAAGAAAGGCGATATGATTTTATCTGGTAGTTTTCTTGTATCCGGTCATGTGCTAGCGAAAGCAGAACATATTGGTTTAGAAAACTATACTGCGCAGATTTCAAGAGAAGCAAGATATACCAAAAAAGTAACTTCCGTATTGATGCAATCTTTAAATACTATTATTAAGTGGGTCTCTATTTTGGTGGTTCCACTAGGTATTATTCTATTTACAAAACAAATGTATTTAGGCAATGGAATAGCGGATGCAGTAGTGGGTACAGTCGCAGCTGTTATTGGTATGATTCCAGAGGGTTTGGTATTGCTTACAAGTACTGTTTTAGCTGTTGGTATTATTAAATTATCTAAATATAAAGTATTGGTCCAAGAACTTTATTGTATTGAAACTTTAGCACGTATTGATACGTTATGTTTAGATAAAACAGGAACTTTAACAGAAGGAAAAATGGAAGTTTTTACAACCATCCCTGTGCAAAAAGAAAAAGAAGAAATAGAGGTTATTTTAAATACCTTTACAAAGTATACAGAAGATGAAAATGCTACCATGAAAGCCATTAAAGAAAAATATCAAAAAGATTCTATTTTTTCTGTTAAAGAAGTCATCCCTTTTAAATCAGAAAAAAAGTATTCTGGTATTGTAACAGAGCAAGGAGATACCTATTTACTAGGTGCTCCAGAGTTTCTATTGGATAGAGAAGATGCCTTGTTTGAAAATATTCATACCTATTCTAAAGATTACCGTGTTCTTGTTTTGATTAAAGTAGAAAAGGAAGCTTCTTTAGCAAAAAGAGAAGTTTATGGATTTGTTTTATTACAGGATATCATTCGTAAACAAGCAGAGCAAACCATTGCCTATTTTAAAGAGCAGGGTGTTGAAGTAAAAGTCATTTCAGGAGATAGTCCTATAACGGTTTCTTCGATTGCGAAAAGAGTAGGCATTGATAAAGCCGAAGAATATATAGATATGAGTAGAGTGAAAGATGAAGAAATAGAACAAGTTGCAGGCATGTATACTGTCTTTGGAAGAGTTACACCCGCACAAAAAAAAGCGCTTATTATGGCACTTAAAAATCAAAAACATACCGTAGCGATGACAGGAGATGGCGTTAACGATGTTCTTGCTTTAAAGGAAGCAGACTGTAGTATTGCAATGGCAAGTGGAAGTGATGCTGCTAGAAATGTTTCGCAGATTGTTTTACTTGAATCCAATTTTGACGCAATGCCAAATGTTGTTTTGGAAGGTAGACAAACCATTAATAATATTGAAAGATCAGCAACCTTATTTCTTACCAAAACCATGTATGCTTCTATGTTAGCTATCTTATTTTTATTTATCAATAGACCTTATCCTTTTGAACCCATTCAGCTTACCCTTACAAGTGTGGTAGCAATTGGAATTCCTTCTTTTGTTTTAGCACTTGAGACCAATAGAAAAAGAATTGAAGGGAATTTTTTCAGCAATGTTTTTTCTAAAGCCTTTCCTTTTGCTTTTGTCTTAGTTGTGGATATTGTTTTGATTATGATCTTATCAAGTCTTCTTCACTGTACCAAAGTAGAAACTTCTACACTATGTGTAATTATGAACGCTATCGTAAGTTTCCTTCTTTTATATAGAGTTTGTAGTCCCTTTAATCTTATTAAAAAAATATTATATGTTTCTATGATTTTCTTATTTATTGTACAAGTCATCGGTTTTGGAGAACTATTTTCTCTTGCTGATTTTCAGTTTAAGTTACTTTTTATTATTTTGTTAACTTCAATGATCACTTTTATGATATTAGGCAAACTCATTCCATTTACACAAAATAAGTTAGAAAAAAAATACAAATGATTGCATTTGTATTTTTATCTGTTGTAGTATTCTACGATTAAAGATTCATTAATATCTGGATTTAATTCGCTTCTTTCTGGATATCTTACATAAGTTCCAGCAAGTTTTTTCTCATCGAAAGTAATAAATTCAACTCTGTTATGTAAAGCTTCAAGAGAAGTTTTTACAATAGTCATTTCTTTATCATTTTCTTTAATAGCGATAACATCTCCAGGAGTACATCTGTATGATGGAATATCTACTTTTTTACCATTAACAGTAATGTGACCGTGGTTAACCAATTGTCTAGAACCTCTTCTAGTTGAAGCAAATCCAATACGATAAGCTAAGTTATCTAATCTACTTTCAAGAAGTTTTAATAGGTTTTCACCATGCACACCTTTTTGTTTAGCAGCATCATTAAATGTTCTTTTGAATTGTTTTTCAGTAAGACCATACATGAATCTTGCTTTTTGTTTTTCATGTAATTGCACTCCATAATCAGATAATTTTTTTTGACGTGCTTTACCATGTTGACCAGGAATACTAGGTTTTCTTGTAAGTTCTTTTCCTGTTTCTAAGATTGAGAATCCAAGTCTTCTTGATTTTCTGTAACTTGGTCCAGTGTATCTTGCCATTTTCTTTCCTCCTTATTACAAATCCAAGAAGGCTATTTTCTTATAGATAGGGTGGATTAAATTGATATCTTCTCTTTGCAGCAAAAGTGAAGATAACCCCTCTAGGGAATAACCACGTTATCTATTTAAAATAGCGCTGCAGTTGCATTTGCTTTTAGTATTATAATATGTTTTATAAGAGAAGTCAATGATAATTCCTTTAAAAAAGCCAAAAAAACGAGTTTTTATAAGCATTAGTATCCCTTTATACGTATTTGTTTTAGATCTTTAAATAAAGGAAATTGGTAAACATTACCACCCACTAGACGCTGTTCTAGTAAGAACGATAATACAGGAATCTTTTTTAGGGATAAATCTCTACTTTTTCTATTCAAATATGACAAAATATGATATTATTAGTATGAGGTGGTAAAATGAATCAGGTTGTTTTAATTATGGTGACACTATTTACTATAAGTGCTCTTGCCATCATTTTGCTTTTATACTTTATTCAAAGTAAAAAAAATAGACACCTTAAAGAAGTTTTAGAAAAATTAGAAGTAGAAAAAAATATTATTGATTCTTCTCCTATTGTTCCAGAACTTGATAAAATACAAAAACTTAAAAAAAATGAAAAACTAGATTTACTTTGGAAAGATTGGTCTGAAAGATTAGATTCTATCAAAAACATTCAAATTCCTAAAATTACAGATATGCTTTTAGAAGCCGATCATTCTTTATCCAAAATGGATTATCGAACCACAATGTATGATATCGCAAAATTAGAGATGGAAATTTACAAAGTAAGAACCAATTCAGAATTTTTATTAAATGAAATTAAAGAAATTACAGATAGCGAAGAAAAAAATAGAACGATTGTAACTGCTTTAAAAAGTAGATATCGTGAACTTTACCAAAAATTTCTAGATAGCCAAAATGAATTTGGAACTTTAAACAAAGCCGTTGCTTTACAATTTGAAAATATTTCAAAAAGATTTGAAGACTTTGAAATCATTATGGAACAAAACGAATATACAGAAGTAAAAGCACTGATAGGTGCGATTGAAGAAATGATTAAACATATGGATGTTGTTACAGAAGAACTTCCTACTATCGTTTTACTCGCAACCAATTTGCTTCCAAAAAGAATGAAAGAAATTACAGATACGTATACAGGTTTAGTCAGAAATGGATATCCGCTAGATTATTTAAATGTTGAATACAATATAGAAGAAGCCAGTAAAAAAATAAGCGACATTATGGATCGTGCAGGCATTCTAAATTTAGAAGACAGTTTGCTTGAACTTAAAGTTTTAAATGATTATTTTGATAGTTTAGATACCGATTTTGAAAAAGAAAAAGTAGCACGTCATGCCTATGAAGAAGGCGATAAAGTCTTTGTCATCAAAATCAAAAAAATAACAAAATTAGTCAATGATATTTTTAAACAAATTGATGAAATAAAATCTTTATATGACTTATCTGCAGAAGATGCTACTATTTTAACGCAAATTAGAGATTCTATTGAAGAATTAAATACCGATTATAAAGTATTGAAAGACCATACCGGCAATGCTGCTTTCGCATACAGTAAGCTTATCAAAGAAATGGAAGGCTTAAATGCAAGATTATCTACAACCGAAGAAAATCTAGATCATTATTTAGATACCATTGGTTCCATGAAAGATGATGAATCAAGAGCAAGACAACAATTAGAAGAAGTAAAAGTGATTTTGAAAGATGCAAAATTGCGTCTTCGTGAATACAATCTTCCTATCATTCCAAAGTCTTACTATACAGAATTAAAAGAAGCTGGCGATGCGTTAAAAGAAATTGTCAGAGAACTTGAAAAAAAACCAATCAGTATTGGTGTCCTAAATACAAGAGTTGATACGGCTAGAGATTTAGCACTTAAACTTTTCTCAAAAACACAAACCATGCTTAGAATGGCACGTTTTGCCGAAACCGCGATTGTATATGGAAATAGATATCGCAGTATTGTCGAAGATTTAGATAAACATTTAACCTATGCAGAAAGTTTATATTTCAAAGGAGAATATCAAAAATCATTAGAGACAACAATCAATGCCCTAAATAAAGTAGAACCTGGAATCTATGAAAAACTAACAGGTTTATATGAAGAAAAACAACAGGCCGCTTAAAGCCTTTTTTCTTTAAAAAAACTTGCCTTAAAAATAAAAAAAAGTTATAATGAATAACGTTTGGAGGAATACGATGAATAAAATAATCATGATTAAATATGGAGAGTTAACAACAAAAAAAGCAAACCGTAATTTTTTTATCAAAACATTAAATGATAATATAGTAAAAATTTTAAAAGGATATGAAGTAAAAATAAAAAAAGACCGCGTCAGAATGTATATTGAAGCGGAAGAAAATATATTAGATGAAATAAAAGATAAGCTTACTAAAGTATTTGGGCTACATGGTATAGTGATTTGCCATCAGGTCCATACTAATATAGAAGATATCTCTTCTAAAGCTTTAGAACTTGTGCAAGCAGAAAAAGGCGAAACCTTTAAAATCATTACCAAAAGAGCCGATAAGAGTTTTCCTATACCAAGTATGGAATTTAGCCATAAAATAGGAGGACATATCCTTAGAAATACCGATTTAAAAGTAGATGTACATACACCAGAAATTCCACTTCATATAGAAATTAGAAAAGAAGGTACTTTTCTTTATACAAATGAAATTAGAGGAATTGGTGGATATCCTGTTGGTATTCAAGGAAAAGGAATGTTGATGCTTTCTGGAGGAATTGATAGTCCAGTTGCTGGATATCTAGCCTTAAAGCGTGGTGTGACAATCGAATGTTTATACTTTGAATCTCCTCCACATACAAGTGTGCAAGCTAAAAATAAAGTTTTAAAATTAGCAGAACTTTTAGATGCTTATGCTGGAAATATCAAAGTACATGTCGTTCCTTTTACAAAATTACAAGAAGAAATTTTTAAAAATGTTCCTCATGATTATATGATAACCATTATGAGAAGAATGATGTATCGTATTGCCGAAAGTTTTGCAAAAAAAAGAAAATGTAAAATTTTAATCAATGGAGAAAGCATTGGACAAGTCGCAAGTCAAACGTTAGATAGTATGCGTGTTATTAATGAAGTTGTATCGATGCCAGTGATTCGTCCAGTAAGTTGTATGGATAAATTAGAAATCATTGATTTAGCAACCAAAATTGGAACATACGAAACAAGTATTTTACCATTTGAAGATTGCTGCACGGTTTTTGTACCAAAACATCCAGTCATTCATCCGAGTTTAGAAAAAGCAGAAGAATATGAAAAAAGTTTTGATTATGAACCAATCTTAAAAGAGACAATTGCAAATATCGAAACTATGACTTCTTTAAAAAGCAATACATTTGAAGATTTATTGTAAACCAAAAATTACCAATCAGTAAAATGTATGAAAAAACCAAATGTACACATTCTATTAGTGTACAGGAGGTGAAACGAAATGAACAATAAAATGTCAACTAGTAAATTAGTTGTTCCAGGAGCTAAACAAGCTATTGAACAAATGAAATATGAAATCGCTACTGAACTAGGTGTAACTATGGGTCCAGATGCTACTTCAAGAGCAAACGGTTCTGTTGGTGGAGAAATCACTAAAAGATTAGTTCAAATGGGTGAACAACAATTAGGAGGTAGAAGCTACCAATCTAAATAATTTAAATAGAAATGGACAGTCTACGTGCTGTCTTTTTTTAGTAAGTAGGTGAAGGAAAGGCATGAAACAAAATAAACTTATCGTACCAGGGTCTAAAAAAGCAGTAGAACAGCTTAAATATGAGATTGCAAATGAACTTGGCATTCAGCTAGGTGCAGATACAAGCTCAAGATTAAATGGAACTGTTGGTGGAGAAATGACCAAAAGACTTGTAGAACTTGGTAAACAATATTATGCAAATGTAGAACATAATAAATAGAGAAACAGTGACTTTGTCACTGTTTTTTTAGTCAATTTGCTTTTTTTAAAAGAAGTGGTATAATAGGCCGTCCAGAGGTGATAAAATGGTTGAATTATTACTAAGAAATGAAACTTTTTTTAAAGAAAATTGGCAAGTATTATCTTCCTTTATATTAGAATTGGATGAAAGTTTTGAACAATTCTTAAAATCTCCTAAAAAAGATGTTTATTTACCATGGCTACAACTTTACTTAATTGATAAAATTCAAAAAAGTAATGAAGATTCTGTACATGGGAAAGGATTATTTATTTATCGTTATCTTTATATATATGTACAAGAAAAGTTAAACAAAAATCCGCAACACTTCTATGAAGATCCTGTTATTGTAGAACTTCTTCATTCTAGTATAAAAGGCATTGTCTCTGACATTATTGCAGTCAGTGAAGACAAATTTGATTCCTTTATAGAATTTTTTGATAGAGATTCCTACACAAAGGATGTCCATCAAATGTATAAAAAGAAAATGGAAACAGAAAAAAATATGGATACTTGTCAGTGGATTGGTATGATGGAATTTTATAAAAAAGATGGGAAAAACTTTTTAACAGAAGAAATGGCTATTTTCTTATTAAAATATGCAAAAAAACTCTCTATTCCAAATTCTTTTATTGATATGGAATTTAAAATAGGTATATTAGAAACCATTGGCAATACAAAATTAAAAAATGAGGGAATTCCTTATAGTATGATAGTATCCAAAGAAAGGGTTCCAGAAAACAAAAGAGGAGATATTGTTTATAAAGATAAAAAAATATATCTGTATGCGCAAAATATGAAAGGCTTTTGCAAAAATGATGATGTATTAGATTTCTTAGATGGCTTATCTGTTTCCTATCATGAATTGGCCCATTACCAAAAAGATTTAGAAATTTTAGAAGAAAAAAATTCTTTAACCAATAATATCCACAGCAAAGAAGATGTTTTAAGAATGATGTTATACAATCAAAAAGATCAATTTTATATAGAAAATTATACTTCTCTCTTTTCTGAATGGGAAGTAGAAAAAATAGGCCATGTCTCTTATTTAAAATATTTAGAAAAACACTTTCCAAAACAACTAGAGCAAAAGAAAATAAATCTAAGAAAACAAATAGAAGCGATTTCTCTTAAATTACAAAGTAAAGACAGAATCTTTAAAGGCAAAAAATACCCAATCGATATTTTATTTGAGCAATGCTGTCCAAATAAAAAAGAATATATGCAAAAATATCCGGATTTAGGTCTTGAATACAAAGAAGATGGAACAAGAAAAAAGACAAGTGACTTGCTATTAGAAATGGAAGAGACAAAACCTAGTAAAAAGAAACAAGCTCTACATCAACTTTTATACAATCGTGATTTATCTTTACAAGAATGGTTTGCAGATGTATTAGATCTTATGAAAATAGGTTTTCTATTTCCACAAAAAGACTTTAATATTGGAAATTTACTAGAAAATTTTTATCAAAAAAAATTATTAGAAATACAAAGTACCGCCTATTTTAATAAAGAACTGTCACAACTTGATACACAAATGCTTCTCTATTATGATGAACTCATAGAAGGTTTAACACTCTTTACTGTAGAACACCAACTCAGTGATATACAAATTAAAGAACTCTCTGTTACACTCTTTAAAATCAACCAAATCATGCACTATAATGATTTAGAAAAAAGTTTTAAAAACAAAAAATTAACTTTAGCTAATTCTTAAATCCAAAAACAAAGAAAGTTATAAGCAATTAAAAAAAAGTACCAAAATAAGCATGTAAATTTTGGTAAACAAATGTTTGCTTTAAGTATTGACTTTCTTTTTTTTATGGTATACAATGATAGTGTTGAAGTTAGGAGGAACTTATCATGGCAAAAACAGCAAATGATAAAACATTAGATCAAGTATTAAGCGATATTGAAAAACAATTTGGAAAAGGTTCTGTTATGAAATTAGGAGACCAAGGTATTAGAAAAATAGATGTAATTTCAAGTGGTTCATTATCTTTAGATATAGCACTTGGAATTGGTGGATATCCAAAAGGAAGAATTGTAGAAATTTATGGACCAGAATCATCAGGAAAAACAACTTTTGCATTACATGCGATAGCAGAAGCACAAAAAGCGGGTGGAAGAGTTGCCTTTATAGATGCAGAAAACTCACTAGATCCACAGTATGCGGCTAGACTAGGTGTTAATACAGATGAACTTTTATTGTCACAACCAGACAATGGAGAGCAAGCATTAGAAATTTGTGAAGCTCTAGTAAGAAGTGGTGCCATTAGTATTGTAGTCATAGACTCTGTTGCTGCTTTAGTACCACAAGCTGAAATTGAAGGAGAAATGGGTGATTCACACGTAGGTTTACAAGCAAGACTTATGAGTCAGGCACTTCGTAAATTATCAGGTGTTATCAATAAAACAGGAACCATTGCTATTTTTATCAATCAATTAAGAGAAAAAGTGGGGGTTATGTTTGGGAATCCAGAAGTAACACCAGGTGGTAGAGCCCTTAAATTCTATTCTTCTGTTCGTCTTGAAATCAGAAGATCAGAACAAATTAAACTGGGAACAGATATTATTGGAAATAAAACCAATATTAAAGTAGTTAAAAATAAAATGGCACCTCCATTTAAAAATTGTTCAGTAGATATTATGTATGGAGAAGGTGTTTCACAAGAAGGCGAAATTGTCGACTTAGCAAGTGAAGCCAAAATCATAGAAAAATCTGGAGCATGGTATGCTTACAAGGGAGAAAAACTTGGTCAAGGAAAAGAAAATGTCAAAGAACTCCTTAAAAACAATCCAAAACTTAGAGAAGAAATTTTCCAAAAAACAAGAGACTTTTATGGAATTGGAAAAGAAGTACCAAAAGAAAAAACCGAAGAAAAATAATCGGTTTTTTTTATATGGGTATCCATGAAAATTTTACCTTGACTTATTGCCTTATACCAATTAAAATAGAAGTAGAAGGAACATAAATGTGCCTTTGAGATAGATAGTGGAGGGAAATTATGAATATAGTAATATTCTCCATTTTACTTGTTCTAGTTGGTATTTGTACAGGCATCATCGCGATGTTTATATTGAATTATGTGAAAGGTTCTTCCGCTTCTAAAAAAGTCGAAAAACTTTTGGAAAAAAGTAAAAAAGAAGCAGAAAAGATAAAAAGAGACTTTTTATTAGAAGCCAAAGAAGAATCATATAAATTAAAAAATGAAATGGAAGCCCAGATTAAAGAAAAAAAAGAAGAAATAAAAGAATCTGAAGATAGGCTTCTTACAAGAGAATCTAACATGGATAGAAGAGATCAAACGCTTCAAAATAGAGAGCAAATGTTAGAGGAAAAAGAAAATAATTTAATGCATAAACAAAAAGAAGTACAAGATGAAAAGGTAAAAGTGGACGAAGTCAAAAAAGAGCAAATTACATTGCTCGAGAAAATAGCAGGATATAGTAACAAAGAAGCCAGAGAGCTTGTCTTAAAAAAAATAGAAGAAATGATGCATTTAGAAATCGCTGCTTATATTAAAGATAGAGAAGCAGAAGCAAAATTAGAAGTAGATAAAAAGTCAAAATCACTTCTTGTCTCAAGCATGCAAAAGTATGCAGGAGATGTAGTAAATGATCAAACAGTAACGGTAGTCAATCTTCCTAGTGATGATATGAAAGGTCGTATCATTGGTAGAGAAGGAAGAAATATTAGAACGATAGAAGCAGTTACAGGCGTTGATTTAATTATTGATGATACACCCGAAGCTATTGTTTTATCAAGTTTTGATCCTTACCGTAGAGAAATCGCAAGAATTACAATTGAAACCCTTATTAAAGATGGAAGAATTCATCCAACAAGAATAGAGGAAGTATACGATAAAACCTCTAAAGATATTAAAGCAAAAGTAATGGAATATGGAGATAGTGCCTTATTTGAATTAGGTATTACCAAAGTAGATCCAGAACTTGTTGAATTAATTGGTAGACTTCACTTTAGAACAAGCTATGGGCAAAATGCTTTAAAACATTCCATTGAAGTGGCTTACTTATCAGGTATTATGGCTTCTGAAATGGGGGAAAATGTTGTGCTTGCCAAAAGAGCAGGACTTCTACATGATATAGGGAAAGCTGTGGATCATGAAATGGAAGGCAGCCATGTGAGTATCGGAGCTGATCTTGCAAGACGTTATAGAGAAAATGATACAGTCATTAATGCAATCGAATCTCATCATGGAGATAAAGAAGCAACAAGCATTATTTCTGAAATCGTTGCGATCGCAGATACTTTATCTGCATCAAGACCTGGTGCACGTAATGATTCATTAGAAAATTATGTAAAAAGATTACAAGATCTAGAAGCCATCGCAAACGGTATGGAAGGCATTGATAAGAGTTTTGCTGTCCAAGCAGGTAGAGAACTTAGAGTCATTGTAAAACCAGATGAAGTAGATGACGTAACAAGCTATAAAGTAGCGCGTGATATTAAAAATAAGATTGAAGAGTCTTTACAATATCCGGGTACTATCAAAGTAACGGTTATTAGAGAAACAAGAGCAACAGAAGAAGCAAAATAAGCTTCTTTTTTTATAAAATACTTTACATATTTAAGAAAAATGTCAGTCTTTGGAGAATGTTACAAAAAAACTAGCTTCTTATAAGAAACTAGCTTTTGAATACCTAACGGTAATAAGGCCCATAATAATAATAGGGTTGATTTGGATAATAATAGGTGTTATAAACAGGTCTACCATATCCTCCCCCACCGTTATTATAAAAGGCAGGTGCTAAAAGTCCTCCAGTAATACCACCTAAAAGAAATGGAGCAAGAAAACCGCCAGCGATAAAACGGTCATCAGTGCCTACATTTTGCATAGAAGTATTAGAGCCCATGTAAGGGGTAGCTGGGACTCTATTTTGTTGATAGGAAGGAACTGTATTTGGATTTATACTTGTATAATTTGGATACATAAAAAAACTCCTTTCATTGTATATATATGATAAAAATAGGAAAGAGTGAAAATATGGAAGAAAAATTAAGTAAGACCGTTGTTAATTATTCATTAAAAGTAGAAGAAAACGAAAGAGTTTTAATTACGTATATGGATGATAGTAGTAAAAATTTAGTCAAATATTTAATTAAAGAAATTGTTTCTAAAAAAGGCATTCCCTTTACCAAAAGAGTAGATGCGGATGTAAATGCTATCTTACTTGAAAATACAAAAGACAATTGTATTGATGAAATCAAAGTAAGAAAAGAATTTGAAGTAGAACATTATGATAGTTTTATTACCATCTTTTATAATGGAAATGAGTATGAAGAGAGACATGTACCTGCCGAAGTACGTGCTAAAATAGGAAAAGCGACAAGAGCACTTAGTGATATAAGAACCAATGAAAGAAAATGGGTACTGCTCAATTACCCTTCTATTATAGATGCGTATAAAGCCAAAATGCCTTATGAAGAATTCTATGAATATGCATTTAAAACAATGGTTTATAATTATGCAGAAATGAAAGAAAAAATAGAACCTTTAAAAAAATTGATGGAAAAAACAGATAAGGTAAGAGTCACAGGAAAAGATACAGATATTACCTTTTCGATTAAAGACATTCCAGCCATACCATGCATGGGTGAATCCAATATTCCAGATGGAGAAATTTTTACCGCACCTGTAAAAGACAGTATTGAAGGAACCATTACATACAATACTCCTTCTCCTTATAGAGGGGATGTATACCACAATGTCTCGTTGACTTTTGAAAAAGGAAAAATTGTAAAGGCAACCTGTCAAGATGACAATGAAAAGTTAAATGAAATTTTTGATACCGATGAAGGCAGTAGATATGTAGGAGAATTTGCCTTTGGACTCAATCCTTATATCAGAGAACCTATGGGTGATATTTTATTTGATGAAAAAATTATAGGAAGCATTCATTTTACACCAGGTGCTGCCTACAAAGAAGCATATAATGGAAATGAATCTTCTGTCCACTGGGACATGGTACTGATTCAAAGAGAAGAGTATGGAGGAGGAGATATCTATTTTGATGATGTCTTAATTCGTCATAATGGAAAGTTTATTTTAAAAGAATTAGAACCACTGAATGAAGATGTTAAATAAGTTTACACACTTCTTATATTCATGATATAATGTGCATAGATAGTAGGTGATAGGGTGTTACAATGTGATGCATCAGGTGTTTTAAAAATTATTTTACTTGTTAAAAATATGCTACAAATTATTCAGATAGCGGCTCCTATCATTCTAATTGTTTTTGCTATGATAGATATTGTAAAATTAATTGTATCTGCTATGGATAAAACACCGCAAATTATAAAAAAAATAATCAATCGTTTTTTAGCGGCTGTCATTGTTTTCTTAGTACCTGTCATTTTAAATACAGCGCTTTCTCTTTTGGGAGAAGCCGGGCTCCAGTCTACAGATTGTTGGATCAATGCCAATGAAGAACATATCAAGGCTTTAGAAATACAAGAACAAGAAGTTTCTAAGGCGGAGGCAGAAGCAGAAGATCTTGCTAGACAATTAACCAGCCAACAAAAAGATGCGATTGCACTTGCTCTTAGAAAAACTATAAATTTTGCCAGTAATTCTGATAAAAATGGTGGTGGTGTTTTGATTATTGCAGGGCACGCATCAAGTCCAGAATGTGATAGTTGTAACGATTGTCGTGGAAAGACGTCAAGTGGTTATGCGGAAGAAACAGAAACACGTTCGTTAGCGCTTTCTCTAAAAAAGGCCTTATTAGCAGAAGACATCAATGCTGTTATTGCAAATCAACTTCTTACTGGAGACACTGATAGTGAAGCCATGGAAGCATCTTTCCTTTGCGCAAGAAGTGGTAGTGGAGGATATGCAGCAGCATTCCAAACTTTAGAAAACGAAGGATACTGGTCTACTTTTAGCCATGTTATCGAAATTCACTTTAATGCCGCAGGCAGTGGTGCTTATGGGACAGAACTTATTACGAATGGAGGAGAAACAGAAAAAGTATCCTCAATAGGAAAAAGCATTTTAGATAAAGTATCTTCTTATACTGGATATAATAGACAGATACAAGGATTTAGTGGAGGTACACTAGGAAACTGGAATTTCTTCCAAAATCAAAAAGGAATAGATACAACCTATATAGAAGTAGAATTTTATGACAATGCAGTAGCTATGGGTAGATACAAAAATAATCAAGAAAAAATTGCCAAGGATATAGCCAAAGCCATTAAAGGATCTTAAGTAGGAGGAAATATGAAGAAAAAAAAGACAATCATTACAATTCTCATACTTGCACTTTTTATGACCGGATGTACACCTAAGTATCAAATGACCATAGATGGTGAAAAAATAAGGGAAAAAGTTACTTTTACTCTCGATAGTTTAAAGACAAACTCACAAGGTGATGATCATGAAACTGATATAGAAAATACCAGTTACTATGCTTACAAAGAACAAACAGAAGCAACTCTATATCAAAAAAAGATAGTAAAAAGTGGAGATAAAAATATACTTACGCTTACTTATGACCATGATGTAGAAAACTTTAAGAATGCCCTTGCCCTACAATACTTTAAATATCCAGTTTATGTAAATACCAAAGACTATATTTTTATTAAACTACAAGGTGGTTTGTTAAAAGGTATGGAAAATAGACTTACGAGTGAAGGGGCAGAGGTTTCTATTACTACGGACAATAGAGTCCTTCAAAACAATGCAGACAGGGTTGATGGAAACACTTATATTTGGAAAATTACAAAATATAATGCACAAACAAAGGAAATTTTATTTCAAGCATCCAAAATAACCAAACAGGTTTCAACACCTTCTAAGGGAAATAGTATTATCCTTCTCGTTTTAGTAGTAGGGATAGCAGGTGGCACTACCTTCCTTCTATGGTATTTTGGTCAAAAATTTATTCAAAGAAGATTATAAATCAGAAAGGGCTTTTGTTATAACAGATTGCCCAATCTGATTTTTTTTGTAAAAAGAAATAATGATTTTCCTAGTACGCATAACTCACTTATTTCTTCATATCTTTTATTAGGTGATAAAAATGAAGAACCTTTTTAGAGCAGCTGGGATTCTTTCACTGCTTGTATTTGTCTTTTTCTGTACAGAAAAAACCACATCAGTTATGAAGGAAATGGATGAAGTAATGGTCGCAATTAAAGAAGTTAAAGGTCGTTACGAAGAAAAACCTGTAGAATCTGTTTTAATAAAAAATGGGATGGTACCAGGGCTTTTAGGAAGAGAAGTTGATATTAATAAAAGTTATCTCAATATGAAAAGAGTAGATCATTTTGATGAAAGTTTATTAGAATATAAGGATGTTTATCCAAAAGTTCGTTTTTCAAAAAATTATCAAAAATATATAGTAGGTGGCAATCCACAAAAGAAAATGGTTAGCTTTATTTTTCTAATCGATAAAAATACAACTGTAAAAGATATTAAGGAACTATTAAATATCGCTACTATAAAAAAAATAAAAATAAACTTCTTTATAGATGGAAATTGGTTTGAAAACAACAATGATATGATAAATACATTAGTAAAAGAAGGACATGATCTTGGAAATCTTAGTTATCATTTAGATTATGATGATAGTTCTTTTATATGGATGGATACCATTATGAAGAAATTGACACATAAAAAATTCAGTTACTGCTACGCTGAAAAAGAAAATAAACTTATTTTAGATACTTGTTCTATGTATAAAAATTATACAATTATACCTAGTTTAAAGATAGAGGAATCACCTTATAGTACTATAAAAAAGGATATAAAAGCTGGCTCTATTGTTTCTTTTAATGTAACCCAAAAGGTTATAAAAGAATTGCCTAGTATTATTTCCTTTACAGAAGAAAAAGGATATAAAATTACGACTCTTAAATCACATCTTTCTGAGAAAAAATAAAAATGTGTTATAATACCTTTGGTGAAGTGCATGAAAAAAATAGAATTATTAGCGCCAGCAGGCAATATGGAATCTTTAAAAGCAGCAATTTATGGAGGTTGTGACGCAGTTTACGTTGGAGGTAAATTTTTTGGAGCCCGTTCTTTTGCAGGAAATTTTTCTTTAGATGAACTCAAAGAAGCAATCTCTTTTGCCCATTTATATGGAGTAAAGGTATATGTAACTGTCAATATACTTATTTATGAAAATGAAGTAAAAGCTTTTGAAAAATATATAGATGCACTTGTAGGCATGCATGTCGATGCTGTCATTATGCAAGATTTAGGAATGATTCATCTTGTAAGAACCATCTATCCAGATTTAGAGGTTCATGCTTCTACACAAATGCATACACATACTTTAGAAGGTGTTTTATTTGCGGAAAGTTTAGGACTTAAAAGAGCAGTACTTGCTCGTGAAGTAGATATAGATACCATTCAAGAAATCAAAAAGAACAGCAATATTGAATTAGAAGTTTTTGGACATGGTGCTTTATGTATGAGTTATTCAGGCCAGTGTCTTATGAGTTCTTTACTTGGTGGAAGAAGTGGAAATAGAGGCACTTGTGCACAGTGCTGCAGGCAAATGTACTCTCTTTGTACAGAAGATGGAAAAAAAATAGATGAAGGATACTTATTAAGTACCAAGGATTTAAATACCTTACCTTATATAGGTGCTTTTATTGAATCAGGAATCAGTAGTCTTAAAATAGAAGGTCGTATGAAAAGACCAGAATATGTTTATAAAGTAACGCAGTTATATAGAAAAGCCATTGATACATATTATAAAGAAGGAAAAGTATCTATTTCAGAAAATGATATTTTAGAACTCAAGAAACTATTCAATCGAAACTTTACAAAAGGTTACTTGTTTCATGAACAAAATGATAAAATCGTTCATCCTGATAGGCCCAATCATATGGGGATTCAAATAGGCAAAGTAATAGAACAAAATAACCATAAGGTAACGATAGCTTTAGAAGAAACCTTATCTAGGCAAGATGGAATCCGTATTTTAAATGATAAAAAGGATGTAGGACTTACCGTATCGGTTCTTTATCAAAAAGGCAATTCTGTACCATCTGCAGAGGGTGGCAAAGTAACAATTCCTATTAAAGGAACGGTTTCTAAAGGAGACCTTGTTATCAAAACAACAGACTTTAAACAACTACAAACGATAAGAAATGAAATCAAACAAGAGAATCGTAAAGTAAATATAGAAGCCCATATTACACTTAAAGAAAATGAAAGAATGCACTTGATTTTTAAGGAAGGTATATACCAGGTAGAGGTTGATAGCGATTCTATCATTGAAAAAGCAGAAAAGGTACCTACCACAAAAGAAATGATTCAAAAAAGCATTTGTAAATTAGGAAGCACGGTATATACTTGTGAAAAATGTACTGTAGAACTGAATACCCCACTTTTTGTACCTGTAGTAGAACTGAATACACTTAGAAGAAAAGCTATCTCTTTATTAGAAGAAAAACGCTTGATAAGAAAAGTAGTAAACAAACAAATCTATAAAGTACCCGATATAAAAGTAAAGATAGAAGAACAAATAGGTGCTTTTGTGCAGAATGAAATGCAGTATGAACAAGTGAAAGATAAAGTAAATTATATATATGCAGAACCATTCTTATATACAAAATTAAAAGATCCTAAGGTATTTCTAAAATTACCAGGTGTTATGAGACACTATCCAGAATGCAATACAATACCACTTATCAGTGAAGTCGGAAGTCTTTATTCTTATAAAAAAAGCTATACAGATGCTTCCTTTGGCGTTGTAAATTCTTACACCATTTATCTTCTGCATCTTTTAGGATCACAAAGAGTTACCCTTTCTCATGAACTAAATCTGTATCAAATAGAAAAGATGCTAAAAGCTTACAAAGAAAGGTACCAACACGCACCTAATACAGAATGTATTGTCTATGGAACAGTAGAAGCGATGCTTCTTAAATACAACCCGTTAAAAGCACACCATATAAAAGATGGAAATTTAATAGACCGTTTTGGAAATAAATATCCGATTTTAGAAAAAGAAAATTATAATATTCTCTATCATTATGAACCTTCTTTTAAAGAAAATATAGAAGAAATCAAGAAGGCTGGCGTAACGAATTTACGTTATAATTTCTTAAAAGAAAAAGAAATCGCAAATATTTTAAATTTGTAAGAAAAGTGATAGACTTTTCTTTTCTTTTGTACTATAATAAAAATCAAATTTGGACGGAGGTCGTAATAATGAAGATGAATTTACCAATAATACTTCTAAAGGGTTCTTCTTTCCTACCTTATACAGAATTAAAGTTAGAGATTGATAATGAAGAAAGTAAAGATATTATCAATACAGCTAGTTTTTTTCATAAAAATTATATTTTACTTGCAACCAAAAAGAATGCAAAAACAAAAGACCTTCCTAAATGGGGGACTATCTCTAAAATTACCGAAAAAAAACTTTTACCAAATGGGAATATGCAAATTGTCATTGTAGGTAAGGAACGTGCTACTATTTTAGAATATTTAAGCCGTGAAAACGAAATATTAGAAACGATTATCGAAAAAAATAAAAAAGTGAAGATTTCAGAAGAAAAAGAAAAAGAATATGTCAAAAATGTCAAAAAACATATAAGAGAATATATAGATAAAGTACCTACTGTTAGTAATGCAATTCTACATAAAATGGAAAAGATAGAAACATTAGAAGTTCTTTTAGATGTTGCCACTATCCAAATTCTACCATCTTCATATATTGAAAAATATGTCAGTGAAAATGATCCTAAAATACGTATGCAATTTCTTTTAGAGGATATCGAAAAAGAGAAACTAAAAACCAATATTGATACTAAAATTGCTGTACAACTTGAAAAAAATGTACAAAATGCAGAAAAAGAATATATGGTAAAAGAAAAAATACGTTTATTAAAAGAAGAAATTGGCGAAACAGACAGTAAAAATGAAGAAATAGAAAAACTGAGAGAGAGAGTAAACAACGCACAACTGCCAGAAGACATTGCGCAAAAGGTAGAAACAGAAATAGGTCGTTACCTATCCTATTCTCCATTATCCCCTGAAGCAGGCATTACGTATAACTATATAGAAAACGTCCTATCCCTTCCTTGGAATCAATATACAGAAGACTGTACAAATTTATTAGAGGTACGAAAAAAACTAGATGAAACACACTATGATTTAGTCCATATCAAAGATCGTATTATTGAATTTTTAGCAAGTAAACAAATGAATCCAGAATTCAAAAGTCCTATTATCTGTTTAGTAGGTCCAGCGGGTGTAGGAAAAACTTCTCTTGCCTTTAGTATCGCAGGCGCTATGGGAAGAAGTTTCGTAAAAATGTCAGTAGGTGGTATGACGGATGAAGGAGAAATTTTAGGACATAGACGTACTTATATGGGAGCAAGACCTGGAAGAATTGTTCAACTCTTGAAAAAGGCCAAAACCATGAATCCTGTTTTCCTAATTGACGAAATTGATAAAATGGTCAAAGGAGCCAAAGGGGATCCTATGAGTGCTTTACTTGATGTATTAGATCCTGTACAAAATAAATATTTTACAGATCATTATATTGAAGAAGAAATAGATTTATCTTCTGTATTCTTTATTACAACAGCCAATAGTATGGATGAAATTCCTGAAGAGATAAAAGACAGATTAGAAATTATTGAAGTAGAAGGATATACAGAATTAGAAAAAATAGAAATTGCTAAAAAATACTTAATTCCTTCTGTATGTAACAATTACAAAATGAATACAGAACGTTTTATTTTTACAGAAGCAACCCTTACCAAAATGATTCGGGAATATACAAGAGAAGTAGGCGTTCGTTCTTTAGAAAGAAAAATAACAGAAATTATTCGTCACATTGTAACAGATATGGTTTTATACAAAACAGGTAGAAGTAAATATCATATTGAAGAAAGAAATCTATATCGTTACTTAGGAAAACCTTTATATCCAAGTGAAAGCAATAAAGAAAGAAACCAAATAGGGACTGTATATGGTATGGGATACACTTCTTATGGCGGCAGCATTTTTCCAATTGAAGTTACATATTATAAGGGAGAAGGCAATCTTATTCTTACGGGAACCCTTGGAGACACTTTAAAAGAAAGTGCTATGGTAGCCCTTTCTTACCTAAAGAAGAATGCCAAACATTTTCATATAGACTACGACAAAATGTGTAAAAATGATATTCATATTCATATTCCAAATGGAGCTGTTTATAAAGATGGACCTTCTGCAGGAACCGTTCTTACAACCGCTTTGCTCTCTGCTTTTACAGGGCAGAAAGTATCCTCTCATACAGCACTTACAGGAGAGATGACATTAAGAGGGCAAATTATGCCAGTAGGGAAAATCAAACAAAAGGTGTTAGCAGCCTATGAAGGCGGAATCACCAAAATGTATCTTCCTAGATGTCAGCAAAAAGAAGTCAAAGAATTACCAGCAAGTATATTAGAAAAAATAGAATGCATTTGGGTACAAACATATCAAAATATTTATACAGATTTGTTTTTAAATAATAAAATAAAAAAGGGAAATTTACCTCTACAAAAGAGCGCATAGTTCTCTTTTTTTTGCATACAGTTTAGTAAGGAGGAAAAGAGTATGCAAAAAATAATACCATTTAAAAAAGAAACCCGTTTTAAAGAAAATGTTTCCGAAATTACTAGTATTTCTTTAGAACACTCACTCCATAAAGAAGAAAATAATCTTATCACAGGAGAATTTTTAGTTAGTGGAGAATATAAAGTTGTAGATACCAGTAGTGTAATTGATCATTTTTCTTTTCATTTACCATTTGATATTCATTTAGATGAGAAATACGATATTACACATACAGAAATTGATATTGATGACTTTTACTATGAGGTAGTTAACAATGATACTTTACTTGTTAATATTGATGTTTTGGTCAATAAAATAGAAGAAAAACAAAAAGAAGTAGAATTTGTGCGTAATATTGAAGTTACACCTTTAGAAGATGTTTTAGCAGAAGCTGAGAAGGAAGCGGAGAAAGAAAGGGATAGAGACATGATAGAAGAAAATGAAACATTGGTAACAGAGAATGATACATTTACAGAAATAGATGAAAAAGTAGAGGAAGAAAGAGAGGATATAAGCGTTCCTGTTTCTACAAATATTGAAAACGTAGAAACAAGAGAAGAAATATCTTCCGTATTTGATGATATGGGAAAAGCAAGTTCTTCAGCAACATACCGTGTATACATTGTAAGAGATGAAGATACGTTAGACTCTATTATTGTAAAATACAGTATTAGTAAAGAAAATCTAGAAAAATACAATAACTTAAATGAAATTAAAAAGGGTGATAAGTTAATTATACCTTGTATATACAGTGAAAAAATATAATGAAGTTCTAGAAAAATATCATCTAAAACCTAAAAAAATCGAATATAAAGGAAAAGCTGTTATTGTCTATACCGATGAAGGAAACTATGTTATAAAAGAGATAGGCAGAGAAGATAAAAATGAAATTTTTGAATATTTAAAATCCAGAAATTTTTCCTATTATCCCGAAGCTACTTTAGAAAGGGACGCTGATTATGAAATTGTCCCTTATATAGAGGGCTCTCATATACCAGAAGATCAGAAAATGTTTGACTTGGTTGATCTTCTTTCTTTGCTCCATAGTAAGACAACCCATTATAGTGAAGTTACAGAAGATGATTATAAAGAAATTTATGAAGATGTAAAAGGGAATATTGAACATTTAAGAACTTATTATACAGATCAAATTACCCTAGTAGAAACCAAAATATTTATGAGTCCATCAGAATATTTATTAGCGCTAAATATTACCAAGATACTATCCGCTTTATATTATGCGGAAGCAGAAATTGAATCTTGGTATGAAATGATAAAAGAAAAGAGAACAATGCGACGTGTTGTTTTGCATAACAATTTATCTTTAGACCACTTTATCAGAAATGAAAAATCTTATTTTATCAACTGGAAAAAATCAAAAATAGATATACCTATTTTTGATTTTTACAAACTATATAAAAGACATGGTTTAGACTTTGATTTTTATGAATTATTAGCTTATTACGAAAAAAAATATCCTTTACAGGATGAAGAAAGAAAGTTACTTTTTATTTTAATGGCTTTGCCTGATAAATTAGAAGAAAGAGAAAGCGAATACGCAAGATGTAAAATGATTAGTGAAAAAATAGACTTTCTCTATAAAACAGAATTTATTATTTCACCATATAATACGGAAAAAGGCAAAGAAAACGATGCACATGAAGAGAAATAGCAAAAATAAATTAAATCTACTAATAAAAAGTAAAGTTAAAATAAACTGATAAACTAAAATAACGGAAAAAAACAATAAACAGCCGAACCATTTTCCACGACCGCACCACCAATTTCGATTCATAATACCACCTACTACTAGTATATACAAAAAGAAGAAAAGGGTTTTTCTATCATTTAATATTTTACTTTACATATTTTTAAGGATATCTTGACAAAGGTAAAAAAATGAAGTAATATTGTATTATTAGAGGAGGTTATTATGGCAAACTTATTTAACTTATTAGCACTAACAAAAGATAGTGATTATAGTTGTGGTGGAGGCACCTTTACATTCCAAGGTATTTTACCTAACATTGTATCATCTGTTATTATGATTATTCAAATTGGTGTACCAATTATCTTAATTGTAATGGGTATGGTTGATTTAGGAAAAGCTGTTATGGCACAAAAAGATGATGAAATCAAAAAGGGACAACAAACGTTTATCAAACGTTTACTAGCTGCCGTTATTGTATTCTTCATTGTTGCTGTTGTTAAATTGGTACTTAGCGTAATTGGAGAGAGTAATTCACTTGGTTGTATTAACTGTTTCATTAATGCTGACCCAGCTTCAAATGATTGTGAACCAGCGAATCCAAATAACTAAAAGAGATAAAGTAAAAAGATATTAAAGATAATTAATATCTTTTTTTGTTTCAAAATCTTTGTAATTTGTTCTTTTTATGTTATAATGATATAGATATAAAATCTAAGAATTTTAATATATATTGGAGGGTATAAATATGGTGTTTTTCAGATCAATCCTTGCTATGTTAGATGGTGCTGTTTATGGATTTTTGGCTAAAGTATATGAATTACTTATGAAAATTGCCAACGTAGAAATCTTTAATTACGATACCATTCAGGCATTTGCGACTAGAGTGTATGCCCTACTTGGTATTTTAATGGCATTTAAACTTATTTTTTCATTTATAAATTATGTAGTAAATCCAGATGCTATGAGTGATTCTAAAACCGGTGGTAAAAAACTTGTTATCAATATTATTGTATCTTTAGTATTGTTGATTGCAGTTCCAACCGTCATTTTTCCTATGTCAAAAAGAATACAAAAGGCTATTTTACAGGAAAATGTTTTACAAGAACTCATTTTAGGTGTAGATGGAGAATCTTATTCAGAGGCATTACAAGTTAGAAATGCTTCTAGAAATATGGCTTTTTCTGTTTTGAATGCATTTATTTATCCAAGTGAAGATATTTGTACAGAAGAAGAATCAAACTTTGTTTTAGATGATGCACTAAAAGATACAAGCTATGAAGATCAAGATAAGGCAGAAGAATTTGAAGGCGATTACATGTACAAATTAAATGGAACATGTGCGCAAGCAATTGTGGATAATGCCAAAGGTAGCGATGAAGACAAGAAAAAAATGGTTGTAACCTATGAAAGGGCTTATACACAAAAAAGTGTTAAAAGTTTGTTATCTGATGATATAATCAAGTCCAAAACAAGTGATGGTGAATTTGTGTTTGACTATAAGATCATTATTTCACTTATTGGTGGACTTGCTGTGGTTTGGATTTTACTAATATTCTGTTTTCAAATTGCTCTTCGTACTGTTAAATTAGGATTTTTAGAATTGATTGCCCCAATTCCCGTTATTTCTTTAATGGATACTAAGGCAAAGGCTAAGAGTTTTGATGGTTGGGTGAAAGCATGTATTTCTACATATGTTGGATTATTTGTTAGATTAGCAGCCATTTATTTTGCAATTTTTGTTATTACATTGGTTACAAGATCTAATGGAATTAGGTATTACGCACCAATTGGTGCAGAAGGTGGAACAGAAACACTTACAGTAGGTCCAATGGTTACCCTATTCATTATCATTGGTGCCCTAATGTTTGCAAGTGAGTTACCAAAATTAATTGAATCCATTTTTGGTGTTAAGCTAGATGGTAAATTCTCACTTAACCCACTGAAAGGTTCTCCTATTGCAGCCGGTGTAGCAGGAAGTATATTAGGTGCTGGTATAGGTGCAGTTGGTGGAGGATTTGCAGGACTTAAAGCAGGTATGGATTCCAATGCCATCGGAAGAGGACTTGCCAGTGGTATATTTGGTGGAGCAGCCACTGGTTTTAAAAGTAGAGGAAAAGATGGACTAGGTGGCTTTAATAAAGCAATGGATTCTGCTTATAAAAATTTTACAGGAAAAGAATATTCTCACATGTCAATGGGAAGAATAATTCAAGGTATTGGTGGTAAAAAAAGAGTAGATGCTGTCGGTGGCGTTATAAAGAATATTGGAGATGCAAAAAACCAAGCAGAAACAAAATTAAGTATGCTTTCACATCGTACCAATTCTCTAACTGAATCATTACAAAAAAGAGGTATTAATACCGCAGATTTAAGTGGTGAATCAAGTGCAAGACAAAGCAAAATAAACAGTGCTAAAACACCAGCTTTTGTTAAAGCTAAGCAGGAGTATAGTGCAGCCCAAAAGCTTTTAAGTGATTTAAATAACTCAGGTATGTCAACAAGCGATTATCTAAAGGCAAATGGTCTAACTAATCAAGATTATATTAAAGCAGTACAAGATAATACGGCATACTCAAATCCAAATAGTGCTTATATGAAAACCCAAACGGAAATTGAAAGTTATGAAAATGATATCCGTGAGATGGAACAATTACAAAGATCTATGGATGAACAAACAATCGCAAGACATGAAGTTGGAGAACTTGATAGAAAAATGGGTACAGCGAAAGATGAGAAAAAAGATGTACAGAGAATGTTTAATCAGGATGAATCTCCTAGAGAAAAATATAAAGATATTGTAAAGGACTACGGTCCGAATGGGGAAAAAGTAAATAAACAATAAAAGAGGAGGAATAGAATATGGGGTTCTTAATACCAGCCAATTCAAAAAAATCATTATTAATTTTTGGATTGTTTACGCCATTTGATTTAATATTATTTGGTTCAGGAGTGGGGATAACAACTTTGTTATTATTAACACTTCCCGTTGAGCAATTGTCTATTGCAGTACTTGCTTTAATGCCAGCTTTAATATGTGGGTTTCTTGTGTTGCCGATTCCTAATTATCACAACATGATTACCATTATTAAAAATGCAATAGATTTTTTTACAAATAGACAACGATTTGTCTGGAAAGGTTGGTGTGTGCTAGATGAAGAAACCAAGCAAAAGTAAGTACACTGAGGATAACTTTGTACCCATTAAAAATATAACCAATGGTATGATTATTTTAGAAAATGGGGAAAAAGTATGTGGGATTAAAATACAACCAAGAAATATCTTTATCCTAGAACAAGATATGCAGGAAATGATTGTTAGTAATTTAAAAAATGTATACAATATGATTGATTATGAATTTTGGATTATGGCAGCAGATAGACCTGTTGATTTGAATGTTTACCTATCACAACTTCAACTACTTTATAATCAAGTACAAAATCAATCAAAAAGAAAATTGATTATGGAAGACATCAACAAAGCCAATGACTTTATGAATAATAATATTGTGGATACAGAATATTTCTTACTATTTAAAGAAAAAGATATTAATATGGTACAAAAAAAGGTACGTACATTGATTACCAATTTTGCGAATGCAGGATTATCTGCATACCAGGTAACCAATGATGATTTAAGAATGATTTTAGATAACTTCTTAAATGGTGGACAAACAAGTTCATTTGGGGCGGTGATTGGATAATGGATATAAAAAAACAAATAGCGCCTAAAGGGCTAGAATTCAAACCAGCATCTTTTTCAATTAGTGATAAGTATGCGACGATTTTAACAGTTATTTCATTCCCAAAATATATCAGTCCTGGCTTTTTAGCTAGTATAACCAATATGCCAGGAAATAAAATAGTTATTAAACATATTCCAATGCCATTTAGTATTATTAGTAAAATGATTAATAAAGAAATTGCTGATTTAAAACAAAGATATCAAGAAGAAAATGATAAAACAATTCAAGAAAGAATTAGACAAGATTATGAATCGTTAGAACAATTTATTCAAATGCTTGCTTCTAGTCAATCTAAAATTTATGATTTCCAACTTCATATCATGATAACAGCAGATTCAGAAGAAGAATTGATACAGAAAAAGGTACAGATGAAAAACTACCTTATGGCTATGGAAATGAATGCATTACCACTTCGTTTTGAACAGGAAAAAGTATTAAAATCTATTTTACCTATTTTCCCAAAACAAGATATCGAAGACAGAATTGGAACACCAATTCCTTCTCCAACAATTGCAGCTATGTATCCCTTTATTTTTGATAGTATCAAAGACCCAGGTTTATCAACCCTTCTAGGTGTGGACTTCTCTGGTGGTGTTATTCTATTCAATCAGTTCTTATATCAACTTAAAAAAGAACCAAACAGAAACAATGCCAATATGATTATTTTAGGTACTTCTGGTAGTGGTAAATCAACTGCAGCTAAATTGTTACTTAGAAACAACCTACGTAATGATTATAAGGTTATTGTAATTGACCCAGAAGGCGAACTTGAAGAGATGACAAAAATGTTTGGTGGAGATTTCATCGACCTTGGAAAAGGTGGAGAATATGGTATGATCAATCCACTTGAAGTTATCATGGATGCAGATGAAGATGAAATCAGACAAGGACTTGGTTATACGGTTTTAACAAGAACGTTACAAACGGTTAAAGCTTTTATAAAATATTATTCACCTGATATAGAGGAAGACGTTTTAACCCTTTTCAGTGAAGTTGTGCAAGATACATATAAGAGATTTGGTATTGATTTTAATACAGATTTTTCTCGATATGCTTCAAAAGATTATCCAACCTTTACCGATGTTTATGCAACGATTAAAGGTAGATTGATGGCAATGCCTGAAAAGACACATGAAAAAGATATTATGGAGAGATTGGAACTTAAAATCCGTCCTCTTACAAAAGAACTCAAATACTATTTTGATGATTATACAACAATTGCACCACAAAGTGAATTTGTCGTATTTAATATCAGAGAAATTATGAATGCAGATACCAATGTAAGAAATGCTTTATTTTTCAACATTTTAAAGTATGCATGGGGTCTTACACTTGATAAAGAAACCAATACCATATTAATGGTAGATGAAGCTCACGTTCTATTGAGTGGGAACAACACCTTAGGTGCTGATCTCTCAGCACAAGTACAAAGACGTGCTCGTAAATATAATACAGGAACGATCATTATTACGCAGCAGCCTTCTGACTTTTCAGATCCGGGTGTTATTACACAAGGAAAAGCAATCTTTGATAATGCTTCTTACTATCTTGTTATGGGACTTAGAAAACAAGCAGTAGAAGATTTATCTAAATTAATTGACTTAAATGAAAATGAAAAAGATAGTATTAAAAAATACAATCAAGGAGAGGCACTCTTTGTTTGTGGTGCTAGACGTATGCGTATTAATGTAGTTGTAACAGAGAAAGAATTAGATTCCTTCGGAGGCGGAGGCGGTCTATAATTCTCTTTTTCTAATATGAGGTAATAGGTGGTGATAGAGTGGAAAATAAAGAAGAGGATGGCATTATTGCGAAACTCATTAAAAGTAAAATGAAATTGAAGATATATGTAGGTATCGGTGTTATCGCTGGCATTTCTTTTCTCCTATTTCTTGTTATCATGGGTACGCTTGAACCTATTACTAGCTTGTTTAGTACTGATAAAAGTCTTCACATAGAAGATGATAAGTTAAATGATTCCCAAAAGTCTTTTAAAGAAAGAATCAACAAAGTTGTAGAAGCTTATGAAAAAAAACACAATATAAAAATTGACAAGTCATTGGTCTTAAGTACCCTTATGTATAGTGGTAATTATGACCAAATATATGATGAATCCCTACAAATGGATCAAAATTCATTAGATGCAGAAGATGAGGATACTGAAGATTTAGAGAATAGTGCTACAAAAGAAGAAATGAAAAAATATCGTACTTCTAGGTGGACCATTAACAAAATTTGTAAATCTATGATAAAAGATAACAATATCGATTTGGATTATTTTGAAGACAATTTAGCAAATGATATTGTTCCATCCTTATATAAAGACTATCTAGATGAAGCACATCCAGAATCTTCTGCTAGAGCCATTGCAAGAGACATTATTGAAAATGCTTCTATGTATAAATATTTCCTTGAAGAAGATGAAGAGGAATCTTGTACCCAAAGTGGTGCGTGTACCTACAATCTGGACGGTGTAAACATTAGTAATGTAAAAGTAAGGCTTATGAAATGTGTTGACGAAGGATGGGGTACTCCTATAGAAGGAGAAGAATTGGTCGACTTTGAAAAATATGTACTAGGTGTTACCTATGCAGAAATAGGACCTGATTCCCCAGCAGAAGCACAAAAAACAGAAGCTACAGCCGCAAGAAGTTATGCCTTGACGAGACCAGGCGCTATGGGAAGTAGTGCGGGGACAAACATTGAAGAAAAAGATGGACAGTGGATTTTATCGCTAAGAAACTGTACAGAGGATCAAGTATATTGTGATCCCGATAAAGGTTGTTATGCAGCAGGTAATAATACAGGAAATACGGTACACTCTGGTAGCAATGGAAGTCAGTATAAGGGACCCCTTGCTGCAGATGCACCAATTCGTGCAGCGGTTGCCCAGACAGCGGGAAAACTTTTATTACGTGGAGATGGAACAGTTATAAATGCTGGTTACTTAGATGTAGACCAGAGAAGATGGATAGAACTTGCAAATACCGGAAAAGATTATACAGAAATTTTGATGGAGCACTACAATTCTTCTTATAGACCTTATGGGGCATCTACTATTGGAGAAAGTAATTGTTCAAGTTCAGGCAGTAGTAGCAATAAGACTTGTGCCACAAATAATGCAGCGGCAGGTCCTTATGCAGACTGGAAACAATGCAATGCACCATGGTCTAACCTTTCAGTTGGTGGAGGCGGTTCCGTATGTTCTATCGGTTGTGCAATGACATCTGTTGCTATGCAAATGGCAAGAACAGGTGTGGAAATTAGTATCCCGGATTTTAATCCTGGAACATTTGTGACGGCCATGAATGCGAATGGCGGCTTTACATCGGGTGGACTTATCTACTGGGATGTTAGTCAATTTGCTCCTAGATTTCGATTGATAAGCGCAGAATACGCAGTTGGCGGAGCCTCTGCTCCAGACCAAATACGTAGTTTGCTTAAAGATGGTTGTTACCTTGTAGTCAATGTTAGACAAGGTGGCCACTATGTGGCAATCGATAGAGTAGAGGGTGACACCGTTTATATGATGGATCCCGGCGGAAATGGAACCAATTTAAACGAGGTATATGGGTTTGATTCTAAAATGCAGGCAATTTGCTATAAAGTATCATAAGGAGGAAAGCTATGATAAAAGAAGGAAAGAAAAAATATGTTATATTATTTATAATTCTAGGTATTTATTTAGTTATTTTATTTCTAATGTTTGGTCTTAAAGAATTTCGTAATAAGCACTTTGAGGCCTTCCTTATGGTGAGTCCCTCTACAAGGTGGCAATTCACAGGCGGGGAATGGGTTGACGTAAAAGATCCGAAAGCGTATAATAATCTTGATTTTGACGTATATAATGACAATACATTTCTTGGTAAATTTAATGTAGTTTATAATGAAAAATTCTATCTTTTTGATCAGAAAAAGATATCACAAAAATACACAGGAAATATGTTAGCGTACCGTGGCAATAGGGATATAGATATTATTAAGTATGATGAAGAACAAATAGATACAGAAGATACTTCTATTATTCAAAAAGTACTGAACGAAAATGAAATAAAGTATAGTGCTGAAAAAGTCAGTGGTACCAAAACTAAATTGGATGTAAACAATGATGGTAAACAAGAAACAATCTATGTTATTACAAATGTTTTTAATAATGATGTTACACAATCAGATTCTATCTTTGGAATGTCCTTTATTATAGAGGAAAATCACATTGATTACCTGTATAAAAGGATTGACATATATGAAAATATGATTAAAGATATGTGTAGACCTACTTTACATAGTATTATTGATATAGATAAAGATAAAAAATATGAGTTTATTATGAGTTGCAGTTACTTTAGTCAAAAAGGAACTTGTAATTCTATGTATGACAATCAAGAAAACAAATACGAAATCTTAAAAGGTTGCTAAGGAGGTACCATATGAAATTAAAATTTAGAGCAGATTCAAAGGACTGGATTATCTTTGGTGTATTTGCTATTTTTGTTCTTTATTTTTCAGCACTTGTTGTCCTAAATCTATCTTCTTTTGCTTCGACTGGAAACTTTCATGGACTCAATCCATTTCCAGCTTTTTCAGAAGAATATTTCGCACCTACTATGGTTGTTTTTATTGGTATTTTGATTGCCTTAATCAGTAGTGTTTCCTCTCACTTTTTTGAAAGAGAAAAAGGGGTAGGATTTAGTAGTGCTGCCAAGAAAGAAAAAGGGTATGCAAGATGGGCTACTGACAAGGAAATGAAAAAAGAACTTATAAAAATAGACCCATATGCAGAACATAATGATGCAGGAGGAATTCCCATTATTATGAATAAAAAAGGTGTTTGGGTAGATAATGGTGGGTACCACAATTTGATTATTGGTTCTACCGGTGCTGGTAAAACACAGACAACTGTATTTCCGATGGTAAAGAATTTATCAAAACATGATGAATCTATGATTATTACCGATCCAAAAGGTGAAATCTATGAAGAAACAGCGGAGATGTTAAAAGAAAGAGGATATAATATTGTCTTATTAAACTTCCGTGATCCACAGCAAGGAAGATCTTGGAACCCTCTTACTTTACCATATCAATTGTATAAAGAAGGAAATACAGATAAAGCAACAGAAATTCTAGACGATTTAGCTTTAAATATTTTATATGATGAATCTTCTAAAAACCAAGATCCATTCTGGGAAAAAACTTCTGCCGATTATTTTGCAGGACTTTCACAAGCATTGTTTGAAGATGCGACTGAAGAACAAATCAACTTAAATAGTATTAACTTAATGACTACTGTTGGAGAAGACAAATTTATGGGTACTACCTATATGAAAGAGTACTTCAGTTATAAAGACCCAACTTCTGCAGCTTATATCAATGTATCTTCTACAATCAATGCCCCTAATGAAACCAAAGGATCTATTTTATCTGTATTTAGACAAAAGATAAAACTTTTCGCAACAAGAGATAATTTATCTGAAATGTTATCTCATAGTGATTTTGATATGAAAGATATTGGACGTAAAAAAACAGCTGTTTTTATCGTTATTCAAGATGAAAAGAAAACATACCATTCTCTTGTAACTATCTTTCTAAAACAATGCTATGAAACACTGATTTCAGTAGCGCAAGAATCAGGTGGAAAACTTCCTCACCGTACCAATTTTATTTTGGATGAGTTTGCAAATATGCCACCCCTTAAAGATGTTACAACAATGGTAACTGCCGCACGTTCTAGAAATATAAGATTTAATTTTATTATCCAGAACTTTGCCCAACTATATGATGTATATGGCAAGGAAAATGGAGAAACCATTAAAGGAAACTGTGGTAATATTGTATACCTAATCAGTTCTGAGTTATCAGCATTAGAGGAAATCAGTAAAATGTGTGGAGAAGTAAAATCCGGTGAAAAAGATAAAACAGCTTCTACACCACTTGTTACCGTAAGTGATTTACAAAGACTTAAGATGTGGGATATTATTGTTCTCCGTATCCGTATGATGCCTTTTAAAACGACTTTGACACCAAATTTTGAAATGGATTGGGGAAAACAATATCCTAAAGCAAGTTATCCAAAAAGAGAAAAAACAGTAGTACAAATCTTTAATCTAAAAAAAGTTGTAGAAGAGAAAAAAGAAGCAAAAATGAGAGAACTATTGGGTTCTTCAATGCCTCCAATGGGCGGAATGAATAATCCATTTGGGAATGGAATGCCTAGCATGCCTCCTATGGGGAATATGCCTAATTCTAATGCAAATCATAGTATGCCTCCGCAAGGTATGGGAATGCCACCAATGCCTGAAATGCTTTCAGGATTGCTTCCAAAATCAGAACCTACGGCACCAACACCAAATGCTTCTCCTGCTTTGAATGCAATGCCTGCTAAAGATGCAAGTGGTGGATTTAATGTAGATGATTTAATCAAAAGAATCGATGCCAAAATAGCTGAATTAGAAGAAGAAGAAAAACAAGAACAGTTAAAGAAAGAGCAAGAGAAGAAGGAACAAGAAAAAAAAGCTGTAGCAGTGCAACCTGTTCCAGTAAAAGCACCTGTTGAGGTAGAAGAAAAACAAATTTCTGCAGAACCAACTGTGATGCCTTCGATTGTTCCTAACAATGAATCTATTATACAAAAACAGACTGTACCTGTTATACCAAAAATGGAAGTTCCAAAGGTTACACCTATAGAGACTAAACCTGCTATGGATACTCCTATTGTACCTATTATAAAGGAAGAAAAACCAGTTGTTATAGAGAGTCCTGTAAAGACTCCTATTGTAGAAAAACCAGTGGTAGAAGCACCTGTAGTACCAATGCCTTCTATACTACCTAAAAAGGAAGAACCTGTAATATCTATAGACAAGGCAGAAAAGGTGGAAGCTATAGACGATTATATAACAGATGATCAATTCTTTGATGACTTCTTCAATGAAGAAGACGATTGATGATACAAATAATTTAAATCTCATATACTATAATAGGTGATGAAGATGGTATCAAGCATTACAATTGAAGAATTACCAAGAATAAAAGACAAAAATAACATTATAGATTTAAGAATGATTGAAAAATACAATGACAATCATATTCCAGGATCTAGCAATGTGCCTTTTGAAAAACTAATTATAGAACCAAAAAAATACTTAAATTTTACAAATACTTATTATCTGTACTGTCAAAAGGGGACAAAAAGTGTCCAGGCTTGTATGTACTTACAGAAGATGGGATATAAAGTAGTAAATATTAAAGGTGGTTATGAAAGTTGGATTATGGAAAATTAATAATCCTTCTTTTTTTTCGTCTACTTACATGTTATAATAAGTAAGAGGTGATATGATGAAGAAGCTTTATTTTATACTTATTTGTTTTTTAGTCTTATTTCCAAGCATGGCCCAAGGAAAAACAGTACCCAATACTATATATAATAGTGTAGGGATATTAGATAACAGTGAAATTATTACCAATATTGAACAAAAAGAGGCACAGAATGATTCTTATTTGGTATGTGATGAAAATATACGGATTCCTTATCAAGTAGTCAGTTTATTAAGAACAGTAGAAATGCTTATTAAAATAGGTGTTCCTATTATTTTAATTGTCATGGGAATGATTGATTTTGGTAAAGTTGTCATGGGAAAACCAGATGAACAAATGAAAAAAACAAAATCAGCTTTTGCATCTAGAATGATTGCAGGCGTTCTTGTTTTCTTTGTAGTAAGCATTGTAGAGATGGTATTGCCACTTATCAATACAGAAGATACCATTGTAAGATGTACAAAATGTGTTTTACTGAATAAAGAGGAATGTACATATATAAATGTTGAGTATCCATCTGCTACTCCAGTACCAACGCCAGTAGCTACGCCCAAACCAACAGTGACTCCAGTGCCTACAAAGACGCCGGTACCGACAACCACCCCAGATGTAACCGCAACCCCAAGTCCTTCACCAGAAGTAGAAAGTTAGGAAATAAACATGGAATATATAATTATAATTTTATTGATACTGATTTTAATGCTTGTCCTTGTTTCCCTTTTTAAAAAAGGAAATGAAAGTGATATTACAGAAAGACTAGGTAAGTTAGAAGTCGGTGTCATCAAAGAACTGGGCGAATTTAAAAGTGATTTAAGTAGAGATATGCATACAGATTTTACCTTTTTAAATGAAAAAATGGAAGAAAAATTACAAAAAATAAATGATAGAGTAAATGCTCGTTTAGATGAAAATTTTGAAAAAACAAATAAAACATTTACTTCTGTTTTAGAAAGATTGACAAAAATAGATGAAGCACAGAAAAAAATAGATTCTTTATCCAATGATATTGTATCTCTGCAAAGTGTTTTGACCGATAAGAAAACAAGAGGTATCTTTGGAGAAGTCAATTTACAAAATTTGATGGTTAGTGTTTTTGGTGAAAAAAATGACCATATCTATCGCATGCAGTATCCATTTAAAAATGGTACAGTTGTTGATTGTGCTTTATTTGCCCCAGAACCTTTAGGTCTTATAGGCATTGATTCTAAGTTCCCTTTAGAACATTATAGACTGATGGTGGATAAAAATCAAAATGAAAATACACGTAAGGAGGCAGAAAAAAGTTTTAAATTGGATATGAAAAGGCATATTGATGCGATTGCTGACAAATATATCATACCAGGTGTTACATCAGACCAAGCTATTTTATTTCTACCAGCAGAAGCCATTTTTGCGGAAGTTTCAGCCTATCATACAGATGTAATCGATTATGCTTATAAAAGAAGAGTTTGGATTACATCACCAACCACTTTAATTAGTACACTAACGACAATCCAGGTTATCATTAAAAACCTAGAGAGAGACAAATATGCCTCTATAATCCATAAAGAATTATCTTTATTGGCAGAAGAATTTAGAAGATATAAAGACAGATGGGATAAACTTTCTAGAAGTATTGATGCAGTAAGTAGGGATGTAAAAGATATCCACACAACAACAACAAAAATAACAAAACGTTTTGAAGAAGTAAACAATGTAGAAATGGAACAAATAGAGTAAAAAAAACGTTTCTATTTTAGCAAAAAGTAACACTTGTTTGGCAGACAAATAAAGAAAAGCATGTTATAATGAAATGGTATAAAGAAGTGGGAGTCATGAGTATGGAAGCATTAAAAGAAAGAAATCAAAATGATAGTTATCAAGAATATTTAGAAAAATTAATTTCTTTAAAACAAAACTTGATGGAAAATAAAGAAGAACCTGCAATAGTGGATCCTTCTCATATAAATAAAAATAGCTATAGGAAAGCCAATCAAAGGGGTTTTACTGGACCTTTCATGTTAGGCCTTTTATCTTTTCTTTTTGAGACCTTATTTTTAATGGTATCATTTTTGATTTTTAGATAACTTTACAAAAGAAGTATAGAAGACTTCTTTTTCTTTTGCATTTCTTACAAATATCCTTTATAATGTATATAGAATAGAAGGTGCCACATGGAAGAAAAAATATTAGATATATTAAAAATGGAAAATAGAGCTTTTTCTGTACAAGAAATTTTTGATAAATTAGGATTGCAATCAGCAGGTGAGCTTACAGAGCTTATGAAGCTTTTGAATGCATTAGAAAATGAATTAAAGGTCTATCATACAAAGACAGATAAATATATGCTATTTAATAACAGCAATCTACAATTAGGAAACATGCTAGCCAATAAAAAAGGCTTTGGTTTTGTTGATATTGAAGGGGATAAAGATGTCTACGTTTCTGCCCAAAATATGAACAATGCAATTCATGGAGATAAAGTAGTTGTAGAAATCATTTCAAGAAAAGGTTTTGATTTAGAAGGACGCGTTATCCGTATCGCAGAACGTACTTTTAAGCAGATGGTAGGAGAATACTACTTAGAGGATGGCAAAGGACATATTAAATTAGACGATCCAAAAGTGAAAATCGGTATTGAGATTGATCCCTCTTTATCACTAGGTGCGGTTGATGGACATAAGGTTCTAGTCAAAATTGAAAAAAAATTAAAAGATAACAATTATAAAGGCCGTATTATAAAAATACTTGGTCATAAAAATGATCCAGGGGTTGATATTTTATCGATTGTAAATAAATACGGTATTAACGATGAATTTAGTGAAGAAGTTATTGCAGAAACAGAAGCACTTCCTTTTGAAGTACAAGCAGAGGAGATGGAAGGGCGTAAAGATTTAAGACAAGAAATGATCTTTACTATTGATGGACCAGATACAAAAGATATTGATGATGCCATTTCTTGTAAAAAACTAGAAAATGGTCATTATGAACTTGGTGTCCATATTGCCGATGTTAGTTATTATGTTAAAAGTGGTTCTAAATTAGATGATGAAGCTATGGATAGAGGTACTTCTGTTTACTTAGCGGACCGTGTTATTCCAATGCTTCCACATACTTTATCAAATGGAATCTGTTCTTTAAATCCAAATGTAGATAGACTTGCTATGTCATGTAATATGGAAATTGATGAAAAAGGAAATGTTGTGGATTATGATATTTTTGAAAGTGTGATTCGCTCACAAAAACAAATGACATATCCAGCAGTTAATTTAATTTTAGAAAAAAACCAAGTTACAGAAGGATATGAACCATTTGTAGAAAAACTTTATATCATGGAAGAAATTGCTAAATTACTCAGAAAGAATAAAGAAAAAAGAGGATACATTGATTTTGATATTGATGAAGCTAAAATCATTGTAGATGAAAACGGTGAAGCCATTGATGTTAAAGTAAGAGAAAGAGGAACTGGAGAAAAATTAATTGAAGACTTTATGATTGCAGCCAATGAAACTGTCGCATCTCATATTTACTTCATGGAACTTCCTTTTATCTATCGTGTGCATGGTAAACCAAATGAAGAAAAAATAGAAACTTTCCTAAGTTTTATTAAAACATTGGGATATCAAATTCATCAAAATATTAAAGAAATCACACCAATTACTATGCAACAAATCCTAGAAGAATTGAAAGAAAAGAAAGAATTCCATATTTTATCTTCTCTTTTACTAAGAAGTATGCAAAAAGCTATTTATGACAAAGTCAATATAGGACACTTTGGATTGGCAAGTAAATGTTATACACATTTTACTTCTCCTATTAGAAGATATCCAGATACAACGGTTCATAGATTGCTTCGCACTTACTTATTTAAGAATCAATTAGATAAAGATACGATTGAATACTGGGACAATAGACTTGTCTACATTGCGCAGCACTCTTCTATAAAAGAAAGAAGTTCCATTGAGTGCGAAAGAGAAGTAAATGACATGAAAAAGGCTGAATACATGATGAAACATATTGGAGAAGAATATACAGGTATGATTAGTTCTGTTATGAGCTTTGGATTCTTTGTAGAACTTCCTAATTTGGTAGAAGGACTTGTTCGTGTAGATGACTTAAGAGATGATCATTATATCTTCGAAGAAACAAAATATGCTTTAATAGGTGTTAGAACTAAAAAAGGGTACCGTTTAGGAGATACTGTACGTATTCGTGTGAAAAATGCAAATAAAGATGCAAAAACAGTAGACTTTGAAGTGGTAAATGAAAAAAAGAAAAAAGAAAAAGAAATAGAAATTTTAGAATTAGATTAAATTTTAAAAAAATTTTCTAAGAGATAGATAAGAGGTGATATGAAATGGAAATCAATAATCGTAAAGCAAGATATGACTATGAAATATTAGATACATATGAAGCAGGGATTGCTCTAATGGGTACAGAAATTAAATCAATCCGAAAAGGAAGTGCCAATTTAAAAGATAGCTATGCAATTGTAAAAAATGAGGAAGTCTTTTTATTAGGAATGCACATTAGTAGGTATGAAGAAGGTAACCGTTTCAATCATGAAGAAAATAGAACAAGAAAACTATTATTACATAAAAAAGAAATTCGTAAAATCAAACAATCTATTGAATTAGATGGCCTAACATTGGTTCCTATCAAGTTATACTTTCATAAAAATAGAGCTAAAATATTAGTAGGAATTGCTCGTGGTAAAAAGAATTATGATAAGAGAGAAACCATAAAGAAAAGAGATATGGAAAGAGAAGTTAGAAAAGAGTTAAAGTACAGATAATGTATTTACACTCTTTTTTTATTTGTTGACACTTTTGTCGTAAAATGTTTGTCTTTGGAGAATGTTACTTTTTGTAAATAAAATGTCTCTCTTTCTTTTTTTATATTTTAATAAATACATATTGCCTTTTATTTCCAATATGATATAATAGATAAACCATGTAAAGGAGTATAGGATAGCATGACATTAAAAGATAAATGGAAATTGCTTATGGAGCAATTGAGAGCTGAAAAAGAAGATATTTTACCAGATCCCGGGTTTATTAAATTTGAACAAAACGAAGAGTGTTTAAAGAGGGACCCTTCTTTTATTACAAGGGAAGAGCAATACGATATAGATAATGGAAAATGGATTATAGAGGATCCTAAAGAAGTTTCTAAAAGCTATTGTAAAAAATAAAAGGTTTATGCCTTTTTTCTTTTTTTATATAATAATTTTTTAGTAAGCAATATCCTATAATAGGTAGCCAAATGACTATAGTCTCATATAATATATTGTATATTTTATTAAGTAATTAGAAGGGAGATGTTACTATGAATACTTATACTGTTGTCTTTGGAGATACGATGTGGCGTATTGCAGTTAATCATGGTCTTGATATACAGGAGCTTTTAGCAGCGAATCCTGATGTAAGCAATCCAGATCTTATTTTTCCGGGTCAAACAATTATAATTCCGAGTCATCAAACGAATACAAATCAATCTACGCATAAAGTAATCTATGGAGATACAATGTGGTATATTGCAGCTAAATATGGAGTGAGTTTAAATAATTTAAAAAAAGCAAATCCACAAATTAAGAATCCTAGCTTGATTTATCCAGGACAGGTAATAAATATTCCAGGTACGCCAAGCACACCAAGTACACCAAGTACACCAAGTACACCAAGTACACCAAGTACGCCAAGTACACCAAGTACACCAAGTACACCAAGTACACCAAGTACACCAAGTACGCCAAGTACACCAAGTACGCCAAGTACACCAAGTACACCAAGTACACCAAGTACGCCAAGTACACCAAGTACGCCAAGTACACCAAGTACACCAAGTACACCATCATCAGGTTCAAGTGATATGAATGCATTAGAAACAGAAGTAGTACGTTTGGTAAATGTTGAAAGACAAAAAGCTGGAGTACCAGCACTTTCACAAAATAATGAAATTGGCAATATTGCAAGAATGAAATCACAAGATTTTATTGATAAAAATTATTTTGATCACAATTCACCAACCTATGGCACACCATTTGATATGCTTAGGAATTATGGAATATCATTTACTGCAGCCGCAGAAAATATAGCAAGTGGACAAAGAACAGCCGCTGAAGTTATGAATTCATGGATGAATTCATCTGGGCATAGAGCAAATATCTTAAATGCAACATATAACCAATTAGGTGTTGGCGCTGCAAAAGATAGTAATGGTAATTTATATTGGACACAAATGTTTACAAAGAGTTAATGAAATATTTATGACTCTTTTTTTATGAATTAGCATAAAAAAAGCACCTTATCTGATGCTTTTTTTGTTTCTTTCTTTGTTCATAAAATTAGTTAATTTTCTTTTTATAGTAACTTACCAATATTTTTTGTGGTGGTAGAATTTCATTTTCAGCAGGGTAAACTTCATAATCTGTTTTTACATATTCGTCATAGCCGAGATTAAAGTAAAGTTTCATATTTCTAACTTCACTTGGTTCTACTCCTAAAGCAGCATATTGAAATCCCTTTTTTCTTAAATCTTCTTCCATAAAACGATAAAGTATAGAAAAATATCCTTTGTTTTGGTATTCTGGATTTGTCTTGAATGCCATTAAATAGGCCATATCTGTATCAATTAAATTGCTTTTATTTTGCATGCCTTCATCTTTAATAGACACAACAGCAGTTGTTTCTACAATAGATTCATTTTCTAGCATTCCATAGTAACAAATTCTCGTTCCATCTTTAATTCCGTTTACAAATTGTTTTGTCCATTCAATATATCTTGCATCGTTTGGGTGTTCTTCGATTCTCTTGTTCCATTTCTCATACACCTCATTGAGTGTTGCTATTTTACATATAAATTTTTCCATAAATCATAATTCTCCTTTTTTTATACATATTTATATTTTTATCGTATAGTTATTCTATATTAAGTTCTTCTGATTTAAAATTACTGTAATATCTAAAAGAAATGGCTGTGAACTTTAAGACACAGTAATCAGGATCTGTTTTCCCCTTTTTATAATATAGGGTATCTCCTGTTTTCCACAGCATATCTTTTATAGGTTGGTCTTCTATAACTTCCATTGTCCCTTTTAACATAAGTCCTCTAAAAAATCTTGAATCACAAAAATAGAGACAGGCTTTAGGATTGTTCCTAAAGGATTCTACTTTTAGAGAGGATGTATTTGTGGAAAAATAAATTTCTTTAATTCCATTTCTTTTTCTTGGTTGTAGCATGGCTTTTGTATTTGGAAATCCGTCTTTATCCACAGAACTTACGTAGCATAGTTTCTGTTTATCAATAATATTTCCGATTGTTTTTTCTGGGTCTCTCATTTTCTACCTCCTATAAAAAGTTCTTGTTGGAGATATTATATCATAATTTAGTTATTTTTTAATACTTATATGCTATAATAAAGCCTATTAAGAGGGAGGCATGTGGGTATGTATGAAAAAACAAGTCGTTTAAATTCTTTTCTACCAGACTTACTGGTAACTGTATTCCAGGTAAAACCATCATTAGCCTATAATTCCCAGTTTATTCAGGAACTAGAAGATTTAACGAAAGATATACATTTAGATATAGAATTTCCTGTAGTAAAAGGTACGAATAAGAAAAGTAATATAAAATATGCAGAAGGGACTTCTAAAGTGATTATAAATAACGAGGAAGCTTCACAAGTTATTTTAGATATAACAGAATTATCAGTTACTATTACTAGATATGATACTTGTAAAAACAAATTGATGAATAGAGATAGTATGGTAATTCGGAAAAACCAAATAGGGTTAATAGGCAATGAGCATTTACTGCTGACTGGGGTACATTTGATTTTCCAGGAGTGTGATAAAAAACCACTTACAAGACGTATCTATGTCAAAAAAAGTATATGTGATAAAAATAGGAATTTTGATATATCAAATAATTTAAAATTAGAATATCCAGCAACAGACTTTAATAGAAGTAATTATTCTTATGAAGACTTATTAACAATTGTAAATAGATATTTTTTATTTATGGATAAGGATTTATCAGAAATTAGTGATTTAAGTAATCTTAGTCCAAATGCATTATATGAGGATATACAAAGATTGTCATCAGAAGAAATTGAAAAGTTTTTGGAAGAGGAATATGCCACAGAAGTTTCTAAGTTGGCAAAAGATGACAGACCTTCCACTATAACAAAAGTAAAAATAAAATAATGTGGAAAACTTAATATAGAATAGAAATTTACTAATTTGGTAAGTTTTTTTTATTTTTCCACAATAAAACCAACTATTTCTAGTTAGTTTGTAAGTGGTATTTAACGCCTTTTGCTTTTTGATGATAAACTTTCTAAGTATTGTAATTGTTCTTCATTTAATGTATTCAAATCCAATCCTTTTTCTTCAGCAAATTTTATTTTAAAATAATAGTGATTTGATGAGAATTGATTCGTTCCACTACATAATATCCATGGTCTGCTTTTGTTGCTACTCCGTCATGATTTGGAAGACAATAGCTTCCTTCTAAGCAACTTCCATCATCACGTACCTTTATTTTTCCAACAAGACCAACCGTTATCCATTCTTTTCTTTTACTTCTTGGAATATAAGAAACGGTAGAATTCCAATTTTGATTTAACTTTGGTTGTCTTTGTTTACGAATGGGTATGACAATTTCACCATTTTCACCTAAAATAGGGGGAACTTCCACTTCGTGATATATTGTTTGGCCCCATTCATCTATTTCATATTTGTTTTTCCAGTTTAACTCTTGGTTATTTCCAATGATTCCAGATTGTACACTTGTTACTCCCAAGATGTACTTGTCTTTATGATCACAAATTTTAATTTTATCTTTATAATCGAATGTTACAAAATATCCAGGCGCAATAGTATCACCACTACTGGTTTCAAACATTTCTCCGTAGTCAGCGCCACCCGTATTCCATGCTCCATCAATGTAGGCATTGCCATCATTTAATATTTTAGCAGCTAACCCTTTTGCTGTATTAGAAATTCCATTGCCAAGAAACCAAGAATATTCCGTATCTGATTCTCCAAATTTTCCCATGATATGTGAGCCTTCAAATCCATTGGTAGAAACTTCTAGTCCTTCAGCATGAGAAATGTCTCCTGATGCAATGGTTTGGTCACCTTCGGCGTGCGAATAATCGCCAGTGGCTTCCGCTCCAAAGTTTTCTGCATGAGATGCTACACCGCTGGCTTTTGAAAATACCCCTTCGGCATGGGATGGACTACCAGAGGCTACAGTTCGTGATCCTTCCGCATAAGAGGCTCTACCAGATGCTGTTGTTCTAAATCCTTTTGCATGTGCTTCTTGCCCAGATGCTACTGTTAAATTTCCTTCTGAAAAAGAATAGGTACCCGATGCCGCTGTTTGTAGTCCCGTAGCAAAGGCTGATTGCCCCATCAAATAAGTATCTAATATTGCAATTCCTTTTACAGCACCTACATTATTACCATCTATTAAATTTGTTAAATTGCTATTACCTGAAGGTCCTGTAGGTCCTATTGGTCCAGTGGGTCCTACAATTTGGCAGGGAGTCATTTTAGAAATAAATTTTTGATCCTGTTTTATTTTATTGATTGCTTTTTCGTAGTTATTCATTTATATCACCTTACAGCATTTTATGTGATAAGGAATTTTATGCGATTATATCAATAAAAAAAACAACCACTCATTTTAAATAAGGGGTTGTTTATAAGGTATCTGTTTTCTTTATTTCTTTCAAATGATTTAAATGAATACCAATATGACCAATTCCCAGAATACAAACTCCTATTATTAATAAGATATTTTTACCATAAATACCTAGTAGTAGGAAGGCTAGAACGGGTAGGGTAGCACCCGCTACTGGAATTCCCATGAGACTGCTGTAGAAATCTTTTAGAGTTTTCTTACTTTTAAAATAGCGTACCCAGTAGACTTCATATAAAAGCATAAGTAGAAAAGCACCTAGTAGAAATAAAGACCATGTGGAAAATGTGTGGATATTAAAGTCACTAAATAAAAGAGATGCACAAGTTACCAACATTTGTCCTATTTTCTCAAGTAAAGATAGTATTTTATTTTCTTTTTCCACAGTATAATTTTTGGGTTTATTTTTTATCCACATTATATTGGGAATAATAAGCATGGCTAGGAAGAGCAAACCTATATAAGAAAAACCAAAGTGCATATTCATATTTCAAACCTCTTTTCTAATAGAGTGGGTATTTAATAAAAAATACTTAAGATAATAAATAGAATTCCTAAGATAAGAAAACTATATCCAAAGGTTTTCATCATAAACCGAAATGATTTTTCATCTTTAGGTTTAGGATGGATATAATTCATATTTTCTGTATAATTCATTTTAGGAAAGTAATTTCCAAGTATACAGAAGATAGTTCCTACCAACAATAAATTTCCTTTACCAATATTAAAACTACTATTTAATGAATAGGAAACCATTAAATAATAAATATAAATTGTCATAACAGGAATCATCCACTCTGTTATTTTTAATAATTTAGGCGTATTTTTCATTTGTTTCTGTGTATGCAATATAAGAATAGAGAGTAACAATTGTCCACATGCTAGAATGATAGGCATTCCAAATAATGCAAAATTTTTAGAGGCATAATTGTCTGGATTCCCAACTGGATTAAAATGCACGGCTACTTTAACCGGAATTTTGTCATATAAAAGGATACCTACGATAATAGGTAAGAGACATAGTACTACTTTACATACAATAGAGATTATATTATTTTTTTTCATGTGTTCCTCCAAATCCATATAGCCAAACAAGTAATTCTTCAAATATGGAAATATTTAATTCATAATAAATGTAATTTTTAATTCTTGTTTCACTCACAAGTCCACTTTTTTTGAGTTGCGATAAATGATAAGACACAGTGGCACCTGTTAAATTGAATTGCGTAGATATTTCACCTGCTGATTTTTTTCCCGTCTTTAACATTTCTAAAATTTCTCTTCGCACGGGATCAGATATGGCTTTTAGTGTTTCTGTAATACCCATAATTTATCACCTACCAAACTATTTAGAAATATTTCTAAATACATTGTATGCTTTTGATTTCAATTTGTCAATAATTAATTCATGTGTTAGGTATAAAAAAATATTCTTTAATTTAAAAAAATGTTATAATTATAATTAGGAGGTGTAAAGTGGATATAGCAAAAATAATTAGTAATATAATGACTAGCCCAACATTTACCTTTATTCTAGGAACTATTTCAGGTGCTATAATTAGTTCTTTGGTTTCATATTTTTTTTCATATATAAAAGATAGATATGCTTCAAGAGATAGGATGTATTTACAAATATCAGATAATCTTTCAAAAAAACTATATGATTGTTCTCAATTAGCATATAATACTCATATTCATCAATTCAAGACTTCCTTAAGCATTTATAAAAGCAATATTTCCACAGCAAAAAAATTGGAAGAAATAAATGCAAAATTTAAACTTACAAATTATGAGGGTAATTCTAAAATATATGAAGCAAAACAACATTTGTCAAATGAAAAAATAAAGTTGCTTGATACTATTTCCGAATTTCAAAAATCTTTAATAGAAATAATATTATACATGGAAGCAAATTATATTGTATTAAATATGTTTTCTAATCATAAAGATGAATATTTTCTTATATCTAGTAGAATTACTGAAATTAGTGACAAACTCTTCCATCTTTTATATTTTGATGAAATTATTGAATGGGAAGAAAGTTTGGATGATAATTTACTGATTTTAATAAATAATAAAATAGATGAATTAGAAAAAGCATTATCAGAAATAGATAAAGATATATTGGCTTATATAAGTGATTTTCAAGTAGGACTACAAAATGAATTCTTCAGTAAATATTTCCGGAAAAATTTCTTTCAAAAATACAATGTTAATTATAGAGAACCATTAGTAGGAAAAGTTATAAAACCAGAGAAATCTACTAAAAAAAATCTAACATTATATAAATAATTATACTTAAAAAGTATCCAAATAAGGGATACTTTTTCTAATTTTATAACTAAACAAACTCCTTCTAAAAATATGAAAAAGTTTGTTTTATTTACAATTTGGTGGAGCTGAGGAGAATCGAACTCCTGTCCGAAATAACATAACATTAGACCTCTACAAGTTTAGTTACTCCATCCAGTTTCCTATAGAGTAAAGGAAGTAACAACCAGCTCTATAGTGAGTCTATTAAGTTCGCTATAACACCTAGACTTTGCTATAGTATATCCTATTTTCTTATGAACCCTCAGAATTTCCAGTAGGAGAAAAAATTAAGAGAGTATGTATTTCCTATTTTAAGTTAGGCAAAAGCTACAGCGCTCTTAGTAGAGAACATGTTAGCAAATACATTTTTTAAATTATTTTTAGCATTTATTTGCTTGTATGCGTAAGGTGCATCTCCCACTTGCCATCTAATGCGCAGCTATCCCGTCGAAACCAGGCAGCCCCATGTACTCGTATTATAACATAAACGATACTATTACACAATATATTTTATAAATAAGAAAATATGTGTTATAATAGCACTTACGACAAATTTTATTCTTATATAAAGAAGAATTATGTTATAATGATAATGAAAGTAGGCGATGGGAAATGAAGATAAATAGTGTAGATCTTATCATCAGTGCGGTAAGAAGAAGCCAGTACCCAACCGATAATAAACCAGAGTTCTTGTTAGTAGGAAGATCCAATGTAGGAAAAAGTAGTTTTATCAATACCATTATTGGAAGAAAAAGCTATGCGCGTATTTCTTCTACACCAGGAAAAACCCAAACCATAAACTTTTATCTTGTCAATGATGAATTTTATTTAGTAGATGCACCAGGATATGGATTTGCTAAATTAGGAAAACAAAGTCAAAAAAAATTCGGCCTTATGATGGAAGATTATCTAACAGAAAGACCCCAATTAAAACAAGTTTTTATGTTAGTAGATTTTCGTCATAAACCATCTAAAGATGATGTTATGATGTATAATTTCTTAAAACATTATAAAATTCCTGTAACCATTATTGCAACCAAATCAGATAAAGTAGGCTCTACTTCTCATCAAAAACAACGCAATCTTATTTTTAAAGATTTAGACATTGGTGTAGGAGATGATTTTATTGTTTTCTCAAATGTGAATAAAACAGGTAAATCAGAAGTACACGATAAAATTTATAGAACCCTGTAGTACTCCTTTATAAAAATCACATACACTGTAACTAGGTGATAGTGTGAAAATCGAATGCAATCGTTTACAATATATAATATATATGAATCGCTTTTATGAAAAAAGAGTTTCTTTTGAAGAAAAAAGTGCTTTAGAAAAATACTTTCGGAAATTATTTCGAAAATTAAATAAATATTATGATATAGAACTTTCAGGATATTATGATATTCATGTTTACAACAATGACTTCTATGGCTCTATTATCACTATAGAAAAAGAAGAATATGAATATTATGACTATTTTGAAGACAAACTAGATATGAGAATATCTGTAAAAGAAAACAGCAATTTTCTTTATAAATTAGAAGATTGCTATCCTTTAAAAAAAGGACAATATCCAATTTATCAATATAAAGACGAATTTTATTTAGAATTAAATGAACCTTTAACCCTATTAGAAATGGGAAAATTATTAGAATACTCCACACTTATATATGGAGAAGAAGCAAATACGGTATTAACATACGGAAAAAAGATATAGAGAAAGGATGATAATATGAAAAGAAATGTTGTCGCACTTGTAGGAAGACCAAACGTAGGAAAATCTACATTATTTAATTGTTTAGTAGGAAGAAAAATGGCCATTATAGAAGATACACCAGGCGTTACAAGAGATAGGTTATATGGCCTAGCTACTTTTAGAGACCATACTTTTCATGTTATTGATACAGGTGGTATTGACCTTGGAAAAGAAAAATTCAATGAAGAAATAAAAGTACAAGCAGAAATCGCCATTGATGAAGCAGATGTTATTCTTTTTGTAGTTGATGGAAAAGAAGGTCTTACAGCCAATGACCGTATTGTAAGAGATATGCTTTTAAAAAGTGATAAAAAAGTAATCGTTGTTATGAACAAAATGGATAGTAAGATTGCCCGTGCTAACCAATATGATTTTTATGAACTTGGTTTCACACATTATTATCCAGTAAGTGCAGAACAAAGAGATGGTATTTATGATTTACAAGAAGAAATCGTAAAAGACTTTAAAGAAACAGAAGAAGAATATGGTGAAAACGTTTTAAAATTCTCTGTTATTGGTAGACCAAATGTTGGGAAAAGTAGTTTGGTAAATGCTATTTTAAATGAAGAAAGAGTTATCGTTTCAGATATAGCAGGAACAACAAGAGATGCGATTGATACACCTTTTACTTATCATGGAAATGAAATGGTTGTTATTGATACAGCGGGTCTTCGTAAAAGAGGAAAAATATATGAAAATATAGAAAAATATAGTTTATTAAGAACATTAAAAGCTATAGATCGTTCTGATGTTTGCTTACTTGTTATCAATTCAGAAGAAGGCATTATCGAACATGATAAACATATCGCAGGATACGCTTTAGAAGCAGGAAAAGGTATTATTATTGTAGTAAATAAATGGGATACTGTAGAAGATAAAGAAGCAGCTATGAAATCATTTACCAATGATATTAGAGCACACTTTGTCTTTATGAGTTATGCACCACTTGTATTCTTATCTGCTTTGACAAAGAAAAGAATTCATACGTTAATACCAAATATCCAAAAGGTATATGAAAATACAAAAAGAGAAATCAAAACAAGTATTTTAAATGATGTATTAAGAGATGCATATACATTAAATATTCCACCATCTTATAAAGGAAAAAGACTTAAAATCTATTTTTCGCACCAAGCGAAGACAAGCCCACCTACCTTTAATATCCAGGTAAACAGTAAAGGACTTATTCATTTTTCTTATGAAAGATATTTAGAAAATAAATTAAGAGAATCTTTTGACTTTGAAGGAACACCTATTGTTTTACAATTTAAAAACAAAGGTGAAGAAGAGTTATAAAAAACCAAAAAGAACCTATTTTATGTAAAAAAATTGCATACAAAAAGGTTCTTTTTTTTATGAATTCATAACGTTTTAATTCTAAAAATCATTTCTTCTCATACAGTTATATAGGAGATGATCAAATGATTAGTGATGAACAATATGTGGAACAATCTTTAATCCGAAACTTATTTTTCTTAAGAACGCTCCGTGAATTTTGTGCCAATATCAATTTATCTTTTTATAAACATAATTTAGATTATAGCAAAAGAGCGACTGAATTAGAGTTAGAATGTGAAAGAATAGGAAGAATATTAATAGATAATGCGGATGGGAATATACCAAAAGATGCACTTGATAGTGGTATTTTATTTACGCCATATACCCTTCCTTTAGAAGAATTAACAGAAAGGTTATTTGGAATTCGTATCGCTACTGATATTACAAAAAAAGAAGAAATGATAACACCAGGACGTATTACCAATCCTTCTCCTGAAATAGTAGAACAAGTAAATACCGTAAATAGACAAATACGTAGTTTGATTGTAAAATTCATTGCGTTGGTAACAGAAATTCTAAAAAAACAAAGATCCAATAGTTTATTTTCTAGTTCTTATCCAACTCTTTTTGAATTTATGATTCAAGAAGCCCGTTTATATGATATGGAATTAGAACGTTTATTAGAGAGAAATGAAGTAGATCCTATTTATGCTATCAATCATCAATTTTTATATAATACAGCGATGTATCATATCGCAACCTTTTTAAGAGGACTTATAGATCCTTCTCATATAGAACAAACTTTTGAATTGGATCAATTTATTAGAAGTTTTGAAAGTCTAGCTTTACGCTATCAGAAAGCACCAGATGATCCTTATATACAAGGAGATTTAATGGAAGAAAGTATGGCTGTATTAAATAGATTTGATTCTTTTGTAGAAACATTGATTAAAGATCTTTTGAGTGCCAAAATATATTTTATTGTAGAACCCATCTTCTTAGATAATATGTATACAGAAATACATTATTTCCAGTATATCTTGAGAAACAATCAAAAACAAGAAAAAGAAAAAAAATAAACAGTAGAGAACCCCTCATAAAATATAGGAGATGATACTATGATTAACGATAAAGAATATGTAGAGCAATCTGTAACACGAAGTCTTTATTTTTTAAGAACCATTCGTGAATACTGTGCGAATATCAATTTATCTTTTTATGTAAGTGATTTGGTATATAGTGAAAGAGCCAACCAAATACAACAAGAATGTGAAAGACTAGGAAGAATTATAGTAGCAAATGCAGGAGGAAATGTTTCTCCTGATGCGTTTACAAGTGGTATCTTTTTAACCCCATATACCCTTCCTTTAGAAGAACTTACGCAGAAACTATTTGGAATAGAGATTGCAACAGACATCACAAAAGCGGAGCAAGATTTAGAACCAGGCACTATTTCTACAATTACACCGGAAGTGGTTGCACAAATTACAAATGTAGATAAGGAAATACGCCAAATACTAGAAAAATTTATTGCTTTAGTAGAAGAAATTTTGGTAAAACAAAGATCTAATTTACTTTTTTCTACTTCCTATCCAACTCTTTTTGCATTCATGATACAGCAAGCTAAATTATACGATACGGAACTAGAACGTTTATTAGCAAGAGAAGCTTTGGACCCTATCTATGTAGTTAATCATCAATTTTTATACAATACATCTATGTATAACATTGCTACTTTTTTAAGAGGGTATATAGACCCCTCTCATACAGAACAAATTGAAAAATCAGATCAATTTATTAGAGATTTTAGCAATTTAGTAATGCAATATCAAAAAGCACCAGCGGATCCTTATTTACAAAATACATTAATGGAATATACATCAGACTTATTGAGTCGTTTTAATGCTTTTGTAGAAACATTATTACAAGGTGTGTTAAGTGCTGAAATATATTTTATAGTAGAACCTGCCTTTTTAGATAATATGTATACAGATATTCATTATTTTCAATATATCTTAAAACAAGCAAGAGAACAAGAAGCCAATCCATATTAAAAAAGTTTAAGTAAACAATTCCTTTTCTACATAAATATAGGAGATGATACTATGATTAGTGATGCAGAATATATTGAGCAATCGGTTCCACGAAGCATGTATTTTTTTAGAACCATTCGGGAATATTGCACTACGATTGCATTGTCATTTTATGAAAATGATTCTGAATATATTCAAAGGGCTAACCAGATCAAAGAAGAGTGTGAAAGAGTAGGGAGAGCTGGTATTTCTGGCGTAAGCGGAGGCATCTCTAAAGAGGCCTTTGATAGTGAAATATTTTTAACTCCCTATACGCTCCCTTTAGAGGAATTGACAGAGAAATTATTTGGTATCAAAATCGCCACTGATATAACAAAAAGGGAAGTGGATTTAAGACCGAGTCGTGTTTTAGATGCATCGTCAGCAAGAATTGCGGAATTGACTCGAATAGACAAGAATGCACGTAGAATTTTAGCAGAATTTATTACTTTTGTACAAGACATATTAGTCAAACAAAGATCCAATTTACTTTTTTCTAGTTGCTATCCAATTCTTTTTGAATTTATGATTCAGCAAGCCAAATTATATGATACAGAATTGGACCGTTTACTTGCACGTCAAGCACTGGATCCTATTTATGTAGTTAACCATCAATTTTTATTCAATGTATCTATGCATCATATTGCTACTTTTCTAAGAGGATATATAGATCCAGCACACACAGAACAAACCGCAGAACTGGATCAATTTATTAGAGATTTTAGTGATTTGATTTTACAGTATCAAAAAGCGGCTGCCAATCCCTATATTCAAGAAACTTTAATGCACAAAAGCATTGCTATATTAAATCGTTTTAATACGCTTGTAGAATCTTTAATAAAGGACTTACTAAAAACTAAAATATACTTTATAGTAGAACCTGCTTTTTTAGATAATATGTATACAGATATTCACTATTTTCAATATGTATTAATGCAAAATGAAAAAGAAGGACCAAAAATGTAGTAAAAGGAGATTAGAAATAATCTTTTTTTATGGTCTTTCATGGTATAATAAATAAAGAAAGTAGGGATGATATGGAAAAAATTATATTAGTAGATGGGAATAATCTTTTATTTAGAAGTTATTATGCCACAGCTTATAATGGCAATTTTATGAAAAATAGTAAGGGATTTCCAACCAATGCTTTATTTGGTTTCAGCAATATGATTAATAAAATTATTTTGGAAGAAAAACCTACTTATATGATTGTCGCATTTGATAAAGGAAAAACATTTAGACACGAAGAATATACAGAGTATAAAGGTGGCCGTATGGAAACACCGGATGAATTAAAAATGCAGTTTCCTTTAGCGAAACAATTGTTAACGTATTTAGGCATTACGTATTATGAAATTGATAATTATGAAGCAGATGATATCATTGGTACATTTGCCGAATATTGTAATAAAGATGAACAATATGAAGGTTTGATTGTGAGTAGTGATAAAGATTTACTACAATTAATCAGTGATGATGTAGAAATTAAATTATTAAAACAAAAAGATTATATTCGTTATAATAAAGAATCGTTTAAAGAAGAGTATGGAATTGATCCCATTCATGTTATTGATTTAAAAGCGTTGATGGGAGATGCTTCTGATCACATCCCAGGTGTCAAAGGCATTGGAGAAAAAACAGCTCTTAAACTTTTACACCAATTTGGTACGTTAGATGGTATTTATGAAAACTTAGATAAAGTAACAAGCAATATCCATACCAAATTAACAACTGATAAAGAAAATGCTTATATGAGTTATCATTTGGCTACTATTGTCAAAGATGTTCCTTTAGAAATCAATATAGAAGACATTCGTTACAGAAAAAAAGACCATGAAAAATTAAATGCTTTATATGAAGAATTAGAATTTTACTCATTCTTAAAAAAAGAACAAGTGGAAGAAAAAAAAGAAGAGAAAATAGAGTATACCATTATAAGAGATATAAAAGAAATCAATATAGAAGAAGAAAGTGCTGTTTATTTAGAAACACTTGGTACCAATTATCATACAGCCAAGATTTTAGGAATGGCTGTATATAATAAAAACAACCACTACTATATTCCTTTTGATGTCTTAAAACAAAATTCTTCTTTTTTACAAACAATTTCCAAATCTGTTTATGATAAAAAGAAGATAGAAGTTGCTCTACGTCACCAAGGTATAGAAATTAAAAACATTATTTTTGATACTATGATTGCTTCTTATTTACTAGATTATAATATGAAAGAAGATATTGCCTATTTAGCCTCTATCTTTCACTATGATATTCCCTTTTATGACTCTGTTTTTGGTAAATCAAAATTAAAAGAGCCAGAAGAAGATGTAGTAGCGCACTTAGCTGTATCGAAAGCAAAATTCATTTATGAAACAAAAGAACTATTTGAAAATAAAATCAAAGAAGAAGATTTGACATATTTATTTGAAGAAATTGAAATGAAATTAGCAACTGTTTTAGGAGATATGGAATATACAGGTATTACGGTTAATAAAGAAACCTTAATTGATATGGGACAAGTTTTAGCGCAACGTATAGAAGAAATCAGTAAGGAAATCTATGCACTTGCAGGAGAAGAATTTAATATAGCATCTCCTAAACAACTGGGTGAAATCCTTTTTGAAAAAATGGGACTTCCTGTAGAAAAGAAGAATAGCAAAAGTCATTCTACTGCTAGCGATGTTCTCCATAAATTGATAGATGTACATCCTATCGCACAAAAGATTATTGATTTTAGAATGGTTTCAAAAATAAAATCAACTTATGTAGACGGTTTATTAAATGCAATTTTGGAAGATGGGAAAATTCATACCATTTATACCCAAACATTAACGCGTACGGGAAGACTATCTAGTATTGAACCCAATTTACAAAATATCCCAATGCGCTATGAAGAAGGAAAACAAATTCGTAAAGCATTTGTACCAAGCGAAAATTCTGTAATTATTAGTTCCGATTATTCACAAATTGAATTACGTATTCTAGCTTCTATGGCAAATGTAGATGCACTCATTGAAGCTTTTAAAGAAGGAAAAGATATCCACACCAAAACAGCTGCTGATATTTTCCATGTTTCCCTAGAAGATGTGGAAAAACATATGCGTAGAATTGCGAAAGCTGTAAACTTTGGGATTATCTATGGAATCAGTAGTTACGGATTATCAGAAAATGTAGGGATTTCTCCAAAAGAAGCCAAAGAATTTATCAATACTTACTTTGCTACATACCCAGGTATTAAAGAATATATGGATTCTGTCATTCAGGAAGCCTATAAAAATGGATATGTAAAAACATTGATGAATAGAAAAAGAATCATACCTGAACTTGCTAATAAAAACTATATGATTCGTTCTAGTGGAGAAAGAATGGCTCTAAATACACCGATTCAAGGAACCAGTGCTGATATTATAAAAAAAGCCATGATTGAAATTTATGAAGCTTTTAAAGAAAATGGTTTACAATCCAAAATGGTTTTACAAGTACACGATGAACTTATTTTTGATGTAAAAAAAGAAGAAGCCGAAAAGGTCAGTCAAATGATTGAAGAAGTTATGGAAAATACATATACATTAGAAGTCCCATTAAAAGTAGAACTTGAATATGGTGACAATTGGTATGATGTAAAATAGGAGGAAAAATATATGAAAATTTTAGTAACAGGTGGTGCAGGATTTATTGGAAGCCATACAGTGGTTTCTCTTATAGAAAATGGACATGATGTTGTCATTGTGGATAACTTTTATAATGCAAGTCCTAAAGTTTTAGAATATTTAAAAGAAATCACAGGTAAAGAAATTCCTTTTTATGAAGGCGATGTTTGTGATAAAGAAATCTTAAGAAAAATATTTAAAGAACATCAAATAGATATTGTCATTCATTTTGCTGGATATAAAGCAGTAGGAGAATCCGTTCAAAAACCAATTATGTATTATGAAAACAATTTAGTTTCAACTCTTTCTTTATGTGAAGTTATGAAAGAAAACAATTGTAAAAAATTGGTGTTTTCATCAAGTGCGACCGTATATGGAAGTCCAAAAGAACTACCTATCAAGGAAGATTCTTCTCTTCATACAACCAATCCTTATGGAACGACAAAACTTTTCAATGAACAAATCTTAAGAGATATCGTTGTTGCAGATCCAGAATGGACTGTTGTTTTGCTTCGTTACTTCAATCCAATTGGTGCCCATGAAAGTGGTCTTATCGGAGAAAATCCTAAAGGCATTCCCAATAACCTAATGCCTTATATTGTAAAAGTAGCCCTAGGAGAACTAGAATGCTTACATATCTTTGGAAATGATTACGCTACCAAAGATGGAACAGGTGTAAGAGATTATATCCATGTAACAGATTTGGCTTTTGGACATGTAAAAGCTTGTGAAAAAGCACTCCATGATACCGGTGCTTTGACATACAATTTGGGAACCGGAACAGGGTACAGTGTATTAGACCTTGTCCAAACTTTTGAAAAAGTAAATAATGTGCATATTCCTTATCAAATCGATCCTAGAAGAAGTGGTGATATAGCAGAGTGCTACGCCAGCAGCACCAAAGCAGAAACAGAACTTGGTTTTAAAGCTTCCAAAGGAATAGAAGAAATGTGCAGAGATGCATACCTTTTTGCAAAAAAACAATAACCCACCAAAATAAGACTTCTTTTTACAAGATTTGCTTCTAAAAAGGGTTGACTTAGAAAATAGACAATGCTAATATAGTTATAGAAAGCGCTGAAGAAGACTAGTAATAAAGACTTTTACTTATAGAAAGTTAGTGGTAGATGGAAACTAACAGTAAAAACTTTATGAATCTACTTCTGAGTGAAATGCAAACATTTCCGGGGAAACCCGTTATCAAAAGTAAGACTATAAGTAGGATGGTACCGTGCCCATAAAGCGCTCCTATATTATAGTTTTTTTTGTATTTTAAGCGAAAGAAAGAGGAGAAAAAGATGATAGATATTAAATGGATTAGAGAAAATAAAGAAGTTGTAAAAGAAAATATCAGAAAAAAATTCCAAGATCACAAACTCCCACTCGTAGATGAAGTGGAAGCACTTGATATTAGATTTAGAGAATGTAAAGCCAAAGGAGATGCTTTAAGAGCTTCTAAAAATCAAAAAAGTAGTGAAATTGGTTCTCTTATGCGAGAAGGAAAAAGAGAAGAAGCAGAAAAAATCAAACAAGAAGTAGCTACATATGGAAGTGAAATAGAAGCTCTTGTCAAAGAAGAAGAAATGCTTACCAATGAAATTCAAAGTAAAATGATGAAAATACCAAATATCATTGACCCTTCTGTACCAATTGGTGAAAATGATACCAAAAATGTAGAAATTGAAAAATATGGAGAACCAGTAGTGCCTGCTTTTGAAATTCCACATCATGCAGATATTATGGCAAAATTTAGTGGGATTGATAAAGAAAGTGCAGCTCGTACTTCTGGAAATGGTTTTTACTATCTAATGGGTGATGTTGCGCGTATTCATTCTGCTATGCTTAGTTATGCAAGAGATTTCATGATTCAAAAAGGATTTACCTATTGCGTTCCTCCTTTCATGATTCGTAGTGATGTTGTAACAGGTGTTATGAGTTTCGATGAAATGAGTGCTATGATGTATAAGATTGAAGGAGAAGATTTATATTTAATCGGAACCAGTGAACACTCTATGATTGGTAAATTCAAAGACCAAATCGTTACAGAAAAGGAACTTCCTATTGCTTTAACTGCTTATTCACCATGCTTTAGAAAAGAAGTAGGAGCACATGGAATTGAAGAACGTGGTGTATACCGTGTTCATCAATTTGAAAAACAAGAAATGGTGGTTTTATGTAAACCTGAAGAAGCTATGGATTGGTATAATAAAATGTGGCAATACACAGTCGACTTTTTTAGAAGTTTAAATATTCCAGTTCGTACACTAGAATGTTGTTCAGGAGATCTTGCAGACTTAAAAGTAAAAAGCTGTGATGTAGAAGCATGGAGTCCAAGACAACAAAAATATTTTGAAGTAGGATCTTGTTCTACTTTAGGAGATGCACAAGCAAGAAGACTTGGTATTCGTACCAAAGGAACAGATGGCAATTACTATGTAAGTACACTTAACAATACGGTATGCGCTACTCCTAGGGGATTGATTGCTTTTATTGAAAATAACTATAAAGAAGATGGTAGTTTATTTATACCAGAAGCACTTAGACCTTATATGGGTGGAACAGAAAAACTAGAAGTATAGAGGTATACTTCTTTTTTGATAAGTTGCTTTTCTCTACAAAAAAAGGTATACTGTAGAAAGTAAGGAGTGCAAAAGGAGGCAAGAAAATATGAAAACAAAAACAAAAAGAAATGTATGGATTGCAGTGCTTGGTACGGTTGCAGCTGCAGGACTTACTGGTTTTACGCTTTATAAACGTTCTAAAAAAATAAAAGAAAACACGGTGGATTACATTAATAATGGAGATTCATCAGATCCTATAGAAGAAGAAAATCAAGTCAAAAGAAAATATATTACATTAAATAGAAAACAGAAGTAGTTTGTAAAAACTGCTTTTATTATGTTATAATGAAAATGCATAGACATTGCTATTAGCAAAGATATGTAGAAAGGATTGTATGATGGAAAACCAAAGGATGGAAGAAGTAAAAAAGTTAACTAAAAAAATTTTAAAGAAAGACTTTATAGAGTATGCACCTTTTTTAACAGAAGAAGAGATTGAGGAAGATGTAGAAGCAGCAGTACTTACTTTTATACCTACAGAATTAGATACAGATTTCGCACTTGCTTTTGAAGCACAAAAGAAACTATATGCCCGAATATGTGAAAAGATAAGAATGGAAAATAAAAAATTAGAAAGTAAAAAAAGTATAGATTTGCAAATTACTTTTCTTGAAAATTGTAAAAAATATGTACGAATACTTTGTAAAAAAAGCATGCCTCCAAGAGAATTTAATACGCTACAATATGAAAAATTTATGGAAGAGATTATTGGAGAATATAACGGAGAGAAGGCTTTACTATCTGTTGTAATGGAATCTTTTCCACAGAAATATGAAAGTCCAAAAGTGTACCAAAAAATATCATAAAACATGATTTAATATCTAAATAAAAAGAGAATTTTCTTTTATAAAAAAGAGTTCTCTTTTCTTTTTATAAATATCCCTTTTAGAAATCAAAGAATAAGACTATATTTTTTTGACAAAATAGTTTATAATGAATATAAATGTAAAGGGAAGTGAGTTATGAAAAAAATAATAAAAAAAATACTATTAGGACTTTTAGCACTTTTCTTTTTTGTCAGTTTCTTTTTCTTTCTAAAGGAGTTTGCCTCGTTAGGAAAAAGTACTGCTAAAAAAGAAACCACAAAAAAAGAAGAAAAAACTTCTGTAAAAGAATATAAACTATCTATGATTATGGCAGGGGATTCCTTATACCATCCAGGTGTTTATACAGATGGAAAACAAGCAGATGGAACCTATAATTATGATGATCAGTTAGAAAAAATAAAACCTATTATTGAAAAATATGATTTAAAATACTATAACCAAGAATCTATTCTAGGAGGCACTGCTTTAGGACTTTCTGGATATCCTTCTTTTAACTCTCCACAAGAAGTAGGGGATGCTTTTATTAAAGCGGGGTTTAACTTAGTCAGTTTAGCAAACAACCATACTTTAGATAAAGGAATTACGGGTGTTACAAAATCTACCACATATTGGAAACAACAAAAAAACGTTATGACAGCAGGGAGTTATCTTTCAGCAGAAGACAAAGCCAGTCATAACCATATAGGAGAAAAGAATGGAATCAAATATGCTTTCTTCTCTTATACAACCACAACCAATGGTATCAAAGTACCAACGGGAAAAGACTATGCAGTAGATGTTTATAGCGAAGAAAAAGTAAAAGCAGATGTAGAAGCTGTTAAAGGAAAAGCAGATGTTGTATTTGTGGCAATGCACTGGGGAACTGAATATACACATGAACCTACGAAGGAACAAAAGGAAATTGCCAATTACTTAGCTTCTATAGGCGTTAATGTTGTTATTGGTGCGCATCCACATGTTGTGCAACCGATTGAACATATTGGAGACACTGTAGTTGTATATTCACTTGGTAACTTTATTTCAGCGCAGGTGGGTACAGAAAGACGTGTTGGTTTACTTGCTTCTTTAAATATAACCAAAAAAGTAGAAAAAGGACAATCTACTATATCTGTTAGTGATGTGTCTGGAGATCTTATTTATACATACTATACAAGCAATTATAAGAAATTTAAAGTCATGCCATTCTATGAATTAAATAATAACTTACTTGCAAATTATAAAACAGTACAACAAAAGTACGAAGAAATTGTGGGTGCCAACGATACAGCTGTTACAGTAGGCGCTATGAAAGGATAATCATATCCTTTTTTTTGTAATTCTAGGTACCACTTTCATCTAGGTACATATAATGCTTTAGGAGGTACATGTTATGTTTAAATTTACAAATAATTTTTTTGATAAAGTAGAAAAGAAAACAAAAGTAGGAAAGGATACTATTTTAGATTTGGCTGCTAAGTTACAAAAATCAGATTTAAAAAATGAAGCTACACTTAGAGAAGTCATTAAAGAACTAGGAGATATGACAGGCAAACCCGTTTCTAAAGATAAAGAAGATAAAATTATCGAAACAGTTATCAATGATAAAGTGCCACAAGACTTGGATAAATTTTTATAACCGTTATAACGGTTTTTTTTCGTTTTTTTAGAATATCCCATACAAAAAGTCATATAGTTTATTAAAGACAGGAGAAAGTAGGGATAATATGGAAAAAATCGATATTATAAAAAGTATTACCGAAAGAACAGGCGGTGATATTTACTTTGGTGTAGTAGGTGCAGTTAGAACGGGAAAATCAACATTTATCAAAAAAATGATTGAGACGTTGGTTGTCCCTCATATTGAAGACGAATATGAAAGAAAAAGAGCGCTTGATGAGATACCACAATCCGCACAAGGAAAAACCATCATGACAACAGAACCTAAATTTGTACCAAGTAATGCGGCTAAAATCAAAATTGATGATTTTGAAGCAAGTGTTCGTTTAATTGATTGTGTTGGGTATGTAATACCAAATGCAAAAGGTTATGAAGATGAAAATGGACCAAGGATGGTAAAAACACCTTGGTATGATGAAGAAATACCTTTTATTGAAGCTGCTGAAATTGGAACTGAAAAAGTAATAAAAGACCATTCTAGTATTGGTATTGTTATGACAACAGACGGTTCCATTGGGGACTTAAATAGAGCAGATTATATAGAAGCTGAAACAAGAGTCATTGCAGAATTAACAGAGATTGGAAAACCATTCATTGTGGTTTTAAATTCCTCTCATCCAATGCTTCCAGAAACAGAAAAGATTGCAGAACGTTTAGCGGAGGAATACAGAGTTCCTGTACTTCCAATGAATGTAGAAAATATGACGGAAAGAGATATGTTTAGTATCTTAAGAGAAGCGCTTTATGAATTCCCAGTATTAGAGGTAAAAGTAAGTATGCCAGACTGGATTGCTTGTTTAGAACCAAGTAACTGGTTAAAAAAAGTATATATGGATAAAATTCGTGAAAGTGTTGTAGAAGTAGATAAATTAAAAGATGTAGATACCATTACAAAACATTTCGCAGATTGTGAATATATTAGTAAATCATTCTTATCAGATGTAAGTACTTCTACAGGAGAAGTTACGATTCATTTAGAAGCACCGGATCCTTTATATAAAGAAGTATTAAAAGATATTATAGGTGTGAATATTGAAAGTAGATCTGATTTATTAATGTTAATGCAAGACTATAAAGAAGCCAAAACAGAGTATGACCAAATCAAAGGTGCTCTTAAGATGGTAAAACAAACAGGATATGGAGTAGCATCGCCTACCTTATCTGATATGAAATTAGATACGCCAGAAATTATCAAGCAAGGCGGACGCTATGGTATTAAACTAAAAGCAGTGGCGCCTTCTATACACATGATACGTGTTGATGTAGAGTCTACTTTTGAACCGATTATTGGTTCTGAAATACAAAGTAAAGAACTTATCAATTACTTAATGAAAGACTACGACACAGATCCAGACAATATTTGGAAAAGTGAAATCTTTGGTAGAAGTTTAGATGTCATTGTAAAAGAAGGCATTCAAGCAAAACTTTCTTTATTACCAGAGAATGCTAGATTTAAATTATCACAAACACTTACGAAACTTGTAAATAAAGGTTCTGGAAATCTATTTGCTATTGTAATATAGAGAAATTACCAAGAAATTGGTGATTTTTTTATTTTGTAAGGTTTTATGGTAGAATAGAAACATAGAATTATACATATAAAGAAAAGGAAGTATCTCATGAGAATAGGTGTTCAAAAATATAAAATCTTAACTGAAAAGAAAGCAAATCTTCGTATTTGTCATTTTTCTGATACACATTACTGGTTTGGATACAAGAATAAAATACTAACTTCTATATTAGAAAAAGTTAAAGAATTACATCCAGACTATATTTGTATAACAGGAGATTTACTAGATCAAGCACCCGTAGCGGAGAGTCCTTTTATAAAAAATTATTTATCTTTTTTAGAACAATTGGCCTTGGTCGCCCCTGTAGTTGTGATCTTAGGCAATCATGACCAAACTGTTTTTAGAAATAAAAAAGAAGTATATATAGAAAACAGGACATTTATAAAGCAATTAAAAAACATTTCAAATCTGCATTTATTACAAAATGAAAGAATAGAACTTCCTTCTATTAAAATCACAGGGTATACACCAGAACCAGGTCTTTTTAAAGAAGAAGAAAATAGAAAACAAGAATTCATTGAAGGCATAAACCAGTGCTTTCTAAATAAAAAGAAAGAAGATACTTATAATATTCTCCTTCTACATTCTCCTTTACTTATCTCATCCAAAGAAGTCAGTAAAGATATAAATATAGTAGAAAATACAGATCTTATCTTGTGTGGACATACCCATGGAGGAATCCTTCCTATTTACGGAAAAGGAAACAAAGGACTGATTGGTCCCTATAAAAAGTTATTTCCTATGTATGCGAGAGGTATGGTAGAAGGAAACCCTAAAGTAATCATCCATGGCGCTATCATAAAATTAAGCAATACAGCAGGAATTATAAGGCATTTTAACCCTATTTTCCCTATTTCTGTAAACCTTATTACAATCACTTGTAAAAACGACGAAAAATGATAAAAACATAGTAAAATACTTGCATTTCCCTAAAAAAAATGATATTCTTTAAATGTAAGCAAAATAGAAGTGCTTATTATGAAACATAGGGAGGTAAACAATATGTCAAAAGCAGAATTAGTAAATTATATGTCAGAAGAAACAGGATTAACAAAAGCAGACGCATCACGTGCTTTAGAAGCAATGATGAGCGGTGTTGTTAAAGGATTAAAAGATTCAGGTAAAGTAGCTTTAACTGGATTCGCTACATTCCAAACAAAAGAAAGAGCTGCTAGAGAGGGACGTAACCCTAAAACTGGTGAAACTCTTAAAATCGCTGCATGTACAACCGTTTCAATTAAAGCTGGATCTAAATTAAAAGACGCAGTTAACTAAAAGACTTTAAGTCTTTTTTTACTATATGAACCAAGAAATAACAAACGTTTTAAATAAAATGATCCAAGCGGGATTTGAAGCTTATATTGTAGGGGGATTTGTAAGAGATTTTCTTTTAGGAAAAGAAAGCTATGACATTGATATTGCGACCAATGCTTCCTTAGAAGAATTAAAAAAAATCTACCAAGAAGATCCTATTTCTGTTTACTATACCTGTTTATCGTTTCATAAAGAAAACTACTATTTTGAAATCACACCTTATCGTATCGATGGCCCCTATGAAAAGGGAAGGTATCCTCTTTACACAAAGCCTGCTTCCTCTATTAAAGTAGATAGTAAGAGAAGAGATTTTACGATGAATTCTATTTATATGGATACCAATCAAAATTTATCTTGTTTTACCCAGGGAATAAAAGATATCAAAAAAAAGACCATTCGTATGATTGGAGACCCTGACCAAAGGACTAAGGAAGATCCACTTCGCATCTTAAGAGCACTTCGTTTCTCTATCACAATGGATTTTAAAATAGAGAAATCTTTACAGAAAGCCATTATAAAAAACAAAGAATTGATAAGAAGTTTATCTTATGCAAGAAAAAAAGAAGTATTAGAAGAAATGCTAGAAGTAAGTCCTTTTAAAACCATTGAAATCATTAAAAAATACGATCTTTTTGACGTACTAGAAATTCCAAAAGATATCGTGCCTACGCATAATAAATGGGGCTTTTATGTACAACTTCCTTTCTCTTCTTACCCTTTAAGAAAACAAGAATCTAAAATTTTGTATTCCTTAAAACTATTATTAGAAAGTCCTTTAGGGGATATGGATTTGTTTTACGCAACGGAAGATGAATTACAAACTGTTTGTGAAATCAAACAATTGGATTTTCTAAGCAACAAACAAAAAAGAGAAAATCTTCCTATTCATCGTGTAGAAGATCTTGCTTTAGATTTAGAGTTTTTGAAAGCAAAAAAACTCCCTATTACAGAGATAAAAAGTAATTTAATTAAAGAAATTATATACAATTATTTGCCAAATACAGAGGAATCCTTACTGGCATTTATCAAAGAGAATTATACTAAATAAAATCAGAATGCATACAGTATAGTAGGGTGTATGTATGAAGAAATATGTTATAATTCTCTTTTTGTTTTTATTTTCTGTTGTTGTTTTTAAACAGAAAGTAGATACTACTTTTATTGAAAAGATCGACTTAGGTCTTAAAAAAAATGAAATAGGTATTATTTTTATTCCTACGAAAGACAATGAATATTTATTGTTAAAAAAAGATCAACATTCTATTTTGCTTCCTTTAGAAGAAAAGAATGGGAATAAGGGGGATATCTTAGAAAAAATCAATCAAGATCAAATAGAATACAGTTATAGTTCTGAAATAAAAGGAAAGATTAAAGCTTCTTTAGAGATTCCATTAGAAGTAGATAATATTTACATAGAAAAAAAAGAAGACAATATCATCATTAAATTAGAAGATCAAAACTTCTGTATTTATAAAGAAGGCTCTTTAGAAACATGTAACTACGTGTATTTTAGAAAAGATATTCATCTTCCAGAAAACAATATCAAACTGGCCTTTTATAAAGAAGGATCTCATGAAATTCTAGAGAAGGAACTTTACGACAAATGGATTGATTCTTATCCTATAAAAATAGAAGAACTTACCATTATGAAATTCCACGACAGTACATATAATGTGATTCGGATTCCCGGCTATTACTTTTAAAATACAAAAAAGCACATTGAAAAATAGTATAGTTTCCTATATAATGAAAATATAAAGGAGATTAGAAAATGAATAGTATTGTAAAAGAATTAAAAGATACTGGTGTATTTTATATCGCAACAATAGACAACAATCATCCAAGAGTGAGACCTTTTAGTAGTGTTTGTGAGTACAATGAAAAAGTCTATTTTTGTACCAATAATACAAAAAAGGTTTGGGAACAAATCATCCAAAATCCAAACGTTGAAATAAGCGGTATGAAGAAGAATGGGCAGTGGATTAGAGTAACAGGTACTCTTATAACAGATGATAGCTTAGAAGCTAAAAAAGCCGTGTTAGAAGATGAAACAGGACCTAAAAACTTATATAACTATGAGGATGAAATATTTAAAGTCATGTATTTAGAAAATCCTGAATGCATCTTATATTCATTTGATAAGGATCCTGTCAAAATTAAAGAATCGTAGAAAGTCTAATTATTAGACTTTTTTTTATATTATTTTAAGGTAAATATGTAAATATCGCTTATTATGTTTCTTGACTTTCCACATAAATGACTTTATACTTGTAGTAGAGGTGATGGTTTATGAATGCAAAAATAATAGAACTTTTAAAAGATAGTACCATTAGTTTTCCAAGAATTTTATTAACCCATTATCAATCCTTAAAAATAACAGAAAAAGAGCTTATTTTTCTAATTTATTTAATTGGTGAAGATTCTTTATTTAATCCTAAAAAAATCAGTACAGATTTGCACATTTCTTTAGGAGAAACACTAGAATGTATCGCTTCTTTATCTGGAAAAGATTTACTTAAAATAGAAGTTATGAAAGTAGGCAATAGTAGAGAAGAACGTATTCTATTAGATGGACTATATCATAAACTTGCTTTTTATGTAGTGAATACAGAAACCAAAGAAGAAGAGAAAACCAATTTATTTGATTTATTTGAAAAAGAATTTGGAAGAACTTTATCTCCTATTGAATATGAGATTATCAAAGGTTGGAGAGAAAATGAATTTACGGAAGAACTTATATTATTAGCTTTAAAAGAAGCTGTTTATAATGGTGTTTTCCGTTTAAATTATATCGATAAAATTCTCTTTGAATGGCGAAAAAAGGGCATTAAAAATAAAGAAGATGTGGAAAAAAACAATAGAGCATTTAATGTAAGAAAGAAAGAAACAAAAGAAGAGGTATTTGAGTATGACTGGCTCAGCGAAAGTGAATAAAATTCTCACTTATATGGATATCCTTTTTGTGGATCCCAAATGTGAGTTAAATTATACAAAAGACTATGAACTTTTATTGGCTGTCATGATGTCTGCACAAACAACTGATAAAAGAGTGAATATGGTTACAAGTGTTTTGTTTAAAAAATACCCATCTTTAGAAGCGCTTGATCAAGCAGATGTCAAAGATATTGAAAAAATCATTCGTTCGATTGGCACATATACAAAGAAATCAGCTAATATAAAAAATATAGCACATGATTTATTAGAAAATAGCGATGGAAAGGTTCCTAATGACCGTACTTATCTAGAATCATTACCGGGTGTAGGCAGAAAGACTTGCAATGTTGTTTTGTCTAATTTATTTGCAGAACCTTGTATTGCTGTAGATACGCATGTAGCAAGGGTTTCTAAAAGACTTTCTTTAGCAAAAGAAACAGATGATGTCTTTACAATTGAAAAAAAATTAATGAAGAAATTTCCTAAATCTTCTTTAGCAAGACTGCACCATCAACTTGTTTTATTTGGTCGGTATTATTGTAAAGCCCAAAGTCCTTCTTGTGAAAATTGTCAATTAAAAGAAATATGTAAGATAGGTAAAAAATTATTATAGCGCAAATAAAAACTGAGAATTTCTCAGCTTTTTTTATTATTGATGTTTTGTAATGTTCTTGTATTCACTTTGACTAATAGGAAGTCCATAAGTCAATCTTTTCTGTAAATCATTTGTGGCAGAGACATTTTCCACCATTTTATCTCTATCCATATCGAAAAAATCAAATTGGAACCAAGTTAGTTTGTTTTGAATTCCTGTATTTGTTAAAAAGATTTCAGTAGGGCAGTAAACCAAATCATTTTCTAGAATATATCCTTTAATGGTCTCTTTCTGCATCCTGTCTTTTTGGATCAGACATAAACTTAATAGATTTCCTTTTATATTTTTAAGAATAGTATTGATGGTTTTAAGGGCTCTCATTTTTGCCAATCTCTCGCGGGGATTTTGGTTGTAATATTGCAGCAATAAGTCCTGGGGTATTTCTAAACAAGCTCTTATCAAGTTGGTTTCAAAATCTCCTGTATTCTGTTGGTCCATTTGATCCTGCATAGCATGTTCTGTTTCATGCAATAAACTAGAAGTAAATCGCAAAAGTCTATATAGGTATTTTTCTGTTTGATTAAAATAAGAATCATACTGATTTTTTTCTTTTATTAAATTGTTAAAACCACTTTCACTTATCTCGATTTTATTATGTAGAGTATAAGCAGCAATCGCGTTTTTCTCTTTTAAATAAGGAACCCAAGATACCTCCTTTATATAGTCTTGTAGAGATTTGTTTGGTATAACAAATTCAAAAAAACGATCTACATAGTGCTGGTCTATCTGTTTTTTTTCTTTAGAATAGTCCGTTATTAATTGAAGTAATTCTAATTCTATTTTTTCCATAAATATAGCCTCCTTATATTCTATAGCAAAGAAGTATTTAAGCAGGAAAGATATAATACCACAAAAACAGGAAAAGTCAAATTAAAAACGCCTTAGATAGTGTAAAATAGTTTTGGGATTGGGTATACAAAAAGGAAGACCTTTTGTTAAAATGTAATTGTTACAAAACATTTAAGGAGGTCTTCCATATGAACAGTATACCAAATAATTATATAAATGTC
>JAQUWE010000024.1 GCA_028693035.1 Bacilli bacterium | reverse complement strand
TAAACAATTTGTTCCTTACTACAAAGACAAACTTTATACACCTAATGTTGTTAGATATATTTAAATTTTATAAAACAAAAAGTTTTCAAGATTTTACTTTAAATCCCAAAAACTCTTTACACAAACATATTTTTATTTATTTTATTAAATTTTCTCCTGTCATTTCTGCTGGAGCAGAAATACCTAAAAGAGAAAGCATTGTGGGTGCAATATCACCCAGTTTACCATCTTGTAAAGAAATACCTTCCTTTGTAACGATGAAAGGAACTTTACTAAGGGAATGAGAAGTGATAACATGTCCCATTTTATCTAACATTTCATCACTATTTCCGTGGTCTGCCGTTATCAGCAAAGTTCCCCCTTTTTCTTCTATTTTCTGATATAACTTGCCCAAACAAAGATCTAGTGCTTCTAAGGCCCTCTTCGTTGCTTCCATATTTCCTGTGTGACCTACCATATCTCCATTGGCATAGTTTAAAATCACAACGTCATATAGATTCGCTTCTAGTTTTTCTAAAAGAATGTCTGTAATTTCCCCTGCACTCATTTCTGGTTTTAAATCATAAGTAGCTACGTGAGAAGAAGGAACTAGAACACGATCCTCTCCTTCTAAAACTTTTTCATTTCCACCGTCAAAGAAATAAGTAACATGTGCATATTTCTCTGTTTCTGCAATTCTAAGTTGTTTTAAATGATGTGCACTTAAGACTTCTCCTAAAAGCCCATGAGTTTCTTCTAATGAAAAAGCTGCTTTACTTTTCACTTCTTCACTTACTTTCATAAGTGTTGCCATTTTCAAATCTTTAATAAAAGATCTTTCAAATCCATCAAAAGTGGGATCCGTTAAGGCTTTTCCAATTTCACGCAAACGGTCGGGCCTAAAGTTAAATGCAATAATACCATCATGATCTTGCACCAAACCTTTTTTATTTACCGTTGCTGGTACTATAAACTCATCATATATAGTATTGGCATAGTTTTCCTTAATATACATAGAAATATCAGAAATAGGATTTTCGCCGTTTGCTAAAATGTTATATTCTTTGATAACTCTCTCCCAGCGATTGTCTCTATCCATAGCATAATATCTACCACCAATGGTCGCAATTTGAAAATTTGGTAAATCTTCTATTTTCTTTTGTAATGCTTCTATATAAGTAAGTGCTGTATCAGAAAGTGTATCTCTTCCGTCTAAAAATAAGTGCAAATATACATTTTCTACTTTTTCTTTTTTGCATAATTCAATTAAAGCAAATAAATGATTGATATGTGAATGTACACCACCATCACTTAAAAGTCCTATTAAATGTAATTTACTATTATTTTTTTTAGTATGTGCGATTACATCTAGTAATTCTTCATTTTGATAAAAAGTTTGGTCTTTTATTTTTTGATTAATAAGTTCTAGTGGTTGATACATTGTGCGTCCTGCACCAATATTCATGTGTCCTACTTCACTATTGCCCATTTGTCCTTCTGGAAGACCTACAGAAGGTCCACTTGCTTCTAATAAACTGTGTGGATATTTTTTTAATAAAGAGTTAAAATTTGGCATATGTGCCTGCGCTACTGCGTTGCCATACACTTCTTCTCTCATTCCCACACCATCTAATATACATAATACAACTGGTTTCATTTTATCACCCCTCTTATTATAGCACATTCTTAAAATCACAATAATACTGGGTTTCTATTTTACCTATATTTTTTAAAAAGATTACCTTTGTTAGTTATAATACCAAGCAAATGAATGTTATACTTGACACTTTCTAATTGTTTTGGATTGTCGATTGTCCATAAATAGTATTCTCTTTTTTTTATTTTTTCATGCAAACTTTTATATTGAACTGCGACAAAATCAAATGTCGTATATTCTTTTAAAGTATTGATTTTGTATCCAACCAATATACCTACTGGATATTTTCCTTTCTTTTTTAAATAAAGTGCTAAATCATAAGAAAAGCTACAAAGAAAAATATTTAATTTTTTGTATTTTTTGATTGCTTTTAAAAAAGCATTTCCATATTTTTTAGTATCTCCTAATATTTTTTTACATTCAATCATAATGATTTTATCTGAAGTTACTTTTTTTAAAAATTCTTCTATGGTATGGATAAAGAAAGGTTTCCCATTTACTATATATTCTTTCTTTTTTAAGTCTTTTAATGTATGGGATGGAATGTGATCAAAAAAACCTTCTTTTTCTTTTAAAAATTCATTGTGTGATAGTACAAATTTTTTATCTTTTGTTTGTTGTACATCTAGTTCTACACCATCTATATAGGGAAGGTTTAATGCTTCTAAAAGTCCTTCTGTTCTATTTTCTGTATCTGTAGATACATTTCCTCTATGCGCAATTATTTTCATAGTAAAGTATATGAAAAAAAGAGATAAAAATCTCTTATAAAATACTTTTTACATACGCATATAATTCTGTTTGAATGTCTGCAATCTTTTTTAATCCATTTTCTGCACATTCGATTACTTTGAACTGGTATTTTTTTGCGATTTCTTGGTATGCCTTTTCAGCGTTTTCTAAATGTTCAATATCTTTTTCATTGTCATCTAGATATTCTCTTGTTTCTCTTAATTTTAATGTTTCTTTAAGAGGAAGATGCAGCAATATTGCTATATCTGGTTTTGGAAGTTCTAAAAGCCCAAATTCTAATGTATCCAAAAATTGATACATTTCATTTCTTTTTTCTTGGTCTTTGATTTTACCACCTTGGTGTGCCATATTAGAATATACATAACGATCTAATATAACGTGTACACCATTCTCAAGTAACCATGTAATTTTATGGATATTGTATTTACGATCTGCTGCATAATACAAAGAAGAAACAACTGGATCGACGTGGCTTGCACCTTCTGCAAAATAAGATTTACAAATCTCTGGTTTTCCTAAATAAGGACCGCCGACAATTTTACCTGTTGGTGATTGATAATTGGGATAACTAAACATTTGAATACGAACGTCTTCTTTTCTTAGATTCTCTAAAAGTAAATTACTTTGTGTTTCTTTTCCAGAACAATCAGTGCCTTCTATTACAATCAGTTTACCCTTCATTTTACCACCTATTCTATAATGTCATTGCCATCAAATTTTATATCGAGTACCTTACGGCTTGCTAAAAAATCACACATGTGAACAAATTTTTGATAACGGTTGTGTGGAATAGGCAAAACGGTACTACTATATCTATTGGTATTCCACGGTCCCATATGACTTTCTATCGCACTTGTTAAAAAGGCAACTTCTCCATCTGTAAGCGTTAATTTATCTTTATTTTCCCTGATGTATTCTGCAACTAAAACAGGATGTTCAAATACGGTATATTCACTTTTTTCTCTTCCATGTTTAAGTCCATCATGCATAATAAGACCCATTATCATTAAATCTTTTTCATCTTCTGTAAAAGCATTTCCTATGCTTTCGTCTCCAAGAAGTTCTTTTGCCATATAAACAGCTGCTTTTGTATGTCTTACGAGTCCACCATCTCCAAGAGCAAATGAGGGATGGTATTTTCCTGTAGAACTTGCGGCTACTTCAAAAAAGTAATCTGGAAGTAATTCTACAAGGATTTGTATATTTTCTTTATATTTGGGATTTTTTATGTATCTATATTCTTGACTAAAAGCTTCTTTTTTATTCATATTTTACTCCTTCTAAATCTCTTAGAATGGTTACTAAGAATTCATTCATTACATATACATATTTTGGATTTATATATATGTATTCTTCATTTTCTAATATTTTATTTTCTTGTATCAATTTTTTGATACTTTCAAAATGTTCTAATTTCTGGTTATATTTATCATAGAATTTTCTTTTTGAAATACCTTTTATCTTGCGAAAACCTAACATAATTTCTTCATATATAGACTCTTTTTTATCAATCAGGTATTCTTCTTTTTTAGTGTTATCTTTTATATAAGTAGGAACACTTCTTGTGTTTTCATATCTTGTATCCTTTATATAACCGCTTGTTCCTGCTCCAAAACCATAATAGAAATCATGATTCCAATAGGTTAAATTGTGCCTTGATTCATATCCCTTTTTCGCAAAGTTACTAACTTCATAGTGTTCATAATAATTTTGCTTTAACGTATTACAAATGAAATTATACATTTCTGCATCCATGTCTTCTTCTATATTTTCATACTCTTTTATATATAATTTAGTATGTGGTTCTATAATAAGGGAATAGGTAGAAATATGGGGTACATCTAGCGTTAAAAACAAGTGCAGATCTTCTTTTACTTCTTCTATTGTTTGTCCATTAAAAGCATACATTAAATCTATATTGATATTGAAAAAACCATATTGTTTGAGTAGATTAATTTTTTCTATCACTTCTTGATAGGTGTGATTTCTTTCTAATAAAGTAAGGTACTTTAATTGAAATGTTTGAATTCCAATACTGATTCTATTAATACCATACTTTTTAAAAATACTTATTTTTTCTTCTGTAATATCTTCTATATTACATTCGATTGTATACTCTGCATTTTTTCCTTTTTGAAGCACTTGTAAAATAGTAAATAATTTTTCTAAAGCTGCTGTACTTAAAGAGGAAGGCGTGCCACCACCAATATATATAGTAGATAAAATATCCCCTTCATATTCATTCTTTATCTGCTTTTCTAAAACATCTAAATATTGTAAGACAAGATTTTCCTTATAAAATACTTTACAAAAATCACAATAAGAACAAATTTTTTTACAAAAAGGAATGTGAATATAAGCTGATTTTATCAACGACTTATACCCACGTTCTGATTACAAGCAGAAGGTGCATTATATTCTCTAGAACTACCACAGGTTTCATGAATGGCCCATCTGTACGCTTCTCGGTTATGAATGGTATTTCTATGACGCATGAAATCATCTACTACCGATTCTATTTGTTCTCTAGGTTGTAATGGATAATTACAGGTTTGAAAAGCGTTATTTTGTCTTTCAAAAGTTGCTAATATCAATTTTTCTCTTACAATTCTTTCAACATCATTTTCAGTTGGATATGCATCTTGTATATTTTGCATTTGTCTATAAATAAATAAGTTGATTTGATAAATAATGTGTAGACCTAACTCTAACGCATCTACTTCTTCCACAGGCTTGCTATATAGAGTTGTCCCATTGACAATTTCCATTGCATGTGAAAATCCCATTTTTTGGATCAACACAGGATAAAGTTCATATAAACGATTTTGATCAATCCTAACAATATCATTCATGTCTTCTGTATCCATAAACATAGACGCACCACTCCTTGCACCATTTTAAAACTCTCCCCTTCATTATAACAAAAAAAGTCCCTTGTGGGAACTTTTTCTTGCAAATAAAGGAATTATTCTTCATCCATACTTAAAACAGATAAAAAGGCTTCTTGTGGTACTTCTACACTTCCAACCATTTTCATTCTCTTTTTTCCTTCTTTTTGTTTTTCTAACAATTTTCTTTTACGAGAGACATCCCCACCATAGCACTTTGCTAAAACATTCTTACGCATAGCTTTAATATCTGCTCTTGCTATCGCTTTCGCACCTATTGTTGCTTGAATAGGGACTTCAAAGAGTTGTCTTGGTATCTTATTTTTTAAGTTTTCAACAATGGCTTTTCCTCTTTTATAAGCAAAGTCTTTGTGTACAATTACACTTAAGGCATCCACTGTTTCTCCATTTAATAAAATATCCATTTTTACTAGATTGCTGCTTTTATATCCAATTAAATCATAATCAAAAGAAGCATATCCTTTAGTATAAGATTTTAATTTATCGAAGAAATCATAGACAACTTCTGACAAAGGAATTTCATAATGGATATTGACTCTTGTTTCATCCATATATTCCATTGAAATATAATTTCCTCTTTTATTCTGACAAAGTTCCATAATAGAGCCAATATACGTACTTGGTACAAAAATATTGGTTTTAATATAAGGTTCTTTAATATCTAATATTCTAGCGCGATCTGGCATTTTCGCTGGACTGTCTACTAGGAGGACACTTTGATCTGTTTGTGTTACTTCATATACTACGGAAGGAGAAGTCGCAATTAAATCAATTTTAAATTCTCTTTCAATTCTCTCTTCAATAATTTCCATATGTAATAAACCTAAGAACCCACAACGAAATCCAAAACCTAAAGCTTTAGAAGTTTCGGGTTCAAATTCTAAAGAAGCATCATTGAGCTTTAATTTTTCAAGTGCTTCTCTAAGATCTGGGTACTTAGAAGATTCTAAAGGATAGATACCACAGAAAACCATAGGCTTCATAGGTTTGTATCCTGGTAAAGCCTTTGTAGCTGGATTATTTTTTAAAGTAATGGTATCTCCTACTTTGACATCTGCAATACTTTTAATACTAGCTGATAAGAACCCAACTTCTCCTGCTACTAAAGCATCCTTTTTGGCTTCCTTAGGTGTATGCACACCAAGCTCCGTTACCTCGTAGGAAATACCTGCTTTCATCATTTGGATGGTATCGCCTACACGTAGAGTACCGTTCACAACTCTCACAAATGCAATAATGCCTCTATAAGGATCATATACACTATCAAAGATAAGAGCCTGCAAAGGTTCTTCTTCATACGTAGGGGCTGGTACTTTCTCAATAATTTTCTCAAGCAAATCTTCGATTCCAATTCCATTTTTAGCAGATGTTAATACGATTTCATCTTCTTCAAATCCTAAAGTATCTATCAGTTCTTTTTTTACTCTTTCTGGGTCTGCATTTGGAAGATCGATTTTATTAATAACTGGAATAATGGTTAAATTGTGTTCGAGTGCTAAATAAACATTGGCTAAGGTTTGCGCTTCTATTCCTTGCGCAGCATCCACAACCAAAACAGCCCCTTCACAAGCGGCTAAGGACCTTGATACTTCATAAGTAAAGTCTACATGTCCTGGAGTATCAATTAAGTGCAAAGTATATTCTTCTCCATTATGTTTATAAGAAAGCTGAACGGCATTTAATTTAATCGTAATGCCTCTTTCTCTTTCTAACTCCATATTATCAAGAAGTTGTTCCCCTTTTTCTCTATCTGTAACAGCACCTGTTGCTTCTAAAATACGGTCGGCGAGCGTACTCTTCCCATGATCTATATGGGCTATTATAGAAAAATTTCTGATGTTTTTTTGTTTCATTTTCTCACCTCTATGTCTTATTAATTATATCATACTCTTTCCCTAAAACAAGAAATTATATGTCAAGCTAAAGACATTTTATTCATTTTAGCTATTCAAATAGATAGATATATGTTATATTTTAATCATAGGAGGAGTTTTATGAACAAAAGCAAAATACAAAAGTGGATCATTGCCTTAATTATTCTATTAATTATAGCAATCATATCATGTACAGTTATAATCGTTTCTACTTTAAAAAACAATAAGGTAGCAAGTGCTACAAAAGAAAACCAAACAGAGGAAAACAGAAAAGAGAAAAAAGAAAGTAAGGCTACGCCTACACCAACGGCAGCACCTACTTATACCTTAAACGAAATGGGAAGTGCTCTTGTAAAAAATATTGCATCAGCAGAACTTATTAACTGTGTAAATAGCACATCGAGTAGTTGTGAACGTGCATGTGACAATAGCAATCCTGTTATTTTAGAAAAAGGTACAAAATTAGAGGAAATTGTATCACATTTACAAACAGGTAAAGCTTTATCAGAACTTCCAAAAACAGGAGACCCAATGGAATCTTGTGGAGGCGCTGCTATGACTCTTTATTATAATGATGGTACTTATTCTAGAATTTGGTTTGGTACTAGAAATTACATGATTATCAATGAAAAAGCACCTACAACTGGTGGAAACTGGCAAAAAATATCTTACTACTATTTTGAAACAGAAGATTTATATCAATATTTAGTAGCACAATTTAATGCATTAAAAAGTTCTAATTAAGAACTTTTTTTATGCACTTTTTTCCAAAAAAAAGATAGAAATTATCTTTTAATTTCTACCATTTCATAAGCTTCAATCGTATCTCCTACTTTGATATCACTATAATTTTCAATTGTAATACCACATTCTAGACCTTTTTTCACTTCTTTTACACGATCTTTTTCTCTTTGTAAAGAGCCTAAATTGCCATCAAATACCACAATGCCATCTCTAATGATTCTAGCTAAAGCATTGGATTTGATAATACCTGTTGTAATATAAGAACCTGCAATAATACCTACTTTTGAGAATTTGAATAGTTGTCTTACTTCTGCACTACCCATTATTTTTTCTTCATAAATAGGCTCTAACATACCTTTCATAGCTGCTTCCATTTCTTCTACTACTTTATAAATAATATTATAAAGACGAATTTCTACACCATTTTCTTTGGCGTAGTCTTGGATAGTATGATTTGGTCTTACATTAAATCCTACTAAAATAGCACCTGATGCTTTGGCTAAAATAACATCGCCTTCTGTAATCGCCCCTACTGAACTACGAATTACTTTTACACGAATGCCTTCCACATCTAGTTTTTCAAGTGAATTTTTAACAGCTTCACTACTACCATTTACATCTGCTTTAATAATAACAGAAACTTCTTTTGCACCTTCTTTTATTTTTGCAAATAAATCTTCTAGTGTTACAGAAGAACCCATTCCTTGTTCTTTTCTTTTGGCTTGTTCTTTTCTTTGTTCACAAATGTTTTTCGCTTCTTTTTCTGTTTCAAAAGCCATAAATTTGTCACCAGCCATAGGCGTATCTCCAATACCTGTAATTTCTACTGGCATAGAAGGCAATGAAGTCGTAATTTCAACACCTAAATCATTTTTAAGGGTTCTTACTTTACCAAAAGTTGTTCCTACTACAATAGGATCTCCTAGTCTAAGTGTACCATTTTCTACCAAAACAGTTACGATAGGACCTACATGTTTATCAAGTCTAGACTCAATAACAGTACCCATTGCATAACGGCTTGGATTGGCTTTATAATTTTGCATTTCAGCAATTAATAAAATATTTTCTAATAATTCATTAAGTCCTTCTCCTGTACGAGCTGAGATTTTATTAACAAGCGTATCTCCACCCCATTCTTCTGGAGCAAGTCCATATTCTGTAAGTTCAGTAAGAACTCTTTCTGGATTGGCATCTGGTTTATCCATTTTGTTGATGGCAACAATAATAGGTACACCTGCTGCTTTTGCATGATCAATGGCTTCTTTTGTCTGTGGCATAATACCATCATCTGCCGCTACAATAATAATAACAATATCTGTTATTTTGGCACCACGAGCACGCATTTCTGTAAAAGCAGCATGGCCTGGTGTATCGATGAAAGTAATTTTTTTATCGCCTAAAGCAACTTGGTAAGCACTGATAGCTTGGGTAATTCCACCTGCTTCTCCATCCGCTACTGATGTTTTACGGATGGCATCTAGTAATGTTGTTTTCCCATGGTCAACGTGTCCCATAATGGTTACAACAGGAGGTCTTTCTTGTAAATCTTCTTCTCTATCATGCACTTCGTATTCTTCGAAATTGGTGACATCTGCTTTTTCTTCTCTTTTTAGTTCTTTTTTATAATCAAGAACAAGAATTTCAGCATTTTCAAAATCAATGGTTTGATTAACAGTAGCCATAACACCTAGTGAAAATAATTTTTTAATAATTTCAGCTGGGCTTATTTGTAACTCTGCTGCAAGTTCTCCTATATTCATGCCTTCTTTATAAAGAACGACATTGGTATCAGTATTTGGTGTATTGGATACTAGTTTTTCCTTATTTTTATACATTTCCTTCTTCTTTTTCGCAAAATCTTTTTTGCTACTTTTATTATTAGAAGGTACTGTTTTCTTCTTTAATTTTTGTTTTTTGATCGTATTATCTGCATCAATTTTCTCATTAAAGGTAATGGTTTCTGCAATATCATCCAAATCCTCTTCTTCTGAAATTTCTTCTACAGTTGAATTGATTTCACTATCAAGCGAAGTAATGGCATCATTTTCAAGTAAATCCTCTTCACCTTCTACCGCAATCGATAGCTCCTTACATTTTTTTAGTATCTCTTCCACTGTTTTATTTACGTCTTCCGCATATTCACGTACACTCATCATAAATGTCACCTCTTTCTTTTAAATTTCTAGTGTTATACTCTTCCCTTCTGGCTCATACATCTCATACGCTATATGGCACATAGTAAGTAGTTTTTTAGAAACTTTTACACTATCTGCTTCTGCATATTTATCTTCTTTATAAATGACTTTCTTAATTCCTTTTTGAATGATTGCTTTTGCACATTCATTACAAGGAAATAAAGTGGTATATAAAGTAGAGCCTTCTATATTTGCTGTTGCATTTAAAATTGCATTTAATTCTGCATGGCAGACATACGCATATTTTGATTCTAGGAAAGAACCTGTCCTTTCCCATGGCATTTGCTCATCTGAAATACCAGTAGGAGTTCCATTATATCCCATCGCTAAAATTTTATGCTTTTCATTTACAATACATGCGCCTACTTGTGAAGAGGGGTCTTTGCTTCTTTGTGCTGATAACACTGCAAGTCCCATAAAGTAGGCATCCCAACTAATATAGTTTTCTCTTTTCATCTATACTTCCTCGTCTTTTCTTAACTCTTCAAAAATTGTATCTGGTACTTCTACTCCTAGATGTCTATTTAATATTTTACTCTTTTGTGCTTTTTCATACACTTTTACATCTTTTTTTAGATAAGCGCCTCGTCCATTTTGTTTTCCTGTTTTATCAATTACAACCGTTCCCTCTGGGGTTCTAACAACACGAATCAATTCCATTTTCGGAAATTTTTCTTTGGTAACAATGCACGTTCTCATTGGTACTTTTTTCATCATGCAATATTGATTCCAATCTCTTTGGCTGCTTCAATTGTTTTGATATCTAATTTAAAGTGTGTAAGGCGAGCTGCTAAACGAACATTCAATCCTTTTTTACCAATTGCAAGTGATAAGTTTTCGTTGTCTACAACTACGATAGCTTCTTTTTCTTTTTCACCTGTTACATATACATGTAAGTTTTTAGCTGGACTTAAAGCATTTTCTATAAAACGAGCTGGTTCTTTTTCATAAAGAACGATATCGATTTTTTCTCCATTTAATTGTTCAATAATTGGATTGATTCTAGATCCTTTTTCTCCAATACAAGATCCCACTGCTTCTACATTAGAGTTTTCTGAGTAAACAGCAATCTTAGTACGAACACCTGCTTCTCTAGCTACACTGTATACTAAGATAATGCCTTCATTAATTTCTGGAATTTCTAATTCGAATAATCTTTTTACAAATCCATAATGTGTTCTAGAAAGTAAAATGAAAGCGCCTTTGTTTCCAGCTTCTACTTTGGTTACATAAGCTTTAATAGTAGAACCCATTTTAATTTCTTCGCCTGGAATGATTTCTGCTTTAGGTAGAATTCCTTGTGTTTTTCCTAAATGAATGTAATAGTTACGAGCATCTTCCATCTCTACGGTTCCTGTTACTAGTTCATCTTCTTTGTCTTGGTATTCATCTACAATCGCTAATTTTTCTGCTTCACGGATTTTTTGGACAATCACTTGTTTTGCAGTTGCAGCAGCAACTCTACCAAAATCTCTTGGTGTTACTTTTTCTTCAATGGTTTCTCCAATTTCAATACCTGGAACTATTTTTCTAGCTTCTGTTACTGTAATATGTTTTTTCTCATCGTAGAAAAATGGTTCAAATCCTTCTGTATCTTCTCCAGCTTCTTCCATAGCGTCTAATTTGTCTAAATCTTCTGCTTCTAGTGCTTCATAATCATCTGCGACTACAATTTTAAAAGAATATACTTCAAAAGTACCTGTGTTTTGATCAAATTTAACATGTACATTTGGATTTTTATATTGTTTTTTGTAAGCAGATACAAGTGCTGGCTCTAAAGCCTCATCAATCACTGATTCTGCAATTCCCTTTTCTTCACAAAGTGCTTTTTTGGCTTTGTTAAAGGCAGCAAAATCGGTTCCTGTGATTTCTTCTGTTACTTTTTTTCTTCTCATGTTATTCACAACCTTTCTCTTTAGAACACACATCCATAATATAGTTTTCTTCGATAGGATCTGCTTTTTCAATAATAGGATTAATCAGTTTGGTAACAGCAATACAATCATCCAAGGTAATAAATCCACTTTTTTTATCGATTACTATACGTAAAAACATAGTGCCTTCTTCTTTAACATATAAGACCTCATCTAGAATAAATGCATTTTCGGTAATAACCCCTTCAATTAAACTTCTTACTTTTTCACAAACTTCCATATTTCCTCCATCTACATGAAAGAGTGGGATAGCCCACTCTTCTTCAAGTCAACCTAATTATAACATAAATTCTTTCATTTGCGAAATATTTTTTCATTTTTATCTATATTAATGTTATAATGTATAAATAGGAGATGATTCATTCATGCTTAAGAGTTTAAATAAGAATTATATCAAAAATGCATCCCTTGGGATTTTAGCTATCTTATTATATTTTGTTCTCTCTTCTTTAGAAAGTGTTCCTTTTGCTTTATTTGGAGTCAATATGGATACACTACCTACACTTGTTAAAGTTCTTTATTCTATTTTATTTGAGACAGTTTTGATGTTACTGATTGTCATTGTACTTAAAGATAAATTAAGAAAAGACTTTCAAGATTTAAAAAAGAATCATCAAAAGTATTTTAGTGCTTGTATCAAGTACTGGCTTATTTCTGTAGGTGTCATGATGATTAGTAACTTATTTATCCAAACCATAGCAGGTGGTGGCGTTGCTGGAAATGAAGAAGCCATTCGTTCTATCTTTAAAGTAAGTCCTTTTTATATGTTTTTCTCTGCTGTTATTTTTGCTCCTGTAGTAGAAGAACTTATATTTAGACAATCCATTCGTAATATTTTTAAAACAGATTGGTTATTTATTTTGGTTTCTGGATTATTATTTGGATCTTTACATGTAGCTTCTAATTTTACTGGTCCAATGGATCTTTTATATATCATTCCATATTCTGCTCCAGGATTTGCATTTGCTTATATGCTTAAAAAATATGATAATATTTTTGTGAGTATGGGCTTTCACTTTATGCATAATGGAATCTTAATTGCATTACAGTTTTTACTTTTATTATTTGGATAGTGTAGCTATCCTTTTTTATTGGTATTTAAATCAAATCATGCTATAATAAAATTACTAAGAAATGGGTGGTTTCATGATTAATATATTAGCATTTGATTGTACACAAGAAACTTTAAAAATTGTGTATCTTATAAAAGTAGCCTTTGAGGTAATCAAAATGGTTGTTCCTATTCTATTGATTATTATGTGTTTAATTGATAGTGTAAAACATGTTATGAGCAAAGATGGTTGGGATAAGAAAATAATAAAAAAAATTGTTTCTAAATTTATTGCGGCTGTTTTGGTTTACTTTGTTCCTACCATGATCAATATGGGACTTAGTGTTATGGGTGAAGCTAATTTTACACTTGGAACTTGCTGGAAAAATGCTACCAAAGAAAACACATCCGTGAATGTTCCTATTGAAGATACGACCAAAGGTTCTTTAGAAAAAGCAAAAGATTTAATTGATAAAGCTTTAGAAGATCGTAAAAAAATATGGGGCAATGAAGGAGAGTAAAATCAATGAATAAGAAATATATATATTTAATGACTCTATGCATCCTATCTATTTTTAGTTTAACGGGATGTGACGCTGATTATACAATCACTTTAAAAAACCAGAAGATAGAGGACAATCTATACTTAAACACTTCTATCCAAAAGTTTATAGACCAAACAGCTACTGACGAAGGTATAGATAAAATAGCCGACAACATGTATGATTTTGAGGATGGATATAAAAATTTTCAAAAGAACTTTTACTATAATACTGAAACAGCAGGTTACAAATATGCAAATGAAATGGCAATCGATACCACTTCCTTTACATCTATAGCAAGCCAGTGTTACGAAGACGTTTCTATAGAAAATGATGGCCAATATCTAATCATCCAAACTTCTAAAAAATTCCTTTGTTATAAAAATTTCCCTGATTTAAAATCAGTAAATATTACACTCAAATCCAACTATACCATTGCTGATGCCAATGCTGATAAAATGACTGAAAATGAACTTACTTGGAACATAAAAAAAGAAGAACAAAACGATCGCATTTTATATGCCAAAATAGAAATTAAAAAAGCACTTGTCAAAGAAAAAAGTACATTTGATTTCTCTGGTATATTCATTGTGGTAGGTGCACTACTCATTATCACAGTACTCTACTTTCTTATCAAAAAGAGAAAACAAAATAATTCCTTTTAAAAAAGACTATCCGTCTTTTTTTATTTATGTTAAAATGTTAAAAGGTGATACTATGAAACTAGGAAGAAAAATACTGCAAATATTTTTATTTATTATCGGCATTTTTATTGCCCTATTCCTTTACAGCAAGTATGTAGGGACAAAAGGCCTTGCCGTTAAAGAATATAAAATAACAAACGAATCAATTCCTGAAAATTTCCATGGTGTCAAATTGGTACAGTTTAGTGATATCCATTATGGTACAACTATAAATTATAAAGACTTACAAAAAATTGTAAAAAAAATTAATGCATTAAAACCAGATATTGTCGTTTTTACAGGAGATTTATTTGATAAAAGCATTTCTCTAGGCGAAAAAGATTTAAGTGATATTACAAAAGCTTTTTCTTCTATTCAAGCAGAACTTGGTAAATATGCCATCGCAGGAGACAATGATTCCTCCCACAAAAACTTTGAAACCATCTTAACCAATAGTGACTTTATTAATTTAAACGATACTTATGATTATATTTATAGCAATGAATACACGCCTATTATTTTATCTGGTCTTTCTAGCAGAAAAGGAAATAAAGAAGAAACTTCAGCTAAACTTAAAACAAGTATAGAAGAAATTACAAAATACAATGTAGAAAAAGAAACACCTCTTTATAGCATTTTACTTATGCATGAACCAGATGAAATTACAAAAGTAGATCAAAGTTATTACAAGCTTGTTTTAGCAGGACACTCTCTAGGTGGTTCTATTCACTTGCCTTTTGTTAAAAATTTACTTTTAGAAGACGGTGCCAAAACTTATAATAAAGATTTTTATGATTTAGGAAACAGCCAGCTATATATATCAAATGGACTTGGAACTTCTTCTTTTACCTATCGTTTTTTAAATACACCATCCATTAATCTTTTTAGACTTACAAACAAATAAAAACAATATAAAATCATATATTGTTTTTTTATTTATCTATTTTATTACTTTTTATTTATATATTTAAAGAATATAATACCAATCAAATGAATGATTTGTTTTTTACATTCTTCTCTACTAGGTGCACCTGCCGTAAAGGTTTGACATATATAGAAGTCTTTTTCTTTATCAAAAATACTAATATATACCATTTCATTAGAACCTCCTAAGTTCATAGGATCTTCTTTACCAAGTTTTCCTGTTATACCAATACCATATGCAGAGTCAGAATAAGCAGAAATTGCTTTTGCCATTTCCTTAGCTGTTTCCATACTATAAACCGTATAGGTATCAATCACTTCTTTAGATACACCCATTTTGATTTTAAAATCATTGGAATAGGTAACAGCGCCATATTGAAACGTAGCAGAAGCTCCTTCTACATTGGTAATCGTGCCTGCTAAAGAACCACCTGTACAAGATTCCATGGTAGAAACCGTTTCTTTTTTTTCTTTAAGTATTTCTACTATTTTCTCATATATATTCATTTAGATATTTCCTACCTTTTCTAATAAATATGTTTCTAATTGTTTGCACTTTTCTGCATCCATAGCGGGAGTTCCTTCTAAACGATATAGAATGCCTAGTTCCTCATACTTAGAAGTGCCTAAAGTTTGATAAGGAAGCAATTCTATTTTTTCAATATTTTTTAAAGGTTTTAGAAAAGCAGCTAAACCATCTATATACGCTTTGGTATCATTCATGCCTGGTACAATAACCTGCCTAATCCACATTTTTTTGTTTAACCTTTGGCATGTCTCTAAGAATTCTAAAGAAGCTTCTATTTTCTTACTTGTCATTTCTTCATATGCATCCGCTTCATACGCTTTTACATCCCATATAACAAGATCTGTATCAGCAAGGATTTCTTCATATCCTTCCCCTACCCCAGATGTATCAAGTGCTGTATGGATATGGTACTTCTTACATAACTTTATTGTTTCTTGTAAAAATTCTCTTTGGTAGAGAGGTTCTCCTCCTGAAAAGGTAACGCCTCCTTCTGTTCCAAAGTAATTTTTATACCGCATAATTTTTTCTACGACTTCGCTTGGTGTCATAGGAATGCCACCTTTTGGTGCCCATGTCTCTGGATTGTGACAGAAAAGGCAGCGTAAAGGACAACCTTGTAGAAAGAAGACAACCCGAATACCCGGGCCGTCTGCAAGTCCCATCGTTTCTATGGAACTTATAAATCCTTTAGATTCGTTCATGGAATGTTCTATGAATAACTTCTAATTGTTGTTCTTTGCTAAGTCTATTAAAATGTACGGCATACCCTGAAACACGGATTGTAAGATTTGGATACTTTTCTGGATGCTCCATCGCATCTTCTAGCATCTCTCTATTTAAAACATTGACATTTAAATGCTGCGCTCCTTGTTTGAAATAGCCATCCATTAAATCTACTAAATGGCTAATTTCTTCTGTACCCGTATGGCCTAGTGCAGCTGGTGTAATAGAGAAAGTATTTGAAATACCATCTTCACATACATCGCAGTATGGAATTTTGGCAACAGAATTTAAGGAAGCTAAAGCGCCACTTTTGTCTCTACCATGCATAGGATTGGCTCCTGGTGCAAACGCTTCTCCGTCTTTTCTACCATCTGGAGTAGCCCCTGTTTTTTTACCATACACTACATTAGAAGTAATGGTTAAAACAGATAAAGTATGTTTGGCATTTTTATAAAGAGGATGAGAAGCTAGTTTTTGATAAATATTTTCTACTAGTTCTACTCCAATTTGATCCACTCTATCATCATCGTTTCCATATTTAGGATAGTCTCCTTCTATTTCAAAGGAAACTGCAATTCCGTTTTCATCACGAACTGGTTTTACTTTGGCATATCGAATGGCTGATAAAGAATCAATGGCTACAGAAAGGCCTGCGATTCCAAAAGCCATGAGTTTATCAGGATCTGTATCATGAAGAGCCATTTGTCCTGCTTCATATGCATATTTATCATGCATAAAATGAATAATATTCATAGCGTCTACATAAACTTTTGCTACCTTATCAAGAACTTTGTCATAAGAAGCACAAACGGTATCATAGTCTAAATATTCATCTTCCATTTTGGCAATATCCGATACAACCAAATCGCCTTTCTTTTCATCGACACCACCATTGATTGCATAAAGAAGTGCTTTGGCAATATTGCATCTTGCTCCAAAAAATTGCATTTCTTTTCCAACAGTCATCGCACTTACACAGCAGGCAATGGCATAATCGCAGCCATGAATAGGTCTCATAACATCATCATTTTCATATTGAATAGCATCTGTTTTAATAGACATTTTGGCACAGTATTTTTTAAATTCCTCTGGCAACCCTTGGGCCCATAATACCGTCATATTAGGTTCTGGTGCTGGTCCTAGATTGGTAAGGGTATGTAAATAACGGAAAGAACTTTTGGTTACAAGTGATTTGCCATCTTCTGTCATTCCCCCAATAGCTTCTGTTACCCAGGTTGGATCTCCTGCAAATAAATCATTATATTCTGGTGTTCTTAAGTGACGAGCCAATCGTAATTTTGTAATAAATGCATCTATCAGTTCTTGTACTTCTGATTCCGTAATCGTACCTTCTTCTAAATCTCTTTCTATATAAATATCTAAGAAAGTGGAAGTTCTTCCAAGACTCATAGCGGCTCCATTATTTTCTTTAATAGCTGCTAAATATCCAAAGTATGTCCACTGAATGGCTTCTTTGGCATTCAAGGCAGGTTTACTAATATCAAAACCATAGGTAGATGCCATTTCTTGCATATCTTTTAAAGCTCTTATTTGTACATTGATTTCTTCTCTTAAACGAATTTGATATTCATCAATGACTTCTTCACGATTTTTTAAATCTAACTTTTTTTGTTCAATTAAATAATCGGTTCCATATAAGGCAATTCTTCTGTAATCCCCAATAATACGTCCTCTACCATAGGCATCAGGGAGTCCTGTTAAAAGTCCTACATGACGAGCCATTTTAATATCGGTTGTATAGGCATCAAAGACACCATCATTATGGGTTTTACGGTAACGAAAACTTTTGGCTGTTTCTTCGTTCCACTTATAACCATAGGCTTCTAATTCACTGTAGACCATACGTATTCCACCAAACGGGTTTACCATTCTTTTTAGTGGTGCATCTGTTTGTAGTCCTACAATCATTTCATTTTCTCTATCAATATAGCCTGGCTTAAAATTATTAATTCCTGATACATTCACTGTATCTATATCTAAAACACCCTTTTCAAGTTCTTCCTTTAAAAGTTGTTCACATCGTTCCCATATTGATTTAGTTGCTTCTGTAGGATCTTCTAAAAAGGTATCATCCCCTTTATATTCCTTATAGTTATTTAGAATAAAGTCTTTTACATCAATTGCATTTTTCCAGATATTTCCCTTAAAATTTCTCCATGCTTCCATCTGCATCTACCTTCTTTCTATCTACTTATTATTATAGCATAAAAACCAATTTCGCATACTACTTCTTGCTGATTTAAAAAGATATTTTATAGATAAAATGAAGAAGAAAAAAAAGTCAGCAATAAAACCATAGTATCACATATAATAAACTATATAGGGGTGTTGTTTTTATGAATGAATTAACCAATTATGCAACCGCAACAGGCATATATAATAATTTAGAAACAGAAGTGCAGTCTAATGAAACGACTACTATACTGACCAATAATTTAGAAATTATAATGGAAGTCAATAAAAGTAATTGGTACGCAGGCACCTTATTATATACCATTACGATTAGAAATAATACAGAAAGCACATTTGAAAATCAGGATATTCAAAAAATAGGAAATACTTTTGTCAGTGCAATTGAAAATATTGTGATTACAGATGTTTTAGATGTAGGACTTGTCTCTTTACTCGTAGAAAGTGTAAGAATCGATGGAATTCCTGCTGGATACGGAATTTTCACTTACAACCCTGATACAGGTGTTTTAATTTTTCGTTTGCCTAGAATTGAATCAGGGCAAGAGATTGTTATTAATTTTCAAGTTGTAAAAAAAGGAAACGAAATTTTCCGACTAGACAATTATGCGACTCTTACTTTTGAAGGCAATACTATATTGAGTAATACGGTAACTGTATTTGCCTTATCTGAAATATGTCGGTGCCAAAATATAAACGATTAAAAAAAAAGAAATCTTTGGATTTCTTTTTATTCTATACTCCAGTTGATATCTGTTTTATACGTTGTATTTACTGTAATAGGAACTATATTTAGTTGTAACAAAATACCCTCGTCATTTGGCCAATTTACGGTGATTTCTCCAGTGGTTACACCATCTGATGTATACACAAGCGTTGGTGTTGTAGAAAGCACTGTCATATTTCCTAAAGAATCAACATACACAAGACCATCTGTTAAAACAGATCCTTTTTCATTGGTTAATTCTTCATTAATCGCTGCATACAAATTCCACACTGTTGGTGTGATTCTCGAATCTTCTACAATCACTTCTAGATTACTTATACGTCCACATAATGTTGGTGACGTCTGAAATGGTACAGTAGAAAAGTCTACTTCATTACTTGCAGAAGCAATAAACAAATCACCTGGATAAATAATTTCTACAGTTCTAAAACGGTATAAAAAACTACGTGCAACATTGGATACAAAAGAAATTTCTGTTCCTATCGCAAGTGGAGGTGAATAAGAGTATGTAAAGTCTCCATTTGCGTCAGCCACCACATAGTGATCATTTCCATCATAGCTTATTCTTACATCTGCATTTGGTGTTGTTGTTCCTGTTATATCTGTCGATAAATCGGTAATAGGATCAATGGTTATTGAAGGCCTACCCATAGATAAAACTTTTGTATTGTTGATAAGAAAATTACTAAGTGCTGGAAGTGCTGCTAGTTCTGCTGGTGTTAGGTTAGTAGAAGTAATATTGGTAGCAGAAGTGGTTATATTTCCACTAACGACTAGATTATTTGTATTTTCTATTTTATACCATGAGTAGTTTGGAATATTGTTTATATCCCCAGAACTTGCAAAAGGCAATATGGAGGTCCAACGATTATACTGTGGTATATTAAAGCTAAAAGGAGTGGTAGAGGACGATCTTATTGCTGTTGCCGGGTTATTATAGAAAACAACTCTTCTTGGATTGTTGAAATTTAATGCTGCACTTCCAGAAAAAAGTAAACAGTAATTGCTGTTACTTCCAGAATAATCACTAACCATTACTAAGGAAGAACCACTGTTCATTTTGAATTCTCCCGTAATAGCCCAAGTAGAACTACTACCAAATTGTTCCAATTGTTCAACATTTAAACTTGCATCACTATCAATTAGAACACTGCTTGTTGGGTGATTATTGTCATATCCCATACCACGCGCTGTTGTAATATTTGTTGTGGAATTACGACCAAAGGTTGTATTGATATAGGCTGCTGAACTGACATAATACAAATACGTGGCTTCTGCTGTAATGGTCACATTCGCATCTTCTAATACAGTAATAGAGGGATAAACGCCTCCTATAACATTGGTAAGCCAAAATACTGCATTTGCGGTAGTAGTACTATTGATTGTAACATTTCCACCTAAAACAACTTGCCTTGCTTCCGCGACTTCATTGGCTGGAGAATATCCATTTTGAATGGTAATTTGACTGTCTATATATCTTGTGGTGACATACTTCGCATATGTAATTTGTGGTCCAGTGTAGACAACATTGTTAAATTCTAGTACTACCCCACTCGTACCAGCAACATCATATACACAAACAACACCATAATAATTCCTACCATTTACATTTATATTTTTGACAGTAACTTGCATACTACTGGCTGTTCGAATTGAAATGGTATCTCCTGCTGAAGAACTATCCATATCTTCATATGTATATCTTACATTCTCATAAGTACCATCAATCGTAATATTTGTTTTGGTTGGTAGAATGATTATTCCTGCTGTCAATTTAATATTGGCACCAAAATATATATAATTGTATGTATTATTTCCTTCGAGTACTGTTTTTAACTCATTTGAATTGTACACAACTACGGTTTGGCTATCTATAATTGTCATTTTACATCACCTATTTTAGTATATTAAGAATCATTTTTATTGCATACTCAATGAAACCATTAAACAAATATTTAAAACTGCATAGAATAAGGTGTATCATAGGGGGAGGTGTTTTTTTTGAACGAATTAACAAACGTCGCTTCTGCAGTAGGTACTTATGATGGTTTATCAACAGAAATGACTACACAAGCAGTTGTTACGCAATTGGTTGATGATTTAACCATTACTAAAACTGCAGACCGTACATCATGGGCTACTGGAAATTTAACATATACAGTTGTAATTGATAACCAGAGTGCAAATCCATACGTAACTCCAGTTGTTACCGATACCATTGATCCTACTTTAGCTACTTTAGTTGCTGGAACTGTTACAATCAATGGTACGCCTGCTACTACACCAGCAGATTATACATTTGATGTTGCAACAGGCCTTTTAACAGTTACTTTACCAGATGTTGCTGCCACTTCAACTACTACAATTGTATTTGAGGTAGAAAGAGTTTAAAAAAAATAAAATACTATTATTTAAATAATAGTATTTTTTGATGCAAGAATATTTTATCTTCTAACAGACTGGATACTGTTATCTTCTTCCATAACGTTTCCATAGACAGTAAGAGGGGTACCAGATGTTAAAATTTGATCTTTGGAAAGATTGTTTTGTAAACAAATGGCTTCTACAGTGGTTCCAAAATGCTGTGCAATACTTTCTAGTGTATCTCCAGCTTGCACTGTATAATAATTTAATCCTGCAAAAGATTGTTCCACATTCTCAATATCTCTATAAACAGGCATTTGAATGTTTTCACCAGCTTTTAAAGAATCTGCCCGCATTTGATTGGCATTTTCTACTTCTGCTACATAAGTTCTTAAATCTTCATACGCTGTTTCATATATATCTGGATTGGTTGAAAACTCTTCTTCTGCCAAACTATATAAAGTGTCGCCTTTGTCTACAGGTACACTTGCATATACTTTTGTATAATCTTCTAAGCTTTCCATTTTTTGTTGTTGTGCTTCTGTAACTTGATCGACTCCAATTTTTACACCTGATATAGTACCTGTAAAAGCAGTAGCCAATACTAAATATTTCATAGCCTTTTTTAAATTTCTTGCACTTTGGTATACATTTATATTTTTCATAAAAAACCTCCATCGTTACCATTATTATATACTGAAATGCATATTTTTACAAATCATTTTGTATAGAGAAAGTAAAGTGATTATTCTTTTATTTTTTCGATAAAGTCACTTTCACTCCAAATAGGTATTTCCAGAGTTAAAGCTTTATCATATTTAGAGCCTGGATCTTTTCCTACAATGACCGCACTTGTTTTTTTACTCACACTAGAACTTGTTTTTCCACCACGAGATTCAATGGCTTCTTTGGCTTCTTCTCTAGTGATTTCTTCTAAAGCACCTGTAAGTACAAAGGTCTTATTGGCAAAATTTTCATCAATCGTTACTTTGCCTAAATATTCCATGTTTAAACCAATTTGTTTAAATATTTCTATTTGTTCTATATTTTCTTCTACTCTAAAGTATTCATAGACACTTTTCGCAATGATCTCACCAATATCACGTATATCTACAAGTTCTTCATAACTCGCGTTCTTTAAAGCTTCTAACTCTTTATAGTAAGCAGCTAATATCTTAGCTGTTTTTTGTCCAACATGGCGAATGCCAAGTCCAAACAAGAATCTTTCTAATGAATTTTGCTTACTGTTTTCAATTGATTTTAGTAAATTATCGATACTTTTCTCTCCAAAACCTTCTAATTCCATTAATTCTTCTTGATATTTTTCTAAATGATAGAAATCTGTGAAATTTTTAATATAACCCATATTGTAGAAGTCTTCTATAATACGGTCTCCAAATCCTTCTATATTCATCGCATTTCTGCTTGTAAAATGGATTAGTTTCTCAATATTGCGGGCTGGACATACAGGATTTTCACAGTAGTAGGGAGCATCCTTTTTGTGTAAAGGAGAAGAACAAATCGGACAAGTCTTTGTCATTACAAACTCTTTTTCTGTCCCATCTCGCCTTTCTTTTTTGACTTCTAC
>JAQUWE010000023.1 GCA_028693035.1 Bacilli bacterium | reverse complement strand
CTTTGGATTTATTGAATACAAAGAAGGCGAAGATATTTTTGTTCATTATTCTGCAATTCTAACCGAAGGATACAAGACACTAGTAGAAGGTCAATACGTAGAATTTGACCTTGTTAAAACAGATAAAGGCTTACAAGCTAAAAACGTTGTTGAAATCAAAACTGCATTGGTATAATGTAGTTTTTTTTTCCCATAATAAAACATACTTTTTTAGAATCAAATATGCTATAATGATAATAGAAAGGGTGATGTTATGAATATTAATATCCGTGGCAGCAAAGTAGAAATTACACCTGCCATCAAAGAGTACATTGAAGAAAAAGTAGGCAAAATCGCTAAATACTTTACTTCTGAAGATATCAAAGCCACTGTTGTATGTAGGGTAAACGGTATTAACCAAACCGTAGAAGTAACCGTGCCCGCTACCAAAATGATTCTAAGAGCAGAAGTTACTACAAAAGATCTATACGATGCAATCGATAGAGTTTCCGATAAATTAGAAAGACAAATTAGAAAAAACAAAACCAGAATGAATAAGAAAAAAGGAAAAGATCTTATTCAAGAATTTACATTTACTTCTGAAGAAGAAACAGATATAGGTTCTGAAGAAAAAATCGTAAAAAGAAAAGTCATCAGTATGAAACCTATGGATGAAGAAGAAGCCATTCTTCAGATGGAACTTATTGACCATGATTTCTTTGTATTTAGAAGTGCTTTGACAGATGAAATAAACATTCTCTATAAGCGAAAAGACGGAGATTACGGAATTATTGAAACAAAATAGACGAGCTTTCGTCTTTTTTTACTTTTATACTATTCTTTTCCTCCTTTTTTTGATAAAATATAAGAGGAAGAAAGGTGATAATGATGCGATTTTTTAAAAAAATATTTAATCATGAATATAAAGAATTAGAAAGATTCGAAAAAATAGCAGATGAAATTATAGAACTTGATGAAGAGATTTCTAAACTGACAGATGCTAAACTAAAAGCAAAAACAAAAGAATTTAAGAAAAGACTAGAAGAGGGAGAAACCCTAGAAGATATTAAAGTAGAAGCTTTTGCAGTCGCAAGAGAAGCAGCTTACCGTGTAATTGGAGAAAAACCATATTATGTACAGATCATAGGTGGACTTTCTATCCATTACGGAAATATATCAGAAATGAAAACAGGAGAAGGAAAAACATTAACTTCAACAATGCCTGCTTACCTAAATGCCCTTACAGGAAAAGGCGTTCACGTCATTACAGTAAATGAATACCTTGCTGGACGTGATGCAGAATGGATGGGAGAAATCTATCGTTTCTTAGGCCTTACCGTAGGTGTGAATTACCGTGCTCTTACACCAAAAGAAAAACAAGAGGCTTATGCTTGTGATATTATGTACTCTACCAATAATGAAATTGGATTTGATTACTTAAGAGACAACATGGTGGTAAAAAAAGAAGACCGTGTACAACGTCCTTTAAACTTCGTTATCATTGATGAAGTAGATTCTGTTTTAATTGATGAAGCAAGAACACCACTTATTATTTCTGGTGGAAAAATGCAAAGCAATAACTTATATAAACAAGCAGATAGTTATGTAAAAACTTTAAAAGAAAATGATGGATACATCTATGATGAAAAAACCAAAGCTGTTACTTTAGATGATATAGGAATTGCTAAAGCAGAAAAAAGTTTTCATTTAAAGAATTTATATGATATAGAAAATACCAATTTGGTACATTTTCTAAACCAAGCTTTAAAAGCAAATTACAGTATGAAAAACGATATTGATTATGTGGTAGCAGAGGATAAAGTTGTTATCGTAGATCAATTTACAGGACGTTTAATGCCAGGACGTAGTTTCTCAGAAGGATTACACCAAGCCATTGAAGCCAAAGAAGGCGTAACCATCAATGAAGAAACAAAGGTTTTAGCAACCATTACATTCCAAAACTTATTTAGAATGTATCAGAAAATAGCAGGTATGACAGGAACTGCTAAAACAGAAGCAGAAGAATTCCGTGATATCTACAATATGTATGTTATTGAAATTCCAACAAACAAACCTATTATTCGTAATGATTATGGAGATTTAATCTTTGCTACTAAATTAGGTAAATACAAAGCTATTGTAAATGAAATCAAAGAAAAACATACAGCAGGACAACCTATTCTTGTAGGTACAGTCGCTGTAGAAACCAGTGAATTATTAAGTGATATGCTTAAAAAACAAAAAATTCCACACGAAGTATTAAATGCGAAGAACAATGCAAGAGAAGCAGAAATCATTGCCAAAGCAGGTACCAAAGGTGCAGTAACAATCGCAACCAATATGGCAGGTCGTGGAACCGATATTAAAATCAACGATGAAGTAAGAAGCCTTGGTGGACTTTGCGTTATTGGTACAGAACGTCATGAATCAAGACGTATTGATAACCAGTTAAGAGGTCGTTCAGGTCGTCAAGGAGACCCTGGATATTCACAATTCTGTGTATCTTTTGAAGATGATTTAATGGTACGATTTGGTACTGATAGAGCTAAAACTTTATTACAATCCATTGGATTTGATGATGAAGTATCTATCCGTAATAAAATGTTATCTTCCTCTATTGAATCTGCACAAACCAGAGTAGAAGGAAATAACTTCGATGTACGTAAACAATTGCTAGAATATGATGATGTTATTAATAAACAAAGAGAACGTATTTATGCAAAAAGAAATGAAATCTTAGACAGTCCTTCTATTCATGAAACTATTTTAGATACTTTCTACAACTTTGTAGGAGATTTAGTAGATAGTCACAATTTACCAGAAGGATATTTAACAGAAAGTGATCGTAAAGAAGTCTTAGAGTTTGTAAATACACAACTTATACGTAAACCTATTTTATTAGAAGAAATTGCTTCTTTAGATAACGATGATATGATTCAGTATCTTTATGATAAAGTAGCTGCTGAATATGAAAACAAATTAAAAGAAGTACCAGAAGAAATCAGCAGTGAATTTGAAAAGGCCATCGCTTTACGTGTTATTGATATGCACTGGATGGAACACATCAATACCCTTTCTATTTTAAGAGAAGGTATTCATTTAAGAGGATATGCACAAGAAAACCCACTTAGAGCTTATACAACAGAAGGATTTGCCCTTTTTGAAAGTTTACTTAGCTTAGTTGACAAAGAAACAACTATGTATTTGATGAAAGCAGAAATTCGTCAAAATATAGAAAGAAAACAAGTAGAAAAAGGAAATGCCAATGACGGTAAAGAAAAAGTAACAAACGAACCTAAAAAAGTAAAAAAAATAGGTCGTAATGAATTGTGTCCATGTGGAAGTGGAAAAAAATACAAACAATGTCATGGAAAGTAGGTTAAAAAATGAATGAAACTAAAAAATTATATACCCTTTTAGCAGTCGTTGCAGCTGTAGTAATCCTTGTAGGAGCGTCAGTTGTTTCTGGTCTTCTAAAAGGAGAAAAATATGTAAAAATGGTAGATACTGCTTTTGCAAGTAAAGAAAACAAATTGGTTCTTTTAGGAAGACCTACTTGTAGTTACTGTAATTTATTAAAACCAGTATTAGATAGTTTTGCTAAAAAATATAACTTTTCTTATGAATATGTAAATACAGATGAAACTGGAAATGCTAAATTAGATACAATTTTAGGAAAATTTGATATTGATTCTAATAGTTTTGGAACGCCTTATATGGCAGTTGTAAAAGATGGCAAAAAAGTAGCGGAACAACAAGGTTATGTAGAAGAAAATAAATTATTCACATTCCTACAAGACAATGGATTTATTAAAAAAGAAGAAAAATTAGCCTTAAACTATATTGATTATAGTAAATACAAAGAATTACTAGAAGGTGGTTCTAAACGAACTTTTGTTATGGTACAAACAGGTTGTAGTTATTGTGAATCAGCAAAACCTATTTTAGAAGAAATAGCAGCTGAATATAAATTAGATATTAATATTTTAAATATTACCAATATCGCAACCGAAGCAGAAAAAGAAGAATTTAATAAATCACTTCCTTATCTTTCAGAGAATGAATGGGGAACTCCATTAATGCTTACTGTAGAAGATAAAAAAGTAGTTGCTGATAAAAGTGGCGCTGCTACAAAAGAAGAATATATTTCATACTTTAAGAAAAATGGTTATATAAAGGAGTAAATAATTATGGAGAGCATTGTATATAAGAAAGTAAAAGAATTCAAAAGAAGATACCCAATGACTATCTCCTGGAGACTGAAACAACATTGTAAAGTCATTGATACCCATATCAATCCAGGGGAAGTTGTAAAGTATGCTTTCGCAGCCCAAAAGAATGATACAACCTTTGATATTATTTCAACCAATGTCATTGTTCTTACGAATAAAAGAATTTTATTGGGACAAAAAAGATTGCTTTTTGGTTACTTTTACACCGCAATTACACCAGATTTATTTAATGATTTAGAAGTCATTATGGGACTTCTTTGGGGAAAAATACAAATAGATACAGTAAAAGAAGTTGTTATGCTATCTAAAATACAAAAAGAAGCTCTTGCAGAAATTGAAACTTATATTACAGAATACATGATGGAAGAAAAACAAAAGTATAGAAGAATACAACAAGAAGGCTAATAAAGCCTTTTTCTTATGGTGCATACTTGCTTTCTTGGTCCCTCTCCTGTATAATGTTTCCTAGGTGATTTTATGGAAAGAGTATCAAAAATAATAGCAAATGCAGGATATTGTTCAAGAAGAAAAGCAGAAGAACTTATCCAAAAAGGGAAAGTAACAGTAAACGGGAAAGTAATCCAAATTGGTGATAAAGCAAATGTAAGTGATATGATTTCTGTAGAAGGTAACTTTCTTAATAGAGAAGATAAAGAATATGTTCTTCTTTATAAACCAAGAGGTGTAGTCACAACTACAAGCGATGATAAAAACAGAAAAACAGTAGTTGATTTGATTCAAACATCCAATCGTATTTATCCAGTAGGAAGATTAGATTACGATACAACGGGAATTTTAATTTTGACAAATGATGGAGAACTTGCTAATTTACTTATGCATCCTAAAAGCAATGTAGACAAATTATATGTTGTAAAAGTAAAAGGCTTAGTTCCACCTGTTATGTTAAAGAAATTATGTAACGGTGTTATTCTAGATGGTAAGAAAACAGCAAAAGCACAAGCACGTGCTAAAAAATACGATAAAAAAAGCAATACTTCTATTATCGAATTAACCATTCACGAAGGAAAGAACCATCAAGTAAAAAGAATGTTTGAAGCACTAGGGTATGAAGTCTTAAAATTAAAAAGAGAAACGTATTCTTTCTTAAATTTAAGTGGACTTACTTCTGGTGAATACAGACATTTAACACCAAAAGAAGTTAAAAAATTATACAATGAAGTATTAAATGAAAAAAAATAACCTTAGGTTATTTTTTCTTGTTTTGGAATATAAACAGTACTACTGTGTTTGGTTTTGCTTAAACTTTCATACCAGAGTGTATTTTTCCTAGAAATAATAGCTATAAAACTATGAAAGCAAAAAACAGCATAGGAACCTCCTAAAATAAATAGTAAAAACAATAAAGTAAAAATAATAATAGGAGGAAAATATCCTAAGATACTTAATAGGTAAATACAATAAAAAGGGGCAGGGAGTAATACAAAATACAATAGTCCATATCGAACCAAAAGATTAGAAAGTGTAGGTACTTTATCCTCTTCTGTAACGATTTTTATTTTGACAATCCATTTTCCAATCGTCTGACCTCTTGTTAAATAAGGAATCAAAATGAAGTAGCACACAATAACAATTATATATTTTCCAATCATCCAGTTTGTAGGAATTAAAATAGTAAAGAAAAGGGCAAATGCAAGATCAAAACAGAAAGCACAAAGTCTTCTAAAATAACTTACACGTTCTCCTTTTTTAAAGGCTGCTTTGTCAATCTCTTCTCTAGAAGGAAGGAAAAAGGAAAATAATGGTGTAATCAAATATCCAATACATCCTCCTAATGTATTAGTAAATAAATCATCTACATCAAAAAGGCGGTAAGGTCTAGGATAAATTCCGTAAAGACCACTTAATTGCGTCAATTCAAAAAAGAGACTCAGTAAAAAAGTACAAACAATGGTTTTAAAACTATTGAACCCAAAGTAATATCTTAAGTAAACCGCAAATGGTAAAGTCAAAAAAACATTAAAAAGAACATTGTAAAAAGATGGGGATGTAATGGCTTTAAAATATGTGGAAAACTGGTTCCAGACAAAACCACTATCTTTAAAGAAATCAAAGACAAACCGAAAAGGAATCAATTGTACTTTAGCCGTTGTTAAACTGGCGACTTCTTCAATAGGAGGGAGTGGCAAAATCACTAAAAAGTAAGTTGTTAGTAAATATAAAATAAAAGAATAAACAATGGCTGTTTTTACAAATAAAATCGATCCAAACTTACGATACTGATAAACAATATAGGGCAAAGTAAATAGGATAGCTATCAAAGGAAAAATAAGAAAAGCCATGCCTATTGGCATCATAAAATGTTTCAAGTGGATAACCTCCTTTCTACTTATTATATAGCAAAATAATAAAAAGTACGTGAATAATTTGTCATAAAGATAGATAAAAAAAAGATTGTAAAGGATTTATTCTTCTACAACCTTCCTTGATACTTATGCAGCTAAGTCCATATCATCTTCTGCAGCTAAGTCCATATCATCCTCTGCAGCTTCTTCGTTATCTTCAACGATAGCACCAGTAGGACAACCTTCCATAGCGTCTAAAGCATCTTCTTTCATTTTTTCATCAATTTCATCTACGATTGTTACTGCAAGTCCTGCGTCATCTATATCAAAAACTTCTGGACAGATTGCAGCGCAAGCTCCACATCCAATACATACATCTTGGTTTACTTTTAATTTCATATATATACCTCCAATTCTATTATAAGAAAAAAACTTTAATTAGGCAATAGGAATTGAAAAAAATGAAATATTAGTTTAAAAAAGGTGTAAAATATGGTATCATGATAGTAACGGAGGTGAGAAAATGCCTAGTAGAATGGAACGTTATCAAAACGAAGATATAGTAGAAGGTAGAAGAACCAAAAAAAACCAGAATTTATATCGTAATATTGATCAAGAGGGAGAATATTCTAATATCGAAGGTGTTGCCTCTCTATCTAAAGGGAATGAAATCAATTTAGATAAACTAAAAGAAATGCTTCAAAAAAGAGAAGAAATCAATGAAAGAAAATATAGGACAGCGACAATCCCTGTTATAAAAAGAGAAACTCTTGCGGAAGCGTCTGAAGATTCATATGATATCAAAGAAATGATAGATAAAGCGAAAATAGAAAATCCTACACAGAATAAGCACCGTAGTTTAAAATCCGTTGATTATGATTTTCTCAAAAGTTTACAATTAAGAGATTTAAGAAGTTTAAAAGAAGATCCTGATGCCAGTGATGAATTAAAAGATTTAATCAATACCATTACAAGTACAAGTGTTTTGAATCAGCTAGGAGACAAAGAACTTTCTTTAGATATGTTATCTGAATTAAAACCAACAGGAAATACAAAAGCATTAGGAAATAGTGAGTCTTTAGCGCTTAAGAATCTTTTGGCTGAAGACAGTAGTAAGAAACAGATGACTCGTGAACTGGATCAAACCTTTTTTACTACCAGTCATAATTTTAAAGCAGAGGATTTTGAAAGTTTAGAAGATGTCAAAACCTCTATTAAGAAAACCAATACATTACTTAAAATTTTTATGTATGTATTAGGATTTTTAGTTGTATTAGTTCTTGTTTATTTTATTATAAAGCTTTGGAAATAACTTTTGGAAATAATGACATAGAAAAGTCTTTGTATAAATAAAACATAAAGAAATACAAATCATCATATCAATAATCCACTGAATAGATAAAATAGATTCTAATTTATCAATAAAACCAAGTATTTTAACATTTCTAAGTAAATGAAATTCTGGATAATGATAAATAAGTGTTAAGTTGGCTCCTAAAACAGTTAAAATAAGAAAAACATGTAAAAATAAAATGGCTTCTGTAAAAAGATAAGTTCCTTTTATTTTTTTTTGCAAATCTTTTTGTGGTTCTATTTGTTTTTTGTTTACAAGAAGTAATAAGAATAAAGGAATGGTTGTCATAAAGGCATAGATAAGACTTGCTTTTAAAATATCAAGTAGAGAATGTGTAAAAAGAGGAAATAAGTTTTCCACATGAATTTGTCCCCATAAACCTACCGTTTTAATAATAAGTAAAACCAGAGAGATAAGCAAGAAAATAAGACTTGCTTTACTGATTGTTTCAAAATCTTTCATTGCTAAAAAAATAGAAACTACAATATACAATCCAGCAATTGTAAATAGGGGAAGTTCTCTTAGATATTGTAAATGTGTAAAGTCAACCAATCTGATTAAAATAAGCCATCCTAAGGCGAAAAAGATAATTGCTAAAACGGCATTGATAACAAAATCAATTCCTATTGGTAACTTTTTGTCTAGATAACATATAATGTCAGGTTCTTGATTTCTTTTAAATAAAGAAAGAATAATAGAAAATAGAAAGTAGCCTAAAAGAGAACCTATTACACAAATAAGTAATCCATCTTGTTTATAGGAAAGTAATAAAGGAAGAAGTAATATCATAAAAGTACTTCTTACAATAAAGTAGAGCATTGCGCCTAATCCAGCAATATGTATTTTATTCATGGTATTCTCCTCCTACCTTTAATGTTTTAATAGAAAGATTACTATCATTACTTACTTTGATATTAGAAAAAGTTGTTTCCTTTGTTTTTTGTCCTCTTTTATATAAGAACTCTTGGTAACCAAAAATATCACTATCTATTTTTTTTGCTTCTTTTAATACCTGTCCTAATTTTTGTTCCAATTGCTTTTCTGCTTTTTTCTTTAACGCATTTTTTTCTTTTTCAGTATTAATTTTAAAATGACATCCATTTTCTTTTAAATATAAATTTCCTTTGATTGTATTATAAATAGTACCATTTTTTACTTTTGTTTTCCTTTTTATTTTTTCAACACTTACAATACTTTTATCCTCTTTACAAGGTATTTCTAAAGTGATTTTTTTGGCTTCTTCCATTAAAACAGCATAGCCTGTAATATTTTTACTAAAGGAAATCAGTTTATCATTTTTAAACAGCGCTAAATCAGCAGTTACCAAAGTATCTTTAGTAAGTGTAATAGCATGTAAAACAGGTTCTTTGTTAGGGGATAAAATATCGTCTAGAAACCCTGTAAAGGAATTTTTCTGTTCTTTAAAGTCAATTTGGTCGTTGTATTTGAAAATATTAGTAATGATATTATAATCATTGCCACTTGTTTTAAGCAAATTGTCTAAAACAGTATTGGCATTTACATCTTGTGTAACAAAGAGATAAAAATTCTTTTGAATATTTGAGTTACGAATAAAATACTGTACGATATTTTTCATGCCATCTTTGGCTGCCCCTTCTCCAACAATCACACTTTGTATATGATTAAGGTATAAGTTTTCACTTAATTTAAGGTTGAGATTATTGAGCGCAGTTTCCACAGAAGAACCTATACCTTGATAAAACTTGGTTTCATTTTCTTCCTTTCCTACAATTAAACAGGAAACGGTATAGGTATTTTCTTTTTTATCAATCCCAAGCACTGTTCCAATAGAAAGTTCACTAAGTTCTTTTGCATCACAACCAATCAAAAAAAGACATAGAAAGCATATTATTATTTTTCTCATTTCTTGCCTCCTAATTTATGTATGTTTTTTTGTGAAAGATACGCAGGTCTTTTTGTATCTTTATTTTTTGGAATACGAATCAAACTATCTTTAAGACCTGTTATATTTAAAGGACTAATTGGTGATAAATAACTAGTTCCCATAACTTTTAGATGAGAAAGTTTAGTAACCAGTAAAATAAGACATAGAGAAAAACCAATAATACCAAAAAAAGTACTAAATATAATAAATAAAATCCTCCAAAAACGAATGCCATTGATCATATCAATATCTGTAAATAATAAACCACTGATAGAGGTGATCGCAACTACAATCACAGAAATAGGAGAAACAATACCAGCACTTACTGCAGCATCTCCAAGTACAAGTCCACCTACAATACTCATAGAGGTACCCATCGCACTGGGTGTTCTAATATCACATTCTCTTAAAATTTCAAATATAATCAGTAGTAAAATGATTTCAAAGGAAGTAGGGAAAGGGACGGAAAGTCTTTGGTGATAAAGTGTAACCAGTAACTGTTCAGGGAGTATACTACTATTGAATGTCATAATACTGATATATAAAGCAGGTACGAATAAGGTTAGTAAAAAGGCAACACTTCTTAAGATTCTAGTTAAAGTGACATTGGATGGACTTTGGTAATAATCTTCTGCACTATGAAAAAAATCAATAAAAAGAGCAGGTATTACAAGTGCGTAGGGTGTGTTTTCTACTATGATCGCAATTTTGCCATTTAGTAAAGAGGAACATACAACATCAGGTCTTTCTGTACTAATCATTTTAGGAAAAACAGATTTTTGTTTGGTAATAAGAAATTCCCTGATGTGACCACTGTCTAAAATACCATCGACATCGATTTTATCAAGTTTATTTTTTATTTGTTTTACTTTATTTAAATCGGCTACATCACTAATATATAATAAACTGACTTTCGTTTTGGTTCTTCTACCTACTATGGCATCTTCAATGACTAGGTTTGGATCCTTGATTCTTTTTCTTACCAATCCTAAATTCGTCGCATGCGTTTCCGTGAAACTATCTTTCGGTCCTCTAATAATACCTTCTGATGAAGATTCCGTAACACCTCTTGATAAATCTTTTCTTGTTTCTAATGAAATTGCCTTTGTATATCCATCTATTAAAATAATAGTAAATCCAGCAGCAAGTAAATAAAGGATGTATTCATAGTCTTCTGTAGTGGTAAGCGTGCTGTTTACAATTGTATTTTGAAGTTGTTTAAAAAAATTATCAAAAAAGTTACCTTTTGTTAGTTTGTTTTCAAAGGTAATACTTCTTACAATAAAATCACTGATGGTATTACTACTAGAGACACTTTCCATAAAAAGATAAGCAAGCTTATGGTTTTTAACATCTAAAGTACGTATGTGTAAATCACTGGAATTGTGTAAATCATTTTTAATCTTTAATAACATGGCATTTAAATTTTTATTCATATAGATCACCTTACTGTTAGTATGAACAAAACTTTTGGTAATATAAGGTATATAGGAACTCTTTAATATAAAAAAACAATAAAAAGCACTTGACAAAGTTAAAAAGGGAATGATATACTTTAATAGTCAATTTGTTATGGGGAATTAGCTCAGTTGGCTAGAGCGCCACGCTTGCACCGTGGAGGTCAAGGGTTCGAATCCCTTATTCTCCACCATAATGAAATCAACCCTTATTTTATAAGGGTTTTATTGTGCCCTGATATTTTAGGTAGCATTTTAGGTAGCATTTTTTGAAATTTAATAATTTTTGTTTATTTTTCTGATTTATTTAGTGAAAGATATGTATATAAATTTTCATTGACAAAGGAAGATGATGGTGTTAGAATATGGGCAAATAAGGAGGATATTATATGCTTGAAACAAAATTGGATGATATGTCGTCAGTTCGTGAGAAACTTTTTTTACAAGAAATAAAAGACTATATGGAAGAGGCAGGTATTTACCAACCTAAACTTGTGACAGGAACTTTAAGAATTTATAATAGTTATGACAGATCTTCTAGTATTTTGGTTTGTGATAATTTATTATTACTCAGAACTTGGCATCAAGCTTATGTTTTATTAGAAGAATTTGAAAAAAAACATGTGACAAACCAAGTAGAATATCTATGTGGAAGAATTAAAAGGAATGAAGAACAAGCTTCTATAGAATATTTATCATCAAATGGGGCCTACACATTCCCCTCTGTAGCAAAATCTTTTACACCAAATGATATCATGATTCCAGACGCAGATCATGTGGTTGATGCGTATGATAGATTTATAGACGTAAAATCCGTAAGCGAAGTACAATCAGTTCCAAAAGAACATAAAAAGACAATGGACTTGATTAGAAAATACTATATATAAAAATAAATCTATATAATACAGTAACCATATATAAAGATAGGAAGTAAAAATATGATTGCAGAAAATTTAGATATATATGAAAGAATGCTTGATGATGAAGAAAGTATTAAAGAATATAAAGAAATAGAAAATTTTGAAAATAAGCAACAATTTGATGGGAAAATAGAAAAAATAATAGATAGCTATATTATTCATTTCCAATCATCCGTAAAAGATGTTAAAAAAGAGCAAATAGAAATTTTAAAAAATACTCCTAAATACTTATGGAATTCTTATTGTAGTAAGTATGAACTTATTGATTTAACAAGTGCATCTGTTGATCAACTGATAAGTAGTTTCATACATAAAATATATTTGAAAAAATGTTTAAAAGTTTTATCTACCTATTATAAAGAACAAAAGGCTACTTTAGCTGTACAAAGCAAATACTCAAAATCTTGTTTATATGCAACGGTACTTTCTGATTTACTACTGCGAAGTCAAATCGTTTATCAAAATAAAGTAATGAAAGAAGAGGCTGTGCAAAAAGGTCTTTCTGTTACATGCACAGATGATTATTTAAACGAAGAAACAGAAAAAGTGCTAGAAATAGTCAAACAAGATATTAGAAATTTAAAATAGAGCAAAAAAAAAAGAGATTTTATTCTCTTTTTTTATTAGATACATTCAACGAAAGTATCATTTAAACATCTAAGAACACAGCAGCACTCTAAATCCATTGTAAAGAATGAATTGGTTGCAACATAAGGAATTGCTACTTCTGTTGTGTCTGGATTTGGTGCAAGTACTCTACATGTTACACAATTGCCATCGATCTTTTCAACTCTAAATACGTTAGATGTAACGGTTTCAGCTGGGTCTTTGCTAATTGGCATAACCCAAGGTGCACCATTTCCACAACAAGTATATAGCATGATAGGTCTTGTATTGCATCCCATTGTTGTTGTTCCACAACCTAAGAAGCCACGATCACAAGTATCTAAGCAGCTTTCACCACATGTTGCATTTTTCTGAAGAATAAGAATGACAGTTAGAATTTCAGCGATGCATTTGCATTCATCATTTTTATTGTTATTACACATATATTCCACTCCTTTATTTCTATTCAATAATAGGTTATTCCACTTTCTCAAAAGAGTGTAAATAAAACACCTAAATCAGTAATTATATTTGCTGATTAGGCATAAATTGTAGCGAGGTGAAATAATGTACAAAATTTATAAGATGGAAGTAGGGGAAACACTTGCTGATGTTGCAAAGAAATTCCACACAGATGTTGAAACTTTAGAAAAAATCAACGGATTTTCATCATCAGAGGGGCCTACCTCTAACCAATACATCATTGTCCCAGAGCAAAGAGATGTTTTATTTGATTTATATATAGTGCAGCCAGGAGACAATATGTATAGAATTGCCAAACGATATAATGTATCAGAAGATAGCTTATTAAAATTAAATGGCATTAACAAAAACGATTATATTTATCCAAACCAAGAACTTCTTGTACCAAGAAAAGAAGTAGCCTTTTATATTACAAAAGAAGGTGATACTTTAATGGGTGCTGCTAGTGCTTTAGATTTATCCCCTACAGATCTTATTTTGGAAAATGAAACCATCTATTTAATCCCTGATCAACTATTTGTATCCAAAAAAGAAAAAAATAATGGAAATGTTTAAAAAAGAAAACATTTCTTTTTCTTTAAAAAGGAATTAAGACCTAAAAGCTCTTTTTTTTTTTGAACCAATAGTATATAATAAGATAATGGAGGTACATATGAAGAAATTATTATTACTATTTGTTCCCTTTTTATTCCTTTTAGGGTGCACCAAAACAACATATAAAGAAATATCTATGAAAGAATTAAATACAATGATAGATACAAAAGAATCTTTTGCTTTATTTATAGGGGCTACAAGTTGTTCCCATTGTGATACATATAAAGGAACTTTAAAAAAAGTGATTAAAGATTACGATGTAGAAGTTTATTATATTGATATAGACAACTTATCAGCAGATGAAAACTCTACTTTAAAAAGTATAGCAAGTTATACAGGAACCCCTACAACAGTCTTTATAGAAAACGGAAAAGAAAAAAGTGCATATAGCCGTATCATAGGAGATCGTGATTACGATTATATTGTCAATAAATTTAAAGCAAGTGAATATATAGAAAAGGTGAAATAATGGAAGAACAAAAGGTTACACAAGAACCAGAAGTGTTTAAACCATCATTGGAATCATTTAGTGTGATTAAAGCATATGGAGAAGATTTAGTAGATAAAAAATATATAACAAATCCAGCCATTGCTAGAGAAGAAGAACAAAAAAAATTAATGCTGGTTTTACTTACTCCCGAAAAATCAGGACTCTTAGTAGGTAAACCAGGTATTGGTAAAACAGCTATTGTAGAAGGACTTGCTTATAAAATTCAAAAAGGCGATGTTCCTAATGCTTTAAAGGGATATCATATTATTAAATTCTCTTCAAATTCTCTTATTGGTACCATTGAACTCAATGGAAAAAAAGAAATGCTGATCAGTTTACTTGTAGAAGAATTAAAAAAACTAGAAAAAGTAATTATCTTTATCGATGAGGTCCATACTTTAATTGGTGGTGGAGAAAATGGTCCAATGGATTTGGCCAATATTCTTAAACCAGCTCTTGATAGAGGAGACGTAAAAGCAATTGGTGCTACAACAACAATAGAATTTGATACCTATATTGTAAGAGATAGAGCTTTCTTAAGACGTTTTGATAAAATCATGGTAGAAGAACCAGATGGTCCATCCACTGTTAAAATCTTAATGGGAACCCTTCCTAAAATTGAAAACAAAACAGGTGTCCAATTTAACTATACCAATTTTATTGTTGAAGAACTTATGAAATCTATCGTAAGTGCAACTGCAGAATATAAAAGAATCTACGGACTTGCAGCCATGTATCCCGATGTTTCTCTTTCTGTTTTAACCAATGCATTCTCTGAAGCATTATATGACAATCGAGATCATGTGACCATTTTAGATGTTTACAATGCAATCAAAAATAGTAAACGTATTTATCCAGATAGTATTATTAAAGAACTTAAAAACTTTAGAGAAAAATTCAAATTGATTACCCAGGACTTCCATATCACATTGCCAGAGGTAACGATCGATGAAATTAAAGTAGAAGAATCCTAAAATATGTCAAAAAAGAATATATTAAAATAAGAATGGAGTGATGAAGATGAAAAAAAATAACAAAGTAATTCCTATAAAAAACTATATAATTCTTGCCATCGTTGTTGTATTAACCCTTTTATTATGTGGGTACTTAAGAAACTGGTACAAAATGAAAGAAGAAGCTACCTTACCAGAAGGCATTATGAGTGGTTTTATGCCAGAAGTAAAACTAGAAGAACTTGATAACTATTTACTAGAAAATCCAAATATCTTCTTATATGTATCTTCTTCTTCAGAAGAAAATAATAGACAATTTGAAAAGAAATTTCACGATTATATCAAAAAGAATAATCATTTAGGTTTCTTCGTTTATTTAGATACCAAAGGCCTTTCACTAGAAGAAGTATCTACCACACTAAAAAGTAAAAGCAGTATAAAAAAAGACAATATCAACTATACTTTAACCCCTAATCTTTATGCAATCAAAGAGGGAAAGATAGATGCCACTTTATATACAACAAAAGTAACTTACCATTATAAAGATTTAATTCATTTCATATTAAAACAAGGACTAGCAGAATGATTCATATTGTTTTATTTGAACCAGAAATTCCAGGCAATACAGGAAACATCATGAGAACTTGTGCTGGAACAGGTAGCAAACTCCATTTAATAGAACCACTTGGTTTCTCGCTAGAAGAAAAGTATATAAGAAGAAGTAGTGTCAATTATACAGAATATTGTGATTATATCGTATATAAAAACTTTGATGAATTCAAATTAAAGAACAAGGGAACTTACTACTATCTTACTAGATATGGAAAAAAACCACATACCAGTTTTGATTATAGCAATCAGGATGAAGAAATTTATTTCATTTTTGGAAAAGAAAGTACAGGAATTCCAAAAGAACTTCTTCAAAAAGAATTAGACCATTGTATGCGTATGCCAATGAATGACTGTATCAGAGCACTAAATTTATCGAATACAGTCGCTATTATGGTTTATGAAGCTTTGCGACAACAAGAATATAGAGACTTATTAAAAGAAGAACCATTTAAAGGAAAGGATTATTTACTTGAATAAAAATCTTGTAATAATTCTTTTTTCATGTTATTATATGTTTAGATTAGAAGATAATAAGGAGGAATAACATGGAGTTTATTATGGACAATTATATATGGTTTGTTGTAGCAGGTATTATTATCATTATGACTTTAATAGGTTTTATTGCTGATAAAACAAATTATATAGAAAAACAAAAAAACAAAGATAAGCAAAAAAAGGAAGAACTTACTAAGAAAAAGGAAGCCCTTGTTGCTGATCAAGAAGAAGTAAATGAAGTACCAGTAGAAGATACTACTGTAGAAGAAAATCTAGAAGATCCTTTACTTGCACCAGAGGAAGAAATACATATAGAAGAAGAACCAGCTATGGAACTTCCACAAGAAGAAAGTAAAAGAGATAAGAAAAAGAAAAAACATAAAAAAGATAAAAAAAATAAGAATGAAGATATGTTTGAAAATTTAGATGAACTTACTTTAGGAGGAGAAAATATGACTCCTGTAGATTCATCTCTTTCAGAATTAGATGTACCTCCTACTTTTGAAAGTCCAAACTATACTATAGGAAATGAAAATCAAGGATTAGAAGGAGTAGATCCAAGTTTAACAGCTCCTCTAGAAGATGGTGTGCTTCGTTTAGATGCATATGATCATGATGACAAATCACAAAATGACTTATCAGACACTAGTATCCAAATGGAAAACAACAATACAATCGTAGAAGAACCAATTCCTTCTATAGAAACAGATAAAAAAGAAGAAAATCATACAACTTCTAGTATTCAAGATATTGTTCCAGATTTTCCTACAGTAGAGGAAGAAGATTTAAAAACAGAACTTTCTAAAGAAATTACACCAGAAATAGAAAACGCCAATGAAAATATTTCTGATCCTTCTCTAGCACCAAAAGAAGCAGAAGAAACAGAACGTGATGTATGGAAATTTTAGGATAGAACGCTATCCTTTTTTTTTTGAAATAAGAAAATTATTCTTTGACACCCTCTTTGTTTATGATATAATGAGATAGACAAGATAGGAGGCCCTTTATGACACTAGATGGAATTGTTATATTACTAAAAAAATTACTTGATGTACTTCTTGTATGGATGGCACTTTACTTTATCCTAAAGAATTTACGTCAAAATATGAAGATGGTTCTTTTATTCAAAGGAATCTTAATTATTGTAGTTCTAAAAATATTTAGTGATTTATTAGATCTTACAACCATTAGTTATCTTCTAGATTATGTGATTACTTGGGGGCCATTAGCGCTTATCGTTATCTTCCAACCAGAAATCCGAAATGTTTTAGAACACTTAGGACGTAGTCAATTGCTTGGAAAACATAAAATGTTAACAGTAGATGAAAGAGAAAAAATGGTATATGAAATGGTTAATGCTTTAGATTATATGAGTAAAGCTAGAATTGGATCTCTTACTGTTTTTGAAAGAGACAATGGTCTTACAGAATATATTGAAAAGTCAAAAAAAATATATGCAGATATATCAAGCGATTTACTGATTTCTATTTTCTTCCCAAACAACCCCCTACATGATGGTGGTGTAATTGTGCAAGGGAATAAAGTTACCAGTGCGGGAGCTGTTTTTCCTACTAGTGACAATTTAAAAATCAGTAAAAGATTAGGAACAAGACATAGAGCAGCTCTTGGAATCTCTGAAGCATCAGATTGTATTTCTGTAATTTCTTCAGAAGAAACAGGAAGACTTTCTGTTGCTATGGGTGGTAAATTACACTATAACTTAAGCTTAGATGAAGTAAAACTCCTATTACTAGAGGAATTACGACCTAAAAAATCTATATTACTAGAAGAGGAGGAAATGAAAGATGAAGAAGAAAAATAGTAAATTTCGCATTTTCTCGAGAAACTTAGGACGCTTTATAGATAGAAAAATCATTATGCCAGTTACACGTCTTATTGTTTCTATTTCAAAACTATTTGATAAATCAGGCCGTAAAATAGAAAAATGGCTTTCTTCTACCAATACCCTATTGTTTATATCCCTATTTCTTGCCCTTGTTATCTTTGTTATGATTGATCAAAAAATATTGATTTTAACAGAAAACTCTGCAGAAGTATTAAAATCAAGACCGGTTCATGTAACATACAATGAAGAAAGTTATGTAATTGAAGGACTTCCAAGTACAGTAGATGTTACCTTAATAGGAAGCAAGGCAGACCTTTATTTTGCAAAACAGTCTCCAGCTCATGATATCCAAGTTGATTTAACAGGGTTAAAACCAGGAACCCATAAAGTCAATATTAAATATGACCAAGTCTTACCTTCGATTGATTATAAAATAAATCCGAGTGTCGCAACTGTTATTATTTATCCAAAGGTATCAGAGACAAGAGCACTTTCTGTAGATATTTTAAATCAAGATAGCTTAGATGCTAAATATGTAATTAAGAATATTGATATTGATAGTGACAAGGTTGTTATTAAAGGAGCCGAACATACGTTAGCAGAAGTTTCTTCTGTAAAAGCACTTGTAGATATTAAAAATTTAGTCAAACAAGAAGTTGGTACAATCTCTCTTAAAGATGTTCCTTTAAAAGCATATGATTCTAAAGGAACTCCAGTAAACGTAGAAATTGTTCCTTCTAAAATAGATGTAAAAGTAGACATTGCTTCTCCATCTAAAGAGTTACCAATCAAAGTCATTCCAACGGGTGATCTTGCGTTTGGTATGGGAATCTCTGCTATTGAAAGTAGTGAAAATAAAATTACTGTATATGGTAGTGAAGATGTTTTGGCTAATTTAAAATACATCCCCGTTAAAATAGATGTAGATGGACTTAAAGAAAACCAAAGTTATAAAATGGAAATTGCCAAACCAGTAGGTATTAAATCGATGTCGATTAGTAATATTACTGTAAATCTATTACTAGATACAGCGTCTAGTAGAGATATAAACGATGTTAATATTGAATACCGCAATCTTGCAGATGGATATACCGTACAAGGAATGAGTGCAAATGATACAAAAGTTTCCATCGCACTTAAAGGTGTTAAATCTGTTATTGATCAACTGCAAGCAGAAGACATCAGTGCTTACTTAGATTTAGATGGTTATAAAGAAGGAGAATACGAAGTTCCGGTCAAAGTAGATGGTTCTGATGTAAAAGTCTCTTACACTTCTAAAACAAAGAAAGTAAAAATTAAGATCATTAAAAAGTAATAGAAAAACAAATAGGTCATTAGATCTATTTGTTTTATTTTCTTTCTTCAAAATGTTTAAATAAAAGTCCAATATTAATTAAACCACAAACACCTACAATGCAGTATATAATACGGCTTAGAAGTGTCATATCACCAAATAGGGATGTAACTAGGTTCATATCTAAAAAACCAATCAAACCCCAGTTAATCGCACCAATAATAGTGAATACAAGTGCTATTTTATGTAATGTTTCCATATAATCTCCTTTCTCTCTTATACATAATGTGAACAAATTTTATAAATATTATTCATAAGCTTTTTTAAAAACACATATAGTTAAGTGAAATCAAGAGGTGAAAGAATGAAAAAATTAGTATATGCACTTTGTATAGGATTGTTATTTTTTTCAGCAGGTTGTACCAAAGATAGTGACAGTGGTGTTTTAAAGAGTTTGGAGTCAAAGGTAAACAAGGCAAAAGCCTACCACATTACTGGTGTTTTAGAAATCATCAGTAATGAAGAAAAATACTTGTATGATGTTGATGTTTCTCATGAGCAGGAAGAAAAATTTAGAGTCAGTCTAAAAAATCAAACCAACAATCATGAACAAGTTATTTTAAAAAATAGTGATGGCGTTTATGTATTAACACCTTCTCTTAACAAGAGTTTTAAATTTCAAAGCGAATGGCCATACAACAATTCCCAAACCTATTTATTACAAAATCTAATTAGTGATTTAAAAGCAGATAAAAAACGCAAATTCACTAAAAATAAAGATGGTTATATGTATACAGTCGCAGCTAGTTATTCTAATAACAAAGAACTTGTAAAACAAAATATTTATGTTGATAAAAAACTAACCATTACCAAAGTAGAAGTCATGAATAAAAAAGGCCAAGTCAAAATGACCATGAAAATGAAAACAACAGATTTAAAATCAAACTACGATAAAAATTACTTTGCTCTCAAAGACAATATGACAGTAAGCGCTAGTACAGATGTGAAACCAACATCTAAAATTGAGGATATAGTATATCCTATGTACTTACCAAGTGAAACAAAACTAGAAAACCAAGAACGTATTAAAAAAACAGATGGTGAAAGAGTCATATTAACCTTTACAGGCAAAAAACCATTTACTATTGTTGAAGAAACCGTAAATGCAGAAAAAGGCAATACCATCATTCCTGTTTCAGGAGAAATAGAAAGAGTTTCAGATGTAGTAGGAAATGTGTCTTCCAATGCCGTATCTTGGATCAGCAATAATATGGAATATTACATTACATCCAGTGCTTTAAATAAAACAGAATTATTAGAAATTGCTAATTCAATCAGTGTTTTACCAGTTGGTAAATAAAATATAGAAAAAACAAAAAAAGTATGCTATAATCTTTACTAGGTGATATTATGGCAAAAGAAACAAATACAAATAAGAAAGAAAAACTAGAAACAGAAAAAAAAGAAATAAAAAAAGGAACAGGAACTTCTAAAACAACTGTTAAAAAAAGTACACCTAAAACGGGTGCTAAAACAGGTACTAAAAAAAGTGTAACAAAAGAAGAACCAAAAGTAGAAAACAAGAAAAAGGCAGCGCAACCCGCTACTAAGACAGCCGCAAAGAAAACGACTAAGAAAAAGGTAGAAACAACTTCTCCTAAAGCAACAAGTAAAACGGCAAAAGAATCTACTAAGAAAGAAACAAAGGTAGAACCTGTTGCTACAATGAAAAAAGAAAAGAACCAAACGGCAAAAACAACTGCTAAAAGAAGAAATGTTGAAAGACATCCAGAAACTAAAAATGTTAGTACAGCAAAATCCGATGAAATAACAAAATTGGTAGAAATTATTTTAGTCATTCTTGTTATCTTTGCAACTTTTTATCTAATTACTTATTGGGTAGATCATTCTAAGAAAAAGACTACAACTAATAAAAATGAAAGTACAGATAATGCAGTCATTCAATATGATGAGATCTTAATAGGAAATATATTGAATCAAAGCCCTAGTACGTACTACGTTCTTATAATGACCAAAGAGGATAAAACAAACAAAGTATTTTCTACCTATACTACAAACTATAGCGACAAAGAAGGAAGTTTAAGACTTTACACAGCTAACTTAGATGATGCTTTTAATAAAACATATAAAAGTGATTCTTCTAAATTAGATACAGAAAATATAGAAGAAGTAAAAGTAAAAGAAAATACCCTTATTAAAGTAGAAAATAATAAGATTGTAGAAAGTATAGAAGGAACAAGTAACATTCAAAACAAATTATCTGAATAAGTAGAATAGAATTACATTGTAGTTCTATTCTTTTTATATAAACGGATAAAAATTTTATCAATTACAAGATTGTCAAGTCTAAAAAAATCATATAGAAAAAAGAGTACATTTGTGATATAGTGAATAAAGGTGATAATATGACACAAAAATACAAAAAAACAAAAAAATCTTCCTTTGGAATTTTTGAAGTAAGCATACTAATAACAATGACATGTTTGCTAAGCTTAGCCTTTGGTTACTACTTAGGACATAAGACAACCAAAAACCAAAAGAATGATATCTATATAGAAAAATTTAAAACCAATTACCAATATATACTGGATAACTATTATAAAGAAGTAGACAAAAGTACTCTTATCGACAGCGCAGTTAGAGGGATGGTAGAGTCCCTTGATGACGACTTTAGTACTTACTTAGATCAAAGTACCTCAAACACCTTTGACGCCACCCTAGAGGGGTCTTATGAGGGATTAGGTATTAGTATAGTAGGTGACACAGAAGGAAATATTACTATTGCGCGTGTTTTCGAAAACAGTCCAGCTTCAAAAGCAGGTTTAAAGGAAGGTGATATTCTTCTTTCTATTAATGATACCAAGACAACCAATATGGCAACAACAGATATAACAGATATGATTAAAAAAGATAAAAAAGGTACTTTCAAGATTGACTTTCGTAGAAACAATGAAGAAATGACAGCAGAAATTAAAAAAGAAAATATAACCATTCAATCTGTTTCTTCTAAAATGATTGAACAAAATAACAAAAAAATAGGATATATTTCTATTAATATATTTGCTCTTAATACAGGAGATCAATTTAAAGCAGCACTAAAAGACTTAGAGAAACAAAAAATGGATTCTTTAATTATTGATGTACGTGACAATGGAGGGGGGCATCTCCTTTCTACCGCAGAAGTCATCTCTTCTTTACTAGACAAAAGTAAAGTGATTTATCAAACAGAGTTAAAAGAGACTAAAACAAAAGTATATTCAACAGGTAAAGTAACTAAAAAATACCCAATCGTAATACTTTCTAACCAAGGAACCGCTTCAGGATCAGAAGTATTAATAGGTGCTTTAACCGAAAATACCAATGCTATAACAGTAGGTACAACCACATATGGAAAAGGGACTGTACAAGAATTGGTTAGTCTTGGCACCGGAAATGAATATAAGGTAACGGTTAAAAAATGGTTAACACCAAAAGGTACTTGGGTAAATGAAAAAGGGATTAAACCCACAATTGAGGTAGAAGCAACAGATGCCTACAAAGAAAACCAAACAGAAGAAAATGATACCCAGTTAAAAGCTGCAATCGATTATATCCAAAACAAATAATGCCATCCCTGGCATTTTTTCTTTTCTTTTTTATTAAAAACATATATAATGAATAATAAGGTTGTGGTAAAATGAACGAACTAAAAATCGGTGATAAATTAGAAATACAGTGTTACAAACATGATGGACGCGTCTATAATGCTTGGAATGAAGCTGTATTATTAGAAGTACACAAAGACTATTTGGTTTTTGGAAACAGTGATACGCTTGTAACAGAAGTAAATGGCAGCAAGTGGAAAACAAAGGAACCTGCTATCCTATATTTCTTTAAAGAAGAATGGTTTAATATTATTGCACAGTTAAAAGAAACAGGAATCAGCTACTATTGTAATATAGCGACACCAGCTATTATAGAAGACAAAACAATCAAATATATTGATTATGATTTAGACCTTCGTATTTTTCCTACTGGAGAATTTAAAATTCTAGACAAATTAGAATACCAACGTCACAAAAGAGAAATGCAATACAATGATAAATTAGACAATGTCATCCATTTAGGATTAAATCGACTTATCGAACGATATAAAAATAAAGAAATTATGTTTTCCGCACATAAAAATTTAGAATATTATGAAAAGTATAAAGAATTAACTGAAATATCTGAAGAAAAATAGATATTTTTTTTATGATTTAAGTTCCCTATATATAGGAAACTATTTTAAACATATATATACTTTATATATATAGAAGCAATTAAAGGAGATAAAATATCATAATTTGACACAAATTTGAAAAAAATAAAGAAATTTGAAAAAAAGTGTTGACTTAAAAAACCCAGGATGGTATATTGGTATTGCTTTCAACAAAGAAGCGCAAAAAACATAATAAAAATAAGCATTTTTTTATGAAAAGTGAATATATTATTATGAGTTAAAAAAAAGTTTTACAAATTTGAAAAAAAGTGTTGACTTAAAAAACTCAGGATGATATATTAGTAGTGCTTCCGACAAAGAAGTACAAAAAAACATAATAAAATACACATTTTTTTATGTAAAAAGCATATGTCATTTCAACTTTGAAAAAAAGTTAAAAAAATTACAAAAAAGTCTTGACTTGAGTAATTAGAAATGATATATTAGTAGTGCTTTCAACGAAAAGCAAGAAATGTTCTTTGAAAACTGAGCAAAACGTTAATTCAATTAAGCTAGGAAATACAAATGACAAAAAATCAATTTTTTTGGAGAGTTTGATCCTGGCTCAGGATGAACGCTGGCGGCATGCCTAAGACATGCAAGTCGAACGAGATGTACCAATGAAAATGGAGTGCTTGCACAAAGTTGGATTTGGATTCGCATCTAGTGGCAGACGGGTGAGTAACACGTAGGTAACCTGCCTCGGAGACTGGGATAACAGTTAGAAATGACTGCTAATACCGGATGATATATAGTTAGATAACTTTCTATATTAAAAGGAGCGTTTGCTTCACTTCGAGATGGGCTTGCGGCGTATTAGCTAGTTGGTGGGGTAATGGCCTACCAAGGCAACGATGCGTATCCGAGCTGAGAGGCTGATCGGACACACTGGGACTGAGACACGGCCCAGACTCCTACGGGAGACAGCAGTTAGGAATATTCGTCAATGGGGGAAACCCTGAACGAGCAATGCCGCGTGAGTGATG
>JAQUWE010000022.1 GCA_028693035.1 Bacilli bacterium | reverse complement strand
GATGTTATGTAAAATTATTGATATTAGATTATTATTTAAGAACAATGAAAATATTAAATTATTGTATCTAAACAATTTTAATAAGGAAGAAATTGTAGAATATAATAAGCCAGTCTTAAACTTTGATATTTTTGATTCCTTTAAACAATTTGTTCCTTACTACAAAGACAAACTTTATACACCTAATGTTGTTAGATATATTTAAAATTTATTAAACAAAAAGTTTTCAAGATTTTACTTTAAATCCCAAAAACTCTTTACACTAACAATTTTATTTAAGATAAAGTTCTCTATTTGCCTTATTTTCTAATCAAAGCTATTCTACATTCATATAGTATAGAGAGGAAACAAAGGAGGTTTCAAATGAAGAAAAGAAAAACTTCGATTATCATTCTCTCATATAATAACTTTAACTATACAAAAGACTGTATTGAAAGTATAAGAAAGTATACAAAGAAAAACTCCTATGAAATAATTGTTGTTGACAATGGTTCAAAAGACGAAACCAGGAATTGGTTAAAGGAACAAAAAGATTTAAAAATTATTTTGAATGAAGAAAACATGGGATTCCCTAAAGGGTGCAATCAAGGGATAGAAATAGCTGATAAAAATAGTGATATCTTGCTTTTAAATAATGACACCATTGTGACTACAAACTGGTTAGAAAATTTAAAAATATGTTTATATAGTGATGAAAAGATTGGTGCAACGGGATCTGTATCCAATCATACAGAAAACTTACAAGGTATTGATTTTACCTATGATGATTTTGTAGAAATGCAAGAGCTTGCCAAAAACAATAATAAATCAGATTCAAATAGATGGGAAGAAAAAGTATTCTTAATTGGATTCTGTCTTTTAATAAAAAGAGAAGCCTTTGACGCAATTCAAAGTTTAGATGAAATGTATTCTCCTGGTTATGTCGAAGACAATGATTTATCTTTAAGAATCATTGATGCTGGATATAAATTGATGCTTTGTCATGATTCCTTTATCCACCACTACCTTGGTACAGCTTTTAGAAAAGACTTAAATAAATTCTATGCTATTCTTTACAAGAATCGTGATTATTTTGAAAGTAAATGGGGATTTGATACCTTTAAGTTTGATGAAATCAAACATGCCTCTCTTAGAATTTTAGACGAAGAAAAAGAAAAACAACTATACTTTCTAGATTTGCATTGTGGTATTGGAGCGACTATGCTTAAGATTAAAAATGAATATAAAGAGGCAATCATAGATGGGATAGAAGCAAAAGAATCTATGAGAAAAATCGCAAAGAATTTCGGGAAAGTATTTCAAAGCTATGATGAATTAGAAGAAGAATATTATGATTATATTATGATTGGCAATCTACTAGAGCATGTAGAAAACCCAGATTCCTTTTTACAAACCATTCAAAAATATATAAAAAAAGATGGTTATATTGTTGGAGAAATAAGCAATGCTTCTAGTCATAAAATCATTTTAGAATTACTCAAGGATAACTTCTATTTTAATAATAACGCCCTTAAAAATAATCAAAATAACTTTACCTTAGATGATTTTTGTACTTTATTTGAAAACAATGGTTTTAAGGAACCTTCTGTTCTACATTGGTTTTCTATTTTAACAAAAGAGGAAGAAGAACTTCTTGGAAAATTAGACACACTAATAGGTGCAAATAAAATTTATTCATATAAAACACATTACTATTCATTTAAAGTACAAAAAAGATAAAACCCCTAGTTTTCACTAGAGGCTTTTTTATAAATTTTTTTCTTATTTTGTTTCCTTTTCATTTATACAGAAACTCGAAAAATTTATTATTTTATTTAATTATTAAAGTAGATAAAAACTCATTTACATAATCACTGCTAAAATATGTACCTGTAAATAGGAAAGTGTATCTCTTATTATTTTTTATTATATTTACAATTTTCATATTATTATAATTAAATACATATCCGTCATATTTACCACCAATAAAATGGATTGAATCCATTAACGGAAATATATCTGCTGATATATATTGAAAGAAAAAATTTTCTTTCATACGCTTAGTGCTAGTAAAAAAATTGTTTTGGTTGTCTTTATTTTGAACAATAAAATTTATTAAATTGAAATCATTTTTTATATTATTGTTTTCTAATATTTTTTCTTTATTTAGTGAATTAAAACTTTTATTTTCGGCTGTAGTCATAGACTTTATAGAATCAACATATGGCTGATTTACTCTAATTGAAAAACTTGCATTTATGCTTTTATTTTCATCTCTAGACACAAATTGTACAAAATCACTGGTAGTTTGACTCTTTTCGAAATTTTTAAAGTCATTTTGAAAACTAATATCGTTGAAAGTTAAATACTCTCCAGTAAAATTTTTATTCTCTATATGAATGCTATCATTAATAATTAAACCATCTGATATCTCCTCATAATCAGTTATGTTCTTTATATTGTATAAATACAAATGAACTCCCTTATATACCAAGGTTAATAACAATAATAAAACGAATACGATTGTTATAATTTTTTTGTTTTTTTTCATAATTTAAATACTCCTTTTTTTTACATTTCCAGCGTCTACTTTGTAGACTTCATCCGCCAAAATATCAATATCTTCTTTAATATGTGACGCAATTATGATTATTTTTCCTTTTTTTTTCTCTTGCTGTAAAAGAGTTCTAATTTTCTCTACAGTTTCTTCTTCCACACCATTAAAGGGTTCATCTAAAATAATTAAATTGGGATTCTCCATTAATACTTGAGCAACACCAAGTTTTTGTTTAGTACCTAATGAATATTTAGAATATTTTTTATTCATTTCAGATTCTAAATTTAATTCTTTCAAGGTATTTATAATGTTATTACTATCTATTTTATTTTGAATTGACGCAAGTAATTTTAAGTTTTCTAAGCCTGTTAAATCAGGTAAAAAATTAGGCTTTTCAATTAAGGCTCTGGTACTTTTCGGGAAAGAGTTATTTTCTATATAATTTTCATCATTTAATAAAATAATACCTTCACTCGGACTATAAAAGCCGCAAATGATTTTTAAAAGTACACTTTTACCACTACCATTTCTTCCAACAAAACCATATATCTTACCACCTGACATTGTTATAGTTACATTTTTTAGCACTTCTGTATTCCCAAATTTTTTGGAAATGTTTTTTAATTCTAATTTCATTTTAACCTCCTATAAATTTTCTATTATTTTTTTATTTTTATGATCAAATATAATCGTATTTATGTAAGTAATGATAAATATGATTAACATCAACATAAATATTTTTGTTCCTAAAGTGGAAATGTTTTTAGGAATTATGGAAAACAAAACCAGAAAGAATCCGATAGTTATAATTTTATTTTTAAGAAAAACAGATGTTACTACATAAATAAATAGGTATAAAAATTGCAAGAACATTATATATACATAATCATAAATTAACAAATAAAACACTTCACTAAATAAAGGATTTTTTTTTAATATAAATAGAGTAATAAATATTAATAAATATTGAATTGATTTTATGGTAAGAATTAATATTGAAAAACATAAGGTTTTATCTATATACCATTTTTTTGGTGGCAATCTTAAAAATATATTATCCAAATGATAATCAATATCCTTCACGTAGATATCCACTACTAAGAACAGGGCTACCACTATATTTAAGGCAAACATAATTAACTCTATTATTGTATAATTGTTACTATCGAATCTTGTCCCTATGGATAAGTGAATCACATCTAAAATTGAAAGACTGGTATGATTTATTAGTATAAAAACTATGGGCAGAATTAATACTAAAAACAATATTTTTTTTTTAGTATGAAATACATACTCTATATCATTTAATAGAAGATATTTCATGTGATCACCACATTTTTATTTTTCAAAGTAATTTTATGGATAATAATAATGATAATTTCAACTATAATCAAAAAAGTAATAAATGAGGTTACATCCAATGAGAAATTGGAAAAAACAATGGGACTTAAAAAAAACCATATTATTAAACTTATATTATTTATGGGATCTGCTGAAATAGGAACCATCATAAATCCAATTAAAAATAGAACGTTAAAACCTATTGTAGCTATCATCTTGAAATTTAAATATAAATAAGTTGTAATAACATTTAATAAAATTGTAATTAAGAAGTACCTAATCAAATAGTATATTACATATATAAAATTATTGATTGAATAATTTGAATAATTATGTATTTCAAAATTACCAAATTTAATTAAACTTAAAAACATAAAATAAAACAAAAAGAATATTAACAAATAGAACAAATTCATAAGTATAGAATTTTTCATTATTTCTTTTATAAAATTTTTTTTGTTTTCAAGCCTTATTATATAATAGTCAAACTTTGTTTCAAAAGTTGAACAAGTATTTAAATTATTAAAAAAAATTAGTGCAAAAAATAGAATATTAAAAATATTAAATTGAAAAGGAATAAAAATAGCATCTAGAAAATTATCTGTACTTATTCCTAAGACAAATGCAGCATATGCCGCAAAAAGAATAGCCAATAAAAATAAAAATTTAAAACGATCTGTTGAAGTTATATAGTTAATTATTTTGATTTGATTACTATATTTGCTTTTCATAATTCACCACCAATTTCTCTTTTTTATTATATACAATATATAAGTAAATAAAAGATAATAACTGGAAGATAAAAGATAATAATAATACCCAAATAAATCTTGGACCTGTATTAAAAAACCAATATCCAGTTATATTAAAATAATCTGTCAATTCCTTAAATCCTAGTATTTTATTTATAATTAATACATATATAACTAAATATATAAATATATCTATTACAATAAATATTATATAACCCATGACAATTGCAACTAATTTGTTTTTGTTTTTTCTAATACAAATCATGGCTATATGTACATACAATAAACTTATAAAAAACTGAATAAAACAAATTATAACTCCATATAATATAAAATTATTATATTTCCATGATTCGTATGTTGCTACATTATTGACTGCTGAATTGGCATTGAAATTAAAATTAGTAAAGAAGCAAGCAAATAAAAATATCAATGCTAGTGCACCAGGCATAATTAAGGCTACTTTTGGTGCTATCATATACTGATTCTTTAAATAGATTTTATATTCTTCTCGCAGAAGATAATTTTTAAATTCTCCACTTACAAAACTCGAATGTAAACTTCCAATCACTATAAAAATTATGATTAAAGGAGAAAACATTTGCAATTTACTAAAAAATGAAAATTCCACTATTTCAGACGTTACAGTTGCTACATCTAAATCGTTTCTTACTCTTTGAGGATTATTATTTAAAATATATTCCTCAAGTACTTCATGATCTATTCTTCCTTGATATTTAAAAGAACTACAAACTGCATCATCCATATTTTTTTCTTCATAGCAATTTTTTTTTATTGCATTATAGGTTTTTACATATGAAAATTTTTCGGAATAAAACGAATAACAGGAATATGTAACAATCCCAAACATTATAATTATTCCTGTAATCAAATAAATGTTTTTCTTGATTTTCATAATTGTCCTCCAAAAATAATAAAAGGTAATGTGGCTTTTTACTACAACTTAATTCTTATTTTCTACTACTATTATCTAAAATACTATTTATCTATGGTCCAGGTACCCCAGAAACTTGCTGTTGTTGGTAGAGATTTTTGCGAATTTAAGTATAAATTCCAAGATCCCATACGCTTACTGTTATTATCAAATTGGACATCTTGATTTGGGGCAGCTATAACTCTAGCTGGATCATAATTTGGATTGGCACTACCTGTTGTTTCATGGAGACCGGCGATTATTGTTCTTCCATCTCCAGAAACGTCATCCTGGCATTTTGTTTTTTTTATGTATTGATATGAATATGTAGATTTGTATCCTTTTGTCATATATTCACGGGAAAATATTGGTATTGTGATATCAACCATTTTTTTTACTTGTGCTTGAACATTAAAAAGGGATACACATAGTGCTACTGCAAATAGTCCTAATGTAACTTTTAAATATTTCATAAATTGCTCCTCCTATTACCACATTACCTTTAATAGAAGTCTATCACATTATCATAAAATTTGCAATTAGTTATTATTTTGTTTGATATTTTTTTACATATTACACTAGAACATAATTATCAATAACTTGCTTTTCTATTTATACTTTAATATAATTTTCTGCTTTTTTGCATACATATTATTAAATCTATTTAAACAAAAAAAGATTAACTGAGATTAATCTTGACTCTATAATAAATAGTTTTAGTGAGTAAACCCATTCTCTACTAAATTTATTTATCATTTCTATTGCCTCCCAACATTATTTAACAACAGAAAGAGAAGTTTTGCTAGAATGTTTAAATGTTATTATAGAAGAAAATAAAATTTATTCATATAAAACACATTACTATTCATTTAAAGTACAAAGAAGATAAAACCCCTAGTTTTCACTAGAGGTTTTTTTATGTGTTCTTAAAATCTTTTTATTAAAATTTTATTAATATCATTTAAGGCTTCTTCTATATTTCCGTTATTGCCGCAAAAATCATTGATATTTCTTCTTGCTATATTGTATAAAGAAAAATCAGTGCAAACAATTTATAAACATAGTTTCCTATAAAATGTTATGATAGTACTAATTTTTCAGCAATCTTTTTCAAAAATCTGTTTGAAAGTGCTATTTTGAGAAGAAAATGATTTAATTTTGAATAGAATAAAGCACTAATAATTCTGTTTCTTCTGAGTTTATTATGAACATGTTTTATTTTTCTATTATACCTTTTTGATAAAATTAAGTCTTCTTTTTTTATTTTTTCACAAATAACTTCGCCTGCATATTTGCCCGATAACAAAGAATAATATATTCCCTCTCCACTTATTGGATCAACTAAACCAGCAGCATCACCAACTATTATCTTGTTTTCATCAAAAACAGATTTTTTTATATAGTTACCATTAGATATTGGATAGCCTTTTATTTCATCAGAGTCAATCGCTATATTTTTAGTCAAACAAAATTCCTTTAATTTTTGTTTATAATCATCTTTTATATTCTTGAACTTCCCTAAACCAATAGTAGTGTACTTTCCTTTAGGAAATATCCAAGCATATCCATCACTTATAGCATTAAAAGAAATAATTAAATCTTTTTCATTATTTTTATCAACATCTAATTCAACACAAAATCCAATATTAGATAATTTACTAATTTTTCTACTATAACCGTTTACACCATCTGCAAAGACAACATATTTATATTTATACTTATTTTTACTAGTTATTAAAATATTTTCCTCTATCCCAATCACTTTTTCATCTTCAAAAATATTCTTATTATCTTTTTTTATAATATCTAGATTATAATTATCAAATTCAGTTCTATCAACCATAGAAATTTTTTTTGAATAATTTAAAATATAGCTTTTATTTTTTGTATCAATAACAACATTATTAAATTTTGTTTTAATTATTTTGTCAATATTAATATTTAAATCTTCTAATAATTCAATACTTTTTTTAGTTAAAGCTCCACCACACAATTTTTTTCTAGGAAATGTATCTTTGTCAATTATACAGTAATTTATTTTTTCTTGAGATAAAATTTTTGCACATGCTATTCCAGCGGGACCTGCGCCAATAATAATAACATCAAATTCTTTCATAATCACTCAACTCCTTTATAATTGTATCACACATTTATTCTTTTTTAATTTTTTTATATAAAAAACTAAAAAACCTTTGCATGCACAAAGGTTTATTTTTATAATGGTGTCCCAGAAGAGATTCGAACTCCTGACCCACGCCTTAGAAGGGCGTTGCTCTATCCAGCTGAGCTACTGAGACGCTTGTTCTTTTTTAAGAACAAGTACATTATATAATAGATTTAAGATTTATTCAATAGTTTTTAAAACACTTTTATAAATTTCTTTATCATTTACGGTAAAAGATACCTCTTTCACATCATAATTGTCCGCAACTGAAAGAGAAATCGTATAAATAACCTCTTCTAAAACACTTCTCGTATCTACGTCATCAAAAATATAAGAATTAAAAACCAAGTTTAAAACGTCATCACTTTGATTAAAACTCATTAATTTGGTATTACTATTTAAAAAACTCATCAGATTGGTATCATAACTAGAAGAAGCGGTAAGTTCATCAATGATAATACTGATTTTATCGCGACTATCATTTAAATACTTTGTGACAGGCACATAATAGTAATTGTCATTGAAACTATCTAAATAATAAACAGTTACTTTTTTAACATCTTTATAAGATGTGATTTGATAATCTTTATTGATACCAAAACTACGATCTAAAGTATTGGGTAGATTTAACTTTGTTTTAGGAAGTTTGGTTAGAATAGAACCATTTACATATAAAATAACCTTGTCTACCCCATCAATGCCTGTTAAAGTATAAACAATACCTTCTACCATTTTTTCTTCTAATTTTTCATCAATATCAAGGACTTGCTCATTCATTTCAACCTTTAAAACACCATTTTCCATTCGTACATTTTGAATCTCTGTCCCTTCAGGTAAATAGGCCTTAAAACCACTTGGAATTTTACTTTCCATTTTAGAAGATAAAATGAGATACTGCAAAAGCTCTGTAGCACGTGCACCAATATCTTCTTTGTTTGTTGTTACAGATACAGAAGCACGTGTTAAATAATCATTCTTATTTAATAAATAGACCTCTGCCATTTCTGCACTTGCATTTACATATTCTAAATTCTGTTTGATGTCTTTTAAATGATATGTATTCTCACTTGGAATTAAATATATCAAAAAAAGAGCCATGATTGCGGAAGATGTTATTAGCAATCTTTTCACTGTTATCCTTTTTAACATAGTTCACCTCTAGTAAACTATATGAAAAAAAGCTGTAATCATTACAGCTTTTATATGGAAATTTCTCCTAATTTTAAAAGTTCTACTACTGCTCCAGCTCTTCCTTTTACTCCTAATTTCTGCATAACATTGGATATATGGTTACGAACAGTTTTTTCACTAATGCCAAGTTCTTTTGCTATTTCTAGAGTACTATTATTTTGTACAAGCAAAACAAAAACTTCTTTTTCTCGTTTTGTCAATATATTATTCATTTTATCCTCACTTCCTATAAGGCGATTTATACTTTCTCATATTATTGTATGTCCCTATACCTTTTTCGTGAGAACAAAAAGCCTAAAAAAAACGCTTATGCGTTTTTAAATTGTACTGAAATATACATTTTCTTAGATTGTTTTGCTTGCACAGCTCTCATAATGTTGTTTGCAACCTTGGTATTATGTTCCTTTCCAAGCACAACGACTTTAATTTGATCACCATCTATTTTAATAAATGATTTGAGTTTAAATTGTTCTAAAACTACTTTTTCTAAATCTTCTTCTATACCTCTTGTTTGATTGAGTGATTTCATTTCATCATAGGCATTGTTTTTATCATCTGCACTAGCATCCGCATTCGCAATGGTTGCTTTTAGTTTATCCATCTTTTCTTCTACTTTTTCATCAGATTCTACGCGTAATGATGTTAAAATTTCACTTTCTTCTACTTCTAAAGCAGTCTCTTTTGTTTCCGTTTCCTTTTTTTCTGTTGTTTTCTTTGTATAATTACTTCCATTTGAAAGCAATAGTTCTGATGGCATCGTCACATAATAGACGCTTAGCACCAAAATGAGTGTGAATAAGGTAACAAACCAAATACTTTTTTTATTAATCATGAACATTCCCTCCCTGTACTATCTAGTAAAATATATGAATGTATTTCCTTTATAGTACAAAAAAAAGAAATAATTTTCTATTTCTTTTCAGCAATCATTTCTTTGATGACATTTTCAAATGCTTCTATTGAAATGGTTTCAGTACTTGTTTCTCCATGTCTACGGAAACTTACTGTTTTATCTTCTTTTTCCTTATCCCCTAAAATCAGTGTGAATGGGATTTTCTTTGTTTGACTTTCTCTCATTTTATATCCAAGTTTTTCATTTCTATCATCCATCTTTACTCTGAAGTTATTTTTTGATAATATTTCATAAACTTCTTTTGCGTATTCTAGATGATATTCATTGTTTACAGGAATTACATTGATTTGGACAGGGGCTAACCAAAGTGGGAAAGCGCCAGCATAATGTTCAATTAATATTCCAATAAATCTTTCAATAGAACCGTAAATAACTCTATGTAGCATGACAGTTCTCTTTTTGTCCCCATCTGCATCGATGTAAGTCAAATCAAATCTCTCAGGTAAATTCATATCCAATTGTATAGTTCCACACTGCCATACTCTTCCTAAAGAATCTTTGATATGGAAATCAAGTTTAGGTCCATAGAATGCACCATCCCCTGGATTAATCTTACAATCATGACCTGCTTTATGACAAGCTTCTTCTAGTGCTTTTTCTGATTTGTCCCAAATTTCAATACTTCCAATATATTTATCTAATGGTCTAGTAGATAGTTCTATATCATAAGTCAAACCAAACATACCATACATTCTGTCAATAAAGTTTATAAGTCTTACAACTTCTGACTCAATTTGATCTTCTCTCATAAATATATGTGCATCATCTTGTGTAAAAGTTCTAACTCTAAAAAGACCATTTAAAGCGCCACTTGCTTCATGTCTGTGCACTTGCCCTAATTCCCCTATTCTTAAAGGTAAATCTTTATATGAATGTAGGGTGTTTTTATAAACAAGCATTCCTCCAGGACAATTCATAGGTTTTATAGCAAATGTTTTTTCATCAATTTCACTTACATACATATTTTCACGGTAGTTAAACCAGTGTCCTGATAATTCCCACAATTCTTTATTTAACATAATTGGTGTTTTAATGAATTCATACCCTTCTTTTGTATGCTCTTCATACCAGAAGTTTTCTAATTGATTTCTTAAAATCATTCCATTATTTAAAAAGAAAGGAAAGCCTGGGCCATATTCACTCATCATAAACAAATCAAGTTCTTTACCTAGTTTTTTATGATCTCTTTTCTTTGCTTCCTCAAGAAGATATAAATGATTATTTAAGTCTTCTTCTGTTTCAAAACAAATTCCATAAATTCTTTGTAACATTTTATTACTAGAATCGCCTTTCCAGTAAGCACCACTCACTTTTAAAAGTTTAAAGTATTTTAATTGTTTTACTGTATCTACATGGGGTCCTCTACATAAATCTGTAAAGTCTCCTTGGCTATAACAACTAATAACGGTATCATTTTCATCCATATTTTGAATTAAATCAAGCTTATATGGATCTTCTTTAAACATTTCTAAAGCTTCCTCTTTGGAAATTTCATGTCTTATAATTCTTTTACCATCTTTACTTATTTTTTTCATTTCTCTTTCGATTTTTGGTAAATCTTCCTCTGTTAAAGTAATATCTCCTAAATCGATATCATAGTAAAAACCTTCATTAATAACAGGTCCTACCCAGAATTTTGCATCTTTCCATAAATGCTTTACAGCTTGCGCAAGTAAATGGGCACAGCTATGGTTTAAGGGGTTTAATTTTTCATCTTCTTTTATATTTATCATAAACATATTCTCCTATTCTTTTTTATACGCACTGATTAATGCTTTTACTTTATTTGTTTTTTTACAGTCTCTTATTAAGGTGCTAATTTCATTGCATTGTTCCATAATGGTACACAAAGTCATATACCCTGTCCAAAATGATTTTACCTCTCTTAAATCATTCAATCTAGTTTTTTCTTGTTGTTTCGCTTTTTCTTCGATATTTTGATTGTCTTGAAAGAATTTTAAATCTCTTGGATTTAAATAGGTTCCTCTTTTTCCTCTACTATCAATCACAAGTAGCAAATAGCCATTATAAACGAGTCCTGGATTCTTGTTGGCATAGTTATTGTCTACTCCAATGACATATTTACAATCTAGGCTTTTAAGACCAGAGTGATACAAGGTTTCACAACTACCACTTATTTGTAAATAATCATTTACAAACTCTTGAATAGAGATAGAATCCTTTGTATTAAATGGAGATTGTATTTTCTCCTTTTGGCTTGCAGACGCAGAAGACTTCCAATCCATTTCTTTTTTTACTTCCATTTCCTCTACATCTAGATACAGTGGTAACATTTCTTCGAACATCATTTCATTGTTTTCCATACTACTTCCTCCTACAATAAAAAAGCTCCTTATATATCTCTGTATATAAGGAGTGCTTAGGCACGGTACCATCCTTGGTTTTGCTTAATTAAAGGATGTAACGGTCCCAACCGAAATTCTCTTTCGAGTTCTGCTCTAAGGGAGTAACTATTAAACTATTTTGATTAGGCTCACACCATCCCTAAATCGCTTGCAAATTTGTTTTAATAATTTTGTCCTTGTCATTGCATTTCTTATATCTAATATATTCTTTATTGAATTATTTGTCAACCACTTTTCTATTTTTTGCTATATTTTGTATTGTTTATTTTTAAATTTTATAAAAGTTATAATAAAAAAGCATACCACATAATGAGTATCCTAAATTATTTTATTGCTTGTTCAAAATCAAAGAAATGATCTGGATCATATTTATTTTTAATTGCACATAATTTGTTTACGTGGCTGCCATAGTAATCATTCATATAATGCATTAAATTAGAATAGGGATGATTTACATAAGCCCCTTTTGTATATTTCTTTAGTTTATAATAACAGTTACACATATAGACTAAATTTTCAGTATCTGTACTCTCTTTTTCCCAAACCGTTCTTACACCAATAAGATAGTTTGCTTTTCTGTGGTAGAAAGCAGTTTTATCTATACCAACTTCTTTTATTTTTCCACCCCATGAGTAGAGTGTGATTGTTGTATGATATACTTCTTGTTTTAAAATGGACAAAATATCCTCCATTTCAAATCTATTATATTTTTGATAATTAAACAAACCAATGTCACACATTTTTTCATGGGCAGGAATTTGATTCATAATTTTTTGGATGAATTCTTTAAAAGTAACACGTTGGTATTTTATTTCTAAATCTTTCTTAAGTGTGTACCCTTTCATTATTTCTTTAGCTTCTTCCGTACTTCCATAAAATAAGCCAGTTCCATACATATTTATTTTTTTACCATTTCGTTCAAAACGAATCGTGAAAGTCATTCTATTGTCTAAATTTTCTAACCAGTCTTGCCAAAGTTCAAATACATTTAAAATGGAAGTGAAATCACACTGCTTTGCCTCCATGGTTATATAAACCACTTCCTTTATTTTGGGAGGTAATTTATAAGTCAACTTGGTCACGATACCAAAATTGCCTTGGCCAGCACCACGGCAAGCCCAAAATAAATCAGGATTGATTTCTTCATTTGCGATTAAAGTTTCCCCACGATCATTGATAAGTTCAATCTTGGATACTTGATCAACGCCAAGTCCCATGAATCTAGAAGAATAGCCAAAACCGCCTCCTAGTGTAAATCCACTGACACCAACGTTCTTGCAGTCCCCACCTGGGAACACATACCCTTTTTCAGTTAAAGCGTTGTATAATTCTTCGTTTTTAACCCCGCCTTGCACGATTACTTGCCCATTTTTTTCATCGATTGTTATTTTGTTCAGTAAACTCATATCTATTATGATACCATTATTTAAAGTGGAATAACCTTCATAACTATGACCACCGTTTCTAATTCTAAAGGGAAGTTTAAAATCTTTAATAAGTTTAAAACAGACTTCTATATCTTCTTTATCAGTCGGATAAATTATATAATACGGAAACCGGTTTATTCTTCTATTCCAAACAAGTCTCTTTTCATTATAATCAGCACTGTTTCGGTATACAATATTTCCTTTGATTTGTTTTAAGTAGCTCATCATATCTATATCACCTATTACAATATATTAAATTATTTTATTTATACGACTTGCCGCAAAAAATAGCAAGCAAAAAGCACATACAAATGATGTATATGCTATAGGGATATTTATTTTCTTACATATTGTTTTTGAGAATGATGAAGCTGGTTGGCATCTATATATCCCATTTTTTGATTTAAATTCATCACACACTGATCTGATAACATTTGGGTTTGTTTAGGATGGGCGTACGTTTCCTTACCTCTTTCGTCTATGACAATTTCTGGCGGTGTAAATAAAAGAAGCTGATTTAAATACGTAATGTAATTTGGTTTACACATAGATTCTAAATTTGCTGAAGTTTCTTTTGCATCGTTTGTATAGTGATGACAAGATGCTTCTTTAAATATTTGATACAAAGTACTTGCTTCTTCTCTTTTTATTTTAGAATACAACTCACACCTTGTATAATGGGAATCCATATACCTTTTTTCATCTTCCCCACTATATAAAGATAAAATAGCAGGTTGGTGGTGGTATTGCATATATTCTTTTGTTTTTCTCAAAAACATTTGCTCTAAATCTTCTTCCATATCTATTTTTTCTGTTATGAAAGAATCATTTATACCTTTATAAACATTGATAAAGCGATTTAGAAGAGCATCTGATTCTCCATTATTTTCATATGTTTTATCTAAGCTTACAATGCTTTTATAAATTTTAAGATTTCCGCAACGGCCATCTTTATGCACACGTACCTGGTAAGTGATTGCAGGTGCTTTTTGATCTTTTTTAAAGGAAAATATTTCTAAATTTTCTAAGGGAGAAGGTCTTCCTTCTATTTGAGCTTGGCGGACTTCTTCTTCCATAAAAGCATTGTCTTTTAAATAAGAGGCGATATCCATATGGTGCATTCTTAAAAAGACAGCACCTTTTTGTCCATGAACAATAGAAAAGCAAAGATTTTTGTTGCCAAAAGAAACAGTAGAGGAATAAGAAAGAGCACTATTCATTTCAAATGAATCGATTGCAAACTCTCTTTTGATTTCCTCATATTTTATATATTGTCCTGTTTTTCTACATCTATCTTCTTGGATAGCGAATATATAATTTTTTAAATTTTCTAAATACTCTTTATCTAAATGAACCCTATCAGTACCTTCTATAATATAAGGTGTCTGACTGATTAAATTTTGCATCGCTGTTTTTGCATCTTTTCTGTGTTCTTTTGCTTTTTCTAAAATGTCTGCATCATAAAAGCTTTCTTTTGCAGAGGTAATAATAGGGTCTGCATTGATGTACTCTTCAAAGGTTTGTGCAAGTGTATCCAGTTTCTTATACATGACTTCTCTTTCTTTATCGGTATAAATAAAAGGAATATCCTCTACTTTGGTTACTGTTTTCTCTTCTTCTATTGTTTCTACTTGTTTTTGATAATGAAATAAATCAGGAATATAGGTATAAAATTCCATCAAAAGATCTACTTTTGCTTTTCTTCTATCTTCATATAGAATTACATCGGTTCCGATTCTCTTGCTTCTTTCTATAAAGACATCCAATATATTTAATTTTTCTCTTCTGATATTGTATCTTTCTAAACCTACTTTCATTTCATCTATATGACTTGAAATCGTACTTCCCTTTTTAGAAAGAGGAGAAGAATCTTTAGCACTTATAATTTCATTTTTAAAAGCTTCCAATTGCTTAGAAATACAAGCACTGTTTTCTAAAAGAAGTGCTGGCTCATCTAAAAACAAGAAGAATATTTGTTTAAAATAGGCACTTTCATCGTAAGGAAGACCTCTTTGGTTGGTTACTTCCCTTTTTATATTGCTTATAAATTGATCTACAATTTCACTTAAAATATGATTTCCCTCTTTTTTAGCATTTAATAAAGAAGGAATATTTCCTAAACATTTTTGCGTGCACTTCATATTAATAGGATTTTCTATAATCACTTTCATTAAATTATAATATTCTTTATGTGTTGTTTCTTTTTCTAAATAAATTTGTTCTAATGTACACTTTATTTTCTCTAATGCATTTTTATAGGAATCATCTTTGTTTTCACTTGTTATTTCCTTTATTTGTTTTTTTGTAAAGTGCAGAAAGGAATCAAGATAATCCTTTTTTATTTCCTTTGGAAGATTGTTTAGAAAATGCTGCATATCAAGGTCTCTATCCTCTACCATTTCCTGATATGTTCCTTCCGGTAAAAAATGCTCTAAGTTCTTTTTTCTCATATAAGGTACCTACTTTCTTAGATTTTCACTCACCATAACTTCTGGGACCGTTAACTGTTTGATTCTTTCAATGATTCTCTTGGCTTTTACCTCATCTACTTTATCTCTGGTTACACTAAGGTGTTTTTCTAAGGTGTCTAAATCTAGGTTGGATGTAAAAAAGGTTGGAAGTCCTTCACTCATACGATACTGTACAAGCGGACATAAAATTTCATCTCTTGCCCATACAGTTGTATTTTCAGCACCGATGTCATCAATAAGTAAAAGAGGTGCTTTTTTAACACGATTGAAAGTTTCATTAAAATTGCCTCCAAAGGATGCTTTTAATTCTCTTAAATATTCTGGCCAGAATACAATTGCACTCCTTACGCCTTCTTCTGCAAGTTCATTTAGCATGGCCGCAATTAAATAGGTTTTGCCACAGCCAAAATTACCGTGCAAGTAAAGTCCTTTTCCTTTTTTTCCTTGTTTGTAGTCTTTTATATAAGATATAAGATATTTAATAACGGCATATCTGTTTTTATCATCTTTGTAAATGTCTTTCATTTTCGCTTCTCTGATATCTTTAGGGACATCATAGACGTAGATATTTTTTAAATACGCTTGTTTTTTTTCTAGTTTCTGTTTGAATTTACATTCTTTATAACAAAAGGTAAGTTTCCCATCACTTTCTCTTGGTAAATACGCATATCCTTTAATTAGATTTTTGCATGAGAGAAGATTTTTACAGTTTTGACAGTGATTATATTCTGTACCTGCTGTTTCTAATTCACCACGATATTTTGTAAGTTCTTCATAAGGAATATGGAGATGGGATACAAGGTTTACAAATGCTTCATTTTGCATAGATTCATTGAAATCATTTCTTAACTTCTTTTCAATTTCTTTGTTATCTTCAAGTAATTGTTTTAAATCCTGCATTGTATCACCTAAACCCTTCTAACATTTTTTCTAGTTCTTCTTTTTCTTCTTCTTTTACATTCTCTTTTTTGACATTTTTATCAAACCATTCTGGTTTTATACCTGCTTTTTGTACTTTTGTATCTTTTACATGTTTTCTTGTTTTATATTCTTTTTCAGCCAATTGCATAGCGTCTTCTACGGTTTCAATGCCTGCTTTTTTAAACTGTGCGGCAATCGTAATCGCAAAGTTCTTGGTTAGTTTACTGCTGTTTATCTTTAAAATATAATCAACTAAAACATTAATAACGCCTGGTTTTAAATCAAGATCAACAGCTAAATATTCTAAAATAAGGAGTTCACTTTTAGGAGGTTTTCCTCCTTTATACTTACTACTTAAAAAGATATAAGGGGAAACAGTTTCAAAGGTATAAATAGCTTTGGCTCTTTTAGAAGTATCCCCTACTGGTTTTCTTAAATATTCTGGTTGGTTTTTATAAATAATAGAAGGCAGTTTGCCACTATGTTCAAATTCATAATACTTACGAGCATGGTCTCTTAAAAGTTTTTTATCAATGGTTCTTTTTTCACTAATAGAATTACGAATAATATCTAAAAGAGAATCATCATCTAAATGATAGATAAAAGCTAGTTTATAAATTAAATCCTTTGTTTCTTTGGTCACACTTCTGATATTTAAGTATTCTTCTGGAAGAAGTCCTAAAATACTAGATAAATCTATTTTAGAGATAAGAGATAAATCTCTTTTGTTTTTTTGTTTATACGTTCCATCTTCTGCTTCTATAATGGTTTTAGAAGTTGTATCAAAAACATCACTAAACATACAAGTAATGTCTTCATATTCTTTTAAACTAACCCTAGGGGTTTTAAAGTAGGACGTTACTTTTTCATATTCTTTTTTACCGACATTATTATATAAAGTAACACTTAGAATAGGATTGCCTATAAATTCTGCAGGAGATAAAGGGGAATATAATTCATAGACGAAGTTATGAATATGATCTTTTTTTAAATAGGTTTTAATAAGACCTATGCCTTCTAGTTTTTCTCTTGCTTCAATGATATCATCTAATTTAAGTCCCATATTGGTCATTAAATGATGGTGGGTCCATTCTAGTGAAAAAAGTTCATTACGATCTAGATAAGACCAAAACGTTAGGTATAGGGAAACCGCTACCGAACCAATGATAGGTTGGTAAAGCATAATGACCGTTTTTCTGTCTTGTTCACTTAAAATTGTTTTGTTCATAACAACATAAGTATCGGCAGGTAAAACATTACTTTTTAGCATACGCTCACTCCCCTTACAACATACAGTTATTTTATCACAGTTTCCACTGTTTAAAAAGGGTTGGATGTAATTTTAGAGAAGTTTATGTCTTGTTTTTTTATAAAATATATATGGAGATAGAAAAAAACTATAGAAAAAAATCTATAGGTTCTTTATTTTTAGATAACTTCTTCTTTTATAAACCCTTTTATTAAATATTCTAAAGGTTCCTTAGAATATTTTAAATAGTATATATTGCCTTCTTCTTTTGTCATTTCAGCCACTGTTTTCTTTGTATCAATGTTTGCCATAACATGATTCAGTGGATATGAATTTTCTTGTAAATCAAGTGTTTCTTTTAAAGGTTGATATTCATAAGGAATTTCTGTAATGGTATTTTCCATATGACCACTTTGGTCTATAAAAGTAAAGGCACGCACGATAGAGATAATTTCATTTTCTTCTAGATATTGTTCAAATAAAATAGGTTTTAAATAATCCTTTATATTTTCACTAATTTTTCCTTTGATTTTAATAACATCATCAATGCCTATAATATAATCAAAATCATTTTGTTTCATATTGTTAAATACATTTAAAGCTTTTTCTTTAGCTCTATTGGTAACATCTCCTACTTCTTTCTTGTCTATTATACCTTCTATATCTCTTAAAGAATAAAATTTAGTTCCTTCTAATATAGAAGTAGACAGTAATTTGGTTACAATTTCTAATTTGTCTAAATTGCGGGTTGCGATCAATACTTTTTTCATACAATACCTCCTATCCATATTTATATTATAACATAATTTACATTGTCATTGTCTTTCAAGCCATTTTTTCCTAAAAAAGAGTATGAATGCCCGTAAATTTAGTGGCCTACAATATCTATATATATAACTTTCTCCAACATGGCATGATTCTTTTGAAGAATTTACAAGCATGATAATTTATTTGATTATGTATAAACAAAATGATATAATATCTATAATAAATTCTTATAAAAGACAGCACCTAAAGGAGGAAATATAAATGGGAAAAGTCAAAAAAAATTTTTATCTAGGATTAAATGAAATTGATGTTGTGATGGATCAAGCAAAACAGGTATTAAGTAAAACATATGAAAATAAAGAGGAATTACTAGACTGCTATCGAGAAATTCAAAATATAACAGTTATAGATTATAAAAAATATAAGGCTGCCTTTGGTTTGATTGATAAAGTACTTGAAATTGATAAATGTACTACCAATGAAAATGTTTTTTTTAAAAAAGGAATTGCAAAATTTGATAATAAAATGGAGAAATTATTATATGAAAACAAATTAACAGAAGTAGAACTGAATCAAGTGAAACAAGATCTATCGGATAATTTTGCGTATTATCAAACTGTAGTAGACAAAATCAAATCGGCAATTGATTGGCACCGTTATGCTTTTACACATTCTACTTTTTTGGAAGCACCTGTCTCTTCTTATGTTTTTGATACAGAAAGTGACAAAAAAAACGAGTATTTAGTAAAAGGATATGATCCTGTTTCTACTCGCAAAGAAGATATCTTTGTTTTTATAGAAAATACGAAAGCTTTGTTAACAAGATATTATGCAAGCCTTTCTATTATAGATAAATTGATTCAAACCAATAAAAAATATGGACAAGACAGTGTAGAACAAGTAATGACGCCTACGAATGAAGAAAAGAAACAAAATACTCCAAACCTTGCCTCTGAAATAATTTATGGTAAAAAATATAATCAAATTTCCTTAGAACATATCGTGGATATAGGACAATTAACCATAGAAATGGATAAAGTAGAAGCAAAAGAGGCTTACGGAGTTTTGGTTGATTGTTTAAATAAAAAATACAGGGAATTATTAATTGGTAATTTTGAATTAAAAAAAGAAAAAACAGGTATAATAAAAAGCAAAATATTGCGAGTAAATAATGATTTTATAGGGCTGAATGATTCCAATATAAATGAATATGGTATAAGCGATGAGACAATAAAAAAAATAACCTTTATGGGCTTGTCCACATTTGGTGGGGGAATTATATTTTCTATTGCTCATGAAAATGGTATAAAACATCTTATGTTTCTAGGAATAGTGAGTCTTTCAATTGGACTGGTTTCTTTTTTTAAAAACATAGGGACAATGGCTTTGGCTATGTTCTTAGAAGACATGGATAGTCTAGAACAATATTTTCAAAGAATTGTATATGACTATAAAGATGAAATTATAGATGCGAGCGAGTTTAAATCAAAACTGTATAATGCGTTTGCAATATTAGAAAAAAGATACGATGCCCTTCAATTAGAAGCAAAGGATGATGATCATGTTAAAAGAAGGTAGTGTAATAGAATTATTAGATCATTCACAGTATTTAATTTTATCTAAAATAAAAATTGAAGATAAGGTATATGTTTTGTTAATGAATAAAAATGACATTTCCGATGTAAGAGTATGTTTTGTCCAAGGAGACGATATTACTGAAATGGAGGACAAAAACCAAATTGAAAATTTATTGTTACGTTTTTTGAAAAAAACACAAATTAAAGATAAAGAATAGTAGGATTATAAATGTGTATACTACTGCTGCAGAAATAGTATTTTTCATTCTATAGTATTGAATCATTGATTGTAATACTATTTTTTTTATTATATTTTAACATCCTTTTCTAAAAAATATATGTTTTTCATATTATTTTTTAAATTTTGTTCTTTTTTTTTCCATAAAAATAGTACCTCCATTCTTGGGGTACTATTTTAACTGTTTTTTTATGTATCCAAAACAGGGGTCACTTCAACTTAGTCACTGTTTCTTTCTAATTCTGCAACATAATCGTCATAGAAAATCTTATCTGGCTTTGTTTTAAAAATACTTGCAATTTTAACTGCCATTTCATAAGTCAATCTTCTTTGTCTATTTTCAATTTGGCTATAAAAAGGAATACTAATTCCAAGTTGTTGTGCCATTATTTTTGATGTCATTTTTTTTGATGTTCTCATTTCTTTTAATTTACTTCTCACTGCACTTCTCCTTTTTTTTGATATTACAGTGATTATACCATGTTTTTAACGAGATACAAAGTATTTTTTTCTTATAGCACTTTTTTTAGGTATTGTCCTGTATAACTTTTTTCTTCTTTGGCTACTTGTTCTGGAGTTCCTTTGGCAATCACAAGTCCTCCTTCATCCCCGCCTTCTGGGCCTAAATCAATGATATAATCGGCTACTTTGATGACATCTAGGTTGTGTTCAATGACCAAAACGGTATCTCCATTTTCAACGATTCTGTCTAAAATTACCAATAATTTCCTAATATCTTCACTGTGTAATCCTGTAGTTGGTTCATCTAAAATAAATAATGTTTTACCGGTTGGCTTCTTTTGAAGCTCTTTGGCTAACTTAATTCTGCCTGCTTCTCCACCTGATAGGGTTGGTGAACCTTGTCCTAACTTGATATAAGAAAGTCCTACATCCATTAACATTTGTAATTTTGTTTTAATTTTAGGAAAGTTTTCAAAGAAAACAATGGCTTCTTCTACTCTCATTTCTAAAACATCATAAATATTTTTTCCTTTGAATTTAATATCTAAGGTTTCTTTGTTATAACGAGTTCCACCACAAACTTCACAAGGTACATAAACATCTGGTAAGAAATGCATTTCTATTTTCTTAACACCATCTCCCCAGCATGCTTCACATCTACCACCTTTAACATTGAAAGAAAATCTTCCTTTTTCATACCCTTTCATCTTGGCTTCTTTGGTACTTGTAAAAACTTCTCTAATATCATCAAAGACACCTGTATAGGTAGCAGGGTTACTTCTTGGTGTTCTTCCAATAGGGGCTTGTGAAATATCTACGATTTTGTCAATATTTTCAAGTCCTTTTATTTCTTTATGTAATCCTGGTTTTTCTTTGTTTTTATAAAGTTTGTTAGCTAAAGACTTGTAGAGAATTTCATTGATTAAGGTACTTTTTCCTGAACCACTTACACCTGTTACAGCTGTAAAAGTACCTAATGGTATTTTGACATTGACATTTTTTAGATTGTTTTGTTTAGCACCTTTAATCTCTATAAACTTTTTATTTCCTTTTCTTCTTGTTTTAGGAATATCTATTTTTCTTTTTCCTGTTAGATATTGCCCTGTAAGACTGTCTCTATTTTTCATTACTTCTTTTGGTGTTCCTTTGGCTATGACATTTCCCCCATGTAAACCAGCTCCAGGACCTATATCTACAAGATAATCAGCCGCAAGCATAGTATCTGTATCATGTTCCACTACAACAAGTGTGTTGCCTAAATCACGCATTTCTAATAAAGAATTAATCAAACGATTGTTGTCTCTTTGATGGAGTCCAATGCTTGGTTCATCTAATACATATAAAACACCTGTTAAACGAGATCCTATTTGGGTAGCTAGACGAATACGCTGCGCTTCTCCACCTGACAATGTTCCTGCAGCTCTACTGAGTGTTAAATAGGAAAGTCCTACATTGATAAGGAAAGATAAACGATTTTGTATTTCTTTGATAATCAGTCTTGATATTTCTTCTTGTTCTTTACTTAATTTTAGATTTTTTAAGAAATTGTGTAACTGATAGATAGAGAACTCTGTCATTTCGTAGATGTTTTTTTCTCCTATTAAAACCGATAAAACATCATCCATCAAACGAGCACCTTTACAAACAGGACAAGTCAGTTCTGTCATATAGCCTTCAATCCAATCGCGAATCCAATTGCTTTTGGTTTCCATGTAGCGTCTTTCTAAATTGCTGATAATACCTTCAAAATAAGAACTACTTTTTCTTGTGTTACCATTTTTGGCAACATAATGGAAAGTAAGAGGTTCTTTAGAACCATAAAGAACGATATCTAATTCTTCTTTAGTGAGATTTTTGATTGGTTTATCCATATCAATTTTATAATGTTCACAAGTGGTTTTTAATTCATTATAATAAATATTATCATCTATATTTAAGGGTGCGATGGCACCTTCATTGATACTTAAGTCTTTATTTGGAATGATTAAATCAATATCTATTTTTTGTTTGATACCAAGTCCTTTACATTCAGGACAAGCACCATATGGGGCATTAAAAGAAAACATGCGTGGTTCTAATTCTGGCAAACTAAAATCACAATCGGGACATGCATAGCTTTCACTCATGACAATAGGGTCTTTTCCAATTACATCAATGATTACTTTTCCTTTTGCTAGTTTTGTAGCAAGTTCTATCGCTTCATAAAGGCGGCTGCGGATATCTTCTTTCATGATTAATCTATCTATGACAACTTCTAAATTATGTTTTTTATTTTTTTCTAAGATAATTTCTTCTGTGAGTTCTCTTTCTTCGTTGTCAATTTTAATTCTAGCAAATCCATCTTTTCTAAGTTTATCTAATAACTCTTTATGGGTTCCTTTTTCTCCATATACAACAGGTGCGAGTACTCTAATTTTGGTTTTATCTTCTAGTTTTAAAGTTTGATTGACCATTTCTTCAATAGACTGGCTTGTAATGGGTTTATGGTGATTTGGACAATAAGGTATACCTACACGGGCATATAAAAGACGCAGATAATCATAGATTTCTGTTACAGTCCCTACCGTACTTCTTGGGTTTTTGTTGGTTGTTTTCTGGTCGATACTAATGGCTGGAGACAACCCTTCTATCGAATCTACATCTGGTTTTTCTGAACCACCTAAAAACTGTCTTGCATAAGCAGACAAACTTTCTACATATCTTCTTTGTCCTTCTGCATAGATGGTATCAAACGCTAAAGAAGACTTTCCACTTCCACTGACTCCTGTCATTACAATGAGTTTATTTTTAGGAAGTTCTATCGATATATTTTTAAGATTGTTTTCTCTAGCTCCCTTAATTATAATTTTGTCCATTTTATCACCTCAGCTGTTATTTATTATAACACATTCTTGTATAAATCATTCGTTTTTATATGTGCAAATACAGTATAACACTGCGAACGATTGTTTGTCAAATGGTTTTTTCATATATAAAAAGTCACCTTTATACTAGTGACTTTTTGGGTATTTTATTTTATAAAAAGAGGAGATGTTTGGTAAACTAAGTTGTTTTATTTTTTCTTCTGCTGTTGGTTGGTTTAAAAGAGAAATGCTTGCTTCTTTTCTGTTTTGGGCTAGCCACCATCTATGAATGATTTCTAATTCATTCTTGGAAAAACCCTTTTCTTTAAATTCTTTGATAGCCCCTTCTTCTTCACAGGCGAGCATAATGCCCATATCTTCTAAAGAATCTAAGGCCTTTTTTGTTCGTTTGATCTTTTCTGTTTCAATGTGATGCAGTGTATCTTCTAACTTTTCATGTTTTTTTTGGGTTCTTTTATTAAAAAGTGTACAAAGCCAATTTACTGGTCTTAAACAAAGTCCTAGTCTTTTTATATGGAATAAATTTTTTCTCAGTTCAACCTTTGTTGTATTTAAATAAAAACATTTATGGATAGTTCCTCACCTCTAATAGTGCTATTATCTTACCATAAAGTGCTAAAAAAAGCAAAACAGAAATTTGCACGATAGTGTAAAATAGTTTTGGGATTTGGTATACAAAAAGGAAGACCTTTTGTTAAAATGTAATTGTTACAAAACATTTAAGGAGGTCTTCCATATGAACAGTATACCAAATAATTATATAAATGTCT
>JAQUWE010000021.1 GCA_028693035.1 Bacilli bacterium | reverse complement strand
ATTTATTATTTTAATAATGAAAGACCCTCATATGCATTAGAATATAAAACCCCAATTCAATTTAAACTTGAATCAGGGTTTTAATAGTCCTTTTTATAAACTGTCTACTTTTACTTGACTAGTTCACTATGAAGTGTTTTTTTATTTTTCAATATTTTCTTTAAACCACTGCGCAAAATCTTCTTTAGCATTCCCCCAAAACTGATCTTCATAGTCCCTATCTGCTTCTCTAAGTTCACTTAATGTTTTGGTCTCACCGTCTGGGATATAGAATTTATCGTGCCATCTTCCTAAAGTACCTTTTGCTTCTAGTGCGATAGTTCCAGTGCCGCCTCCTGTAAATACAACAGGTTCTTTACCAGGTTCGCAGTAAGCAAAGCAATTTTCTAATCTTGCTTTTCGGTTGGTTTCATTTTTAAATAGTTCTAGAAACTTCTCTACACCTAATTGTACATCAAAGTAATGATTGTAAGGTCCTGGAAGTCCCCCAAGAGCATCTATGTAAAGTCCAGAATCTGATTTAATGCAAGGTCTTCCTAACTTTTCACAAGCGTATTTGACACTGAAAGCAACCACTTCTGTACAAGTAGAAGCTTGCGGTTCTATAATTTCAAAATCAGGATTTTTTATATCAATATCAAATCCATATTTTTCTTTAAAAGTACGCTGCGCTTCTTCAAACTTTCCCCTATTTCCTGTCAGATAAACAGGTATTTTTTCATTCATTCTTATCCCTCCTATCTTTGCCATTATAACATACCATTTATCAAATAGTAAATATTTTGTCAAAAAAAAGAAGATTTTATATTTTCTTCTTTACCAAATAAGGACCTTTTTCTGTGGTTTCTTTAGATGCCATCATTTTCATGATATCTAAACGTCTCTTTAATCCTTGTACTTCACATTCTAATTCATCTTTTTCTTCTCGAAAAGCATTTATAACAGAATAGTCTCTATCGAGTTCTCTATCCCTTAGTTCAAGTCCTTTTTCTAGATTTTTAATTTCTTCTTCCAATTCTTTGGTACGTTCCCATACACCATTATCTTTGATAGCTTCTCGGCAGTTTCTTTTTTTCGTTACTATATCGCTTTGTTCTTTCCATTTTAACAGAATACGAATAGTAGATTGCTTTTCTCTGTTAGTTGCACTTTTTTTCATATAATCTCTTTTTTCTTCTAGAACTGCGATTTCTCTTTCTAATTCTGCAATTCCTAATTCATTTAATTTCATTAACTACCACTCCATTTACTACTTATTTATTTCTTTCATAAAAAAAGAAAGTATTACTAGTATAACACAATCTTTTTCATTATTAAATTATTTTATAAAAGAATTTCTCTTTTTTATTTTACAATGCTTGCACATCTTGGACAAATGCCATCTTCTACATGATCTACAAAGTTCCAACATCTCTCACATTTTTCACCATTGCTTTTGCTCACTTCAATATCTTCTACATCTTCTGTAAAGATTACTTTAGAAACAATAAATAATTGGTGTAGTCTACTACCTAGTTTTTCTCTTACTAAATCATATTTACTATCTGTATAAATACGAACTTCTGCTTCTAGACTAGAACCTATAATTTTATCGATAGTTCTAGCTTCTTCTAATTTTTTATTTACTTTTTCTTTAAGAGCAAAGAAAGAGTCAAATAAAGTGCGAATTTCTTCTTCATTTTGATATTGCATTACTTCTGGCATATCTTCTAAGTGAATGCTTTCTCCGTGATTTGGAAGTACTTTATATACTTCTTCTGATGTATAAGGTAAGATAGGCGCTAAAAGTCTAATTTCATTATTTAAAATATGATATAAAACAGTCTGTACACTTCTTCTTACTTTCGCATCCATTTTTTCAATATATAAAATATCTTTTGTAAAATCTAAATAGAAATTAGATAGAGTAAAGGAAACAAAGTTATTGATAAGTTTATATACTTCTTGGAATTTATATCCATCATATTCTCTTAGAACATCTTTCGTAAATTCATTTAACTTAACCATCATATATTGGTCATATACTTCCATATCTTCATATGCAACCATATCTTTTGTAGGATCAAAATCTTTTAAATTTCCAAGCATAAATTTATAAGTATTTCTTACTTTTCTGTATGATTCTTTGACTTGTTTAATCAAATCATCACTTAGTTTTACATCCTCTGTATAATCCACAGAAGCGACCCAAAGTCTTAAAATATCAGCCCCATGAAGTTCAACCATTTTAATTGGAGAAATGGTATTCCCAAGTGACTTAGACATTTTATTGCCTTTTCCATCTAAAGTAAATCCGTGAGAAACAAGTTGTTTATAAGGAGATTTTCCATAAACAGCAACCCCTGTAATAAGAGAAGAGTTAAACCATCCTCTATATTGATCAGATCCTTCTAGATATAAATCAGCTGGGTATGGGAGTCCTCTTTCAATAAGAACACTGGTATGTGTAGATCCTGAATCAAACCATACATCCATAATATCTGTTTCTTTGGTAAAGTTTCCATTAGGACTTGCTGCATTGGTATATCCTTCTGGAAGTAAATCTTTGGCTTCTCTTTCAAACCAAATATTAGAACCATATTCTCTAAATAATTTAGATACATGCATCATAACATCATAGTCTAAAATTTCACTACCATCTTCATTATAGAAGATAGGAATTGGTACACCCCAAACTCTTTGTCTTGAAATACACCAGTCTCCTCTATCCTTAATCATGTTATAAAGTCTTTTATAACCCCACTCTGTATGGAATTTTACATTGTGATCCAATTCATTTAAAATATCTTTTTTAACCTTTTCAATACTACAGAACCATTGTGGCGTTGCTCTAAAGATAATTGGTTTTTTGGTTCTCCAGTCATGCGGATAACTATGTTTGATAAATTTAAGTTTTAATAAATTCCCCATTTCTTCTAGTTTTTGCGTAACTGCTTTGTTTGCATCTTCAAAGAAAAGTCCTGTAAATTCTCCAGATTCATCATTTAAAATACCTTGGTCATTGACACCATTGACAAGTCCTAAATCGTATTTTTTACCAATGATAAAATCGTCTACTCCATAAGCTGGCGCAATATGAACAAGACCTGTTCCTGCATCTAAAGAAACATGGTGTCCAATAACGATTGGGGAAGTACGGTTCATTAAGATATGTTTATATTTTACACCTTCAAAATCAGTACCACCGATTTCTTCTATAATTTCATAGTCTTCGATTGCAAATTCTTGCATCAATGATTCTACAAGTTCACTTGCCATAATATACACTTTATCATTGGCTTTTACTTTTGCATATCTAAAAGCTTCTCCTACTGCAACCGCAAGGTTACCTGGAAGTGTCCAAGGGGTTGTTGTCCAAATAACAGCGTATTCCCCTTCTTTGACTTTGTCATTGCCTTCTACGATTGGAAACGCAACAAAGATAGAAGGATCTTTACGATCTTTGTATTCAATTTCAGCTTCTGCTAGTGCAGATTCACTAGAGGGACTCCAGTATACGGGTTTTAATCCTTTAAAAATCAATCCTTTTTTTGACATTTCTGCAAAAATTTCGATTTGTCTAGCTTCCATTTCTTTTTGTAAAGTAATATAAGGATGGTCATAATCTCCTAAAGAAAGTAATGTTTTAAAACCTTCTTTTTGTTTGGCAATTTGTTCATAGGCATACTCTTCACATAATTTTCTAAAGTCTGCTACACTCATACTTTTTCTGTCTACTCCAGAATTGGTAACAGCTTGTTCAATAGGAAGCCCATGGGTATCCCATCCTGGAATATAGGTCATATCAAATCCATTCATCATTTTAAAACGGTTGATAAAATCTTTTAATATTTTGTTCATAGCATGACCCAAATGAATTTCTCCATTGGCATAGGGAGGCCCATCATGTAAGACAAAAGATGGTCTTCCTGCATTTTTTGCTTTAATTTTATTGTAAAGGTCCATGTTTTCCCATTGTTCTTTTTGGATTTTTTCGTTAACAGGTAAGTTTCCTCTCATCTGAAATTCTGTTTCAGGCATTAGTAATGTTTCTTTATAATTCATAATTCTTCTTCCTCTCTTGCTTTTTATTCAAATGTTAAATTTTGATGGTCATCTAAATTGATATCGTATTTTTTATAGACGTTAGGAATACTTTCTGTCGTTAAGGCGTGGTCTTTAACACCTAGTATTTCTATATATTTTTGTACGACTTCTTCACTTTTTCCTTCAATTTCCATGTAAGTGGGAATGAGAGGCCATGTGTCTATATCGATTTCTACTTCTTCTAAATGATATGTTTCTCTTTTATTTTCTTGATAATTGGTTTCTTTGTATCCTATATCCTCTAGAATTTGGTGCATACGTGCAAAGTCACCTACTTCAGTCTCTAGCTCTGTAACGCCTCCTATTTTGGCATCATCGTAGCGGTGTTTGACTGTAAGTGTAGTTTTGTCTCCGTTGGTTCTAAGACGCATAAATTTTCCTTTTTCTTCATTACTCATATCGTAAACATATCTTTTTTGAAAATGAGAACCTATCTTTTTAGCACCTAAAGCTTCTAGTTTTTTTCGCATTTCTTCTATTTCAATATCTAAAACGCGTACTTCATATTCTATATGCATAAGTATCCTCCTTTGGGTATAAAAAAAAGCCTATTATTTTAAGGACGGATTGTTCCGCGGTACCACCTTAATTCATAGACTTTGTCTTGCTCTTGATTACTATAACGCGTTACCGTTTATATTTCTATAAAAGTGTCCAGGATGATCTATATAAGGTTTACTCATTTGCTTGCACCAACCGCAAATTCTCTTACAGTAAAATTCTTATATCGTTCCTATCATTCACCATTTAAATCTAATACTTCGATTTGTTCTACTACTTCTAATTGTGTTTCGATGATGTCCTTAATTCTTTTTTTGAAGACAATAATATTTCGCTTTATCGTTTCTGCTTCACTACGTGTTCTTTCTGCTTTTAGAAGAGCTTCATTTAAAATGCGGTCTGCATTTTTCTTGGCTTCATCTAAGATTAGTTCACGTTCATTGTGAGCTGCTAAGCGCATTTGATCTGATGTTTTTTGTGCCATATAAATGGCTCTATTCATCGTTTCTTCTGTTCTTTGATATTGCTCTACTTTGTCTTTGAGTCTTTCATTTTCTTTTATAAAAGAAGAAAGTTCAGCAATTTTACGATCTTTTTCTGTTATATCTGTCACCATTTGTTCGACTTTGGTAATAACCTCATCTAAAAACTGATTGACTTCAACAGGATCGTAACCTCTAAGGGCTCTGTTAAACTTTTCCATAAGTCACCTCACCTGCGCACATATATTGTAGCACATTTTTTATTCTTTTTCTACCACTCAATTGTAATATCTGTATTGTCGTGGATATTTTTTCCTTCTTTATCGTCTGTGATTTTTCCTTGTACGTTGATATTATTAGGTGTACATAGGAAAATACCTCCACCGATTTTTTGTATATCACCACTGATAGCATAGATTGTACCACTTAAAAAGTCTACAATTCTTTTTGCTTGATCAGAAGTCACTCTTTTTAAATTCACTACAACGGTGTTTCTTGATTTTAAATAGTCTGCGATTTGTTGAGATTCAGAATAAGCACGTGGTTCTAAAAGGATCATTTTACTTCCACCTTCATTTTCCTCTATAGCATCTCCTGTTTTGATTGTATAAAATTCGTCTTCTGCACCACCTGCAAAAACATCATTATCATCTGTGTTTAACCATTTCTTTATATTTTTTAAAGCCATGTTTATTCCTCCTCCATGTTACAATTACTGCTTTTATTTTAGCACATATTTTTATAAAAAAAAAGTGGTTTTTGTGATTTAGTATGTAAAATGGGTGTTTCTTTGTGTGTAAACTTTTATTTGGTTCTAAATGGTCTATTTTATAGATGTTTTAATAAAAAAAGAGATTGCATAAAAATACAATATCTTCTATTTAGTAATCACAATACGAAAGGAACCATTATTATACATACTTCCATTATTTCTCTTAAAGTAATATAAACCTGCACTTTCTCCATTGAGGCTGGTACCCCCACGTAAAAACCAACGACCCTCATTATCAGGAAAAAGAGAACCATCATTATACCAACCATTATCAGACATACCTAGTGTTTTTAAGGTTTCTCTTGTGGCATCACCAAGAAATCCCCTATTGTAACTTGTCGTACTACTATCGTTCTCATAGTTATCATAGTACATAGTAGATGGACTCTTAGGATTATCAGTATCACTAAAACCTGAGCCATCAAAATTAAAGTTATAAGTTGCATTTTTTATATATCCCATGACAAATTCATACGCTCCACCACTCATATCATATATACCTGTAATATTTCCTGTCGTGGACTGATTGGTATTTATTTTATAATTACCTGCCCCTGTTATATAACTTGTGTTATCATTAATACCAATTTCTGTACATGTACCATTTGTACATCTTCCATATTTGGATTGGGTAAGATAAGCTGTTGCACCCCATTCCATATTTTTCATCATATGTGTATTCATTTCTGTTGCTTTAAGTCCATATGCATTATTACTTACCACACTCATACTTCTTGTTGCATAGAACATACTACTAATTATTTGTTCTCTTACACTTGTTACATTTGGTTTTACTGTTAGGTTTGCAGTAGTACAATTTTCGTTTATACAAGCTGCACCTATAGAACCTGTTGTTTCAAATTTTCCTACCCATATTCCATCTAATTCTTTAGAACCAAAGGTAAAGGCTGGGTGTGTTAAATAAGTTCCATTGGTACTTCCTTTTGATTTAGAAGTGCTTTTACTTTCAAAGACTATTTCTATTTCTTGTTCTGGTACTCCTTTATTATCTGTATTAAATAATTTATATTTATATCTTGGTATCCATACAAAGTATCCTAGTATTTTTTCTTCTGGAATAATATCTCCGTTTTTATAAGTATTCCTTACATCACTACTTACTAAGACTGCATTGGCCCATTCTTTATTGTTATAGTCATACCACTTTGTACTGATATCTGCTTTCTTAACTGTTCCGTCTGCTGCGATAGTAACTGGGATCATTCCTTCTCCTAAAACAGGTGCATTTGCTTTGGCTATACTTTTGCATTTACCCTCTTCATATTTTTCTACTATCACTTTAGAATCATCTTCTCCTTTAGAAGCACACCAATTCTTAGCTTTATCATAGATAGCAAGAACTTGTTTCCCCTTAGTTGTTACGTCTAGGGAACCTCCGCCTATCTTTTCTCCTGATAGTTTTAATTCTTCAGAATCAGATGGAAAAGCAAACGTTTTACCTGTAAAATCATCATTTCCAAAGTTCTTCGCATAATATAGTTTTCCTGCTTCTACGACTCCATAAGCTGTATCCATGAAACCATTCTTCTTTGCTTTATTTATAACGCCTACAATAATTGGTGTCGCAATCAAAGCTATAATGGCTAGTATTACGATAACTGCAAGCAACTCTATTAATGTAAACCCTTTTCTACTCTTCTGCATATTACATACTCCTTACTTTACTCTACTTATAATCTTACCATAATTCATTTTTATTGTATAGGCAATTTACTGTATTGTAACACATGTTTACTCTTAAATCATTTACAAAAAAAGAACATATTTCTATGTTCTAAAAAGTCATTTTATCCGTTAAATAAGCTTTTACTTCTTCTAAAGAAAGGGTAATTTGCTTCATAGTATCTCTTTCTCTAATAGTTACAGTTCCATTATTGATAGTCTCTTCATCTACTGTAAGACAAAATGGTGTACCTATAGCATCTTGTCTTCTATATCTTTTTCCAATATTTCCAGCTTCATCATAAGAACACATAAAGTCTTTCGATAAAGTTCTATAAATTTCCATTGCTTTTTCATTATGATATTTTTTCATAAGTGGTAAGATAGCCACTTTATAAGGAGATAAAAATGGGTGCAGATGCATTACTTCTCTTGTACTACCATCTTCTAAAGTCTCTTCTTCAAAAGCATCAGATAAAAGAGCAAGAACAAGTCTTTCAACACCTAATGAAGGTTCAATTACATAAGGAATATATTTACTATGATCTTCTGGATCTAAATATTCCATACTTTGTCCCGATACTTTTTGGTGCTGTGTTAAATCATAATCAGTTCTACTTGCAATTCCCCAAAGTTCTCCAAAACCAAATGGGAACTTGTATTCAATATCTGTAGTCGCATTGCTGTAATGACTAAGCTCTTCCTTTTCATGATCACGAAGACGTAAATGTTCTTCTTTGATTCCTAAATCTAATAAGAATTTTTTACAGTATTCTTTATAGTGTTTATGCCATTCTAATTCTGTTCCTGGTTTACAGAAAAATTCAAGTTCCATTTGTTCAAATTCTCTAACGCGGAAGATAAAGTTTCCTGGTGTGATTTCATTACGGAAGCTCTTTCCTACTTGCCCAATACCAAATGGCACTTTTAAACGCATACTTCTTTGTACATTTAAAAAGTTTGTAAAAATACCTTGTGCTGTCTCAGGTCTTAAATAAATAGTACTTTTAGAGTCTTCTGTTACACCTTGGAAGGTTTTAAACATCAAGTTAAATTCTCTAATATCTGTATACTCTAAATGCCCACATTTTGGACAAACGAGATTGTGCGTACGAATGTATTCCATAAGGGCTTCATGGCTCCATCCTCCAGCTTCTACAATACCATCTGCTTCTACCAATTTGTCAGCTCTATGTCTTGTTTTACAATGTTTACAATCAATAAGTGGATCACTAAATGTAGCCAAATGTCCACTTGCTTCCCATGTTTTTGGATTCATAAGGATGGCACTATCTAATCCTACATTGTTTTCATCTTCTTGTATGAATTTCTTAAGCCATGCTTTTTTTACATTGTTTTTTAGTTCAACCCCAACAGGACCAAAGTCCCAAGTATTCGCAAGTCCACCATAGATTTCACTTCCTTGAAAGACAAATCCATAGTTTTTACATACATTTACAAGTTTTTCCATTGTTACTTTTTCCATATTGTTTTCCTTCTTTCTTTTGTTTATAAAAAAACTCCTAGAAATATGTAAGGACGGGAGTTCCCGCGGTTCCACCTTACTTATTCTAGAAGAATCAGCTTTAGAATATACAGCTAGAGGATTCCATCCCTCGTCATCGCTCTTTTATAAACTTACTAATAGTATAGTCTATTTTTTTAGTTTGGTCAATAATTATTTTATTATTCCTTTTTATATTTTGTTTAAGTTACGTAAGAAATTTTTACTTTTTAAATAAAGACCTGCATAAGAATCATAATATGCATCTAGAAAGTAAGTGATTTCACTCTTTTCCCTATTCCCTATTTCTAACTTTTCAATCTTAGCGATATCCAGATAAAAAAACATACGAATTAGTTTAATTGTTTTTGTAGAAACCATATCTTCCCCACTATAACAATTCTTACAGATATAGCCTCCTTTGGTACTAGAAAGCGTTACAATACAAGTCTTCTCTCCACATATAGCGCATCCATCTAAAACAGGCATAATGCCTAAATAATACAGATATTTAAGTTCTACTATAGCAGTAATTAAAGCTTCATCAAAACCTTCTTCTATTTTTTGTAAAGCATCTATAAGTAATGTATAAATAGATGGATCCGGATTTTGTTTATAAACACCATGACTCAATTCTAAAAGAAAAGAAGCATAACTTATTTTAGAAATATCTGTTTTTATATTTTTAAATAAATTGGTAACATCTATACTTATTAAAGTAGACAATTTGTCTTTTTTATAATAGAGATGAAAATTTCCATATGTCAGTTTATTAGAAACACTTCGCAAATCACTTTTTAGTTTACGACATCCCTTTGCCATCACACCAATGACACCATACTCTTTTGTAAAAACATCTAAAATCTTACTGGTTTCTCCGTAGGCTCTTTCTCCTACCACAATACCTTCTATTTTTTCAATCATAGATTCACCTACTTCTCTTTTAATAGTATATCACTAAAAAAAGAGTTTTCACTCTCAAAGCCATATATTTTTATAAATCTTTTCCTTTTAGTCCGTCTTCTTTTATAATTTCTTTGTATTTTAAATAATATTCTATTTTACCTGTTGCTTTAAACAAATCCCACAATAGTGTCTTCTTCATTTTCATCACCTATTTATATTATGAGTAAAAAGAAAATCTGTATACAAAAAAAGAATATTTATTTAAAATATCTTTTTATAATTCTTTTTCACTATAGCCAAGTTCCATAAGTTGTCTTTCTTTATTACGCCAATCTTTTATGACTTTAACAAAGAGTTCTAAATATATTTTCTTGCCTAGCATTGTTTCTATATCTCTTCTAGCAAGTGTTCCTATCTGTTTGATTTTGGCACCATTTTTTCCAACAATAATTCCTTTTTGAGAATTTCTGTCTACTACAATAACAGCACCTATATGGTATCCATTTTTATCTTGTTTAATGCTTTCAATAATACAGGTAGCAGCATGTGGGACTTCTTCTTCTGTAAGATGTAGTATTTTTTCTCTAATCATTTCTTTCATTCTAAAAGCTTCTGATTGATCGGTAATATCTTCTTCTGGATAATACTGTACTTCATCTTTTAAATAAGGCTTAATCGCACCTATAAGCTCACTTACATTGTCTTTCTTTAAAGCTGAAACAGGTACAATTTCTGCGAAAGGATATAAATCTTTATAAGAAGCAATTAAAGATAAAATATTTTCTCTTGGAATGGTATCGATTTTATTGATGATCAAGAAGACTGGCTTGTCCACCTTTTTGAGTCTTTCTAAAACAAAATCGTCCCCTTTGCCCCATTTTTCTTTGGCATCGATTAAAAGCAAAACAATGTCTACATCATCAATAGTATAATACGCTTCTCTATTCAAATATTGCCCAAGTTTATGTTTAGGTTTATGAATTCCTGGTGTATCTACAAAGACAATTTGTGTATCTTCTTCATTATAAATCCCCCTTATATTGTCTCTTGTTGTCTGTGCTTTGGAAGAAGTAATCGCAAGTTTACTTCCTATAATACTATTTAAAAGGGTTGATTTTCCAGCATTGGGTCTTCCTATAAGACTTACAAAACCACTCTTCATCGTAAATCATCCTCCGAGAAAGGATATGGACATAATTCCTCTACCGTATGCGTTTCTGTTTCTCCTTTAGGATTCATTGCGATAATCTTTTTGTCTTTTCCAAAAAATTCTGAAATAACTTGTCTACAAAGGAAGCAACACATGCCTATTTTATCATTATCACACATTACATATAATGCTTCAAAATCTTCTTTTTTATAACCGTTAGAAATAGCTGATACAATCGCACTTCTCTCTGCACAAATCGTTGCTCCATAAGAGGCATTCTCTACATTAACACCTTGGAAGGTTTGTCCATCTTTCATTTGTACAATAGCCGCTACTCTAAAATGAGAATATGGACTATAAGAATTTTCTAATACTTTTAATAATTTTTCTCGCATAATTTCCTCCTATAAACATAATAATACTTTTGGTATAAAGATAACAAGTGCGCCAGCAAGAGCTGTAAGGGCTAACATAAGGGTTGCTGAGGAAGCCGTATCTTTGGCTATCTTTGCCAATTTATTAAAATCAGGTGACGCTAAATCAACCACAGCTTCAATCGCGGTATTGATAAACTCAGCTGCACTTACAGCACCAATCATGGCTATACAAAAGAGCCATTCACTATTGCTGATCTGAAACAAAACACCTGCAATAATAGTTAAAATGCCACACACAATAATTACTGGTAAATTATGTTCGCAAACAAAAGTATAAGCCATACCATCTAGGGCATGCAAAAAACTTTTTCTATATCTTTCTAAAGGTGTTCCTGTATCTTTATTTCTTACAATACTTCTTTTTCCTGTAATTAAATTTTTTACTCTATCTAGAAATCCCATAACTACCTAATATCTCCTTTTGTAAATCAAACATGATTTTTTCTTCTTCTACATTCATGTGGTCGTACCCAAGCAAGTGTAGAAGTCCATGTACACTTAGGAAACAGATTTCTCTTTGAAAACTATGTCCATATTCCTTTGCTTGTTCTCTTGCTTTTGGTATAGAGATATAAATATCACCCAAAATTCTTCTTCCTGGAACCTGCATTTCCATGCCATCTTCTAAAGCAAAACTAATGACATCTGTTTCTCTATCTATTTTTCTATATTCTTTATTTAATTCTCTAATCTTTTCATTGTCTACCAAAATCACTGAAAATTCAGCATCCTTTATTTTTAAATAAGACAAAGCATATAATAAAATTTCTTCGACATCTTTTTGTTCTTCTATTTCTTCTTCCACCATTTTAAATACTTCTACTTCATTCATAGAGCACCCCCAAATTCTATTATATCAAACAGGTATAAACCAATAAATAATAAAAGTCCTGTTATTATTATATTATAAAACCAAGTTTTTTTCAATAATTTAGGGAAATGCTCCTTACATTCTAAAAGACCTTTACATAGTAAATAGCCAAAAGAACCCCCTATAATATTCAGCATGATGTCATCAATATCAAAGACACGGCCAATCAGCAATTGGGTAGACTCTATCACAACAGACAAAATCGTAATTAAAAATAAAGGCGTTCTATATTTTTTAAACTTAAAGAAATACGTGATAAAAAAACCATAAGGAAGGAAGAGTAAAACATTCCCTAATACATTTCTAATAAATAAAGGAGATCCAAACTGGTATCTAAGCATTTCTTTAAAAGGTACGAAATTAGAAGTAGACCACGCTACATCCTGAAACGTAACCGTTTGGAATAAACATATAATATATATAACAAATCCAAGTGATAACACTTCTTTATAAAAATATACTTTCTCATGATTTCTAATAAGATATACCACTCTAAGAGAGATTAAAATGGTACAAATAATAATGAGTAAGGGCCATACATTATCTAAAATATTTAAAACAGTTTCTCTAAGCACATTATCCAGCCTCTTTTTCTTCTACTTTTTGTTCGATTTTTTCTACAGGTGCGGTTGCGGTTATATCTTCATATACTGTAAAAAACATATCTACTACTATTCTACTATCTTTTGGTGTAACTTTCAATTTTTTTTGGCTAATAATGTATTCTTTTGGACCTAAGTTCTTTTGCATCCTCCTTTTGGCTTCTTCCATTGCCTTATCTGCGGCCTCTTGTTCGCTGTAAAATTCTTCTATTACATTTTTTTCTTCTTGTTTTTCTTTGGCAATATAAAAAGGAATAATATTATTTTTAAGAAGCGTTTTACTCTTTATTTTTTTATATTTATAAGGTTTTTTATTAAAAAGTTCCCATCTTTGGTTTAAAAATACAACGGTATATACCGTATTTTGTTTTCCTGTAAGTGATTCTTCTTTATAAATATAAGGGTATTCTATTTTTACTTTATACCATACTTCTCCATATATTTTTCCTTCTGCACCAATGGTACCTTTTAGTTCTTCATTTAAAAGGACATTCCCGCTGATGACAACACTTCCCTTTTCTACATAATCATTGATATTTTTCATCGTAACGCCACGTTTGTTTTCAACTCTTTTTAAAATAGCGCTTTTTTTAGCGATAACGTCTTGTAGTTCTTTTTCTTTTGTTTCTTTTGGAAGTTCTCTCATTTCAATACGGACAATATATTTGGTTCCTATATTTACAATTTCTAACCATTCTATTTTGTCTTTATGTTTTTCTAGGATTTTCTTCTTTATTTTTTGAATTTTAAAATAAGATTTCTTAAAATGATTTTTGTCAATTCCTGCTTCCTTTAATTCTTCTTTTAATAAATCACGTACTTCATGATTGGTATGTACAATTTCTATCGTAAAAATCATTTGACTTAAAACAAACAATATAAGAAGTCCAATTCCCATAAAAAACAACAACATTTTATGATACGCTAAAATCTTCTTTATTTTTAATAAACCATGGGTCTTTAAAAGAGACACTTCGTAAATGGTTTTAATCTGCATGATTTTTTCATAATCTTTTTTATAAATACGAATACGGAGTTCTTTATAATTGATTTGACGTACTTCTAATAACTCTATTTCTTGTACAATCAATTTTCGTAAGAAACGATCTATATTCTTACCTGTAACTTTTATGGTATAAGTGCTTTCAAAGTTTAAAAGCCAAGCATTTTTTCTTCTAGGATTCAAACTGAATAGACCCTACTTTCCCTGTGATTAAAATTTCATCATGGAGAAGTCTTGATACAACAAGGTGCTCTCCCTTGATATGTACACTTCCTTCATTGTGGCGAACAATGACTTTGTTTTCATCAAAGTGTCCGATAGAAGTATAATTTACAATATTAATTCGCCCTTTTAAAATATGCACTTGAAATTCATTTTCTAAAACATAATTTTTTAATGCTCTCGCCATATTCATACACTTATCACCCATACTATTTTATGAAAGGTATGGTTTTTTTATGTTCTTTAAAGGTGCTTAAAAAAAAGTCTACAAATGTAAACTCATCTTTTTTTGTTTTTCTTCTGCTATTTTAAGTGCTGCATATGTACTTGTTACCTGTACAATTTTTTCTGCATCTTCTAAAGTCATCATAGGGTATTCTATTTTAGGGAGTGGTTCTAAATCATCTACTTGAATTTGAACAATTTCTTTTTGTAGATGATTTCCTATTTTACTTTTTTGAAGTCGTGAAATGACTTTATATGTATATATATTTTTTTCTTCTTCTGTATATCCTTTAAATTCTGATTCATAAATAACAAGTTCTTTTAAACTTTCTTTAAGAAAACGTATCATTTCGCTATCTTCGTAGGTTATATATTGTGTTAAAAGCTTTGGCTCTTCTACAGCCAAAATCTCTAATCTTTCTATTTCTATATAGACTCCTAAAGGAATTCGAATAGGAAAAGCAGCATTCTTGATTGTTAGTAGATCAAACATGTGCACTGAAAATTTTTCTTTTCCGTTTTTTTGGTATTCTACTTTTTTCATCTGTTTTCTCCTTTCGTGCTTTTTCGTACCTAATTTAGGCGCGATTTACATTTTAGCACTTTTCTTATGGAAATGCAAATTGGTAAAAATAACCTATTATAGTATATGTATTTGTTTAAAAAAAGCAAAAAAAAAAGAAAAGTTTTTTCTCTTTCCTTTTGTTATCTTTGTATACTTTGTGTTTCCTGCATTTGTCTGTTTTCTGCTTCTCTTTGATAAAATTCATACATTTCAGCAAAAACAGCTCGCATTTCAGGATTCCCTTCATCCATACCATATTTCGCATAGTATTTGCTTCTTTCTGCTTGTCTATAAATTTCTTCATTAGAAAGAACTTCTATAGTTTCATTCATTAATTTTTTTTGAGAATTTCTAATGTTTTGAACATCAAAGTTTGAATGAACAGCATAACTTGTATTTTCTAAATTTTGATGAATGGCTTCAGGATCGATTCCCTTATCCATAGCTGCTTGGTAAAGCATTTGTGGATTTCCTTCTACATAGGCGGTCATTGTTGGTTCCGTTCCTAAAAGACTTATATAATAGTCTGCTATTTCTTGAAAATATTCATCACGACTCATACGTTTCACTCCCTACTAAACTATTTGCGACAAGCTCTGCAAAACCTTTTTTAAAACCATCCATGATGTTATTTTCACTTTGTTGTTTTGGAATCATATAAAGAATCGCTACCATAAGAATATGTTTTAAATCATTTGCTTTTTCTAATTCTGTTTTATTGATTTGTAGAACATTGGTATTTTCATTATAAAATACAGCTTCATTACTGATAAATTTACCAACAACTTCTACATTGACTGTTTTGATTCGTTCTTTTAATACGTCTAAAGACATTTCTGGATAATATTTATGAAGAAGAGCTATTAACCAAAGCATATCACTTTTTACTTCTTCTGTAAGATTTGGATTGGCATCTATTCCATTTTTGATATCATCTATAACCATCTTTTATCACCAAGTACATTATAACATATAATTTTAAAATTTACATCTTTTTTTTAATTGGTTTGTTTTAAATGAATGGTTTTTATTTCAATATCTTCTTCTCCATTCATAATTCTTTCTATAATAAGTGTTTCTACTTTATCTTTTATAATTTTATCGATTTTTCTAGCTCCATACATCTGATATTCTGATTCTGTTACCAGTTCTTCTATTACATTTTTAGTAAAATGTAGCTTTATATTCTTTTTTTTGTATTTTTCTTTGATTCTTTTTAAACTGTTTTCTGTAATTTGTTTCATACTTTCATAAGCAAGTTCTTTGAAAATAACAGTATTATCAATACGATTCATAAAAGGAATACTGAAAGTGTCTGTAAGCCTTGTCGTTGCTTTGTCTTCACTTTTACTAAAACCAATATTATTTTCATGGAACCCTATATTGGACGTAAATAAAATAATGGTATGATCAAAACGTACTTCTTTCCCTTTTGAATCTTTTATCTTCCCATCATCTAAGATTTGATAAAACAAGTCTAAAACAGCACTATGGGCTTTTTCAATCTCATCTACGATGATAACAGAGTATGGATGATTGCGAATGTCTTCTAGGACATGATGGTAGTCCTGATAGCCTACATAGCCTGGAGGCGCTCCTAAAATTTTACTAACAGTGTGCTCCTCCCTATATTCGCTCATATCCAATTTAATGACGTGCTCTTTGCCCACTAGGCATTTGCCAAAGATTTTAGCAAGCATCGTTTTACCAGTCCCTGATGGGCCTGTGAATAGCATAGAATAACAGTTTCCTTCATCATGAAATCCTAATTTGATTTTTTTAGCAATTTGAAGCACTTCTTTGGTTGCATGTTCTTGCCCTATTATTTTCTTTTCTAACTCTTTTTGCATTTGCTGAATACACTTGCTGTCTTCTTTCATGATTTCATAAACAGGAATAGAGGCTTTGGTACTGATAACACTTGCGATATCTTTCATGGTAACTTCTTTATCTTCTTTGTTTTTATACATTTCTAAATCAATTGTATTGATTTTATCTAATACATCATTTTCTTTTACTTTAAGAGCGAAAGCGGTATCAAAGTCTTGTTTCATAATGGCTTCTTTCTTTTGCTGCCCTATGTCCCTTAATTTTTGATGAAAGGTATTGTATTTTTTAGCTACATTTGTTTCTTTTAGACTTACCTTTGCACAGACTTCATCTAACACATCAATACTGCGATCTGGTTCATTGCGGTCATAAATGTACCTTCCTGATGTTTTTGCGATAAATTCTAGCATAGAATCCTCAATACTGACATGATGGAAGTCTTCATAGATAGGTTTTAATTTCTTTAAAATCTGAATGACTGTTTCTTCACTAGGCACTTCTACCACTACTTTTTGAAATCTTCTTTCTAAAGCACTATCTTCTTCAATATATTTCTTATATTCGGTTGTTGTAGTAGCACCTATACATCTTAATTTACCACGTGCTAAAGCGGGTTTAAAGATATTGGAAGCATCTATGGCCCCTTCTGCACCTCCTGCGCCTACTAAGGTATGAATTTCATCTATAAAAAGAATGATGTCATTGTTTTCTTCTACTTCTTTTAAAATTTTACGCATACGTTCTTCAAATTCCCCACGATATTTGGTACCTGCGACTGCGCCTCCCATGTCTAGTGAGATAATTCTTTTACCCTTTAATAAACTTGGTACTTCTTCATTGGCAATTTTTCTAGCAAGTTCTTCTACTAAAGCTGTTTTTCCAACGCCAGCTTCTCCTATAAGGACAGGATTGTTCTTGGTTCTTCTAGATAAGATTTCTAAAATTCTTGTTAATTCCTTTTCTCTTCCAATCACAGGATCTAAAATACCACTTTGGGCTTTTTCTGTAATATCCGTCCCAATTTCATCTAAGATAAGCTTTCCTTTTTTTCTTTTGCTTTTTTTACCAACAAGTTTGTAGGAGAAAGTATGATAGAGTTCATCTAAATCAATGCCCATACCTAACATAATGCGGATGGCTACCCCTTCTCCCTCTTCTAAGAGTCCAGAGAAAAGGTGCCAAACAGTGACTTCTCCATTGTTATTTTCTTTACTATCTATAATTGCATTTTCTAAAATACGTTTTAAAAGGGGGGTATATAAAAACCAACTCGATTCTTCTGTTCCTTGTCCTACAATCTGTACAATTTCTTCATACATATTTTCATATGTAATGTTGTATTCTTTTAATTTATCAGAGACGTCATTTTTATTTTTTAAAAGCCCTAATAATAAGTGCTCACTTCCTACATAGGGGTGTTTTAAAAGACTCATTTCTTTTTTGGCAAGTGCCATTACCTTTCTTGCTTCTTCACTAAAATTTCCAAACATAATTTCCTCCTTTATTTATTCTATATGTATGTTGGTTCTAAAATTGAAACTTTAAACGTTTATTTATAAAGAATCATAGCAGAAAAGCAATAAATTTGTTCTTCTCCAAATACACTAGCACTTACACTAAATTTAATATCGATCACTTCTCCTTCAAATTCACTTAAAAATGCATTGATTCCTTTTTCTAAATCACTTTCATGACTTTCGTCAAATATTTTTACCTTCATTCTATCACCAACTTTAGTATAAAAAAAAAACAGAGATATTTCTGTCGTTTTATTTGTTTTTTATAACTTTTCTATTATTTTTTTTGGAAGCTCCGTAATCAGTGCGATATCTTTTATCGTATAGCCGAGTCTTCTCATATCCTTTGCGATATCTTTTATCGTATAGCCGAGTCTTCTCATATCCTTTGCGATCGCAATGGCTTTTCTTTTTCTTTCAACCCGTTTTACTTCTTCTTGCTCTGGGTATACTATGGTTTTTTCTTCTTTCATATAAATCTCGTTTTGATACCCTCTTTCTATTTCTTTCTTATAGGAGCAAATATGTGTTTGATTCATGCTTTTTAATGGAGTATGTACTTTTTCCATTTTCTTCCACCTCGTATTCTATAAAATTTGTTACTTCAATGGAACCCTTTTCCGGGTGCTTTTTAATTTTACCATAACATATCTCTAGAATCTAGGTTTTTTTTTACAGTTTTACACTTTTTACATTATGTTAACATTTATTATGCGTTATTTTTGCTGTTTTTACTCCTTTGTTGCATTTTTAGTCTAACATTTGTTTTGCGTTTTGTCAACTTTATTTGCATAAAAAAACTGGAATAACCAGTTTTAGATTATCTTCCACTAAAGTAACCACCTGTAGCTGGGAAACTTACCGCATTTCTCGGATTGAATGTATGTCCTTCAAATGCACTATAAGAAGAATAATCAATAAAATATAAACCTGTCGCTAACGTATAATGCAGATGCTGTCCTGTCGAACAACTATCCCAGTACTCAGAGGATGCACTTCCACCCATAGTTGCGATTTGTGTATTGATACCAACTGTTTGTCCTACAGATACATTGATGGTTCTTAAATGCATGTAGACAGAGGTATAACTTTTTCCGTTAATGCTGTGATGTAGATATACTACGTTTCCACCACAACTACTTCTCCAAGTAATGGCAGCAACTCTTCCTGCTGCTCCAGGATAAATAGGAACGGCGCTACCAGACGCTGTTACATCGATACCTGTATGAAGTCTCCATACCCCTTGTGTCGGATGAAAACGGTTTCCATATTCACTGCTGACACTTCCTGCAGTAATTGGCCTAATAAAGATTCCTGAAGTAACAACATTACCTCCACCACCATTTCCACCGCCGCCAGTATTGGCTGCAGCTGCAAGTCTAGCGGCACAAGAAGATGCATCCTCACTATCTCTACATCCTTTTAACCCATTAATTGCTTCTTTTTGGGCTTTGATTTGAGAAGCTAAATCTAATTTACCTTCTTGCAAAGAAGACATTTTTTCGCCTAATAAAGACATTTGAACTTCTAACTCTTGTTGCTTTTTACCAAGTTCTACTTGTTTTATAGTAAGTGTTTCTTTTTTCTCGTTATTCTTTTTTACCATGGCATCATAGTCTGCAACTAACTTATCATTGTAGTTAACCATCTGTTCAGAAATAGCGACACGATAAATAAAGTCTGTAAAGTCTTTGGCTCCAAAAATATACTCTAAGTATGCGGATTCCCCACTAGATACTTGTACAAAGTTAATAATAGATTTTATTTCTTCATTCTTCTTTGTAATCTCATTATTTAAAGTTTCAATTTCTCCAATTAATTTTTGCACTTCATTATTGGTTGTTTCGATTTCAGCTTTGATGTTTTTGACATTTTCATTGGCTGCATCAATTTGCTCTTGCGTCATTTTAGTATCTGTTTGGTTTTGATTTAAACTAGATTCCAATGTCTGCAAATCCTTTTTTAATTGTCCTAATGTTTTGGCTTCTGCCATAGTAGGAAGTAACATTGCTCCTACTAAAAAAAGACAAACTGCATTTTTCGCTATTTTTCGCATTCTATCACCACTTACTCCTTCATTTTCTTTCTTATTTCCTTATAATTAGGTTTATATTTTTCGACTGTTTTCCAAAATTCCTTGGAATGATCAAAATGAACAAAATGAGACAATTCATGTACAATGACATATTCTAGGCATTCTATAGGTTCTCTCATTAAAGCTGCATTGAGCGTAACGGTATTGTTTGCTCTATTGCATACGCCCCATCTGGTTTTCATATTTCTGATCTTTAAAACAGGATATGGTATCGTTTCTTCAAAAAGAGGATACAAAGCATCTAATTTTGTTTGAAATAGTTGCTTCATTTCCTTTTGATACCATTTTTCTAGTTCTTTTTTATTCTTGCTATAAATATAAGAACCATCTATGACTATTTTATCTATCGTTGGTACTATAATTATATCATATTTTCTTCCTAAATAATAGAAGGTTTCTTTTTTTTGATTTTCCTTTTTCTTCCTATTCAGCATTTCTATTATGGCATTTTCATTCTTATGTAAAATCTCTTTGATTTGGTATTTTGGCATTAAATACGAGGTATTTATGACAATTTCTAAATCATCATTGATTCTAATATAGGTATTTTTATTGCCTTTTTTATGAACAACAACAGTGTAAACAGTATTGTCAATCTGGTATGTCATTTTTTCTTAATTCCCCTATTTCCTTCCCAAATGGCTTTACGAAGAGAATGAGAAAGGGTCTTATGAAGTTCTAATACAAAATGGGAATCCTGATTTTGTTTACAAACAATGTCCAAAATACCTAACAAAGTAGCGTACATATAAAAAGTATGGGTCGTTTCTTTAGGAAATTCTTGTTTATTCATCAAATAGTGTTTAAAACCAAGCCATTTAAAATATTCTGTATTTGCGGCTTTGGTTCTTTTATAGATTTTAAGAAAATAAACTTTTAAAAATAAAACAGGAATAATTAAAATATAGATAGGTAGCGAATGAATTCTTAAAAGGAAATTAAGAATGAGTAAAAATAAACCTATATATCCATAATATGTTACCAGTGTATACCCTTTTTTATCTTCATACATTCTGTATCTAATTTCTTTATAAGAAGCCTTTTGAAAAGAACTGTATTCAAGTAAAAAGTTAGTAGCGCCACTAGAAGTATCACATCTATGACTGATGGTATCTAAAGAAACTGTTTTTATACTTGTTAGCGTATCAAATAACATCGTAATCATATACTTTTGACTGAACGATAAAGGTTCTGTTGGATGATAGGTTAGAAAATAAGTGTTTTCCTTTTGTTCTACGGTAATGATTTGTTTGTCAATTAAATATAGAATGCCTGCTATAAAAGCTTCTGTTCCTATTTTTTTATAAAGCAAAACCGAAATTTCAGAAGCATTTAAAGAAGAAGGTATTTTAGAATATGTCGTTTCTAAAAAAGAAGACACATAGGGTTTACTATTTTTTCGGTAAAGATACCCTAAAATAAACATATATCCTACTACCCAAAGTAAAACAAGTACACTCAATATAAACCACATACCTATCACCCTTTACTATGCTCATTATACAGGAAAAAAGTTTTTATTACAACAAAAAAAGAACCCTTAAAAGGCTCTTTACTTATTAGATAAACATGCTTGCTATAACAACAACAAGGATAATAACAATAAGCACTTTGACTAAGTATTTCCAAATGGTTTTGAACCAATCTTTGTAAGAAATATCAAAATATGATAAACCTAATACAAGAAGCATACTACTTGGTGTAATAAACATTACAAGTCCATAGATACTTTGGATAATAAGAGTCATAATAGGATACATAGTTGCATTTGCATATGTACTTGTGATAGGTGTTGCTACACTTCCAATAAATGCTGAGAAATCTGAGAATAAGAATCCACCAATTAAAGAAATAGCTCCTACTACAAGTGCATTGAAATTAGCACTTAATCCTAAGAAAAAGTTTACAATTGTATAGAAAATATTAGCACCAGATTGGTTACTAAACATTGATGCATATAAAATGCTTGCGAATAAAACGTAAATAGCAGGTTTTAATACTTGTTTAGCTCCGCTTATAAATCCATCAATTACTTCATCCATTTTAATGTTGTATAACCATGCAATAAATGGAATACAAAGTAAGATAAACATAACAAATTCATAATTTGTCCAGTATCCAAAAGGACTTAATGTACCTAGAAGATTTTTAACAATTGTGTAATCTCCAATTTTAATTCCCATAACACTTTCATAGATTGTATCAAAGAATTTAATATTAAGTAGTGTAGTCCAGTTGAACATTGCTACTAAAGAAATCACAATCATCACACATGTACATACAATAAGAGGAACATTACTTTTCTTCTTATCTACAGCTTTGGCATCGTAAAGAGGAATCTCTACTTCTTCTTTTACAGATAAAACTTCTTTTTTACCTTTTGCTTCTGCTTTTGTAGTACTCTTCTTTGTTTTTGTAGCAGTTTCTTTTTTTGCTTTTTCTTTTGCTACTTTTTTAACAGTTTCTTTCTTTGTTACTTCTTTTGTTTTTGCGATTTTTAATACAAATAATGTATATAAAACAACAAGAACTACAAATAATACAATCTTAGATACAACAGAACTTGTTAAATCTAAAGAGAAGTATTGTTTCATAGCAACTGCAACTTCTGTGTTAAATGTTGCTGCCATAGTACCAAGTAACATAGAACCAATCGTTGCTAACATAGCTGTTACTTTATTAAATCCAAGTAATAAAATAATAGCTACAAAGAAAGGTACCAATGCAAAGATTGCAAAGTTAGACCCACTTACAGATGATAATATAGCGAATACTAAAATAGAAATAAGTACGAAACGAGTTTCTTTTTTCTTAAATTTCTTTGCTACATTACCTACGATGGTCGCATAAACACCTGTTTTGTTTAATACGCCATAAAGTCCCCCAATTACCAAAATAACAACAGTATATTGTACCAAGTTTGTAATGGCAATAAGTGGAATTCTAGTAAGATCAAATAACCCAAATGGTGTTGTACCGCTTGATGCAAAAGAACCACTAGAATAGCTTCCTGCTGGAATTAGCCAAGTCAGTAGTGTAACTACTAAAAAACTAATACCAAGCACTTTTAAAATATTATGCTTTTTCATTTTCCTAACCTCCGTTATCATTATATCATTTTTTCTAACATTTACCAATAAATATAAAGAATTTTCACCTTTTTTTCACATTTTTGCCGAGAAATGTTATAATAAGTTGGCTGGGATGTGAAAAAATGAAACAATTTATATATAGCTATGATAATAAACGATATCATACTTTAGATTATTACAATAAACAAAAATATAGAACCAAGATATGCAAAATTTCTTTGAATGCTGGGTTTACTTGCCCTAATATTGATGGGACCAAAGGAAAAGGCGGATGTATTTACTGTTCTCCTTCTGGAAGTGGTGACTTTGCGGGAAATCCCAAAGAAGATTTATTAAGACAATTTGATGAGATCAAACAAATGATGCAGAGGAAATGGAAAGACGCTAAATATGTGGGATACTTCCAAGCACACTCTAATACCTATGCACCTGTTTCTGTTTTAAAAGAAAAATATGAATGTATTTTAGATTTAGAAAATGTGGTAGGTCTTGCCATCGCTACAAGACCCGATTGTATTACAGAGGAATGCTTAGACTATTTAGAACAATTAAATCAAAAAACGGATTTGACAATTGAACTTGGCCTGCAAACCATCCATGAAAAAACAACAGATTTAATCAATCGTTGTCATGATGTAGAATGTTTGGATGAAATGGTTAGAAAGCTTGCTGACCGAAACATTAAAGTTGTGGTTCATATTATCAATGGACTTCCTTATGAAACCAAAGAAATGATGGTAGATACTGTAAAACATGTAAATACTCTTCCTATCCATGGTGTTAAAATTCATATGATGCATATTTTAGAAAAAACAGCTTTGGCTGTTCTTTATAGAAAAGAGCCTTTTCCTGTTTTAAGCAAAGAAGAATATGTAGATATTATTTGTGAGCAATTAAAATATTTAAAACCAGAAATTGTGATTCATAGAATTACAGGAGATCCTAAAGTAGAAGACTTGGTAGCCCCTACTTGGCTTGTTAAAAAATTCTGTGTTTTAAATGATATAGATAAAGAAATGAAAAAGAGAGATATTTATCAAGGAGATTTAATTTAATCTCTTTTTTTATCTCTCTTCTAATACTTTTCTAAATTTCTTTTTGATTCTTTGTAATGCATTGTCTACTGTTTTAGGATTTTTATCTATGATAGAAGCAATTTCTTTGTAGTTAAAACCTGCTCTTTTTAGATCAAAAATACGTTCTTCGTTATCTGTAAGAGATTGTTTTACTTTTTCTGTAAGTTCCTTTTCTGCTTCTTCTATAAATAAACGTTCTTCTGGATGAAAAGAATCATCACTTAAAACAGATTCTAAAATGCCTACATCTCCTTCTTCTCCATTAAATTCTAAAGAAAGAGATTCATTTAATATTTTATGTTTCTGTCTTTTAGAAGCAATGACTAATGTAATAATTTTTCTTTCAATACATTTTTTTGCAAAAGTAAAAAATAGATTATCATTTTCTTCTCTATAACTTTGAATGGCTTGGTTTAGACCAATCATTCCTTCTTGGATAAGATCTGCTAAATCAACACCATTGTATTTACAATATGGGTACATTTTTTTAGCGATAGAATGAATAAGAGGTTCATATTTTTTGAATAAAATTTGATTGGCTTCTTCTCCATTTTCTCTAATATAATATACAAGTTCATTATCATTATAATCACGGTATTTCATTGCATCACTAACTTTCTATTTTCTTTGTTTCATCGCTTCAAAGATCACAATACCTGCTGCTACAGAAGCATTCAGGCTATTGATATTGCCATTCATAGGGATGGTTGCGATAAAGTCACATGTTTTACTTGTTAAATCACTCATACCTTTGCCCTCATTGCCAATGACAATTCCCATTTTTCCGCGATAATCAATTTTATCATAAGAAGTGCCTTCCATGTCAGTACCAACAAACCAGAACCCTTTCTTTTGTAGGTATTTCATAGTTTGTACAAGATTGGTTACCATGACAATTTGCATATTATGAATTGCCCCTGCACTCACTTTCATAACCGTTGCATTGACTTCTACACTTCTATCTTTTGGAATAATAATGGTTTTGATACCAGCTGCTTCTGCTGTTCTGATAATAGCGCCAAAATTATGAGGATCTTCTAAGTGATCTAATAGAAGAATAAGTTCCTCTTCCTCTCCTACTACATCAATATCTGCATAGACGTAATCAGGTACATCTAAGATTATACCCTGATGATTTGCATTTGCAAGTGTATCTAATTCCCTTTTTGATAAAAGTTTGATTGTAATATTCTTTTTTTGTAAAGCAGATAATATATTTTGATCTTTAAATTCTGTATAAATAAAAGCTTTCTTTATTTTTTCATTTTTTTTAAGTGTTTCTTCTGCTACATTTTTTCCATATATATACATGTTTTATTCTCCTATAATGAATTGCATAATTTCATCTATTCTATTTTTATTTTGTTTAAAATAAAGGTCTCCAATTAAAGCTTCAAATCCAGTAGAATATTTATAGGTAATAATATCTGTATTCTTAGGATGTCTTGTACCTTTGTGGTTACGTCCTCTTTGGACAACAGCAAGTTCTTCTTCTGATAGAAAATTTTCTTCCATCATTTTTTTTAGGTAAGATTCTTGTCCTTTTGCGCTTACATATTTGATTGCTTCTTTTTGTAAATCATGTACATTTAGGATTTTCTTTTCAATCAAATAGTTTCGAATGTACACTTCGTAAATAGCGTCTCCCATATAAGCAAGAACGAGTGAATTATAGGGCATGTCCATTCTCCTCGTACCTGTCAAAAGTAATACCTTTAATCAGTCCATTCTTAAGATCACTAATAATGATGGTGTATACTTTTTCGTAATCAATCATGCCTCCACGCATTAGGCATCCTCTTTTTGTACCAATAATGTCTAGTGTATCTGTAATATCTTCTTCTATTTTTGTAATGCCATATCTTTCTTCTACTAATTTAGGATAGTAAGCAAGAAGGGTTTTTAAAATATAATGTACAACAGAGTCTATAGGAAGTATTTCTTCTTTGATTGCGGTTAAACTCGCTAGGTTGAATGCAACTTTTTCTTCATCTAGTTTTGGCCATAATACACCTGGTGTATCTAGTAGTTCTAAGGAATCGTTAATACGAATCCAATCCAGTGTTTTGGTAACGCCAGGTCTATTGCCTACTTTGGTTGCTTTTTTACCAACCAAACGATTGATTAAAGTAGATTTCCCTGCATTAGGAATTCCTACTATTAAAATCCTTGTTTTTCTTTTTAGTAAACCTTTTGCTTGTCTTTTTTCTTCTACTGGTTTCATAACTTCTTCTACGGCGCTTACTATTTTTTTCGTTACATTTGTATTTTCTTCTAAAGAAAGAGGTACTACTTTGTATCCTTTTTCTTCATAGTAAGTCACCCATTTTTTTGTTTCTACCATGTCACATAAATCTGTTTTGGTCATGATTAAAATTCTGGGTTTACCAGGTGTGTAGGTTTCTATGTCTTTTATTTTAGATGCGTATGGCATTCTTGCGTCAATGACTTCAAAAACGACATCGATACTATTCATTTTTTCTTTGATTAGTCTTTTGGCTTTGGCCATGTGGCCTGGGTACCAGTTAATGGAGACATTAGAAAAACTTTTTCCATCCTCATTCATTTTTTTATTTTTTCGTTCTTCTCTTTTTTGATACATATCCATAATTAATCACTCCTTCATTGCAACTTTATTAATTTAAG
>JAQUWE010000020.1 GCA_028693035.1 Bacilli bacterium | reverse complement strand
GACATTTATATAATTATTTGGTATACTGTTCATATGGAAGACCTCCTTAAATGTTTTTTCAACAATTACATTTTAACAAAAGGTCTTCCTTTTTGTATACCAAATCCCAAAACTATTTTACACTATCTACTTTAAGTAATATTTGACAGGGTAAAATAATTATGATAATATAGCGGGCAATGAAGGTGAATTATATATGAAAAAATTAAAGATTTATAAAGGTTTAATTGTTTTGTCTACTGCACTCAGTATTTCAATGGCAACTGGTTGTACAGCTGAAAAAGAGGAAGACAAAAAAGTGAGCACGGAAGAAGACAAGAAAGCGAGTACGGAAGAAGAAAACAATGATTCTATATGTACTCATGCAATTATTCAGTTTGGGAATACCCAAGTTATATTAAGAGAATGTGCTGAAGATTATAACTCTAAGTACCGCTATACAAATAATTACATTGGTTTAGAATGGAATATATATGAAAAGGGAGCGTCGGCTTTAGATGATCCAATTGAAATTTTTAAAACAAGCAAGTATAGCGACTATACAATTTATAAGGTAACCCATAAACCTGGTGAAGTACCTGAACTAGAACAAAAAGCAATAGATGATGGGGCCTATGTTTATACTTATCATAAATAAGGAAATACAAAACATATAATTTCTATATAAATAGAAAAATATGTTTTTCTTATGCATTTTTTTGGAGACCTTACCCCTTTCACACAATTCATATTATGATAAGTAGAACTTTAGAAAACAGAAGAAAATAACAAACGAAAAGACACGATGTATCAGAGTTAAAGTTTCACTGAATCATGACAAAGAGAAGGGGAAGTGCTTGCCAAAACAAGGAATTTATTATATACTATTTAAAGACCTAAGGAGGAAATTATGAAAAAAGAAGAAATTAAAGATACAACAAAGGTAACAGAAAAAGCTACCAAAGATACAACAAAAGTTATCACAAAGAAAATTGAAGGAGAAGCTTGGGAAACTGCTAAAGAAGAAGCTTATAAAAAAGCAAATAAAAAAGCTAAAATAGATGGTTTCAGACAAGGGAAAGCTCCAAAAGATGTTTTCTTAAAAAAATATGGAGAAGAATCACTATGGGCAGATGCTGCTGATATGGTACTTGAAAAAGCATACGAAGAAATGCTAAAAGAAAATGAAAAAGAAGAGATTGTAGCACGTCCAGAAGTAGGTGTTAAATCACTTGGAAAAGATGCTGTAGAATTTACTTTTACACTTACTTTAAAACCAGAATTAAAATTAGGAAAATACAAAGGACTTAAAGTAAAAAAAGAAGAAGTAAAAGTTGAAAAGGAAGAAATTGCTAAAACAATCGAAGAAATGAGAAGTCGTTATACAGAAAACGCTATCAAAGAAGGTAAAGTTGCAGACGGAGATACCGTTGTAATTGATTTCCTAGGAACCAAAGATGGTGTAGCATTTGAAGGCGGAACAGCTGAAAACTATTCTTTAAAAATTGGTTCTAATACATTTATTCCAGGATTTGAAGAACAATTAATTGGAATGGAAAAAGAAGAAGTAAAAGATGTGAATGTTACTTTCCCAGAAGATTACCATGCAGAAGACTTAAAAGGAGCACCTGTTGTTTTTAAAGTAACTGTACATGAAATCAAAGAAGCAATCGTACCAGAAATTGACAAAGATTTCTTTGAAGATTTAGGACTTGAAGGTGTTGATTCTGTTGAATCTTTAGAAAAAGTAGTAGAAGAAAATATCAGAACCCAAAAAGAAGCAAATGCTGATAATAAATATTTAGATGATTTATTAGCAGAAGCTGCTAAAGAAGTAGAAGTAGAAGTACCACATGCTATGATTCATGATGAAATCGATCGTATGATGGATCAATATGCACAAAATCTACAAATGCAAGGACTTACTCTTGAACAATTCTATCAATTTACAAATTCTAATGAAGATGCCCTTAGAGGACAAATGCATGAAGAAGCAGAAAAAAGAGTTTTATACCGTTTGATGCTTGAAGAAATCGCAAAAGCTGAAAAAATTGAAGTTTCTGATGCAGTAGCGAAAGAAGAAGCTAAGAAATTAGCAGACAAATATAAAATGGAAGAAGAAGAATTCCTAAAAGCATTTGGTGGTCTTGATATGATTAAATATGACCGTAAAATGCGTGATGCAATGGAAGTTTTAAAAGGATAAAAAAATAAACTATTGGTAAAACAATAGTTTTTTTATGCTATAATGGAATCATAAAAGGAGATGAAACCAACATGATAGAATTATCCCTTTCTAAAGTCACCAAAACCTTTGGATTTGACAACATTTTAGATACTTTTGACTTAGAGGTTTCCTCTTCTGAAAAAATTGCTTTGATTGGTCCAAATGGATGTGGAAAATCCACTATTTTAAAACTCATTATGAAAGAAGAATATCCTATAGAGGGAAAAGTAACCATTCGAAAAGGTGCTAAAGTTGCGATGCTTTCTCAGCACCCACCTAAGGTAGAAGAAGAGTATACAGTTAAAGATTTATTAACAGAAAACTTTAAAGAGGTATATGAAGTAGAAAAAGCCATGCGAGAACTTGAAAACCAAATGAGTCTTTGTACACCAGATAAACTACAGCCCATTCTGCACAAATATGATACCTTGCAACAAAAATTTTTAACTTTAAATGGATATGAAATTGATTCTAAAGTAGATGAAATTTGTAATAAATTTAATCTGGACAATGAAATGCTAAATAGAAAATTTAATTCTTTATCAGGTGGAGAAAAAACGATTGTGCATTTTGCTTCTATTATGTTAGGAGAGCCTACGATTCTTCTTTTAGATGAACCAACCAATCATTTAGACCTGGATGCACTAGAGTGGTTAGAAAACTATTTGAACAATTTTAAAGGTACTATTCTTTTAAGTTCCCACGACCGTTATTTTTTAGATAAGGTAACAAACAAGACCGTTTTAATAGAACGCGGCAAAGGGGAAGTTTTCCACGGGAATTATTCTTATTACTTAGTAGAAAATGAAAAAAGAATTTTACATGAATTTGAGCAATATAAAGATCAGCAAAAAATGATAGAAGCAATGAAAAGAAAAGTAAAGAAATTACAAGAGTTTGGAAGAAGAGCAGATCCCAATGGAGAATCATTTTTCAAACGAGCAGCCAGTATTCAAAAAAGACTGGATAAAATAGAAAAGATAGAGAAACCAAGTGTCCAAAGCGAACTTCCTTTGTCTTTTAAGATGGGGGACCGTTCTGGAAAACAAGTCCTTGGTGTTAAAAATTTTGATTTATCTGTACCTGGCAAAGAGTTGCTTACCCATAATACATTAGATATACGATTTCAAGATAAAATTTGCTTAATGGGTAAAAACGGAAGTGGAAAATCTACATTTATTAAATATATTATGGATCTTTCACAATCGAATGGTATGGACGACTCTATAAAATTAGGAAGCAATATTAAGATGGGATATATTCCTCAAATCATTACTTTTGAAAACGAAAATATAACCATTTTAGAATATGCTAGAAAAAGTTATGAAGGTACAGAAACGCATTTAAGAGCTTCTCTTTCTAAATTTATGTTTCATGATGAAAGTATTTTTAAAAGAGTAGGGAACTTATCAGGTGGGGAAAAGGTAAGATTAAAATTATTTGAACTTATTCAGCAAAACATCAATTTTCTTATTATGGATGAACCTACCAATCATATTGATATTACAACCAAAGAAGTATTAGAAACAGCATTAAAAGAATACCCTGGAACTTTGCTTTTCATCTCTCATGACCGATATTTTATCAATGAACTCGCTAAAAAGATATTTTATATAGAAGATAAAAAAATAAACGAATATATAGGAAATTATGATGATTATCTTGCTTCTAAAGAAAGACAGTCCCTTCCAGATAATAATAGAAGGATTCGTAAATCAAAAAATATATAATGAAGAAAGAAGGATACAATATGAAAAATAAAAAAGACCTACTTTTAAACATACTCATAGTACTGACTCTTATTAATTTTGGTATTGTTCTCTTTCCTTCTGCTAATAAAAAAGTAGGAAGTCCTAAAAATGTAAATATAGAGTATGACCCAACCAAATTTAATAAAGGAACGCTAGAGATTAATTCCTTATATCCTGACAAAGAATGGAATATTAAAGCAAATGGCATGGACATAAGTAAGCAAACATCTGTAAACACATCTGCTTTAAAAACCTATCATTTAAATACATACTATGTTTCTTATACAGCGCAAATCGGAAAGTATTATACTGTGGAAAAGTTTAAAGAAATACAAATGGTAGATACAACATCTCCAACCATTACCCTAAAAGGATTGGAAGTAATACATTTGGCTACAGGAACAGAATATAAAGAAAGTGGTTATGAAGTTACAGATAATTTTGATGGAGATATTGCTTCTAAAGTAAAAGTAGAAGGTTCTGTAGATTACAACAAAGAAGGAACCTATACACTGACCTATACAGTAGAAGACAAAAGAGGCAATAAAACAGAGAAACAAAGGCAAGTGATTGTAGGAAATTTGAATGATACAAGAGAAGGGGAAGCACCTGCTGATTTCAATCCCGCTCTTTATGAAAATACAGTTACTTCTATGAAATGGATAGAAGAGGGTGTTTCTATCGCAGGATACAGTAAGAATGGCAACAAAAGCTATACTCTTATTTTAGATGGACCCCATAAAAAAGAAATAAAAATAACAAGCAAAAATAAGAATTATTATAAGACAGATATTTCTTTAAAGAATCTTCCTATAGGAGAGTATACCCTTAAAATAAAAACAAAAAAAGAAGAAGATATACAAGATAAAAGAAAAGAAGAGGAACGTTTAGTAAGAGCTAAAATAGGAAATAAATTGATTACCTTTTCTTATAAAAAAAATAGATATACAATAAAAGTAGAAAAGTTTAAATATGATTATGACATTGTGATTGATCCAGGTCATGGAGGCAGTGATACAGGCGCTACTACAAATGGGTTAACAGAAAAACAAATTAATTTAGAACAATCTTTATACGAAAAAAAGAGATATGAAGAACATGGTCTTAAAGTAAAAATCATTCGTACTGACGATACATATGGAGAAATGCTTGGAAATAAAGAATGGCAACCGATTACCAAAAGAGCTTACACAGTAGGATATTATGGTTCTGTTTCTAAATACACCTACAGCAATCATCATAATTCGATAGATGATCCTACCTATATGGGCTGGGAGATACTTGTACCTGCATTAAGTACAAGAAATGACTTAACTCTTGCGCACGCGCTTGCGGATGCATGGATGCAAGTGTACAAGCCAACTGAAAATCATATTCGTATGTATGCACGCAACTATGATACAGGTGGACTTTATAATAAAATCAATGGACAAACCTATTCTTTTAAAGATTATTATGCAGTAAACAGAATGCCCCTTCTTAGCTTTTCTGTAACAGCCCCTATTTATGAAGGTTCTTACATGAGTAATCCAACTGATTTTGACTGGTATTATACACAAAAAAATTATAAAAAAGCAAGCGAAGCAAAAATCAAAATTTATGTAGAAGCTTGTGGTAAAACATATAAAAAACCAGTAGAGAAGGAGGCATAAAATGATTTTTAATAAACAAAATACTAAAGTCCTTGTTATTTCTTTTCTATTTCTTCTTTCTCTTCTTCTTGTTTTTTATAAAGTACTGGGTCTTAAAACAATCACTTGTACAATGCGCCAGCAAGATACTACCTATACAAGAGAAGAAACAATACTCATAAAATATAAGCAAAAACAAGTACAAAAAATGGTTTTTAAAGAAACATTCTTTACTTCTATTCCAGATATTTTAGAACTGAAAAAAACCGAATATGAAGAAAAAGAGTATATAGTAACAAAAGGAAAACAAAAATTAAAAGCACAAAAAAAAGAGAATGTTAAAATAAAATACAAAGAAACAATCGATACCCTTTTAAAAGAAGGATATACTTGTAAGTAATCTATTTCTTTACATCTTCTCTTAAAAAAGTTATAATAAAATAAGTAGGTGAGACATATGAAAAAAAACGGTTTTACATTGATTGAAATTTTAGCAGTAATTACTTTAATAGCTGCTATGGCACTAGTATTATTACCTTTAATTATCAACCAGGTCAATCAATCTCAAACAAAAATAGATGATGCTACAATGAAAGTAATTGAAAATTCTACCTATACATATATGGATATGAATCAGAATGAATTCCCTTTTATGCAAGGAAATGTATATTGTATTACTTTACAAAAACTAGCGGATTATGGTGCGATTAAAACACCTATTACAGGAGAAAAAAGTGGAAAAGATATTCCTCTTACGAAGTTTGTAAGAGCTACTTTTACGAGTGATATTGATACTGAATATGCACTTGTAGATACCTGTACAGAAACAAGAAATTAAAATTTATCCACATAAAAACGATTGTAATGAGATTTAGAACTTGGTTCTTTCTCTTGCAATCGTTTTTTTTATCTTCTTCTTTTTTTATTTGTAAAACGTATTGTTTCATTTGAAATATTAAAAATAATACCTGCCATCATCATATAACTAAGCAAACTAGAACCCCCATAACTGATAAAGGGGAGTGTAATCCCTGTAATCGGCATCAGTCCGATGGTCATTCCAATATTTTGAAATTGCTGGTAAATAAGCATTCCTAAAATACCAGCGGTTATATATTTATTGCTACTATTGTCATTTTTAAGTGCTATCATAATAATACGAATATCAAAAAACAAGATAAGACCTAATAAAATCGTAGTACCAAAGAATCCAAAGTTACTTGCAAATACAGCAAAGATAAAATCGGTCTGTGCTTCTGGAAAATAAACCGGTGTATTTTTAAACCCTGTCCCAATCATTCCCCCAGAACCAATGGCACTCATACCATTCTCTAATTGGAAACCACTTTTATCAGACCAATCTAAAAGCCGGTCGACTCGTAAGAAAAAGTCTGTTCCAAATAACTTGATAAATAAATCATTGCTGACAAAGTAAACAATTAGAACACTCGCAATCGCAATGGCAATCGCACCAAAAGCAGCTGCAAACCATCTATACCGAATACCAGAAATAAACAACATAACCAGTGTAATCAATAAATAAATAATAACAACACCTGTATCTGGTTGTAGAAATGTTAGAATACTTGGAATAAAGACAACCAATGCTACTTTTACTAAAAACATAAATTCATCTTTAATACTAGCATTTGGAAAGTCTTCATTAAATTTATCAATCATGGAAGCCAGTGTAATAATCAGTGTAATCTTCATAAATTCACTTGGCTGAAACGTACCAATTTTAGGAATGGTAAACCAACATTTTGCATTATTAATAGGTGTTCCAAAAATCAAAAGTAAAAAAAGTAAAGCCACACCAATCCAATAAAAGATCCATATATTTTTATAAATCCAATCGTTTCCAATGAACATGATAAAGTAAGCTAAAATAAAACCTAGAACATACCACATTGTCTGTTTAATGAAAAGTCCACTCATATCACTAGAAAGAAGTGTTTCAGCACTTGCAATCGTTACAATACTAATCACCGCAAAAATAAGCAAAATGATTAGAATATATGGATCGACTTTATATTTAGAAATCTTTTTCATGTCATCACCCTTTTATTATATTACACTAAAAACAAAGGTTATACAATTCTTTCCCCATAATATTGCAAAATTTTCTAGATAAGAAGAATTGTATTACAGAAATAAATATAGTATAATAATAATGGTGATAAAAATGGAATATATACAGTATACAATTATTATACTTGTGACAGTCATAATTGCAGTTGCGATTTTAAAATCAAAGAAGAAAGATTTTAGATTAGAAGCAAATAAGTTAGTAACTTGTCTTGGTGGAAAAGACAATATTGTTAAATATGAAGTCAATCAATCAAGATTTATTGTAGATGTAAAGAAAGTTGAATTAGTAAACAAAGAAGGCATTCAAAAGATGGGTGCTAAAGGAATTGTAGAAATTGGAAATCAATTAAAGATCATTTTAGGAGATCAAGCAGGACCTCTTACTAAATATATTGATACATTAAAGTAACAAATTTGTTACTTTTTTTCTTTTTTTCGACAAACTTCGACAAAAGAATCTTGTAGAATATTGTCATGAGGTGATGAATGTGAATTTTTTTGAAATATCCGCTTTAGGACTTATTTTAATATTATTCCCTTTATATGTATATTTGTTCTATCTTTTTTATAATGTGGATATTGGAAAAAAAGACAATGATATCTTACTTGATATGGCCTTGTTTTCTTCCTTTTATCTAGCATTCCGATATATTCCTATCTTTAATGAAAATGGTCCTATATTTATGTTCAATATTGTAATTTTGCTAGCGTATATCAAAAAAAGAAATATAACAGCTCTATTGCTTTCTTTGTGTAGTATTGTTTATTATTATGGAACCTTTCAATTTTCGATTCCGCTCTTATTAATGGAATATACGATTTTATTTCTTTTGGCCATTCTCTATGATAGAGAAGTTTTAAAAAACAAAATGTTTAATTTTCTTTTTGTCGCCATTCAATTGTTTTTTATTTTCTATTATCTTTACTTTAGTAATGTATATCATATTGATATTCCTATGCAGTGCCTTCTTAAGTCATTATCGGAAGGTTTTATTTTCTTACTTACTTGTCAAGGTTCTAAATTCTTATTTGAAAGTGGAGAATCTATTATTAGATATCACCATAATGTAAAAGATTTAAAAGAAGAAAAGAAAGTAAGAGATTCTTTATTTAAAATTACACATGAAATTAAGAATCCAATTGCGGTATGCAAAGGATATTTAGATATGTTAAATACAGATAATGTAGAACAATCCCAAAAATATATTCCTATTATTAGAAAAGAAATCGCAAGTACCTTACTTTTATTGGAAGACTTTCTTTATATGAATAAAATTAAGATACAAAAAGAAGAAATGGATATTGGTTTGTTATTGGAAGATGTAGAGGGTCATTTTAAACTCTTATTGCATGAAAAGAAAATAGCATCTAAATTTGATAAGATAGAAGATGAAGTTTATATAATAGGAGATTATAACCGTTTGATGCAGGTACTGATTAATATGGTTAAAAATAGTATGGAAGCTTTAGAAGGAATTGAAAATGGACTTGTAAAAATGTGCGCTAAAATAGAAAATGAAAATATCAAACTTATTATTGAAGACAATGGGTGTGGTATTACAGAAAAGGATATGCAAAGAATCAAAGAACCTTTTTATTCTACCAAGAGAAGAGGAACAGGTCTTGGTGTTTCTTTGTCTGATGAAATTGTGAGTGCTCATGGAGGTCAATTAGAATATAGTTCAAAGTGGGGAGAGGGGACAACAGTAACCATTACTTTGCCTATTCACGAATTGGTATATTAAAAAAAGAACCAAAGGAGTAAATTTGATTAAAATGGACATACTAAAAAAAGAACATATGATTTTCCATATGTTCTTTTATTTTGCTTCTATATAAATATTGGTATCGTATTGATGATGTCCGGTATCTATTTTTTGAATGGTAGCAGTATCAATAAGGAAGAAATCATGTAGTAAGAGTTTTCCACTTCCATTGACAATGGGATTATCCCAAGTAAGATCTAAATGGTACCACTTGTTATCAATATATACCAAATTCCAAATATGTGTAGCACTTGCTACTTTATAAGAAGGAATGTTCATTTTTGTTAAAAATAATTCCATTGCATCACTAAATCCACTACAAATTCCTTGTCCTTGTAATAAAACCCCATAAGCAGTTTCTGAGCTATAAGTTCCCTTATTTGTAAGAGTGCCTCCTACAATGTAATCAGCTTTTTCTTGGTCATAAGTACTGTGATTGATAATATAATCATGGATCACTCTAATTTGCTCAGTAGGGGTCATAGCAGGTGTAATAAGCGCTTGGTATAAAGCATCTACTTTTGTATTTAATTCGGCTATTTCTTCTTTTGTATATTGTTTTTCTATGGTTACTTCTACTTTCCCAAAACTACTAAAACGAAAGGTTAATTCTTTATAACTGTTGTAAGGATGTACAAAGTTATTCAAATTAGAAAGTAGGGTATTGTCTTTAGCAAGTGCTTCTGATTCTTTCATACAGTCCTTATAAGGGTCTGTACAATAATAAGTAAATTTATCGACTCCATTGTTTAAAGAAGAGTAGAATATATTTAATAAATCCTGTCTTTCTTTTGGAAAAAAGTCATTTGTTTCTTTGACAAAAGCAATGTCTAAAGTTTTATGATAGGCATTTGCTGTTTGCGTAACATTGGCATATCTATATGTATATTCATTGATCGCATATTTAATAATATCATCTTTATAGAAAAATCCTAATCCTAGTATTCCTAAGAGAAGAATCGTTGTTAATAATTTCTTCACCTTTATCACCTACTTTATTATATCATTAAAGTACAAAAAAAAAGAAGTAAAATTACTCCATTTCATTAACTTTTTTTGTAAGGCGAGATTTATTACGAGCTACATAGTTGCTATGAACGATTCCTTTAGCACCTGCTTTATCAATTCTTTTGATTGCAGTTCCAAGAGCTTCAGCTGCACCGTCTTTATCTTTTCCAGTTACTGCTTTTTCTACGTTTTTCATAGCTGTACGCATACTAGTTCTATATACATTATTAAGTTCTTTTTCTTTTGCTATCGTTTTGATTTTTTTCTTCGCGTTTTTCATATTTGCCATAATATTCACCTCCAAGCCGTTTCAACATTACCATTTTAACAAAAAAAACCGAAAAAAGCAATAAAAATACACTTTTTTGCCCAAAATATAGGTAGGTGATAATATGAAACATGAAATTCATTTAGAAAAGTATGATATAAGAACAGATTTAGCCATTGAATCTTTAGAAAACAATAAAGAAGGAACGATAGAAAAAAGGGTTTTAGAAAAGGATGATGTTAGGGTTACTGATATTTATGTAGATGAACAAAACAGTCTTAGAATTGGGAAAAAGATAGGGAATTATACGACGATTGAATTTGCGGATGTAACAGATTCTCAAAATAAGGAAAAGGTAAAGAAAATCTTTAGTAAGAAATTAAAAGAACTTTTAAAAAAAGCAAAGATAAAAAAAGAAGATACAGCTCTTTTGATTGGTCTTGGCAATCCTTCTTCGACACCAGATTCTTTAGGTCCTTTAACCATTGACTCTATTTTGGTCACAAGACATTTATTTGCGCTTGGCGAAGTAGATGATGGTTTTAGAAATGTTTGTGCCATCAGTCCTGGCGTTATGGGGACGACAGGTATTGAAACCAGTGATATGATATTAAGTGTGATTGATGCTACAAAACCAGACTTTGTAATTGCAGTAGATGCGCTGGCAAGTCAGTCTGTTACAAGAGTGAATAAAACCATTCAAATGACAGATACAGGCATTCATCCAGGGAGTGGTGTAGGCAATAGTCGTAAGGAAATCAGTAAGGAAGTTTTAGGAATTCCTGTGATCGCAATAGGTGTGCCTACGGTTGTAGATGCTGTAACAATTGTATCTGATACTATACATTATATGTATGAGCACTATGCATATATGAAAAAAAATATGGAAAACCCTATGCTGAAATTGGCAACAAGTCCTATCAATTATTTAAAGAAGAATACAAGGATTGATGACCAAGATAAACAAACGTTATTTGGAATGCTTGGAACCCTTACAGAAAGTGAAACCAAGACTCTTGTTTTTGAGGTTCTATCTCCAATTGGATATAATTTGATGGTCACACCTAAAGAAGTTGATTTTGTAATGGATAAGCTAGCTTCTATTATTGCAGGGGGAATCAATGAGGCGCTCCATAAGAAGGTGACACATTAAAGAACTATAAACGCTAAAAAGGAAATTCAATTTTCTTTTTTTATTTAGAAAATTATTATTTTTCTGTTTCTTTATCGACACACTTTTCTCTTCTACTTTGTTATAGTGTACATATAATAAAGTGGGTGATATTATGGTAAAACGATTTAAAGCTAAAAAAAAGATGACCTTTAAAAAAACAAAACATCTTTTTTATGCTATCTGTATCCTTTCAGCAATGGCCTTTACATTTCAGTACCTGTATCATTTAAAATTTGCAACCAACAATCAAGAATTTATTAAGTACTTATTAGAAGATTCCAATCACTTTAAAGAATACAATAGTGGTACTAAAAAAATAGTATATAAAGTAACCAGATTTCTAACAGGTGTAAATATGAACAAACCTGTAAGTTTATTAGAAAATAATTTTCATTATAAAAATAGTTCTCCAGAAGCCCTTGTTTATAATGAAGAAAAAAAAGAAACTACAGAACCACAGACGCCAACGGCAACCCCTACACCAACGCCTACAGCTACTCCTAATCAAAAATCCTCTACAAAAGAAAAACCACTTCTATATATTTACACAACACATCAAACAGAAGATTATGCATCTGGAAACTTAAATGAATTTGGCATTACACCAGACGTAATGATGGCAGCCTATCTCCTAAAAGATCGTATTGAAAAACAAGGTGTCTCTGTAATGATAGAGGAAAGAAGTATGGGAGATTACTTAAAACAAAACAATCTAAATTATGATAAAAGTTATACTGCAAGTCGTTACTATGCAAAAGATGTGATAGATAAAAATCCTAATATTGATTTTGTCATTGATTTACATAGAGATGCCCTTGCTAAAAATTTATCCACAACAACCATCGGTGATAAAAATTATGCCAAAATACTTTTTGTTTTAGGAGGGAAAGCAGCTACTTATAAAAACAATTTAGAACATGCGACTACTTTAAACAACAAGGTAAAAGAAACCTACCCAACCCTTACAAGAGGTTTACTTGCTAGGGACTATAGTATTTATAACCAGGATTTAACAAACCATAGTATTTTAGTAGAATTAGGAGGCAACGAAAATACAGTAGATGAAGTGATGAATACTGTAGAAGCAATCAGTCCTATTATCGCTTCCTATGTAGGTGATTTGCATGGAAAATAAAAGTAAACATAAATGGGTAAACCGTATTTTTAGATATTTATTTGTTCTTTCCTTTATTGCCTTTTTAACCCTTTATTTATCACAAGCAACCGGATATTACGAATATGAAAATCATCAAAAAAATGCTTTAACAGAAGAACAAATCAAAGAATTTGAAAAAGATGTAAAATCAGGTAAAAATATTAAAATAGAAGACTACATGGAAAAAACAGTAACAGATTACAGCAATAAAACTTCTAAAATGGGGAACAAGGTTTCAGAAACCATTAATCATGGTGTAAAAAGTGGGATTGAAACATTCTTTGGTGCTTTAAATAAATTGATTGAAGGATAAAACCTTCTTTTTTATGGGAACCGTTATATAAAAAAGCAAAAAATATTTCAGAAAAATATTTGCAATTTTTGTTAATATTTGTTAATATGAATATAGAAGTATGGAGTACTGATAGAAGAATATTGCCATACATTTATTTAAATTAAAATGGCAATAAGAATATGCCATTTTTTTCATACTTTACTGTTGAAAGGATGAACTATGGAAAGAGGTAGTCCAGAGTTAGAAGCAAAAATTGCGCTGAATAATTTAATAAAATCACTTACAACTATAACCAATTTTGAGACATATAAAGAAGCACACAATGCATATAAAGACGTATTAAAAATTGTAATGAAGTGGTTGACAGATTTTAAAATTTCACAAAAATTATCAGTGATAAATCATGAAGAGCTACTATCTGTTTATCATGAATTAGATGACTTAAAAGGAAAATGGTTATTTAATGAAAATCTTGGCAAAGAAAGTGAACTATCAGATGAAGTAATTATATGGATATGGGAAGTGATGGAACTAAGAAAAATGGAAATAGAAATGTCTGAATAGGATAGTTTTACTTACCTGCAAGCCAATATATAAAAATTTTAGTCGCGTAGAATTAAGATAGCAGAGTGCCTCTTTAAACTGCTATTTTTTAGATGCAAATATAATCCGATAAATTTGAAAACTCATGTTCCTTCTCATTTACTAATTGACACTAGGCATGGTATAATAGTAAAGAAATGAGGGAGACTATGGAAAAGCTAATCATCGGATCACATGTATCTTTTAATAAACAAACACAATTACTGGGTTCCTTAGAAGAAGCCCTTCATTATGGATCCAATACATTTATGTTTTACACAGGAGCACCCCAAAATACCAATCGTGCCAATATCGATTTAGAAATCACTGCTTTAGCGCATCGTGCAATGAAAGAAGAAGGCGTTGATTTTTCCAATGTTGTTGTGCATGCTCCCTATATTATCAATCTTGCCAATCCAGAACATTTTGATTTTGCTGTTCGTTTTCTAAAAGAAGAAATTCGCAGAGTAGAAATGCTTGGTATGACAAAACTTGTTTTGCACCCAGGCAGTCATGTAGGACAAGGTCCAGAAATAGGCATTCAAAATATTATCAGAGCTTTAAATACAGCCATTGATAATGAAACAAAAGTAACCGTTTGTATTGAAACGATGGCAGGCAAAGGAACAGAGTGTGGAAAAACTTTTGAAGAAATAAAAACCATTTTAGACGGTATGAACTACAAAGACAAAGTAAAAGTTTGTTTTGATACTTGTCATGTTTTTGATGCTGGATATGATTTACACGATTTAGACACTGTTTTACACACCTTTGACAAAGTCATTGGACTTTCAGAGATTGCTGTTCTTCATATTAACGATAGTAAAAATAGCTTATCTTCTCATAAAGATCGACATGAGAATATAGGTCTTGGAGAAATAGGGTTTGAAACTTTATTAAAAATTATAAATCATCCCAAACTAAAAGATGTTCCTAAAATACTAGAAACACCCTATGTAACGAAAGACGATACTTCTAAAGATAAGGTCTATCCACCTTATAAATTAGAAATAGAAATGATCAAAAAGAAAACAAACAATCCTCATTTAATAGAAGACATACGAAGTACCTATAAAAAAGATTGATATTTGTTTTTATAGAAAAGATAGAACTGGTAAATCTTTTCATAATTTTCTTTCTGCAATTGCTGGCTTAATAGAGCCCATAAAGGTCTACTATCCCCATACAATAAAATTTCATAATCATTTTTAATCATTTGATATAAAACAGTTACTTCTCTTTGGTTTAAATAAATGCCATTTTGGCTCGCAAGAGAAGCAATATCATTTTCTGTTATCCTTGTAATATAGTTTTGAATCATCTTTTTCAAAAGAAATCACCTCTATATTACTATATGATAATAAGTAAGAATAATGTAAGTAAAATAAAGTAAACTATAGATAGGAGGGAATTACATGAAATATAAACAAATAAAAAAGAAGTGTCATTCCTTTTCTGTACCATTCTTTTTTCTAAAGTACGAGGAATTATGGCAAAGAAAAAAATAACAAAAAATTATAAAAGAACATCAAGAAAACCAATTAATAAAAGTGTTCGCAGGAACTTACAAAAAATAAGTGAAAAAATAGAAAAAAGATATTATGTATTAATGGGACTTATTATTTTAGCTATTACAATATTAGGCATTAGTTTATTTCAAACGCAAATTATGAAAAATGATTATTATAAAAAGAAAGTCGTTTCTTTAACAGAAAAAACAGTATATGGAGAAAGTAGTCCAAGAGGTAGAATTTATGACCGCAATCATCAATTGATTGTAACCAATAAACCACAAAAAGTTATTTACTATAAAAAGAAAACACGTGTTAAGACAAGTGATGAAATCGCACTTGCTTACAAATTATCAGATATGATTTCTGTTCCTTTTGAAAACTTAAATGAAACCAATCTAAAAGAATTTTGGTTAAAAAATCATAGTAAAGAAGCAAAAGCAAAGATTACAGAAGAAGAATGGAAAAAGCTAGAAGAAAGAAAGATAGACAGCAATACCATCGAAAAATATAAAACAGAGCGTATTACAAAAGAAGAACTAGATACCTATAATGAAAAAGATAAAAAAGCAGCTTATATTTATTATCTTATGAATAAAGGCTATTCTTATCAAGAAAAAATCATCAAAAATGATGGTGTTACAGACTCAGAATATGCTTTAATATCAGAAAATATAAGTACATTAGAAGGTATTGGAACAAGATTAGATTGGGAGAGAGATTATCTTTATGGAGATTCTTTCCGTTCCATTCTAGGGAATATATCTTCTTCGGAAAATGGAATTCCAAAAGAATTAAAAAATACTTATTTAAAAAAAGGATATTCTTTAAATGATAGAGTAGGGATCAGTTATTTAGAATACCAATATGAAGATTTATTAAAAGGTACTAAAAACAAATATAGAGTTCTTGCTGACGGAACGTATAAGCTAATAGAAGAGGGTACCAGAGGCAATGATATTGTATTAAGTATTGATATGAATTTACAAAAACAAGTAGAAGAAGTACTTACACAGCAAATTATTGAAGCAAAAAAAGAACCAAATACAGAATACTACAATCGCTCATTCGCAATCATTACAGAAGCCAAAACAGGAGAAATTTTAGCAATGGCAGGAAAACAAGCTATCAAAGAAGGCGATGGATATAGGGTTGTAGACTATACACCAGGTATCATGACTTCTCCTGTTGTAATAGGTTCTGCAGTTAAGGGAGCCTCTCAAATTGTAGGGTATAATACAGGTGCTGTTAGAATTGGAGAATATAGAGATGATAGTTGTATTAAAATTGCAGCTACCCCTCAAAAATGTTCATGGCGTTATTTAGGAAGAGTCAATGATGTTTCCGCTTTAGCCCTTTCTTCTAATACCTACCAGTTTAGAACAGCTATCAATGTAGGACACGGAAACTATGCCTATAACAAAGGCCTTAAAGTAGAAGAATCTGCTTTTGATACGTATAGAAATACTTTCGCAGAATTTGGACTAGGTGTTAAAACAGGCATTGATCTTTCTACCGAAAGTTTAGGTTTTAAAGGAAAAGAAAGAAAAGCAGGACTTTTATTAGACTTTTCTATCGGACAATATGATACCTATACGCCAATTCAGTTATCACAGTATATTGGTACCATCGCCAACAATGGATCTCGTTTGAAACCAACTTTATTAAAAGAAGTATATGTACCAACAAAAAATGGTTTGGTAGATCTTAAAAGTAAGGTAAATCCAACTGTTTTAAATAAAGTCAATACAGAAGAAAAATACATGACAAAAGTCAAAGAAGGATTTAGAGCTGTTATGACATATGGTACAGGAAGTGGCTATATTGATCCTGCTTACAATCCAGCAGGGAAAACAGGTACCAGTGAGAGTTTTATTGATACAGATGGGGATGGTAAAATCGATACAGAAACCATCAGTAATACGTTTGTATCGTATGCACCATTTGATGATCCTAAGGTCACTTTTACGGTTATTTCACCAGATATTAGTCACAGACTGACAAAAAGTACCTATAGTTCTGCAGTAAATAAACGTATAACAAGGGAAATCTCACAAAAGTACTTTGACATTTATAAATAATTTGTTATAATATTATGGAGACAAAAGGAGGGAAAGTATGGCAAAAAAAGGAGAAGCTAGAGATAATATTACTTTAGTATGTACAGAATGTAAAAATGAAAATTATCGTACGCCAAAAAACAAAAGAAATACTCCAGATCGTTTAGAATTAAATAAATATTGTAAACACTGTAAAAAAACAACAGCGCATAAAGAGAAAAAATAAGACGTAAGCAGAAAGGAGCCATTCTATGTTTAATATAAATGATATTAAAAACGGTATGACATTTTTATTAGAAGGTAACATTTATCAAGTAGTTGATTTCCTTCATGTAAAACCTGGTAAAGGTTCTGCTTTTATGAAAGCAAAACTTAAGAACTTAAGAACAGGTGGTACAGTTGAGAAAACTTTTAATACAAGTGTAAAACTAGAAAAGGCTAATATTGTAAGAACAACGGTTCAATATCTATATAATACAGGAGATATTTATTTCTTTATGGATATGAATTCTTATGAACAAATTGAGCTTACAAGTACACAAGTTGGAGACGACAAAAATTATTTGATTGAAAATATGAATGTTGACATTATTCAGTATGAAAGTGAGTTACTTGGAATCCATTTACCAGATAAAATTGATTTAGAGATCACACAAACAGATGCTGCTGTTAAGGGCAATACAACAAATAATGCATTAAAAGATGCAACAACTGAAACTGGTTTGGTTGTAAGAGTTCCTATGTTCATTGAACAAGGGGAAAGAATCTTAGTCTCTACAAAAGATGGAAAATATGTATCAAGAGCGTAAAGCTCTTTTTTTCTTGTCTTTTTTTATAGTGCTACGGTTAGAATGTATGATACACTAGGTATAGAGTAAAAATAAAGGAGTGTTTATATGAATAAAAAAGTAAACAAAGAAGGAATCGTTCGAAATATTTTAATTGGCCTAACACTAGGAAGCCTTATCATAACAGCATTACTATTACCTAATATTATTTATGCCAACAATTATGATACAACCAACCTAAATCAAATGCTCGTAAGTCCTATCTTTAATATCCTTTTATTTACAGATAATATTTTGGTTTATCTTTTTGGTATCACTTACATTGTCCTTGGCATTAAATCCAAACAAGAAGTTTTATTAAAAGTATCCTTTAGTATCTTTTCTATTTTAACAACAATAATTATGCTCACATTTATTGTTAATTTTGTAGCGGAGTGCTTTGGTATTTTCTAATAAAAAAAGACATCTTAACGAAAAGATGTTTTTTTGTGCACAATATATTTTATAAAACAAAAGCATTTAGGAATGTTGCGAAAGGTGCGCTAAATAAGTAAAGATTGATAATATAAGTCGTCAATATAATACTTATAAATAAAACCGCATCTTTATAACCAAGCCCTTTATACATTTTTCTAATAAACAATAAGAATAGGATAAGTTCCATAAATAAGAATAAAATAACTTGCAATCTTAATACTGTAAAACCATAACTACCAATATATAGGAACATACGGTAATATGAATTACATATTAAAGCAATAGAGAATACAATCAGTAAAAGAAGCAATCTTTGTATCCATTTATTCTTACTATCTTCTGTAAAATATAACTTATAAGAAATAATACTAAAATTGATGACAGTAACAAACAATAACTGAAAGAATCCTTCTCTTGCGTATCTCGCATAGGTATAAGCAGCAGGTAACTTTAAAAAGTTAGTGGTTACTTTAGAAATTTCTGATAAAAGAAATAAAACAAATACTGCATTTATAATAATCAAAACAGTAAGTATTGTTTCTTCCTTTATGTTCCTATATTTATTTTCCTTCATAGTAGTATCTTCATGTTTTACCAAATTGATAAAAATAACAAAGAATAAAAAAGAAAATATAAATAAAACAAAAATATAATTTTTTAAAAAATCAAATTGTAAGAAAAAAGAAAAGTAAGACTGAATTGTAAGCATAAAGGAATGGAAGTAAGGGTCTGCTTGCCCAAGCAATAAAATCAAAACATAAGAGATAGGGAGCCCTAGACAAAGACCTACTAAAATACCTTTTCCTTTTGTAGATTTCTTTTCTTTTTTAGGAAGTTTTTTTAAATAAGTAAAGTTTCTAAATAAACCAGATGGAAATAGTTTAAATAGAAAGGAGAAAGAATGCCTTGATATATGATAATGTGGATTGATAAGAGAAAAGAAGAAAATAGATATACAAAAAGGTAGGATTAATACATTTAAAAATAAATTACTACCGTCTACTGGAACAATAAAATTAGAAAGTAAAATAAGTAAAATAGGGAGTAATAAAAGAAAACCATTTTTTCTTGTTTTGTAATCTAATTTCCATAATAGAAAACCATAATTACATAGTAAGATCATACAAGGAAAAACAAAGTTTGTAAGATAGGTATCTTTTATTAAACTGTGTAGAAAAGCAATAAGGAAACCAGATATCAAACTACTTATACTTATTAAAAGTGTTTTTTTAGTTTCTATTTCTTTCATTTCATATTCATACATTTTCATCACCTCTATATTCTAAAAGATCTTTGGGCTGACACTCTAATACTTTACAAATGCTTTCTAAAGTTGAAAAACGAATAGCTTTTGCTTTATTTGTTTTTAAAATAGATAAATTGGTTGTAGATATACCTGTTTCTTCACTTAAACGATTTAAAGATATTTTTCTTTTTGCCATCATGACATCTAAATTTACAATAATCATAAATGCACCTACACTGTATAGTCAATCTCTTGTTTATAAGAGATCGCTACTTCAAATACTTTGCTTAAAACATAAAAACTTAAACTAATAATAAAAGTGATAAGGGCTACAGAAGCAGATAAAATAGTAGGAATAAAGATATTTTTAATGGCGATGACTACAGCTAAAAACATAAATAAAACAGCTATTTTTTTAAATTCTAAAACCACTTTCTTTATAAATGGATTGCCTGAATACACCAAATCAAATATACGAATCATTAAAAAAATAATCAGTAAAGCCGCTATGTAGCACGTATAAAACGCAATTTGATATAAAATGGTTTGTTCCCCAAAGTTTGGAACTTCTTCTACTACAAACAAATCATATAAATAGGGAAGAAATATACTACAAATAATACCTACAATAAACATGATTTTCATTAAAATCAATAAAAATTTAGAAATAATACTTTTTTCCATACATACACCTCTTCTTCATAATAAAACATTTTTTATCTATTGTCAATATATATTTTATGATAATCGTAAAATATATAGACCATAAAAAAGTATAAAATTTATGTAAAAAAATACGCTATTTAAGGTAAATGGTGCTATAATAAGTTATTAACAAAGGAGAAGTTATATGTTAAAAATTACAAAAAGACAAACAGAGAGTGGATACCATTTTATAATAGAAAATTGTGAGAATGCATTCGTAATTAGTTTTGGAGGAAATGGTGACCTATATTGGTATCAAAGATGCAGTAATAAAAGCAACGATAGCAAGGAACTTAGTTGTAAAAGTTTTATTATCGATAAAGAAAATTATTTTTTATTTTCATTAGTTGAAACATTATATAATGATGTAAAAGATTGCAAAGTTTTTGAAATGGATGAAGCAAATGATCAATTAAAACGCCATCAAGAAGATAACAAGGAGCGTCTTTTTAAAGAGGGTACTATTGAATGGCATTGTGATGATTCTAACTATGACGAAGCAAGTGTTTTAAAAATAGAAAAGAAAGAAGAAGCATTTCTAATCACAATGGAAAAAAGTAAAGTTGAAAATACGTATGCAGTGCGCATTAGAAATCGAAGAAGCAGATATAATCCCTTTAATATTTTATTTATGAAAATGTATGAACAATTAATCCAGTATGATAACGATTATCAGCAAATTCATATGGAAGAATATTTATATCAAAAAAAATTAGAAAAGAAACTAAGATAGAAAGTGAGTCATCACTTTTTTGTTTGGAAAATTTATATAAAAGAAGATTTTTTCTTTTTCTGTTCCATGGTATAATATAAAGAGAAATACAAAGGTAGGAAAGAGGGCATAAGAATGGAAAAAGAACAAAGGGTAGTTATTGTTACAGGTTCTAGTAGAGGAATAGGAGCTGCGATTGCAGAGAAATTTGCATCCTTAGGAGATTCTGTTGTTATTCTTTATCATCAAAATAAAGAAAAAGCACTTCTTTTAAAACAAGAGTTAGAAGCTAAATACAGCGTGCAAACTTTGTGTATGGCATGTGATGTAACAAGTGAAGACAATATAAAAGAAGTTGTGCAAAATGTTATAAAAACTTTTGGAAGAATTGATGTTCTTGTTAACAATGCTGGAATTGACCAAAGTTCTTTTGTAAGCGAGAAAACAAAAGAAGACTTTATCCAACTTTTAGATGTTAATTTAATAGGTCCCTTCTTATTTTCAAGAGCGGTAGCCCCTTTTATGCAAGAACAAAAGAAAGGTTCTATTATCAATATTTCCTCTACCAATGGTATGGGAGATGGCCATCCTATGAGTCTTGAATACGATGCATCCAAAGCGGGACTTAATTCTTTAACCAAAAATTTAGCCAAAGAATATGCCCCTTATATAAGAGTCAATGCACTGGCACCAGGCTGGGTAAAAACAGATATGGCAATTTGTGAAGATAAAGAAGTAGAAGCCCTTTTTATAAAAGAAGAAAGCAAAAATATTTTCTTACAAAGATTTGCAGAACCTAGTGAAATTGCAAGTACCGTCTCTTTTTTAGCAAGCTCTGCGGCAAGCTATATCAATGGAACGATAATCAGAATAGATGGAGGATACTAATAAATGAAAGAAGAAACAATGCGAGAGAGAGTTGTAAATTTAAGCAGAGAAGTAGAAGAAGAAATCACACCTATTTTAAAAAAGATTGATGAAATCAGTTTATACAATAGTGAAAAAGTTTTAAATGCTTTTCAAAAATACCAAATAGCAGAAGTACACTTTAATAGTACGACAGGATACGGATATGGTGATATAGGAAGAGAAGCCACGGAAAATGTGTTCAAAGAAGTACTCGGTGCAGAAGATGCGATTGTAAGAAGCCAGTTTATTTCAGGATCACATGCCCTAACAGTAACCTTGTTTGCTTTATTACGACCAGGGGATACACTTTTAAGTATTAGTGGCAAACCCTATGATACTTTAGAAGAAGTGATAGGGATTAAAGAAAATGCAAGTTCTTTAAAATCATATCAAATTGAATATGAACAAATAGACCTTCTCAATGATGATTTTCAATATGAACAAATCAAGAAGAAACTTGCAGAGAAAAAAATAAAAGTAATTGAAATACAAAGATCAAAGGGCTATTCAACAAGAAAAAGCATTTCCTTAGAAAAAGTAGAAAAAGTTATTCAAACAATTAGAGAAATAGACCAAGAAGTTATTATTATGATTGACAATTGTTACTGTGAATTTGTTGGAAAAGAGGAACCTTTAAAAATAGGAGCTGACATTATTGTAGGCTCTCTTATCAAAAACCTAGGAGGGGGCATTGCTCCTAATGGTGCTTATGTAGCAGGTAGAAAAGATTTGATTACTTTAGTAGCAGACCGTCTTACTGTACCAGGAGAAGGCAAAGAAGTAGGACCTACCTTAGGCATCAATCGTTCCCTTTTACAAGGACTTTTTATGGCACCTTCTGTAGTAGCAAGTTCTTTAAAAACAGCTGTATTTGCAAGTAGGATGTTAGAAAAATTAGGATATAAAGTAGAGCCTTTATATAAGGAAGAAAGAACCGATATTGTACAAAATATTTATTTTGGTAATCCTGAAGATTTAATTGCGTACTGCCAGGGCATTCAAAAGGGTTCTCCTATTGATTCCCATTCGCTGCCACTTCCTTGGGATATGCCAGGCTACGAAGACAAGGTGATTATGGCAGCAGGTGCCTTTACAGCAGGATCTTCTATTGAACTTTCTTGTGATGGACCTTTAAGAGCTCCTTATATTGCGTATCAGCAAGGTGGACTTACCTATGAATATGGAAAATTAGGTGTTATGAAAGCCGTAGAATATTTATTAGAAAAAGGAAAAAATCATGATTGATCTCCATATTTATACCAAGCATTCTATTGGAACAGATACAACTTATGATATTTTAAAAAAGGCATCCAAAAAAGGGCTTGAAATGATTGCGATTACAGATTGTAACAGTACCAAAGCTTATAAAGAAATAAAAAGCTGGAAAGAAGAAATTTCTTATTTATATAAAGGTCTTATTATGAAAGGCTGTGCTTTTACCACTTTCTTTGAAGAATACGAAGTAGAAATTCTTGCCTATCATTTTAAAGAAGAAATAATAGAATCCTTTTTGAAAGAATATTATTCCTCTAAAAAAATAAAGGAAAGAGAAGATATATTAAAGAAGAGACTCCTTGCTATTTTAGATAGAGAAGGCATTCATTATGATTCTACTAAAATTAAAAAAAAGTGGTTTCAAAAACAGGAACCACTTAAACAAATTTATGAACAAATTATTTTATATAATGAAAATCAAGTAAAAATAAGAGAAGATATTTTTCATTCTTATGAAGAATTTTATCAAAAAGGACTTTCCAATCCAAACAGTTTCTACTTTATCAGACCATCCAATCTTTTCCCTTCTATTAAAGAAGTGGTGTCTGTTATTCATGAAGCAGGTGGTGTTGCACTTCTTTCAAAACCATATCAATATTCCTTTGCAGATAAAGAAGCCTTTATAAATAAAATAATGGCTTTGGTTAAATTAGATGGTTTGGAATGTTTTTATTCTACTTTTACAGAAGAACAAATGCAGTTTTTAACTTCTTACTGCGAAAAATATCATTTGCTGACTTCTGGTGGGACAGGGTATGCAGGATCTTATAGTCCTTCTGTAGAACTTGGAACTGGACACGGCAATTTATGTATCCCTAGAACCATTGTGACAGATTGGATAGAAAAAGCAAACAAAGAAAAAGAATACAACGGAAGATTTTTAGATTAAAAAAAAGCGTTTTTTATACGCTTTTTTCATTGTCCCATTTCCAATCTCTAATTTCTTCAAGATCTTCCCCATATTCTCTAATAAATTGTTTGTGTTCTACCAATTTATCTCGCATTAACTGAATGAGGTAAGCTCCTTTGTTACCAAGGTTTACAGCATTTACAATTTCAATAACTAAGTGGAAACGATCTATCTTATTTTGTACACGCATATCAAAAGGTGTAGTAATAGTTCCTTCTTCATGGTATCCAAATACTTTTAAGTTACGATTTTCTCTTTCATATAATAGTTCATGAATTAAAGTAGGATATCCATGGAAAGTAAATAAAATAGGTTTATCTTTGGTAAAGATATTGTTGTATTCCATTTCACTAAGTCCATGTGGATGATGGGTTTGTGGTTGTAGTTTCATCAAATCCACAACGTTAACAAAACGAATCTTAATTTCTGGCATATATTTTTTGATAATGGTTACAGCAGCCAAAGATTCTAAAGTAGGGGTATCACCGCAACAAGCCAAAACAACATCAGGTTCTCCATTTTGATCATTGCTAGCCCACTGCCATATACCAATTCCTTGTGTACAGTGTTTAATTGCTTCTTCCATCGTAAGCCATTGTGGTCTTGGATGTTTTGAAGTAATCATTACATTGACATAATTTTTACTACGAATACAGTGATCAAAAACAGAAAGTAAACAGTTTGCGTCTGGTGGCAAATACATTCTTACTACATCTGCTTTTTTATTAGCTACATGATCTAAGAAACCAGGATCTTGGTGTGTAAAACCATTGTGATCTTGTTGCCAAACATTGGAAGATAAAATATAGTTTAGAGAAGCAATCTCTTGTCTCCAAGGAAGTTCTCTTGTTACTTTAAGCCATTTAGCATGCTGACTAAACATAGAATCAACAATGCGAATAAAGGCTTCATAGCTTGCAAAGAAACCATGTCTTCCGGTAAGAAGATATCCTTCTAACCAACCTTCACATAAATGTTCACTTAACATAGAATCCATAATTCTTCCGTCTGCTGCTAAAAATTCATCCCCAACTTCGGTTTTGACATTCCAATTTCGGTTGGTTTTTTCAAAGACAGCAGATAAACGATTTGACATAGTCTCATCAGGTCCAAAAATTCTAAAGTTACGAGCATCTTCATTGTAGACAAAGATGTCTCTTACAAAATCTCCTAAAACAGTCATGTCGCCAGCTTCTACAGAACCTTTTTCTTTAATATCTAAAGCATATTTTTTAAAGTCAGGTAGTTTTAAATTTCTTAAAAGGAGACCTCCATTGGCATGTGGATTGGCTCCCATACGTGCTTCTCCTTTTGGAGCAAGTTCTTTTATCTCTGGGAGTAGGGCACCATTTTCATCAAATAATTCTTCAGGATGATAACTTCTAAGCCAAGACTCTAAAAGAGGCAAATGTTCTTCCTTTTCCATAGAAATAGGAACTTGGTGGGCTCTAAAAGTACCTTCGATGGTTTTTCCATCTACTTCTTTAGGTCCTGTCCATCCTTTTGGAGAACGGAAGATAATCATAGGCCATTGTGGTCTTGCTGTATCTTTGTTTTCTCTTGCCTTTTTTTGTATTTGTTTGATGTCTTCTATGACCATATCCATAACTTCAGCCATTAAAATATGGGCTGGCATTGGATCTTCTACTTCTACAAAATAAGGTTTCCATCCACATCCTTCAAAAAAGCTTTTGATTTCTTCGTCTGATATTCTTGAAAAAATAGTAGGGTTACTAATTTTGTATCCATTCAAATGCAGAATAGGTAAAACAGCACCGTCTGTAATAGGATTTAAAAATTTATTAGAGTGCCAAGAAGCAGCCAAGGGTCCTGTTTCCGCTTCTCCATCCCCGACAACGCAAGCTGCAATTAAATCAGGGTTATCAAAAACAGCACCAAAAGAGTGAGATAGGGAATAGCCTAGTTCTCCTCCTTCATTGATAGAACCAGGTGTTTCTGGTGCTACATGGCTAGAGATACCTCCAGGGAATGAAAATTGTTTGCAAAGTTTTTGAAGACCTCTAGTGTCTTCACTTACATTTGGATATACTTCACTATAAGTACCTTCTAAATAAGTATTTGAAACAACCGCATTGCCTCCATGTCCTGGTCCTGATACATAAATCATATTTAAATCGTATTTTTTTATAGCACGATTTAAATGTACATAAATAAAATTTTGTCCAGGAACAGTACCCCAATGTCCTACAATTTTCTTTTTTATATGTTCTTTTTTGAGTGGTTCTTTTAATAATGGATTGTCTAGTAAATAAAGCTGACAAGCAGATAAATAGTTAGCCGCTCTAAAATAAGCATCCATTTTTTTAATAAAGGGAAGGGTTAAAACTTTCTTCTCTTCAGATTCTTCTATCATATATATCCTCCTTCTATATTCTTTTATTCTTACATACTTATTGTACTTTATTTTTTGTATTCCTGCAAGACTTGATGTATATAAAAAAAGAAACCTTTTATTTTAAAATAAAGGTTCCCTGTTTACTGCTATTAGTAAGGTAGTTTTGTTTTAGAAAAGACAATATATATAGAAATCTTTTCTACATATACTATAACATAATATGTACTAACAATCAATGTTATTACATATAAAAGGGCATTTCACATAATTTACAGTATTGTTTCCATAATCTTTCCACAATCTCTTGGTATAGTTATTATAGAAAGGAGATGGGAATGACGCAAATTAAAATTATCGGTGCCAATTGTAGTAATGGTATGAATTAAAGAAAATGACCGAAAGAGCACTGGAAGAAGTAGAAAAAGAAGTTACATTAGAATGCATGGATCATTCTA
>JAQUWE010000019.1 GCA_028693035.1 Bacilli bacterium | reverse complement strand
GACATTTATATAATTATTTGGTATACTGTTCATATGGAAGACCTCCTTAAATGTTTTTTCAACAATTACATTTTAACAAAAGGTCTTCCTTTTTGTATACCCAATCCCAAAACTATTTTACACTATCCATAGCATAATACAACTTTACATTTTTAGACACATAATTCATTACACAATCAATATTATTTTTAGCAATTTCTAAATCATAAATATAACAATTTGGATTATCTGTTAGTTCTTTAGTGCTAAATAGCTTTTTTACATCATTTATTAATTTTTCATTCATACGTTTTACCCTCACCTTCTCGTGGTTCATAGTTATTTACTCCGTAAAGATAATCTCCTATCCACTCGATAATTTCATTTATAACCTTATCATTTATCTCTTCAGGAAGATCTGCAGGTGAAATCCGTACAACTTCGGAAGTTGCAGACATCCCTTCGTAATATCCATTTACCGAATAATGATCTAATCCATAACTATCGGCATAACATATTAAGCCTTTGTTTCTAGCATTGTCTGCGAAAGTATGAATATCTTTTTCTAATACTTTATAATCAACGTCTTGAAATAATCTAATAAACAAAAACAAGTTGTGCTTCGGTTTACATATATCAATATCTTTAAAATGTTTTTTTAATTTTTTATAAAGATATTCTGTATTTTTTTTAATATTTAAAATTCGTTTCACACTAACTTCTTTGAAATTTGGATGATCCCACATGAGTGGAATACTTTCTGGATAAGCATAACCACCGATAAAAGCTAATATAATTTCCATATGTTTCATTATTTTATTAGATATTTCTATTTCACTTTTTTTAATCAAAGGTGGATTCACTAAACAAACTGACCCTAATTTTGAATACTCTGCACCTAGCATATCTAGTTTTATATGACTTCTCACTAAGAAAATCATTTTTTTATATTTTTCTAATGTTTCTATAATTTCTAATGTTTCTTTTCCAATAAAATTTGTTGTATCAATAATAAAGGCTTCGAATTGTGTTAATTCATTTTCTTGTAGAAGTTCTTCAATAGACCCCCAATATGTTGTATCAACAAACATTGCTTTTTTCATTTTTGTTGAGTCCTTGAAACTGGATTGTAAATAATCATCTATCATTCGCTCAGTTTCACAATACATGTTACCAAGCGGTTTTATTATGTATCCACTTTGATTCAGTGCAGCAAAAGTACAAAACAAAGCACTCATACCAGAATTTGTAAAAAAATATTGATAATTTTTGTAATCACATTCGTAGAAAAATTCTAAAAAATCCTCTTTTTGTAATTCAATATCATATCTTTGATATTCATATTTACATTTAAATGTACCAAATTTCAGTTCAGATTTATCTCTATTTGTATTTCTCATTTGAGCATTATTCACAACAAAATTCGATATCATTTCCGACTGTAAATTTCTTTTTTTGTTCAATAATTCTAATATAAGATTATCAGAATATTCAGAAATCGTATTATCTATTTCTCCAAATATTTGTAGTTCCTTTAATTTCTGAATTACATATTTTTCATTAGTTTTGTTATCTACTTTAGTTGCTAACATTGAAAATCCCCCTTTAATCTAAATATTTTATAAATTCAATCTTTTTCCATAACAATTGATTCAGTGGCGTTGGTTGATCTATTCCATCATCTAAATCGTAATATTCAACATCCTTCCCATCTCTTGAGAATGTAATACATTTTCCATTCTTTTCTTTAATATTTTCTTTTCTCACTTTTCCAATCGTTGTATCCATACAAAATCTTACTGAATTAATCCAAGATGGTGTATTCCAATTTAACTTGTCCATAATGCTTACAATTCTATCATAGCTAACTCTAAAAGAAGCACTATATGATATTGGATCAGGAATAAATATAGAAACAGGTCTAATGTGAAGCTCGTCCATTTTCAATAATAAAGTTTTTAATACAACATAATGATCATTGATTCCTTTTAATAAAGGAAATTGTGCGTATAATCGAATGTTTTTAGTATACAATTCTTTAATTTTTTCTTCTACTACTTCGCAAATTTCATATGGATGATTTATATGAAACACTAATCTAACATTATATTTTTTTAATAGGTCAATTGTTTTTTCATTAAATGTTTCTGGATTATAAACTATTGCTCTTGTATGAATTCGAATATCCCATTCCTTTAGTTCTTCCAATGCATAATTCAAACTTTCATAATTTATACTTAACGGGTCTCCACCTGAGAGAATTACTTCTTTTACTTCTCGATTCTTTTTTAAGTATTCTTTTAATACTCTTACTATTATAAATTATCAATAAAAAAAGACAGTAATTGTCTTCATGGGACTAACATTTTTCTTTTTTTAGTGTCACTTTTCGATGATATAATTATTCTGTTTTCTTTATCAATTTCACGTATTTCAGAATGTCGATAAGATTTGATTCTATATTCGTTCTTATTATCAAAAATTATCCCAATCGATTTCGTGTACTGATTCTCTTTATATCCAAATTCTTCAATTACAAGACTAGCATTTATACTTCTAATCGTTTCAAAGGAAGTCATAAATCCATATCCAGCTCCACCAGTTTCCTTGTGGGTAGTTGATTGATATAAATGCATTTTTAACGTGATCAGATAATAAAGTAGAAATTTTTTTTGCATCTAAAATTTCATCTGTTATGTATTTGGTAGTAAACTTCCCTCTCATTTTAAAATCAAATGTAATGTTATTTTTGATAGCTTCTAATTGAAGACTCTCTATTGTACGATCAATTTGAAAAACTTTTGTAGATTCCAATTTAGTTATTGATGTATTTGAAGCTGATGATTTTAAATCACTAATCATTTCTAAAAGTTCGTCAAAATCAGCTCCATATTCTTTTTTAAACTTTTTTCTTACTACTGGCATTTCTGTCATATCTAATACCATATTATCAATAACTTTTATTTTGTGATTAATTTCATGTCGAATTTTTGCTTGATTAGCAACATCTTCTTTTAAATTTTCTAACATCTTTTTTTGGTATTCTAATTCTTCTCGTAAGGATTGATTATTTGTATCTCGAAGATTTATTTTATATTGAATTTCAGCTGCACGTTTTACCCAATAGTATAAACATATTCCTACTATACAATTGCTAAAGTAGGAACTATAAATAACGATAAATCATTGTAAGCACTGACTTTCTTTATCATGTTATATGCACAAACTATAGAGGTAGCCAAAGTAATTGAAAATACTCCTAAATTTTCATTAATTTTATTATTTTGTAAAGAATACCACCATTTGCTAAATCATTTAGTTTGTTGAATTCTTTTTCATTCAAATAATTTTTAGCTACTGTCACATCATATTTATATATTAAACCATCAGGAGAATTTTTCCAAGTAGTTAGTCCCATATGTTCTTTTTCTGAATTTACTCTATTATGTATCAGTTCTGCAGCAGTATGTCCACTAATCGCATAATGTAACTTATTTTGCACTATTTTGAAAAAAATATATTCTTCTTCAGATGTTGGATTATAATCTATAGAGGTAGCTATAGATAAATCAGTAATTTTTTGATAGGCCATTCTTTCACTAACCCTAATAATTTTAATACGTTCTAATAATTCATCAAAATATTTTGCATCCTGTTTATTTCCTTTAATAAATCTTTCATCATTTAATGCGAAACCTTTTGTCATATATTCTTTTAATATTGAGGTTGCCCATATTCTAAATTAGGTTGCTTTTTTTGAATTAATACGATATCCCACAGCAATTATTACATCTAAACTATAAACTTCTGTATTATAGTTTTTACCATCATCTGCAGTTATTTCCATTTTGGAAACAACTGAATCTTTATCTAACTCATTCTCTTCGAATATATTTTTTAAGTGTTTAGAAATTGCAGGAACACCAATTTCAAAAACTTTTGACATTCCTTTTTGTGATAGCCAGAGCGTATCATCTTTTAATATGGCATCTACAACTATATTTCCATTACTATTTTTATATATTATTAGTTTATTATCTTCCACTTTAATTCTCCTTTCCTTTTATTTATCACCTGTTTTATCTATTTTAAATAACATATGTAATAACTCAATTTTAAAAAGCGATTATTTTATAAGGATTAGTGAATGGGTTTTATTTTCTATCTATAATTGAATTTCTTCTGGTAAAAACCCTTGTATTCCCATATTATTAAACATAATAATATTATCTTTAATATCATCTATAAAAATAATTTCATTTAATTTACAATTATTAATTCGTTGAATAATTCTTATTGCATCACACTTTAACTCTTGAGTTCTAGCTGAGATTATTTCTATATTTTCACTATAATACTTATGTAAATAATTCTCTTTTGCTCTTAATAGAAAGGAAAAATGCATTCCCGATACACAATACATTTTAATACCTTGTTTTTCACAAATATCAACAAGTTTTTGTAGTTTTTTTGATATTGAACATGGCTCTATAATATCATAAAAAGTGTCAGGATTTAAGTATCCATTATAATAATAATTTAATAAGGTTTCCTTGTTTTCATTACGTTGCTTCACATAATCTCTATTTTTATGAATAGCTAACGTATCATCAAAATCAAAAATAACTACCTTAATAGCATTTAAATCTATATTTTTCTTTTCCATTTATATTATCTCCTTTAAAAATTAATTGGCTTCACGTTTTTCGATTTATTTTAATAATAAATTGACTTCATCGTTTTCAGATACAATAAATTCTTCTATTTTATCTGTATTAGTAAAAAAGAATTTTGAAATTGTTTTATCTAATTCTACATATTTATTTATATCTACTACATCACTATTGGAGATAATGTGGCATCTATTACTTGCATTCGTACTTAAATATTTGGTCAAATGAAAGCCATTTCTTATATAAAATTCTAACCTCTTTTTTCTTTCGGAATTGTCTTTAAATTTAATATTTATCTCATCAATATTTGCGAAAACCAATTTATTTGATACCTTATTCAAATACCAGTTTAATAAATAACTACCATACCCTTTGCTTTGTTCCTTTTTATCTACTGCTAAATAAAGTATAAAAGACATACCCTGATAATTTATTGTATAAATAAAAGATTTTATTTTGTTTTCTTTAAGCAGTAAATACATTTCAGCGTTTTTATTAAAAATATTAAATAGTAATTTAAAAATAGAAAATCGATTGTATTTTTCAAAACAGCTATAATATATTTCCATTACTGATTTCAGATATTTAAATTCAAATTTATTTACTATTAAATCTTTTTCTTTTATCATATTTACTGCTCCTTTGCTTTAACAAAATGTTTGCATTGCACAAGCTAGAATTTGTATGTCTATACAGTCTCTATCCTAATGTCTTTATCATCAACTAAAATCGCTTGTTTGTTATTGATTGGTTTTAAATCCAAAATATCAGAATAAGTAGCGATAATCTTTTCTGCTACTTTTTTAAATGGAAAGTCATCACAATGTGGAACTGTACTAAATGATAGTAAATTTAAAGCATTATAATCTTCTAGATTTGGTGCTTTTTTAGCATTATCCATTCCTTTTACATATTCAATATTTTGGCTTGTTATTATAGCACCTGCCGATTCTCCAATATATACTTTTCCATTATTCACTTGCTCTATGATTATCTGATCTGTACCTGTTCTTTTTAACTCTTGAAGCAAAAAGAAAGTGTTGCCTCCTGTTATATAAATGTAATCATTATTGATTAACTTATCCTTTATATCTTTTGGAGATGCAGCCGATATATCAAGTTCATCAATTATCATGCCAAGCTTTTCTAATTCTTTTCTTCCTGCATTTACATAAAATACTACTTTTTCTACATTACTAGCTGTTGGAATAAATGTTACTGTCTTTCCTTTTACATTTTCTTCAAACTTTTCAAATATACTTGACACATCTTTAAATGATGATACTAAAAACATTTTTTTCATATTTTTCTCCTTTTTCAATCATAGGTAAATTACTTAAAAAGTATATCATATTTATGACTATTTATAAAGCCTAACGTTTCAATATATTCGTTTTGATAGGTAAGTAATTCTTTCTTGTATTTCTAGCACGATCCTCCCTATCTATTTCCATTACCTAATTTTTTCATCCACAGTAAACATATAGGAATATGCCCACCTCTAATATTGATATTTTTTTAATTTTTTGTTAGAAAAAAAGGACTTGCATTTGTCCTTTAAATTGTAATTTAAAATATACTTTTTTTAAAATGAAAAACGATTTTAAACTTTTTTTTGTGTCAAGACTATTCCTAAGATACCACCTATAAGAATAATAGGTGCCAATCTAACAAATAGCCATTCAAACGCATGTGCTGCTGTTCCAACTACTGCCGTTTCAGGATTGCTAAAATCCCAATTTAGATAAGAACTATTTAGTACTATTAAAAGTGCAAAAATCATAATAATCACTGCACACAATAGAATAAATAACCAATGAAAGATTTTTCTTCGTGTATTTTTTCGTTGTGACAGTTGTAGATTAATAACTTCTAATTTTTCTGAAATTGCTTTTATATCATCTACTTTACGGTCAGAAATAGTTTCTCCAAGTAAAGTACTTACAGGCGTTTCTAGTACCTCTGCTATAGAGATTAGCATTTCTGAATCAGGAACAGATAATCCCTGCTCCCACTTAGAAATGGTTTGTCTTACCACATTTAGTTTGATGGCAAGTTCTTCTTGTGAAAGCCCTTTTGATTTTCTGCCTGCTTTAATGTTTTCTTTTAACATTTCTTATACCTCTCTTCTTTAAAAACATTATATGAGAAATATAGCATTGCTACAAGCAATGGATATTAACATTAAAAATTCATAGATATAAAATGCAATCTGGTATATCAACCAAAGTACTATTTTGATAAATCCTTATAAGTAGCAAGCACTATTTCTTTTAAGGTTTCTTGATTGTCTATATCATTTACCAAATACATGTTTTTTGCACTTTCATAAGGAACTGCCACTTGCATATTATATTTTTTATTACTATCAACTATTTTAACAAGCAATCGATCATCATAAATTCCACCAAATAATATGCCTTTATAATATAGTAAATATTCACCCATCATAGGTTTATATGTTATATTTTCTAATAAACCCAATTGTTCTACGACAAACTCTTTGTAATTTTTTGTAGTTGCCACTTTACCATCTTCCTTACATTATATGATTTATATATCTTTTATAAAGGTATGCTATCATTCAATTTTAAAATAATTATTTTTCTTCGTAAAAAATATCTTCTACTCTTTTATGGAAAAAAGCACTTATTTTTAAAGCAAGTTCTAGTGAAGGATTATATTTATTATTTTCAATTGCAATAATAGTCTGTCTAGTAACCCCTAATTTTTCTGCTATAAATTCTTGTGTAATACTTTTTTCTTTTCTTATTTTCTTTAGATTATTTTTTATCATAAGTTGTCATTTTCTTTGCATAGTATAACTTGCTACCAGAAAATATAATTAGATTTACAGCTATTAATAATGTGACTAAATTGCTTGTTTCTCCCTTTATAAGAATATATATATCCCATACAGCTAAAGAAAGTGTTAGAAAAACCCACGATAGTCTCATTGCCTTAAAATTGATTGTCATTTCCATTTCATCTGCTTTTTTAATAAATTTACCCATGTATATCATCCTTTCAAAATGTAAAATGTTGTTTACATTTTTATTATATGTTATGGGATAAAAAATGTCAAGTTTTATTTACATTATGGTTTTCACCATCAACTATTTCTAAAATTATTTTAGCTTCTCTTCTATCTGATTCTTTTTCATTGTTAGACAAATCACAATAATTGGTATTAATTTGTCTTGTCCATCTGTCAACATATTCTTTTGGAATAGTAATACTACCATCATAATTTTTTATACTTTTACTAAATAAATGTTTCTGCCATCTAGCCCATCTGTTATGTTCATAATCTGAAAGTTTTTCTATTATATTCTCTTTCATCTTGCTTCTCCATTTTTTTCTATTTACCACTTTATTTCCTTTGTTATTATAACATAATTACTATGGTTTATAAAGCACAGCACTAAATATCTTTATGTTCATTTTATAATGCAAATACATTCTTTAATAGCTTTTATTATCTTTAATTTAACATAAAAAAAACCACACCATTTTATTTTGTGTAGATTCTTATAAATTTATTTTGACAATCGTTTTTCTATCATTTTAAATAGGAAGATACTTTACGCGTATCTTATTATTTCTAATCTATTTCATTCTCTTTATATCTGTTTTTGATTCTATCTATATAAAAGAAAAGAATGGCTAGACCAAGAGAAAATAGAATATTGACAAGATCAGAAATCCAATCTCTAATAGGTGTTTGCATGAAATATACCCCAATAGAGTTTATGGCAAATGTTAAGGGAATTACAATAAGGAAAGTAATACCTGTAGCAAATAACTTTCTATTTTTAAATCTTACAAATGCACTATAGGAACCCCATATAGCGAGCAAGGATACAATAGATATAATTGCACCCATTTTAAAGATAAGTTCCTCTCCTATAATTTTACTTAAAACAAATAAATAAGGAACAATGGCAATACTTAATACAGCTAAGCATTTTTTAACGGGTTGTTCTTTTTGATTGAGGATTGGGATAAGTAGTACCCAGCTAAATAGTAATGATGCAATTACAATCAGTGACCAATCAAATTGTTTATCTATGACATAATTACAAATAAGACAAATTATACTTGTTAACATATCAATACCTACTATACCTAACTTGATATATCCAAATACTTGTTTTCTGCTTGTTTTCTTCTTTTTTGCATAATACTCGGTTAAATTACGAATGGTTTCTTTTAAACCTTTCATGTCTTCCTTATTCATTCTTCTTCCATTTAAAAGTTCTGAAACACTGATTTCTAATTCTTTACAAATGGCATCTAATAAGGAAAAGTCTGGCATACATCTTCCATTTTCCCATCTGGATAATGATTTACTACTTACACCTAACTTTTCTGCGAGTTGCTCTTGTGTTAATTTTTTTTCTTTTCGTAATGTAGCAATAAATTTACCTGTTTTTTCTTGATTCATATTCTACCTCCTTGCAAAATAATTATATATAAAAATGACTCTTTTTGACAGGACATAAAATGAAAAATAGGAAAATTGTTTTATTTTCTTAAATCAATTATATCTTCTTCTTTTTCACCAGTACCGATTATTGTAACTGGAACCTTTGTTTCAAATTCTATTTTTCTTTTTTTATTTTTGTAGTTTTCCCTTTTCTTTTTGATTGATCATTTTTTATTGTCTTTTTAAAGTCTACTTCTAAACCATCTAAAGTTTTAGATAGTTTATTTAAAGCTTCTTGTCCTTCTTTTTTTCCTAGCATTATTTTTTTCATAATTTCCTCTTTTCTATTTTTTATTATACTATTTTATTTCCATTCTCTTTTACAATTTCTTCTTTCTTTATTTTGTAAAGCGGTTAAAAGATCAATGTGGTGTCTGTTTGCTATATCAAGCAAATAGATAAATACATCAGCAAGCTCTTCTTCTACACTTGTATCATATATTTTAGAAGAATCTACACCATCTTTTATATCTATTCTAATTGCTTTTGCTAATTCTCCTACTTCTTCTACCAAAAGCATCATTTTGTTTTCGATAGTACCTCCATTGAAGTTTCTCTCTTTGGTCATATCTTTTATATATGTTTGAATGTCTTTAAGAGAACTTGTTTCATCAAATAATTCTAATCTTTCTTTTAATTCCAATTTCATTTCACATACACTCCTTTTTTAAATTTTTTCTTTTTATATTACCTTGTATGACTATTCACCTATTGTCTTAATAAAAATAATCTTTTTTTCTTTCATTGATATTTTCTTTGCTTCGTATCCAAATTCTTTTAACTCTTTTTTGTAATTTAAAAAAGAATGATCAATAGGAAAGCCTAAGATATTTTGAATATCTTCATAAGTCAAAATAATTGTTTCTTCTTTTTTATCTTTAAAATAATTCCATAAAGTATTATATTTACTCATATGTACACTCCTCCTTTATATTTTTTTACTTAGTTCTATTACTTTTTTTATTGTATTAGCAGTTCTAATTGTAATCCTATTATTAATTTTAGAACTTGCTGTTTTAATCCAATTTGTTTTTGAATAGTCCTTTAGAGTAAAGGACCAAAAAATTGTATTTTTATAATGGCTTATTTGTTCATACTCTTTTTTAGCATCCCCAATTTCTTCAAATACTTCTTCATATGTAGTAGGTGGTAAAATAAAAATAATATTATCATATATTTCTTTATTATCATTACCCCACCAAGTAGGCGCTTCTTTTAAGATAGCCTCTAATTCTTCTATAGATATAACATAGACAGGTATTTCTAAACCAAACTTTTCTTTTATCATGTCAATAATCTTTTCAGTGATATAACAAAGGTCCTCTTTATCACTTGTAAAAATAACATTCCCACTATTGATATAAGTAACGACATCTTTAAAACCAAGTTCTTCAAAACTATTTTTTAGTTCCTTCATTGGTACTTTGTTTTTACCACTAATATTAATTCCTCTTAACAAAGCTACAAACTGTATCATATTGTTTTCTCCTATTATTTATTTTTTAAATTACCTGTTGCTCCTCTTTTAACTGCTGTATTTCTTTTTCAATCAAATTCCAGTTTTCATCAAACTTAAAATAGGCATTGATTTTATTACCCTCTAAAACAAGAGGTAACCAGTACTGATCATCAGAAAACATTTGGTCATAGGGTATGTCACTAATAGGAAACCACTTCGGATTCATTTCATCGCTTTCAGTAGGTATGCCTTGCCAATCATAAACCATATATAAATGGAAAAGTAGATTCTGTTGTTTTCCTTTGTAATATTCATCAAATTCTACAAGACCTACTTTTTTATATTGGGTGGGCGTTACCAAAATTTCTTCCTTGGCTTCACGAATCATAGCTGCTTCTGGTGTTTCATTTTTTTCAATCTTTCCACCAACACCATTGTATTTTCCAATGCCAAATCCTCCTTTTTTCATAGCTAACAATATTTCATTATTTCTTTTCAGTAAACAAAGTGTTGTTTCTATTTTACTCATATTTCCACCTATTTCATCTTTTTTATTATATAGATATATATTTCTAATTCTACTATCTATTTCATTAAATGTGCGGTAATTATAGTATAACTGTGTGCATTGACGGTTATTATAGAGTGGTCTATTTCTGCATACCAGTTCTTCCCTATTCTAGTAATATGGCAATTTTTATCTTGTATCTTTTTTATACAATAGTCTACTACGTCTTCTGTATATAATTTTAAATTTTTTTTGATCCTATCCACACCCATTTTCGTTGTATGAATTTTGTCTATATTATTTAATAAAATTTCACTATTCATGGTTTTACTCTTTCCTTCTATACTTTAAAAGCATTTCTTTGTCTTCTTTAGAAATTCTACGGCTATCACGGCATTTAGAGATAGCTTTATTGGTAGTAAATTTATTTAGGTTATTGTTTTCAAAGTATGCGATTGTCTTGTCTCTATGTTTTGCGAAACAATCACTTAATAGCCATGCATTAATCATATTGACATAGTAGTTTTCTTCCTCTTTAAAGGTATCTAAAATAGAAAAAATAGTAGGTAAATATTTTTCATCATCTACAAATTCAAACAATACTTTTATGCCTATTCTTCTTTTGAATGGTTTTGTACTTTTAATATATTGATGAATTAAATCCATATATTTTTGTTCATTATTTTTTATTTTAAAGGTTAATAAATCACAGGTAGCCCAGTTGTCTGCCAAATCGCTATATCTGTCTAAATATTTTTTCATACTATCAAAGTCTTTAATCCTACAAATAAGCATTCCATTGATAGCTGTGTTTTCATAATATTCCCAAATCATAAGATCTAAGAATGATAAATAATTTCCTTTATAAATTTCTTTTTCAATTTCTTTCATAACCGGTGTTTTTATCGTGAGTGTAGGGAGGGCGGTATTTAATAAGTTACGGCTCCACTTTATTTTCTTTTCATCTGTTTCTCTAAAACTTTCTAGGTAGTTTTGGAATTTTTCTATATCTTCTTTCATCCATATTTCTTTATTTAGTTGCATCATTTTTCCTCCAAATAGATATTGACTCTATTGTTTTTATTATGAAATTCTATTTTATTATACCATACTTATATATTTCTATAAAGTTAGACTTTAAAACCTTTTGGGGAATGTAAAACAAATTTTTTATGTCTATAATAAAAGCTAAACAATTAAGTTTAGCTCTTTTTTTAAAATTATTTTTTAAAAGCATTCATGCAATAACCTACACCAAGCCCAATGCTAGCGAATACGTATCCTAGTAAAAAGTTGTTCAGCATAAGACCTAAAGCATTTCCTATAACAAAGCCCCCAATAATAAACCACTCTGTCTTATCATCTTCCTCTTCTATAGGTTCTATTCCCAATGCTTCATCTACTGAGAAATGAAGAATGGTCGCAAGTTTTTTAATGCTTTCTAAATCTGGAACAGTTTCTCCTGTTTCCCATTTTGAAATTGTTTGTCTCGCAACGGATAATTGTTCTGCCAATTGTTCTTGGGTTAATTTTGCTTCTGTTCTCTTTTCATAAATTATTTCTTTTATATTCATTTTTTCACCTCTTAAACAATCTTATAAAATTTACTAAAAATATACTACCATTTGTAAGTGGCAATTGCGCACTGTATACGGGCGTTCGCATTTCTCATTTGTTTTTATTTATTTTTATGTACGAAATGCATTTTACTATTTTCTATTATACTTTTTTATATTACGATTAATGGAATATAGATTTCATCATCAGTATATCCAGCGTGCTGCGACTTTAACACAATGTCTCCATTATAAAGCAAGGTTTTATTGCCTTTCGCAATCGCAAGGAAGTCTCCTAAGGCATCTCTAAATATAGAATTTTCTTCCCCATCTCCAAATAATTTACTTTCTATAACATCTTCCTTTGTATATAAATCAAAATCTGCAGAAAAGGTTTCATGGAACAATTTCACAAATTCCTCTTTTTTATCTTCTTTTATAAAAAAGTTAGTGGCTCTTGGTTCTAAAGAAGTATTTCTTTCTAAGCAATCAATGATAGCAGGATATTCTTTTAAATGAATATTTTGAACAGTTAAATGTCCATGATCAGCAATTACGAAAATAATAGCTTCTTCTATTTTGTTACTTAATTCCTCTACTTTACGATTTCTATATTTTATAAGTTCTTTCACTTTATCGCTTTCGCTTCCAAAATCATGCATAGAGTGATCTGGTTCTGTATCATATGCATAAATATATTTTCTACCTTCTTTTTTACATAGTTTTTCTATTCTTTCAAACATACCATCCACTGTATAATAAGCTGATGGACCAAAAGGAAATAGACCATATCCTTTATCTTTCCCTAATTCGTTGATATCATCCATTATTGTTTTTGTTTTCATATGTTTTTGTTTATACAAAATGGCTTCTTCTAAAGGAATTCTATTTGTATCCCCTTTTTCAACGTTTAAAAAAGTGGTGATGATTTTATCGATATCTTTATAATACATATTCCATCCAAGCATACCCGTTTCAACAGGATTTAGCCCTGTTACAATAGACGTAGTAGCCGCAACTGTGGTAGCAGGAAACACCGTTGTGATTTCTTTTATTCTGTTTTGTATAAGAAAACTATCTTGAGAGAGTGTTCTATCTAAAATTCTAGAACCCATCCCGTCAAATAAAATGGTGACTACATTTTTAGGTTTTCTTTCTTCTAGTATTTTATCTATATATTCTAGTGTATTGTGCACGTATTCTAAACCAAAATATTTTCTAATCGAACAAGCTAAATTTGTTAAACACTCCTGATAATTATTTCTTACTTGCATCAAACCCCTCTTTTCTTTTTATTTCTTTTTATTTATTTTCGCTTTTTTTAATAGGATGCCTGATCACTGTTTTCAGTTTACTGACATCGGATTTCCTAGGATCACTTAAATAAATTTCATGATGGAAGCGGTTCTCTGTTATATCAAGTTCATATCCATTTTCCTTCATATAGGTGTGCATAGCGTCTACCGTAACAGGTTCTTCGTCATAAGATCCTATATGCATACACTGTACACAAAGTCCTTCTTCGTAGGTTAGAAATTCCACTTTTGTAAAATCTGTTTTCTTTTTTATAGTGGCTTCTTTTATGGCCCAATCAAAATCTTCTTTGGTAATAAAGTCTGGTAACCGAATAATAGAGATAAAATGTAGATCCTCTTTTCTATTATAATCCATGCCTTTTGTATCTTCTTGCCACCAAAATCCTTCTAGTGGTGGGACTACATACGCAAAATAGTCTTTTATTTGATAGGAACCTTTATAACTCATTTTAAGTGTGAAAGCGATTGCATAAAGAAGTCCTATTGTCTTTTTGTACTCTCCTTCTTCTTCATTGGGATTTCCTTTTCCTCTTACAGCAATATAATTCATTTTAGGTACATTTACAATACTTGGTTTATTTCTAGGCATATAAAATTCTTTATATTCTTTTTTATAATCAAAAGCCATTTTATTTTCCCCTTTTCTTTTTTATTATTCTAGATTACTTGCAATAAAATCAATAACGTCTGTTTCATTTTCTTTACAAGCATCTATATCTTCTTTTGTCATATCTGTAAAATACTTATTCAATTTTTTATTCATAGAAATAGAGTTAAGTGGATATCCTTGTTTTATAATACTGGATGGGGTTTCTACTATATAAAAATCATTTTTACTCCATGTATATGTTTTTATTTCTCCTTTATTTATAAGAGCCATTCCGTACACCCATTTGGCTGTAAGCTTGCCACTGGTTCCATATTTTCTAGCAAGTGAAGAATAATATTCTATCATTTCTTCATCATTTAATCTTTTGCCACCCACTCTTCTTACATACATTCCTGGTTGCAACTCTTCTTTTATATTTTCAATATATAGAGTATCATCCATAGCAAGGGTTGACATTCCTGTTGCTTCATAACAAGCTTTTGCTTTAATAATAGCATTTTCAGTAGCATCCTTTCCATTCTCTTCTACTTCTATATCTGTATCAATGTCTTTTAAAGACAATAATTCTATATCTCTTTTTAATAAATCTTTAGCAAATCTTTTGACTTTAGCTGGGTTGCCTGTAGCGAACAATACTTTTTTCATGATACATCTTCCTCCTATTTATTTTCTTCTATAATACTACTAGTGCTAGTATAACATATATACTTTTCCAGATAAAGATATTGTAAATCATTTTACAAATGCACGAAAAAAAAGCCAAGGAATTTCCTTTGCTCTTTTAAAATTTATTTATGACTTATTTTATACCTGAAGAACCAAAGCCCCCAGTACCACGGTCTGTTTCATTGATATCTTCTACTTCTTTATAATTGGCTTTGAAGTATGGCATAATCACAAACTGCGCTACTCTCTCTCCATTTTCGATAGTTTGTTCTATAGCAGAATGATTGTGTAAGGCAACCATGACTTCCCCACGGTAATCACTATCTACAACCCCTACTTTGTTGGCAGGTGCTAAACCCTTTTTAGAAGCAAGGCCACTTCTTGCGTAAACAAGTCCTACGATTCCTTTTGGAAATTCAAAGGTAAGGCCTGTTGGTACCAAAAATGTCTCATTGGGTTTGATGGTAACACTTTCTTCTAATACAGCATAAAGGTCTGCGCCTGCTGCTTCTTCTGTTGCATAAAAAGGAATATGTGCTTCTTCCTTTATTTTTTTTACGTTTACATTGATTTCATTTATCATTTACTTATGAGAGCCACTTAACTTGTAACAGGCTCAACCTCCTCTTCTTTATTAGGTACATATAATATAACTTTTCTGTTTTCTAAACTCTTTTTTACATCAATAATTCTTTGGTTAGAACTTCCTACATATTTTGCTTTTTCTCTAGCTAGATTGATTACAAATCTTCCATCTAATAAAACATCTATGTTTTCTAGGATTTCTAATAGATTTTCATCTGTATGGATCTGTTTTTTTAATTCTTCAAAAGTGTATCCTGTATAACTCCAAATGGTTTTATTTGGATATAACTTTTTGATATCTACTACCAAATCTTTAATAGCAGCTCTATTTTTTAGAAATAAAGGATCGCCACCGGATAAGGTAATACCATCACACCAATCTTGGTCTAACTCTTTATAAAGTTCTTTCTTTGTTTCCTCCGTAAAATCAATTCCATCATTTTCATCCCATGTTAAGGAATTGTGGCAAGAAGGACATTTATGAGAACAACCAGATACCCATAAAACCACCCTTAAACCTTCTCCATTTAACATGTCTGCTTTTGTTATATTATGATATTTCATAAGGAACACTTCCTTTCATTACATTGATTTTCTTTCTGATATTTCTACCATTTTAGCATGATTGAGTCTTGTATCTCCGTGAACTCTTGAGTAAGACAAGTATCCATTCATACGTTCTATCTTTGTTAAATCATCACTACCACATTCTGGACAAACATCCATATCAAGTTCTTCATGTCCGCAGTGATTACAGTAAGCTAGTGATAGGTTAACCCCTTCATAAAAGCCTTTTTCCATGGCTCTTTCAATTAAAGTAACCATTGCTTTTTTATTATAATTTAGATTATATCTTACATACTGAATTCTTCCACCTCTGAATAAATCCCAGTATCTTCCTTCTAAATCTTGTTTTTGTATAGGACTGATTTCTTCCCATACACCACAGTGGAAACTATTAGAGATATATTCTCTACTAGAAACACCCTCTATAACACCATATTTTTTTCTGAACTGTTCGATTTGTGTACCACATAAGCTTTCTGCTGGTGTACCATAAACCGCATATAACATATGGTCTTCTTTTTTATATACATCTAATTTAGCATTGATATATTGCATAACTTCTAAAGCAAATGCACCATCTTCAACAATACTTTTTCCATTGTATAAATATTGTAATTCATTTAAAGCTGTGACTCCAAAAGAAGCTGTTGCTGATTCTAAAACAGGTTCAATACTTTCATTTGGTTCTAAAGTACCTTTATAAAAGCCACCTTCACAGTAAGCAAGTGGATTGGTACTAGCTTTTTTCTTAGCCAAATATCCTCTTGTTCTCTTGTGCACTCTTCTAATCATTTCTAAATACTGATCTAATACTTCATAGAAATCTTTTGACTCTTCTCTTGCTTTAGCAAGGATCATTGGTAAATGTAGCGAAATAGCGCCAATATTGAATCTTCCTACAAAGACAGGAACATCTTTATCATCAGCTGGTTCAAATCCACCACGTTCAAAATAAGGACTTAAAAAAGCACGACATCCCATAGGGCTTACAATTTTACCATATTTTTTATACATTTCTGGGACATATCCTTCTCCAGTAAGAGATAGGTAATCTGGATACATGGTTTGGCTACTACATTCAATGGCTTCTAAGAAAGAGTTGTGTAACTGTCCACCTTCTTTATGTAGATTTTTATCATATAAGAAAACAAGTTTTGGGAATAAGGTAGGTTTTTTCTGCCCATCTTTTCCTTGTCCAATGCGGTGTACTTGTAAAATAGATTCTGTAATCATCGCTGCATAAGGATCTTTATCTACACCAAATGTGAAAGTAACAAATGGATAATCTCCTCTACTTGATCCAACACTATTTAGTTTGTATTCAATACCTTGGTACCCTTGGTCTGCTTCTCTTTTGGTTTTCTTTAAGGCATAAGCTCTTGCTTTTTCTTTTGCCTCTCCTTCATCATCAGATTCTGTAATATCTAAATATTCTTTATAATATTTATCATAAGATTTTTTAGCGTAAGGGGCTAAAATAGTGTCTACTTCTGGTACCGTAAATCCACCATATTGCATAGCTGCTGTATTGATAATAACGTCTCCCATTACATCAAATGCTGTATCTAATGTTTTAGGTTCATTATACCAAAGATTTCCCATTTCAAAGCCGCCACCCATGATTTTACCAACATCACATAAACAGCAGTTCATCGTATCTCTTCTTGCACTCATATCGTGGATATAAATATATCCGTCTTCACAAGCATCTACTTCTGAGATTGTTAAAAAGAATTTTTTATACAATTCTTTGTTTAAGTTTCCATACACCAAACTTCTTTGGGTAGAAACCAAAGCACTATCTGTATTGGAATTTTCTTTATCTCCAATATAATTAATCGCTTGTGCTTTTTTATAAACTTTATCTAAAATATGGACAAAGTCCTTTTTATAATTACGATATTCACGGTAACTTTTCGCTACCAAAGGATTCACTTGCTCTAAAGCTGCTTCTACACAATTGTGAATTTGCTGAATATCTAAATCACTTGTTTGTGTTTCTAAAAGGGATAATACAATATCTACAACTTCTTGTTCTGCTTCTTCTGTAAGAGTTACCATAACTCTTTCTGCACTTTTTCCAATTGCTATTTTAATCTTTTCTGGATTAAAATCTTGCTTATTACCATTTCTTTTGATAATCTTTAAATCTGTATACTTTTCTTTTACATCTATCATATCTTCTGCCTCCACTTCCGTCTCATGATCTGTAAAATAAGCGTAGAGAATCCTTATGTATGCATTTTATGTTTGCCTTCGTCTACCTTAATACGATTGTAACAAATAAATAAAAAAAGTGGTGTTGCATTTGCAACATTACGGTTTTTTTGTTATACTTTTTTTAGAGAGTATTTTGAAGGATGTGAGAAGCCCTTATGAATGCAGCAAGAATCAATATGAATGAACTTTTAAATCTTTTGTCAACTTGTGCCAATGCGCATGTTCAAACTTTTTGTAAAGGAGAAATGATCCAGTTGTATAATGCTAAAAAAAGAAACATTGGCATTATTATAGAAGGTTCAGCAAATCTTTACCGCAGTGATTACAATGGAGACATCTCGATTATGGAAAAATTAATAGAAAGAAATGTCTTTTCAGAAACCATTCTGCCTAAAACAGATGACAACTTCTTTTTGGTCAGTATGGAAGAAACGAAGATTGCTTATATTGATTATCTTTATTTGTATATGGGATGCAATCCCCTATGTACGAAACATGCCAAATTAACTGGTATGTTATTTAATCTTTTGCTTTTAAACCACCAATCTTTAAATGAAAAGATGGATATTTTAACCAAAAAAAGTATGCAAGAGAAATTACTTGCGTACTTTAAAAAGGTAGCAACTGAGAAAAATGCTAAAACATTTACAATTCCTTATAATCTAAAGGAACTCGCAGAATATCTTTGTATGGATAGATCGGCGATGATGCGGGAACTTAAGAAAATGAAAGAAGCAAGATTGATTAAAAGAAATTCTAATAAAATTACTTTATATAAATTTGTAGCAAAAGAAAATGAATATGTGTAAAAGCATATTCATTTTTATATATAGTATTATATTTTATCGTAAATTGTTTCTAGCTTTTTTACTTTTTGTTTTTGCTTTTCTTTGACATTTTGTAAGTGTTCAGAACCTTTTTGAATTTGTTCTGTTCTTGCTTTAAGCATCTTTTCTAAAGTTTCCATTTGTTTCATTACAGATTCTATTTCTGGAGAAGCAGAGTATCCTACTTGTTCCATAAACTCATTTTTTAAGGAAGAAATTTGATCTAAGGAATCATAGCATATATATCTTGCATAGTCCATTTCTTCCTCTGCATCTTTTATTTTTTTAGCAATTTTATCGAGTTCAATATAAGGAACTTCTACTTTACTTACGGCATTCCGCATATTTCTAATGTTATTGTTGACAAGAATAGTACTGGTTAGAAAACCAATCTTTTTGTTTTTAAATATAGATAATGGAAATAGTGAAAAAGAAAGTCTAATAACCCTTTGTAAGTAATGTCTAATGCCACTCATAATGGTTTTATGTTTTTCTTGTAATTTTAATTTTTCTACTCTTTTTTTAAATTTTTTTACTTCTCTACGGTGTCTTTTAATACTATTACAAATAAGTGCTTCCATAAAAAGAATCTCAGCTAAGTCATCCTCTGTTCTTTTAATAATTTGTTTTTCAATTCCATTTTGTTCTTTTACTTGCCTTCCTGGTGATAGTCCTATTGAGGCATGTTCTTTTATTTCTGTCTCTTTATCTATTTCTTTACCAGATTTTTTCCCTTTACTTGCTACAGCGGCTACTCCTATAGCAGCAGAGGTAAGGAGTGAAGAAACAATGCTTACTTCTTCTTGTTTTTGTAATTGTAGTTTTTCTTCTATTTTTTTGAGTTGTTTTAAATATTTTTCTTTTAAAATAGGATCTTCTGTTTTTTCAAGAAGTTTGTTAAGTTTTAAAGCACATTCATTTAATAATAAAATATCATTGGTTTTTTCAATTGTTTCTTTTAGTTCTTTGTATTCTTTTTTTTCTAATAAATCATTAACCTTTTGGTTTTCTTTTGGAGATATTGCCCCTTTTGTTACTTTATTTGGGGTTGTTTCTTTTACGAGAGCAAGGTCTTGTAAGTCTTCTTTCTTTTGACTTAACAAGGTATCTCCTTTAGTAAGTGTCTCTTCAGCAAGTAGATTGGTCTCTTTGACAAGTTCTTTTATATTTTCTACTGCGACCATATTTTGGGCAATAACTTTTGATTCTCTTGGAAGTTCTACTTCTTTATATTTTTCCTTAATTGGTTTTATTTCTTCAATAATCGTTTGTATTATTTCTTTTTTTTGAATAATTTCTGATGGTGTTAAAGAAGGTTTTATTTCTTCTTTTACTTTTACAATTTTAAATTTTTTTTCTTCTATAATTTCTATATCTTTTTGTATTTCTTTATATGTATTTGGTTTTTCTAATTCTACTTTTTTTGTAGAAGTATTTGTTTTGGTTCCTAATAAACCTAAAAAAAGACCTAAGACAGTAAGTAAAACAACTTTTGGCTTGCTATAGTATTTACCATAATTTTGCATTTGCCAGATTCTAATTTGTTCTATTTCTTTCTTTTTTTTCTCTTTTTCTTTTTTCCATTTATATAAGAGGGCTTTCCACCATGTCATTTTTTTCTTTTCTATGCTACCCTTTTCATTCATGTCTATCACCACTATTATAGTTTACCATATTTTACACTTTTTAGAAACAGTTACTTCTTTAAAAAGGATAAAAAAAGACTTATAAATATATTTGTTTATAAATCTTTTCTTACTTATTAAAATTTGCCAAAGTGATTAAAAGGGAAAACTCTAAAGGATGTTTTTCCTAAAATTTGTTTTTCCGAAACAAGTCCTATCATCCTACTATCCATAGAATTTTGTCTGTTGTCTCCCATAACGAAATAGTATCCGTTTGGAATGGTATCATAATCTAAATAATCGAGTTTAAAGTCTCCTGTTTGTTTATGAGAAAATTTTTCATCTACTTTGCTTCCGTTGACATATAGAATATTATTTCGGTAAGCAACGTGTTCTCCAGGGAGTCCTACAATTCTTTTTACTAGTTTTGTACTTTTGTATTTTAAAACAACAACATCAAATCTTTTAAATTTACGGTCTAATTTGTTTTCAATTAAAATATTGTTATTGTCAAGTGTAGGTTCCATAGAACGGCCATCTACTCTAACAGGGGTTGCAATAAAGGATCTAAAAAGTATAACAACAAGAACAATGATAATATAGGGCATTAATTCTTTTACATTTTTCATGTGTATCCTCCTAACAAAAAATAAGGCTTATGCTGCCTTATTTGTTTCTTTGTCTCTTCTCTCTTTAATTCTTGGCTGGCTTCTAAGATTTCTAATATAATTTAATTTAGCTCTTCTTACTTTACCTTTTCTGATAACAGTTAATTTATCAATGATAGGTGAATTTACTGGGAATATTCTTTCTACTCCTACACCACCAGATACTTTACGTACGATAAATCTTCTACCAACTGCTCCGCCTTGAATTGACATAACAAGTCCTTCAAATGCTTGGATTCTGCTTCTTTTACCTTCGGTAATTCTAACATCTACTCTTACAGTATCTCCAACACGAAATTCAGGAATGTCTGTTCTGATTTGATCTTTTGTAATTCTGTCAATTACGTTCATCTAAGTCACTCTCCTTCAATATATTATGATCATAAAATAATAATTTCATCGAATCACATGATTAATAATACCACATTTTAACTAGGAATGCAAGTCTTTTTACCTAGAACGCCCCATTGTATTTTCTTCTTCATATCCATTTTGTTGCTGGTACATTTGCGCATAGTAATTCATAATTTCCCTTTGTTGTTCTGGTGTTAAATTTACTTGCCGTTCTTGTTTAAACCCTGGTTGTTCTTGTTCCTTTGCCTCTACTACCTCTTCTTTTTCTGGTTCAGGTTGTAGTTCTTCCTTTATTTCTTCCAATTCAGGCTCTGGTTCTTCTTTGGTTTCTTCTTCTAATTCAGGTTCAGGCTCTTCGATAGTTTCTTCTTCTACCTCAAGCTCTGGTTCTTCCATAGTTTCTTCTTCTACTTCAAGTTCAGGTTCTTCCATAGTTTCTTCTTCTGCTTCAAGCTCTGGTTCTTCCATAGTTTCTTCTTCTGCTTCAAGCTCTGGTTCTTCCATAGTTTCTTCTTCTGCTTCAAGTTCCGGTTCTTCGATAGTCACTTCCTCTACTTCAAACTCTGGTTCTTCCATAGTTTCTTCTTCTACTTCAAACTCTGGTTCCTCGATAGTCTCTTCATCTACTTCAAACCCTGGTTCCTCGATAGTCTCTTCTTCTACTTCGAGCTCTGGTTCTTCGATAGTCTCTTCTTCTGCTTCAAGTTCCGGTTCTTCCATGGTTTCTTCTTCTATTAATTCCGGTTCTAATTCGGTCATAGCGGCTTCTAATTCTATCGCTTCTAAAGTTGCTTGATCAATTAACTCTTGATCCAAATCCTCCATGACATCTTCTTCTATTAATTCTGGATCCAAGTCATCCATGGCTTCTTCTACCAAATCCGGATTCAACTCATCCATAACCTCTTCTTCTACTAACTTTGGTTCTAATGAATCTAAGGCTTTTTCTAGTTCTATTTCACCAGTTTCTATCTTACCTAATATTTCTTCTTGTTCTTCTTTAGAAATTTCGCTTTTGGCAAGTTTGTCTTCTAGTGTTTCTACAATTTCAATAACAGGTTCTTCCTCAATAACAGGAGGAATTTCTATAATAACTTCTTCTTTTTCTTCCTCTAAATTTTTAGATACTTCAAAAACAAGATCTTTTTCTAAGGTGATTTTCTTTTTAATTTCAAGTTCTAAAATCGTTAGTTTTTTTAATAATAATTCATAATATTTTTCATCTAAATAATCATGGTACTTATTCATAACAAGACTTCTATATCTTGTTAGATCATTTAAGGCATGTCTTAGATCTGTAGTACCATCATCATCCCCATCATCTAAATAGGTAATCAAGTAATTAAAATATAACTCTAATTTTCTTCTTACTTTCTTTCTAAGAAGATTTTCAATCAAAAGAGGTGACTCAATATTTAAATGGTTGACTCTGATACCTGCATAGTGTACCTTGTTTTTAGGTTTCAATAAAAATCCAGAACGACTTTTAAAATTCTTACAAGCAATAAACTTAGATGTATTTTCTTTTATTATTATATATATTTGTTCCTGCAATGCAATCATCTCTTTTCTAATAAATCTGGTCTTCTTGCTTTGGTACGTTCTATCTGTTGCTCATAACGCCATTTTTTTATGTTTTCATGATGCCCTGAAAATAAGACTTCCGGTACTTCCATCCCTCTATAATTTCTTGGCTTTGTATATACAGGATAATCTAATAAGTTTTCCTGAAAAGAATCATTGGTATAAGAACCATCTTTGATAACGCCTTTTAATAAACGAATGATACTATCCATAATAATCATACTAGGCAGTTCCCCGCCTGTTAGTACATAGTCCCCAATACTAAGTTCTATATCCGCTAAACCACGAATTCTTTCATCAAATCCCTCATAGTGTCCACAAATAAATAAAAGATGTTTTTCTCCACTTAAATTGTATGCGATTTCTTGTTTAAAAGTCTTGCCTTGTGGTGTTAATAAAATAATTTTAGTGTCTTCTTTTCTTAAAGCATCTACTGCTCTATAAATAGGATCTGGCATTAAAATCATCCCATCTCCCCCACCAAAACCATAATCATCTACCTTATGATGTGGATCTAAACTATAATCCCTTATATTGTGAATGTAGATTTCTACCTTTTTACTTTTAATCGCTCTTCCGATAATTGATTCTTCTATAAAAGGAACAAACATGGAAGGAAAAAGAGTTAATACATCAATTCTCATAAATAAGTCCTTCCATATTATGGATTAAAATTCTTTTTTTATCTACTTCTACTGCATTTATAAAAGGTGGAATATAAGGAATACGATGTTTATGATCTATCACTAAAATAGGATGGGCTTTTGTCTTTTCAATCGCTGTAACGGTTCCAAGTAAACCTTCTTCATCATACACAGAAAGTCCAATTAAATCTTCAAAAAAGATAGAATCTGTTTTCATATCATCACGATTGATATATACCCTCTGTCCTTTATAAGGAAGAACATCTTCTATTTTTTCAAAACCAATAAATGTTACCATATCATAATTTTTATGAACTCTGTAACTATTGATAACTACTTTTTTGTGTTCTTTTCCTATATAAAGAGGCATTCCTATTTTAAAAGTATCCTTTTTATATTCAAAATCAGACAGGATACGTACTTCTCCTTTTAGAGCGTGGGTTCCCACAATTTTACCGACATAGATATATTTCATTTATATTACGCCTCCTTATCTAATTCATATAAGAGAATAGAAGTGGCTACTCCCACATTCAAGCTTTCACAAAGAGGGCTCATTGGAATATAAAGATAGGTATCACTCATCTCTATAGCTTCCTTTGAAACACCTTTTCCTTCATTGCCCATTATTATAGCAAATTTTCCGGTTTTTTCAATCTTTTTTACATCATTTCCACCATTTACTTTTGTCGCATAAATAGGAAGTCCTTTTTCTTTGATTTGAGGAATGATTTCTTCTAACTGATTTTGTAAAATAGACACGGAAAATAGCATACCTTGACTGGCTCTTACTACTTTCGTGCTGTAGATATCAGCGCATCCTTCTGTAAGCACAATCGTATCTGCATGAAACGCTACAGCACTTCTTACAATGGTTCCAATATTACCAGGATCTTGTACATCTTCTAGAATGACAATGCGGTTTCCTAGTTTGGCATCTTTTTGTTTGTAGCAAACCCCTATCACTTCTGGGGGACTTTCTAAATCACTCAAAAATTTCATAACGCTTTGGCTTACATAGGAAGAAGGAACTTCTATCGTAAACGCAGTATCTTCTTTTAAAAACACTTCTTTTAAGTATCCATGTTTATAAGCTTCCTCAACAAGATGCATGCCTTCTATTAGAAAAAGCCCTGTTTGGTCTCTATATTTCTTTGTTTTTAATTTATTCATTTCTTTTATTTTTTCATTATGTACTGATGTATATAACATACGAATCACCTCTCATATTGTATCAAAAAAGAGAGGTAAAGTCTAATGATTCTACAAAAAAAGAACTTTACTTTTTTTATTGTTTGTAAAGTTCTACATTCCAAAATGTATATTCTCCAACCTGATTCATTGTAGAAAAATATAAGGGCTGTGAAGTGATCGCGGTAGAATTTATAATAAATTCTCCTTTTACATGGGTATCTTTATTTGCTGGAATAGAAGCTTTTACAGCTTTGGTTGCTAAATTTTGGGTACCATTTCCTAGCATAATATTTACTTGTATTGTGATAGCCCTTGTAGAATGCATATCAAATTCCAAAGTATATTTACCACCATTATGTAGCAAAGAATTGTTTATCGTTTTTGTTGCCACTCCCCAAGAAGTAGTAGCTGTTGTAACAGAGACTTTGGCAGCGCGTACACCATTTTTATTTGTAGCAGTTAAAGCCGTTACGCCACCACTACCAATTCCATTTGACCAGCCTGTAATGCCCACATTTGAATCGATTACAAGATTGGCTCCATCAATAGGAATATAAGAATAATTACCATCCCAGTTTACAATGGTTACTTTGGTACCTGTTTCAAAGGGTTTCTTTGTTTTCGGATTTTTGATTTCTTTATCTACATATCCACCCGTAATAAGTTCACTTAACGTAACTTCTTTCATACCACCTTCTGTATCAGGTAATTCTTTTAAATGATCTGTAGACCAGTTTTTTGCACCATTTTTAAGGGTTTCCATTTGTTCATTGTATAAATCTTTAATAGAACTATTAAAAGAACGATTGACAAGTGGGATCACAATAAGACCTAAAGCAGCTAAAATAACGATAACTGCTAACATTTCGACAAGCGTAAAACCTTTTCTTATCATGATAATCCCCCTACTTCATATTCTAAAACTTTGTTTTTCATAGTAATGGTTACATAAATACTGCCATCGAATACTTCTTTGGTTTTGGGATTTTGTAAGTCTTCATCCACATAGCCGTTTTCTTGAAGTTCCGTTAGCATTACTTTTATCGTAGTACCTTCTTCTTTAGGTAAATCTGCCATATGGTCAGCACCCCAACTTCTTGCTCCACTTTTAATGGAAGAAATCTGCACATTATATAAATCTTCTTTAGAACGATTGATTGAATTATTTACAACTGGATAAATAATCGTTGCGAGCAGTCCTAATACAACAATTACTCCTAGAAGTTCGATCATGGTAAAGCCTTTTTTAGTCATGTGATTGCCCCCTACACTCTCTTTTATAAGTATAAGTGAGTTTTGTTGTAAAGTCAAATATTTTTAAAATTGTATATACGAATATTTTATTATACAATGATATAATAAAAGTGATTAAAAAAGTATTGGAGGAAAATAGTATGAAGAAAATTTTATTAGTCATTGATGTACAAAATGGATTTACAAGAACACCCAAGACAGTAGAAACAGCTAAAAAAATAGAACAATTGGTTGAAGAAAAAACATTTGATTACGTACTCGCTACCAAGTTTATCAATCAGAAAAAAAGTCCTTATGATAGATTTATGAATTGGCAGGAATTAAAAACAGAAAAAGAACAGGAACTCTTTGGTAATTTAGAAAATATAGTAGATAAAGTTATTCCTAAATACATCTATACATGTATAGATTCTTCTTTTATAGAAAAAATAAAAAAACAGAATGATGACAACGTTCCTACAGAAATTTATCTATGCGGCTTAGATACAGACTGTTGTGTTCTAAAAATTGCGACAGACTTATTTGAACAAGGAATCCGCCCAATTGTACTTTCAGAATATTGTAATTCCAATGGTGGTAAAGAAGCACATAATGCTGGAATAAAATGTATGGAAAGACTGATTGGAAAACACCAAATTGTAAAAATACAAATATAATTTTTCATTATATTCTTATTGTTTCTCTTGCATCTTCTTTGTAAATCCTGTACAATAACTACCTGACAAGGAGTGTGTACTATGAAGAAACAATTATTAGATAAAATTCACAAAAAAACTTTATTCCTAAAAGAGAATTTTCATCACAAGTTTGAAATTTTTATGGAGAAGTCTTCAACCTTTTTATTGGCTACTATTATAGCTTCCAAAATACTTTCTTTACTACTACCTGTTACCTCTCTTTCATTCCTTATACTTCCAGTTTGGATGTTAGGTGGTACCATTACAGGTGCTATTATATACGAGGGGCTTTCAGTAACACTAAAACTTATCCCTTTAAGTAAAGATAGCCAGCAGAGAAAGTTAAAACTAGAAGTAGAAAATATAAAATATTGTATTTCAAAACAAAAAACAATAAATCAATTAAAAAATGTTCAAATAAAAATAAATGATTCAAACGAAGAAATCAATCAGTTAATAAACGTAACGACTATAAAACAATTTGATGTGACTGAAAAAAATATTACTTCAATGACGCCAGAGGCTCTAGAAACAGAAAAAATACAACACCTAAAAAATGAAATGAATGTGGCACAATTCAAATTACAAGACAACCTACAGAAATTAAATGCTCCTAATATTAATGAAGAAATTGAACCTTATCCTATATACGAAAAAAAGACAGAAACAGCATTATGCATGTTACAAATGGAAATCAACAATATGAGGATAGAGATGCTAATTGCTAAAGAAAAAGAAAGAGTAAGAATGGAAAGAGCTAAGGAAAAAGAAGGAAAAAAAGAAAAAGTAAAACAAAAAATAATGAAGAAATAAAAATTAAAAAAACCCAAGAAATTAATAATCTTGAGGTTTTTTATTGTAACCAAATCACTTTTTTATAACTACTTCTATTTTGTATAATATCCTTGTTTTTTATAAAGTTCAGTTTTCCTTATATATTTTATCACAAATGTAAGTAGCAAGAATTTCATGCCCTATAGAATTTGGATGAAGACCATCACATAAATCTTTCAAATCTAATTTGTTTGTTATATTTATAAAATGTACATTATGAGATTCACATACTTCTTTTAATATAGAATTAATTTTTCTAATAGAGTCTTCATTATACTCTTTTCTTTTTTCTAAATCGACATCTAATAGTCCTAAAAAAGTAATATCATTTGTATATTTTTTTGCAATATTTATTATTCTAATTATATTTTCTTTAAATACTTTATCATGGTCTGCATTCTGGTTTATAAGTAAAGCATCCTTAATGCCGAAAGCAAATAATAATCTATAATGATCTTCCTCATTAAAACGTGATTTTGTTTCCTGTTCAAATCTGGAAATGATGTCACAAGAACTTTGTCCTGGCATACTTAAATTGCAGTAGTAATGATTTAGGCGGTATCTAGTTTTATATTGCATTCGATTGAACCATCCAAAATGTTCATCATCACCTACTCCATATGCAATACTGTCTCCAAAAAGCAAGTTCACTACATCCTTTTGCGCTACTATTTTTTCTGTCCTTTTATCTTCTAACTGTGTCGTATCCTTTTTCTCTAAATAATGCACAAGTTTTTCATATGCTTCTAAACTCCAAAACTTCCATCTTTCATCATCCGGGTAATAGCCTAATGTTTTTTCTTGCCCATCTGGAATAAATATAAAATCCCAGCTCCAACCATACCTTCCTGATTTTTCTTTTGCAATCGTTCCATATGTAATACCTGTAAAGGTGATAGGTTCTTTTCCATATTCACAATAAGCCAGCACTTCTTTGAAATACGCTTTTCTATTTTCTACACCATCCAATAACTTTAGGAGTCCATCTTCTCCTAGGGTATCATCTGCATAATGGGTATAAACACCAGGAAATCCATTAAGTGCTTCTACATATAATCCTAAATCATTTTTTAAAACATTGCATTTTAATTTTTCACTCGCCCATTTGGCAGAGTAAATGGCAACTTCTTCGGTAGTATCCGCTTGTATTTCAATGGTATCCATTTTAATATTATCCACTACATAACCAAGTGGTTCTAAAATTTGTCTTGCACTATCGATCTTGGCTTTATTTCCGGTAACATAAGTTATCTTTTTCATAATGTTTTTCCTCCTTTTATAGTCTTTACTATCTGCTATCATTATAGCATGAATTTACTTTTTTATAAAAAGAAATGTCTATTACTATAAAAATATACCCCCAGAAAAAAACATCATTTCTGATGTCTACTTACATTAAGCAATATTCCCATAGAAGCCAAAGTAATCAGTAAACTACTTCCACCATAGCTTAAAAATGGGAGTGTAACCCC
>JAQUWE010000018.1 GCA_028693035.1 Bacilli bacterium | reverse complement strand
AAGTTGTACTTTATCTCCAAGTTTTTCTGTAACAAGTCTAAATCCTTCCCAGTCATTTTCATCTACTGGACCTTCAATAGAAATGATTGGATATTTTGTAGTGAGTTCTTCATAGAACGCTACTAGTTCTTCAGTAGTAAGACTTCTTCCTTCTCCTACCAATTCATATTTTCCATTTTTATAAAATTCAGAAGCTGCTACATCAATTGCTAAACTTACATCTTCTCCTGGTGTATATCCAGCTCTTGTAATTGCTTCCATGATAAGAGCAAATCCTTCACTATTGCTTTCTAAGTTAGGAGCAAAACCACCTTCATCTCCAACACCTGTAGCAAGTCCTCTTTCATTTAATACTTTTTTAAGTTGGTGGAATACTTCTGCACCTACTCTGACTCTTTCTTTGATAGAATCTCTATTTGGTACAATCATGAATTCTTGGAAATCAAGTTTGTTATCAGCATGTGCACCACCATTGATAATATTCATCATTGGTTTTGGAAGTAAAGTACCTTCTCCAATATAACGATATAATGGAAGTCCTTTATCTAAAGCAGCTGCTTTCATAGCTGCCATAGATACACCTAAAATAGCATTGGCACCAAGTTTTGCTTTGGTTTCTGTTCCATCTAAAGCAATCATCGCTTCGTCAATTCCTTTTTGGTCATATACATCCATACCAATCACTAAATCTCTCAACTCTTCATTGATATGTTTTACAGCATTTAAAACACCTTTTCCCATGTAACGGGAACCACCATCACGCATTTCTAAAGCTTCCCTTTCTCCAGTAGAAGCACCAGATGGTACTGCAGCTCTTCCAACGATTCCATTTTCTAAGATTACATCTACTTCAGTGGTTGGATTTCCTCTTGAATCTAATATTTCTCTTCCTACTACGTCTTTAATTTTCATCATAATTATCTCCTCTTTCCCTCTTCTTTTTCATTTTCTACGACTACGTCTAGACAATGATCTATTATATTTCTGATTTTTCCTTTTAAACCAAAGGGTTCTTCTTTCACCAAGTTTTGTTCTACAGAAACAAGTTGATAGAAAGGCCTTTCCATAAAAAGGAATGGTGCTTCTGGTTCTATACTTGCGATCGAATATTTTTCTTGTAAATCACTAAAACGGGCCGCTACTATATAAGGCTCTTTTGTTAATCTTCTTTTCAAATATTCATTAAATCTAGAATCTGTTACAGGGATTGTTTCATACATTTCAATAGGTCTTTGTGTATAAAATTCATTGTAAGAAAGTTGTCCTGGTAGACCAAAACATGTTCTTCCCACTTTGATTGTGATTTTGTCTATTCTTTTAAAGTCAATATCGTCTCCTTGTAATTTTAATAGATAGACGGGTACATTTTTGTAGCAAACGGAATTTTTGATCTCGTTCATTTCTATAATTCCCCTACTACTTTTTTAAATTCATCCCCACGAATTTCAAAATTGTCATATTGATCCCAAGAAGCACATGCAGGTGAAAAAACAATGGTATCTCCCTCTTTTGATAAAGCATACGATTCTTTGGTTGCTTCTATTAAGGTATCTACTTTACTGCACGGGACTTTTACTTCCCTTGCCCAAGCTTCTATTCTGTTTTTCGTTTCTCCGTAACAAATAATTTGTTTCACATGTTTTAAATATGGATTTAAAGGATTGAAAGAATGTCCTCTATCAAGTCCGCCTAGTATTAAGATAACAGGACTATTAAAAGAAGAAAGCGCTGTTATTGTAGATTCTGTATTGGTTGCTTTTGAATCATTATAAAATTTTCTTTTATTTACTTCTTTTACGAATTCATTGCGGTGTTCTACACCTCTAAAGTCTTTTAGATAAGCAAGGGCTTCTGTACTATCTACTTTAAGAATATGAAGAACAAGTAAGGCACACATAATATTTTCATAATTATGATTTCCTTTTAATTTGATTTCATTTGTATCTAATGCTTTTTCTCCATATAAATAAAGCGTTTGTTCTTTTAAATAACTATCTGTTTCTTTTTGACTTGAAAAGTAACATTTCTGTGCTTTTATATCCTTAGAAACTTCTAACACATCTTTGTTTTCTAAATTTAAAATAGCGTATTCTTTTTCTGTTTGATTTTGAAATATCTTTTTCTTAGTATTTTTATAGTTTTCATAAGTTCCATGGAAATCTAAATGAACTTCACTTAAGTTTGTCATAACGGCTATATCTACTTTAAAATCATACATATCAAGCAATTGATGATCGGATATTTCTATAACAAGAAAGCTATTTTCTTGCATACTTTGTACGGTTAAAGATAAAGGAACACCTATGTTACCCGCTAAATAAACACTCTGTTTAGCTCTTTTTAAAATCTCATACAAAATAGTGGTTGTTGTGGTTTTTCCATTGGATCCGGTTACACCAATAATCGTTACATTTTTAGGTAAGAAGTGATAAGCCACTTCTAATTCATTGATAACAGGAAGACCTTGTTGTTTTGCTTTCACAACTGCAGGTTGGTCTTTTCTAACCCCTGGGTTTTTGATCATACAATCAAAAGATTCTTCTAAAAGATCTTCTGGGTGATCTGTAAGTATATATTTGACTCCCAAAGCTTTTAATTCTTGTACACGTTCTTCGTCTTGCTCCTTCGAGTCCGTAATAGTGAGTGTATTATTATACTTCGCTAGTAGTTTTGCTACTTCATATCCACTACGAGCCATACCTAGTATCAGTATTTTTTTGTTTGTAAACATCATTACTACCTCCTAGAACATTATACCACTTTTTATAGGGTTTTAGACGACAAAAACAGGGATTGGACACAAAAATTGTAAAAAGAGACAAAAAAAAGACCTTTACAGGTCTAGCATTTTTCATCACATAAGGCAGCACTCATCTCTTGTATCTCTTTGCTATAAATACCTTTTAATTCTTCTTTTTGTTCTTGTGTTAAAGACTTACTAGGATCTTTTTGAGAATCGACTGTACTTGTATGAACCTTTTGAATTTTACCTTCTTTTACAAATACAACAGTTGGAAAATAAAGTCTTTTAATACTATCATCACCAAGATCTTTATAACTAGGCAAAAAGTCTTTTAAATGGTCAACTATCTCATAATACAAAGAAGTGCCTTCTTTATCTGTAACAATTTTTCCATTTTCTACATGTTTTTGATCACGAATAGAAAGTGCATTGAAGTAATAGATTTTATCTACACCTTCTTCTTTTGCGGATTCAAGAAGTACTGGCACGGCATTTCTGCACCAAGGACATTCTGGAAATCCTAAATAAATGATAGAAGTTCCTTCTTGTAATCTTTTTACAATTTCTTCTGCAGAACTATATACCATAGGATTTTCTTCTTCAATACTTATCTTTTTATATGTTTTATTGTCTTCATCTACTTTATTATTAAGAGATTCATATTCTTTTTTAAACTTAGTAGCGTCTGTTTCTTTGGTTTCCTTTATTTCTTTTTTGTCTTTTTTACTTGTAAGTTTATTGTCTACTTTCTGCATATAAACAAAGACACTTACAAAAGCAAGAACTGCGACTAAAAGAATCATATATGTATTTTGTTTTTTCATTTTACCACCTTTTCTACTTTCAAAAGTATATCATATTTTTATAAAATTGTCTTTTAAAAATAGTTGTATCTATTTATTTTTCACTTGTTTTATATTTTTCTTCTACAAGGATATATCGATAAATGACCTTATCTCTTAAAATACAAAACCAAGATTCTATGTTTCTGTTTCTTTTTCTCTCCCAAAAGAATATAGGTTCATAAGCTTCATTGGATAGATTTAAAAGTTCTTCAAAGTTTTTGGTACCCACCATTTCCCAGTCATCATATTTGACAAAGTTTGAAACTTCAACAATTCTATCATCATATTGTTTTAATAGTTTATCACGTTCTACAACATAAGGACTATGGTATTTATAAATGATTTTTTTAATAAGGAAAAGAGCAAGTCCAATATCTATAATAGTAATGACAATATAAGTAATCAGCATCATATATTCTTTTTCTACTTTTGGTGGTGCTTCTAAATAAACCGTTTCTGTATCTTTAAAATTCTTAGAAGTTGTAATATCAAATGCTTTTACATCCAAAGGAATGGAAGCCATTAAATAATTTGTATTGTCTTTTTTCTTTTTGCCTTCTTTATTGGTAAGATTTACCTCTAACTTTACTTCTAAATAACTATGAATAGGAAGTCCATATTCATCTGTAAAACGACCTACGACCTCTTTATAAGAATCTAAAGGTACATCAATTCCTTCTTCAATTTGAATTTGTTTCTTTTTTGTGATTTTTTTGCTTTCTTCTTTTAATGTATATTCTTTTGTCCAAACAGGGTTCGCTACTACGTCAGCACCTTCTTTGGCATATTTACTAACAATGGTGCCTGTAATGCGATATTTATATAGAATATCCATACTTCTATCTAAGGAATATTTATAATGAAAATCAAAGTGAATAAAATCAGTAAGTTCTGTAATATAAGATTGGTTTTTAGGTAAGATTTTTTCTTCTATATAAGGATTTTCTTTAATGTGAACAGTAGAATCTATTTGGTCTACTGTTTTGGATACATAAAAGGCATCTCTTCCATTTCCTAAAATTCTTTTTAAACTTGGATAAGATTTTATAATGCATACAAAAGCAATTATAACAGAAATGATTATAATGCCTGCCATATAATATTTATCTTTCTTTTTCATATATTCTCACCTAATCTTTTGTTTCGACACCCACTTCTTTTTGAAATAATTGATGCACCAAATAGGTAGGATATCCTAAATAAGGAATTTTATATTGGTAGCACCCTACTAAATTTTCTTTGGTTACGACTTCTTTATCTTCCTTTTCATTATTATCTCCCTTCATGGTTAAAGTTATTCCCTTATTGGTATTATTTATTTGAATGATTCTATGAATAACAGTATAGTCTTCCATTTGGTATTCTATAATATCCCCTTCTTTAACGTTTTCTATATCACACTTTCTTACAATCACAAGATCTCCTTCTAAAATATTGGGTTTCATACTACCTGTTAAAATAACAATAGGCTTGGTTGGAAAAGCACCCAAAGCAAATAAAAGAAGAACAAGACTTATGACAAAAGTAAGAATCCATTTCTTCGGTTTTACAAGTATTTCTTTATTGTTTTTATTTTTTTTACGAACCATATATCTTATACTTAAATATGCAAAAAGAGGAAATAAGATTTGAAATAAAGCAACCATAATTTCATCTAATTTAGGATCAATAGGAATCAAAAAAGAAGGAAGTACCAAAAGAGTTCTATAAATCATAGATGGAAAATAACCATCATTTAAACATAAAAAAGTAGAAAAAATATTAATAGCGATAATAGGACAAATCAGTTCTATAAATAAACGTATAATCATAGAACCATTTCCTATATGACTCATCATTAAAACAAAATTTAAATCGTTGATAATAAAAATAAATGTAATAAAAGCTTTATAAATCCATTTTTTTTCTAATACTTCATTTAGTAAAAGATTACGGATATATTCTTTAGAAAGCGTTACTAGTAAAATACTAAATAAATTGATAACAAGAACATTCATTGTATGTAAGTAAGGATTGCGGGAATATCCAACAATCGCACCGGCTCCATAAAAAAGGGTTATATAAAGAATAGACGCAATGGCAATCCTATAATTGATATCATTTTCATACCGGAGATAATGTCTATTTTTTCGGTAGAGAAAGAGATAACCTAGTATACAAAAGAGTAAACAAAGTAAAGGATTTACTATGTATTTCAAAAAATCAGTTAAGAAAGGAAAAAATATTTTATAAAGTAAAATATAAAGAACAAAGAAAACCATATAAATTTTTGTTTGTATCTTCATCACCGTATCACCACACTATAGTCCTTAGGAATGAAATCTATTTGACTTGTCTCCAGTTGCAAACCAAATGTCACTTGTCCATTTTGATCCATTCTTCCATTATAACTTGCATTTTTGATTGTCAGCACATTTCCATTTACCGCAAAAACCGCGCTCCAACCACTTTGATACTTGGTAGTGGCTGGAAGAGGCATATCAATTTGCCAGTATGTAATAAATTTACCGGTTTTATTGGTAAGCGTAACATCGTATTGATACACGTAATTTCCCCATCCATTTGTTTTTTTAAAGTTGACAATAAAATTCTCAGGATTGGGTTGTTCGGTAGCAGTACTTGCTTCATTTTTGATTTTATTTAAAAGCAAAGAATCGGTATAACTACCTACAATAAAATTGACTTCTAAAGATTGTCCTTTTTTTAAATCTAATTTTTTATTGATGACAATCAAATTTTTATCTTGCAATTCATACGAATAATTCCAAATATCAATACTTGTTAAAGTATTATTAAAAAATAAAGTAATTTTAAAATTATCATAATCAGTATCTCCTATATTACTAATGGTAAACTTATACTGGTATTTATACTGGTTGCCATCTTTCCATTTTCCTATGATTAAATTACTGATTTGTAAATGGGGATTGCTTTCCTTATCAATAATATAACCACCATTGTTAAAAGTTCCACTAACCTGCCCTTTAATACTAAGCGACGATGACAAATACGCATAGCTTACGCCTACTAGTAAAAGACATAAAAGACTTAGTAAAAAAAAAGTGTTTGTTTTATTTTTTCTTCTCATATTATCACATACCTGATTTTTCATAGTATACCCATTTTTTTCCTTTTCTATACATTTCTCCCTTTTTCCTTTTTTTATCAATTATAAGTTTAAAGTTTCATTTTAGATACATACTAATATTGTAAGCTTTTATTATTTAAGGAGGTGGTTTTATTGCATAATAGAAGAAAACAAATGCTTGTTATGGGACTTCTTGTTTTTACAGTTGTATTAACAGGTGTATATGCCCTACTTTCAACCAATTTAAATATAACAGGTACAACAAGTGGTAAAGGAGATTTCAAAATAGAATTTAGTCATTTTAGTATATCAGATGATGCCAAAGCAACCGCAACATTAGATGCGGATAAAACAAGCATCAATATGGATGCCAATCTATCGTATCCAGGAGATACCGTTACTCTTAATTTTACAATCAAAAACACAGGTTCTCTAAAAGCAACTGTCAGTGATTTAGTCATTAACAACAACAGTACAGAAGACTTTGATATTGTGATCAACGGTTTAACAGACATTAAGGGTACCACTTTAGATGTAAATGAAACACTTACAGGATCTGTCGTGGTTACATGGAAGACAGCCGCAACGAATCCAAATCCTGAAAGCACCAATTTTGATATTACATTAGATTACTTACAAGCCACTTAAAAAAACAATCTCGGAACCAGTTTTCTGATTTTGTTCTTTTTTTTGTTCTTTAAAAACAGAAATGTTTTTTTTGGCATATTATGTCAGCCAATAATCTTCCTAGGAAAAGATATCCTCTCATACATTTTGGTAGGAGGATATGTTTATGAATAAAACAGGACTTACAGAAAAAGAAGTACTAAAAAACAGAGAAAAATATGGCACCAATGCACTTGCTAAACAAAAAGCAAATGGATTTTTTAAACTTTTTATCGATGCTTTAGGAGATCCTATTATCAAAATTCTTCTAATTGCCCTTGCTATCAAAATAGTCTTTTTATTTAAAGACTTTGATTGGTATGAAACCATAGGAATTGTGATTGCTATTTTATTTGCATCTTTTATATCAAGCATATCAGAATATGGAAGTGAAAAAGCCTTTAAAAAATTACAAGAAGATGCTTCTAAAATAAAATGCAAAGTAAAAAGAAATGGTCAAATCAAAGAAATCTATGTGGAAGAAGTTGTTAAAAACGATATTGTTTTACTAGAGACAGGTGATAAAATCCCTGCAGATGGGATGATTATAGAAGGAGACATCAGTGTCGATGAATCTTCTTTAAATGGAGAATCAAAAGAAGCTTATAAAGAAGCAGTCCATGGCATTGTTACCAATAAAAACAAAGTATTTAGAGGAACTACTGTTTATTCAAAAAGAGCCCTTATGTTAGTAGAAACCATTGGCAATGATACCGTTTACGGGAAAATGAATTTGGAATTGCATAATGATAGCCCTGATAGTCCTTTAAAATTAAGACTTCGTAAACTTGCCATTATTATAAGCCGTATTGGGTATATAGGGGCTCTTTTGGTTTCTCTTTCTTATTTATTTTCTGTGATCGTTATTAACAATGGCTTTGATCCAGATAAAATCATGCAAACCATTACCAATTTTCCTGTTTTATTTGGTTATTTACTATATGCCATGACCTTATCTGTTACGATTATTGTCGTCGCAGTACCAGAAGGTCTACCTATGATGATTACCTTGGTTCTTTCTTCTAATATGAAAAGAATGCTTAAAAACAATGTTTTGGTAAGAAAATTAGTAGGTATTGAAACAGCAGGAAGTGTCAATATCTTATTTACAGATAAAACAGGGACTTTAACAAAAGGAAAATTAGAAGTTACAGAATTTTTAAGTGGTAGTATGAAACATTACTATAATGAAGCTGATTTATTTTCTTATCCAAAATTGCATACCATTGTCAGTACCAGCATTCTTTATAACAATGCAAGTACTTATAGCAATGATAAAATTATTGGAGGCAATATTACGGATAGAGCTTTGCTTGCCTTTGTCAAAAAAGAACCCATCAAACCCGTTCAAAAACTTAAGATTACACCATTTGATAGTAAAGCCAAATATGCAAGTACAATGATTGATAATGGAAACAAAGTAACATTAATCAAAGGAGCAATGGAAAAAATCCTTCCTTACTGTACCCAGTACTATACCGAAGAAGGTTTTAAAAGACCTCTAGCAAATAAAAAAACCATTGAGAATTATATCAATGATAGAGCCGGTGAAGGCATTCGTATCCTTGTTTTAGCAACAGGCGATTCTTATTATGGAAACACCTTTAAAAATTTGACTTTGGTTGGCATTATCTCTATCAAAGATGACATTAGAAAAGAAGCGATAGAAGGCGTTAAACTCGTAGAAGAAGCTGGTATTAAAACAGTTATGCTGACTGGGGATAATAAAAATACAGCAGCTGCCATTGGAAAAGAAGTGGGACTTCTTACCTCTTCTAAAGATATTTTGCTTACCTCAGACGAACTCAATCAAATGACAGAAGAAGAGATAAAAAAAATACTACCTCATTTAAAGGTAGTCGCAAGAAGTCTTCCTAGTGATAAAACAAAACTTATTAAAATTGCCCAAAGTCTTGATTTGGTAGTAGGCATGACAGGTGATGGTGTCAACGATGCCCCTGCTCTTAAAAATGCAGATGTAGGCTTCGCAATGGGAAGCGGCACAGAAGTAGCCAAAGAAGCTTCTGATATTGTTATTTTAGATGATAACTTTTTATCTATTTCCAAAGCCATTTTATTTGGAAGAACAATTTTTAAAAGCATTCGTAAATTTATTATCTGTCAGCTTACGGTTAATATGTGTGCGATTTTCTTATCCTTTATTGGTCCTTTTATAGGGATTGATACACCTGTTACCGTTATTCAAATGTTGTGGATCAATATGGTTATGGATACACTAACAGGACTTGCTTTTGCTTTTGAACCTGCTCTTTTAGATTATATGAAAGAAAAACCAAAGAAAAAGAATGAATCTATTATTAATAGATATATGTTTGGAGAAATCTTTTTTACTGGTATCTATTCTGCTATATTGTGTATTTTGTTTTTAAAACTCCCTTTCTTTCATGCTCTCTTTAGAAATGATACCAAATATTTAATGTCTGCTTTCTTTGGATTGTTTATATTTATAGATATTTTTAATAGTTTCAATGCACGTACACACAGACTTAATTTATTTGCAAATATATTTAAAAATAAAGTCTTTTTAGCAATCGTTACTTTCATTGTCATTGTACAAATTATACTTATCTATTTTGGAGGCAGTGTCTTTAGAACAGTAGGACTTACTTTTAAAGAATTACAAATTATGATTTTATTAGCAGCATCTGTCATTCCTATAGATTTTATGAGAAAATTATTTTTAAGAAAAAAAGGAATCATTGGAGGGGTTTAATTCTTTGAATCCTTTTTTTGTTTTAAAAAAAAAGAAAATCTAAATAGTTAGACTTTCTTCTATAAATTTTACATTATCTATGATTCTTTGATCATTTGGTTTCATCTCTAATGCTTTTAACGCATACTTAAGCGCTTCCTCTTTTTTGCCTAAAGGAAACAAGCAAACAGATAATACATCTTCTACTGTTCCATCATAACAATATGGTTCATTAATATAGGTCTTGTTATTTATAGTTACAGAAAGTGCATTTTTTAAATGACTAACAGCACTTTCATATTCCTTTAATTCATACTCTAACATACCTAATTCTACCCAAGGTTCTCTTAAGTAAGGTGCTTCTACGATTGCTTTTTCGTACCACATTTTTGCTTCATCATACCTATTTAAATGTAGGTAATCACGTGCGATAAATCGCATGGAAGCACAACGTTCATCTTTCCATGTCGCACTTTTTAAATGTAGATGTCGAAGAAGTGTATCAATAGATTCATTCCATTTTTGATAATACATATACTCTCTACCTAAATAATGCATATTGCGATCATTTTCTGGACTTTCTTCTACAGAAAGTTCTAGTAAAGGTAGGTAAGAACCTCTAGATTTGGTATGGTCAGGATAATGGTTTACAACAATTTTGTCATCGGTAACATATACTTCGTTTCCGGTAATGTTTTCTACCACTTCATGTACAGGATGTCTCCAAGCATAATCTTTTCTATTATGGATTTTTTCTCCATAAAAGCTGACAGCAGGTTTTCCATATTCATCAAAACTCCAGTTAAAAGTATAACGTAGTCTTGTCGTATCTTTTTTCCATGCTTTTTCTACTTTTTTACGCCATCCAGTTTCCAATACTTCATCTAAATCAGTACAAATACAAATATCTGTATCTTCTGGTACTAAAGTTAGAGATTCATTACGCGCTACATCAAATCTCCAAGGATCTATTTTTTTTTGTGTTACATGAACACCAGCTTTTTTTAGTTTTGAAACAGTTTGATCAGTAGAACCAGTATCTAGAACGTAAATAGCGTCTGCTTCTTTCATAGAAGCTGCCCATCTATCTACAAATTTCTCTTCATTCTTACATATAGCATATACGCAAACTTTATATTGTTTCATACATTACCTATGCATCAATTTTCTTTACAGTAAGTGTAGCACTTACACCAGAACCAAGAGTTAAACCAACTGCTAATAATGCTGAAACAGCTAAATCAAGAACATCTCCAGCAGCTAAAGTAACTAAAGTAGTACCATTTAGAAGAGATTGAACACCTACTGATAAAAGATCTGAAACGGTTGCTGATGGGATATCTGTTCCATTATTTCTAACTGCTAAAGTAATAGTTGTTGCTAAAGCAGCAGTTACATTTAGTGAGTAATCAATTTCATAAACACCAGCTTCTGCTATAGTAATGGCATTTGCTGGAGCATATGTTACATCTAATGCTGGTAAAGTGTCAGCTAAAGCTACTTGTGATTCAGCACCAAGAATAATAGTAATTGTTTGTGCACCTGTATTGTATCTTCCACCAAAAGCGGCAAGACCAGCTGCTGGACCTATTGGACCTGTTGGGCCAGTTGGACCCGTTGGGCCTGTTGCTCCTAAAACACCGTCAGCTCCTGCTGGACCTGTTGGGCCCGTTGGGCCGGTTGGGCCCGTTGGGCCTGTTGCTCCTAAAACACCGTCAGCTCCTGCTGGACCTGTTGGGCCCGTTGGGCCTGTTGCTCCTAAACCACCAGATGTTCCTGCTGGACCTGTTGGACCAGTCGGACCGGTTGCTCCTAAACCACCAGATGTTCCTGCTGGACCTGTTGGACCAGTCGGACCGGTTGCACCATCCGTACCTGCTGTACCAGCTGGACCTTGAATGCCTTGTGGACCTTGTGGACCTATTGCACCTTGAATACCTTGTGCTCCGGTTGGACCTGTTGCACCAACTGCACCTTGAATACCTTGAACACCTTGAACACCTTGAATACCTTGAATACCTTGTGGACCACTTGGACCTGTTGGACCTGTTGGACCAGTCGGACCTGTTGGACCGCCGGAAGGACCTGTTGGGCCAATCGGACCCGTTGGACCAGCACAACAAAGTGGTTTACATTTACTATCACGTTTTATTTTATCAAATGCATTTTGATAGCATGCATTTGAATTTTCATTTTGATAATTATTCATCTTTTATTCCCCTTTCTATATTACCATATGTACCATGGTCAAAAAGAATAAGGATAAGAACCCCTCCATAATAAAAAAAAGAGTTTAATAAACCCTTTATTGAATAATATTATTACCCGTAAACTAGCAAGATTCGTCACACAATGCTAAAAAAATTACTGATAAATGATTTCATTCTCATTATTTTGATTGCGTATAATGTTTTTTATTATATTCTATAACTGTTATTAAAATATGCTTTTTATGCAATTGTGAGTCCTCCACCAGCATAACCTGTGATCGAAGTAGACAGTTGTACACCATCAGTAACCGTGGCAGTAAATACTAGAAGTAATCTTGTTTCCGCAGCTACATTAGCATTCATATTTGTTACTATCCCATGAAAATTTTCACCCTGGGCTAATGGCATATTAATAACGGGTGCCAAAGTAATTAAACTTTCTGGTATAGCGGTAAAATTGTTGTCTGGAGTTGTAGATTGATATAACTGAGCTGTAATCTCAATTGTAGAGCCTGCTTCTCCAATTATTTCAGTATTTGTAAAATATGCAGCCAATGATGTAATGGTACCATTTCTCGGCATACTAAAAGATGTGGTTTGTAGATTTAGAAGGAATGAAATAGTACCATTCAATACTATAATACCATTTTGAAAACCATTAAATGCGATGGTACTACTCCTCCGTAAATTCTCATCTTCTGCGACAGTCATAGAAATAGCAGGTCCAGAGGCAAATGGGATAATTGCGCCTGATCCAGTTGGGCCCGTTGGGCCTGTTGCACCCTGGATTCCTTGGGGTCCTGTTGGACCTGTCGGTCCTATTGCTCCATCAATTCCTTGTGGCCCCGTTGGACCAGTCGGTCCTATTGCTCCGTCAATTCCTTGTGGTCCCGTTGGACCAGTTGGTCCTATTGCACCTTGAATTCCTTGAGGGCCTGTTGCACCAGTCGGTCCTATTGCACCTTGAATACCTTGAGGGCCTGTTGCACCAGTCGGTCCTATTGCACCTTGAATTCCTTGGGGTCCCGTTGGACCAGTTGGGCCTGTTGCACCAGTCGGTCCTATTGCACCTTGAATTCCTTGGGGTCCCGTTGGACCAGTTGGTCCTATTGCTCCGTCAATTCCTTGTGGTCCTGTTGGACCTGTTGGTCCTATTGCACCTTGAATACCTTGTGGTCCCGTTGGACCAGTCGGTCCTATTGCACCTTGAATACCTTGTGGTCCCGTTGGACCAGTTGGTCCTATTGCTCCGTCAATTCCTTGTGGTCCCGTTGGACCAGTCGGTCCTATTGCACCTTGAATACCTTGGGGTCCTGTTGGTCCTGTAGGTCCTATCACACCTTGAATTCCTTGGGGTCCCGTTGGTCCTGTCGGTCCTATTGCTCCATCAATTCCTTGGGGTCCTGTTGGACCTGTTGGGCCAGTTGCACCTTGAATACCTTGTGGTCCCGTTGGACCAGTTGGGCCTGTTGCACCAGTCGGACCTATTGGACCAACATAGCAGGATGGTTTATATTTACTGTCACGTTTTATTTTATCAAATGCATTTTGGAAGCATGCATTTGAATTCTCATTTTGACAATTATTCATCTTATTTTCACCTTTCTATATTACCATATGTGCTATAGACAAAAGAAATAAGGATAAGGACCCTTTCCTTAATAAAAAAAAAGAGTTTAATAAACCCTCTTATTTTATAATATTCATTGCAATGCAAACTAGGAAAAGAGCAAGACCTAAAATTAAAGTAAGTCTACTTATAAATAATTCTCCTCCACGTTCTTTTCTATTTGAAAACAAGCCATCTGTTCCACCAGAAATAACACCGCCGGTACTTTCTGCTTTCCCACTTTGTAATAATACAATCGCAATTAATAAAATAGATACAATTAATAAAACAACTTTCATACGTTACCTTCTCTCTTTACATCATCTAAATAATATCTTACTTATTATATCCTATTCACTCTCATTCGTCAACATACAAGCTTCCTTATATTGTCTCAAAAGAAGTTCTTTTTCTTCCTTGTTTAAAAAGCAAGCTTTGATCGCATCTATATTCATTTTGATGAAATCTTTTCTTTGAAAATCAAAATGTTTTTGTAATTTTATATACTCTCTTGTAAGTGTTATGTTAGAAACAGTACGGTTATCTGTATGGATACTCACCTTAATACCTGTATCATAAAAAAATTTAATAGGATGACTTTTATAAGAAATGACTGCCTTTGTCTGCACATTACTGGTTGGACAAACTTCTAAATGAATAGATTTATCTAAAAGTAGTTGCATCGTTTTATTGCTTTCTCTTGACCGAATACCATGTCCAATTCTAGTAGCCCCAAAAGAAACGGCATCTTCCACACTTTTACTGCCATCTGCTTCACCTGCATGAATGGTAAAAGGAATCCCTAGCTTTTTAGCTTTTATAAATAAATCTTTGTATAAAGAGGTTGGGTACAGTGCTTCCGCTCCAGCTAAATCAATTCCCACAACTCCCTTTCCTAAATAAGAATAAGCCAAATCAATCACAGCATCATTTTCTTCCGTAGAAGCACCACGCATCATACATAATAAAAGGCGTATTTGAATACCATCTACCTCAGCAAAACCTTTCAAAACAGACTTTACTGCTGGTTCCATAGAAAGACCTTCTTTTGTATGAAAAGAAGGGGCAAATCTAACTTCCGCATAAAGCACTTTATCTTTTTTTAAATCTTCAGCAAGTTCCTTACCAATTCTTTGTAAAATAAAATCTTTTTGCATGACTTTTAAAGGAAGTTCAAATTTTTCTAGGTATTCATTTAAACTATGACAATCTTCTGCAACCATAACAGCATCTTCTATATTGTCATGATCCTTTATAAATTCCTTTAACGTTGAGACTCTTACAGAGCCATCTAAATGAACATGCAATTCTATCTTAGGCAAATCTTCTAGCAACATTTACACCACTTCCTTTCTTTCTTTTAAAGAATCTATCATTTCTATTTGTTTTTTTGAAAAAGGGAAAAACTCTATAATGCGGCTTTCTTCAAAATAAAAGACCCATAATTTTTGTATTTCTTTTTTTTCTTTAGAAGAATATTGTTTCTCATTTTTTTTAAGAATCTTCTTTAAGTATCCAAGAAGTTTTTTCTTAGAATATAAATATACTTCTAAATGTGTATCAAATAACAAATGACTTTTCTTGGTTTCTTCTCTTTGCAATTCTTCTAAAGATAGACAAGCTTTTTTATAATGAAGAAAAAAGAAGTCATAGGAATAAACAGAGTCAAATTTATCTTTAATACTTTTTGTATCAAGTGCGAAATTGGCTTCCCATAAAGCATTTTTTAATAAGAGATTGCATAGTTCATAAAGAACTTTATATTCTGTATAAAAATAATATTCATGAAATAATTCTTTATCTTTATAAGTATAATTTTTGATAGAATACCCAAGTTCTACAATTCTATTTCTAAAAATAGGATCTTGCCATATTGTAGTACAAAAAGATTCTATAAGCCCCTCTGCTAAATAATAACCCCTACTATATTCCTTATCTGTATATAAATGAAAGCGTTCATATAAACCTCTTTTTTGGTAAATGATTTTACCATTTTCTATAAGAGGCTCTCTATCAAATATAAAATGACCTATTTCATGTGTTAGAATTTGCAGGATCATAACAGGGTTTGCTTCTTTCGCATACCAAATTATATTTTTGTCTTCTTCTACGTAGCCATATGGTTCTTCATTTGTTCTTTCATATGGTTTAAATGTTACTTTTTCTAATCGTTTTGTAGCATCTGTTAAAGGCAAAAGTCCTTTGGCATTTTTTACATAGGCTTCTTTTATAATCGTACAAATTATAGGGAGATTTTCTTCTATACTTATCATGTTCTCATCCATTCTAATTCCATTATAAAGCAATCCTTCAAACTTGTAAATCATCGCTTTAAAGTTCATAGAAAAAAAACAGTTTTAAACTGCTTCTTTTCTACTAAAATTATTTATCTATAATAACACTGCCTATATTTGAAAAGTCTAATTTTCCAATAATTTCTTTGAATTTTTTATAAGTAAATTCTTTTAAAAGGTCATAATCATTAAGAACTTCTCCATACTGAATAACTTGCCCTACTATTTTATTATTAAAACTATATACATTATCGCTTACATAAATAGCAGAACTAATCAATGATTTCTTTTTACGATTAAATTCTTCTTCATCAATAGCAACCTTTTCAATTTCTTTTTTTACTTTTTCTATAAATTCTTTTGGTTTTGTAGTATCTCCTGCAATCATGAAAAGAAAATGCATATCAGTCGCAATGATATTAATGCCTAATTCTTCTGTTACAATTTCTTCTTTTTTGAGTTGTTCTAAAAGAAGTGAAGTTGCGCCATACAAACTTTGGAAAAGTAAAAATAAACTGACTCTTGTATAAAAGAGAGGTTCTTTTTTAACAGGCATATAATTGATTTTAAAATTGACACTTGCTTTTGGAATAATAACATTTCTAGAAAAACTTTCCGCTTCTTTTTTAACTGTATCTTTTTCTTTGTATGTTTGTAATTGAATGGGTTCTTCTTTTTTAAAGTTTTTTTCTGCTTGGTTGTTTTCTATAATATCAAAGACAGACTCTGCCTCCACATTTCCTGTCACTACTACAAACATATTAGAGGGATGGTAAAAAGTAGAATAACACGTATAAAGCATTTCTTTTGTGATTTGATAAATACTATCAACCGTTCCTCCTATGGGAATACGAATAGGGTTTTCATGAAAACTATTGTAGATACTTTTTTCATTTAAAACAATATAAGGATTGTCTTCATACATAAGCAATTCTTCTTTGATAATTCCTTTTTCTTTTTCAACATTCTCATCTGTAAAATGTGGGGTCTGTACAAAATCTAATAAAAACTCTATATTTTCTTCAAAGGCACTAGGTCCAGAAAACATATAGGTGGTTCGGTCTTGTGAAGTAGATGCATTTGCGTCCGCTCCTCTTTTCCCAAAGAAAGCAAAAGGATCATCTCCAGATTCCTGCTCAAACACTTTGTGTTCTAAGAAGTGAGCAATCCCATCCGGCACTGTAACCATTTTCTTCTCCCCATTTGGAATAAAGGTATTTACTTTTGAACCATATTTGGTTGTGAATGTTACATAAACATTTTCTACTTTACCATTGGGAACAACATATACAGTAAGACCATTAGAAAGGGTTTTGGTATATAAAGTAAGCCCTAATTTAGGAAACGCTGTCATCATGCTCTTCACCCTCTCCTTCTAATAAATAAATCGTATTTAATTTTATTTTTTTAGCAAATGCCATTACATCCTTTTTGGTGACTCTTCCTATTTGTTTAATTCTCTCATCCATTAAATCTAAATGAAGATATTCCTGACTCACATACATATTTAAAACAGAGCCTGGACTATCTAAAATTTGTTTTAAAGAAGCAATATAAGTCACTTTCGCACCTGTGATATCTTCTTCTGTAAATTTACCACTACTCATATTTTTTAACTCTTTTTTAATTAAAGAGATTGCTTTTTTACTATTCTCTTTATCAATACCTGACTGAATCACTAACATTTGGTTCAAACGGTACACATTAGAAACGGCATAGTAACAAAGAGAATGCTTTTCTCTAAGAGTTTGAAATAGTTTGGAATCAGCACTGCCTCCTAAAATATAAGAATACACATAACTTACATAATTGCTTTCAAATAAATTCATTTGTGAAATATTTGCGCCTACCACAAGTTTACTTTGGTTATTGGCTTCTTTTTCTACTACTGTTTTGGCTCTAAAACGCATTTTATGATCTTTTATATAATGAGAATGACTATGTTTTTTAAATGTATGAACAAGGAAGTTCTTTTCCATCATTTTCTTGATTTTACTTTCACTGATATCTCCTATTACAAAAATATCAACCAAATCTCTTTGCATTACATTTTGATAATATTTATATAAGTTTTTTTCATCTACTTTTTCTAAATCTTCTATATAACCATCTGATTTAAAAGAAATAGGCATATCAGGTTCCATCTCTTCGAACATTCTATGTAAGCTATAAGCATCCGGATTTTCTTTAGCACCTTCAATCACTTTTCCTAATGATTTCTTTGCTTGATAAACAGCATTTTCATCAAATTTACTGTTTTTAACATGTGGTTTAAAAAGCATATCTGAAATAAATTGCATACTTTTTTCCGTATTGCCTTCTTCTGTATAAGAATCACTTAAAAACATATATTCAAAAGATAGAATATTGTAACGACCAGAGATAGTCGTTGTAGCTTGATAAGTAATTCCATACAATTCTTCCGCTATTTGATTCATAAGTCTTTCGCTGTGGTATTTCTCTGTTGATTTTACCATAACATCCGCTAAAATATTACGAATGGTGACTTCTTCTTTTTTTACATCTCTTCTAAAATTCATTTTGACTGTAATGGTTTTAAATTTATCGGTATGGATGACATGTAAATTATAAGATCCTAGTTCAAATTTTTTATACCTCATGCTTTTTTAGCCACCGTTTCTAGTGCTAAAAGAATCATGGCTCCAAATGCTTTTTCTCTCTCTTCTGCTGTCGTTTTTTCACCTGTGATAAAATGGTCTGAAATTGTAAACAACGCAGCTGCATTTTTAGAAAAAAGGTTCGCTGTATGGAAAAGGGCAAAAGATTCCATTTCGGTTGCAATATTTCCTTCTTTAAACATTTCTTTAGGATCAATGCCTGTCTTATAAAACACATCACTAGAATAAATTCTTCCAACATGTAAATCCGTAGCCATTTCTTCTGCTGTATGTATAATTTCATCATTTAAAATAGAAGTTGGTTTCATCATTTTATCTTCTACACGACTTTGTACAAAAGCAAAACTAGAATCTGAATAGGCTTCATCCGCAAGTACAATGTCATAAAGAGAAAGACTTGGATCAAAAGCTCCTGCACTCCCTACTCTAATAATGGTATCTACATCATAAAATTTATAAAGTTCGTAAGCATAAATCCCAATACTTGGCATTCCCATCCCAGATGCCATTATGGTAACTCTTTGTCCTTTATAGTATCCAGTAAAAGCAAGCATACCTCTTACTTCATTTACTTTCTCATATTTTTCTAAATAAGTTTCAGCAATAAATTGCGCTCTCTTAGGATCTCCTGGCATAATCACTATTTTAGCAATTTCTTCTCTTAGTGCTTCAATATGTGGTGTCATTTTATCATCCTCCTATAAGTATTATACCACAAAATTTCCTTTTTACCCTGCCCTACAAGGAAAAAGTTATAAGGGAATTCTTACTTTTTATTAAATGTAGACAAAAAAACACTTTATGTATTTAAACAAGTAAAAAGTGTTTTAATAAGAAAAATATCTATCTCTTAGATCTCGTAAATTTTAGAAAGAACGTTTGATTCTTTTTTGAACAGCATCTTTTTTTTCTTCCTGTGGTGCACATTCTAATTCATCATGGAATAAATCGATTGATAGTAAGGCAAAAAATTGTAAAAATTCTTTTTCTGTTCCCGTTGGGACTTTCATAAAACTAAGATATTCTTGAATCAAAGCTTTTTTCTCACTACTACTGATATAACCATCATATAAAGTATCTGCTGGCATATTTGTATAAGCATCTAGTTTTTTTCTTTCGATTTCTAGACTTGGAATTTCTTCATTTTTCAAATAACTCTTAATTTCACCAAGCGAAATATTTGTTTTGTAAAGCAAATCCCAAAGTAGTGGATAAATTCTTGTATAGGTAACATATTTTTCACTCCAACCATCGACAGTATTTTGATTTACCTCACAGGTAGTTACATATTCTGTTTGTAGTTTAGATAGAAAACGATTTTTTTGCCTATCTGGTATGTATACATTGTACAGATAATTTCCATTTACTTGCAAAGTATGTTTTGTTGCGTAAAGCTCTAAATCTTCTTTTGTTTCCATAGGTTCCATAATAACTCCTTATACTCTCTAATTTTATAAGTTCATTATAGACCTAACCTTACAATACAGCAAGGGTATTTTAATCTTTTGGTTTAAAAAAGACAGTTAAGAAAAAGGAAATGACGATAGCGGACATAATACCCGCAGATGTTAGGTTAAACATCCCTACACAAAGTCCCATAAGACCATACGTGCCAACCCCTTGCATCGCACCATGAATCAGCATATGTCCAAAACTTGTAATGGGTACAATCGCACCACCACCTGCCCATAGAACAAATTTATCATACACATTAAAAACATCTAATAAGGCACCTACTACTACAAATAAAGTAGTAACATGTCCTGGTGTCAATTTGGTATTGTCTAAAATAAGTTGTCCAATTAAACAAACAGCACCACAAAATAGAAAAGCATTTACATAATTCATTCTATAACCTCCAGACTGATGGCATTCGCAATACTTGGAATTGATAATTTTTGACCAACCATGGTTGCGGAATGTAGAGCTCCCGTTGCTACCAATAAAATCTTTTGATATTCACCCTCATGCATTTTATCAAATAGATAGCCATAAGTCACAAGAGGTGCACAAGCAGGTCCACTGCCTCCTGCATAAGTTGCTTTATTGTCTTTATCAAAAATCATACAAGCTGTATCATCATATTTTTTAAGATGTATTCCATATTCCGTTTGCATGTATTCTTTTAATATTTGTTTGCCGTATTGACCCAAATCTCCTGTAACAATCAAATCATAATAATCGGCTTCCCTTTTGGTAGCACGCAAGTGCTTATAGATAGTATCTGCAGCAGCAGGCGCCATGACAGCTCCCATATGAAAGGCATCTTTGATTCCTAAATCCTGCACAGTTCCAATCGTTGCACTTTCTATTTTAATGCCTTTCTTATTATAAGAAAGATACGCAGAAGCACCTCCTGTTGTTGTAAAGGTTGCGGTTTTTGGTTTAGGTCCACCATATTCAACAGGATATCTAAATTGTTTTTCTGCTGCATTGTTGTGTGAAGAAGCAGAACAAACACAGTTTTTAATCTGATGTGCTTCAATCATATTGGATCCTATAATAAGAGCCTCTACGCTTGTAGCGCAAGCGGTATATACCCCTAAATAAGGAATGGCAAGTCTTGCGGCTGCATAAGAAGTTGCGACCATTTGATTGAGAAGATCTCCTCCTATATGCACATCTACATCAAACCTTGTTTTCTTCATCTTTGCTAAAACCATATCAATACTTTCTTCTACTAATTTTTCTTCAGCTTGTTCCCATGTTTTTGTACCAAAATATAAATCATCATAGCTTTTGTCAAAATGGCTTTGTAAAGGTCCTTTTTTTTCATAAGGTCCTGTTATGGTTGCGGTTTCATTTATATATACATTATCATATTTAAAGGTCATGCTGGCACCCCAAATATAAGAAGTCTAATAAACCCAAAGGTATACGCACTTACCACTCCATAAATGATGACTGAACCCGCTAGTTTAAACATATTGGCCCCTATTCCTGTTACAAGCCCTTCTTTTTTATATTCAAGAGCTGCACTTTGCATCGCATGCGCAAAACCTGTAATGGGAACAATCAAACCACATTTTGCAAAATTAACCCATTTATCAAAGAAACCAAAACATGTAAAAAGGCAACCAAAGAAAATAAGTGTAACGGTCATAAAAGTAGAAGCTTCTTTAGAAGGAATATCTAAAATATAGGAGTACCATTTTATCAAAAATTCTCCTAAAACTCCCATAAAACCACCTATAAGAAAAGCTGTCACTGCATTTCCAAGAACATTTTCTTTCGGTGTATATCGTCCAACTAAATCTTTATATTTATTCTTTTCCATATATTTCCTCCTACTTTTATTATGAGAAATAGAAAAAGTTTTATACAAAGAATTGTTTTTGTTCGATTGCTTTTTCCTTTTTACAAAAATATGTTACAATAACAAAATGGTGATACAATGAAAAATAAAGAATTAGAAAAAATTATACCTTTATTGCTTTCTTGGTATGATAAAAATAAAAGAGATCTTCCTTGGCGAAGAACCAAAGATGCTTACAAAATTTGGGTTTCTGAAATCATGCTGCAGCAAACAAGAGTAGAAGCTGTAATTCCCTACTTTGAAAGATTTATACATAGGCTTCCTACTTTAACAGAGCTCGCTAAAATAGAAGAAGAGCAACTTTTGAAGCTTTGGGAAGGTCTTGGCTATTATAGTAGAGTGAAGAACATGCAAAAGTGCGCTATAGAACTAACAGAAAAAGGAAGGGATACTCTTCCTATAAAATACGAAGAGCTTTTAAAATTGCCTGGGATTGGTCCTTATACAGCAGGTGCTATTGCGTCGATTGCTTTTAATGAAAAAGTGAGTGCCGTGGATGGAAATGTACTTAGGGTTATAACAAGACTTACTGCTTCTACAGCAAACATCAGTCAGCCAAAGGTTGTCAAAGAAATACAAATGTTACTGAATCAAATTATGCCTATACAAAGTGGAAATTTTAATCAGGCCCTTATGGAACTTGGCGCAACAATTTGTATTCCTGGCAGTCCAAGATGCAATATTTGCCCTTTACAAAAGGAATGTGTAGGATACCAAAAAGGAACGATGTGGACACTTCCTATTAAAGACAAAAAGAAAAAACAAGTCGAAGAAGAAAAAACGGTTTTCTTACTTTTTTACAAAAATAAGATAGCCATTCAAAAAAGACCCAATAAAGGTCTTCTCGCGTCTTTGTGGGAATTCCCAAACCGGGAAGGTCATCTAAAAAATATAGATACTTTGTATCCTCATGCACAAATTACAAAAACAGGTTCTTATAAACATGTTTTTACGCATAAGATATGGAAGATGGAAGGATATAGCATTCTTCTTAAAGAAAAACCTAAAGAAAAGTATACGTGGGTCACGATGGAGGAACTTTTAAACATGCATTCCCTTCCAAGTGCCTTCAAATACTTTTTACAAGATATACAGGATTAAGCTGCCCATCCTGTTTTTATTTTCTCTAATATTTTTTTCTCTTTTCTTGATACCTGTACCTGACTAATACCGAGTGCTTCTGCTGTTTCAGCTTGTGTCATATCACTGAAATAACGTTTTTGAAGAAGTTCTTGTTCAAAGGGTGATAAGGCTGCGAATTCTTCTCGTAGCATTAAAATATCATCAATATTACTGGTACTATCATCACTAATAAAGTCTGCTAGTACCATTTCTTTCCCTTCGCTGCAAACAGGTTGCTCCATACTTTGCATCGCATAAGAAGATTTAATAGCCCTTACTACGTAGGTCTCTTCTATCCCAATATAATTCGCAATTTGACCAATTGTTGGTTCCTGCATCAATTGTTGCCTAAGATACTGAGAAGTTTTTTCTACGAGTATTGCCATTTTATGAATATCTCTGCTTACTTTAAAACCTTTATCTTCTCTTACAAATTTCTTCATTTCTCCCCATATATATGAATATGCATAGGTTGTAAATTTAGCGCCCTGTTCTCCATCAAATTTAGCGTAGGCTTTTATGAAACCTATCGCACCCACTTGAAATAAATCTTCTTTATTCGAATAATTTTTAAAATATTTTTCCATAATAGAGTAGATTAAATTTTGGTTTTGTATAAGCAAACGACTCATTTCTTCTTCCATGACATCATCCTTTTATATAATTTTATATTTTGACAAGGGTAAATGCTGAAAGTTCATTATCAATAAAGCGTACTCTTTTTTTTAGAGCGTTTTCACTGACATAATCTCTCACATTCACGCTCTCTGACGGACAAAACATACAGCTGCCTCCCGCTTCCTCTACACTGGTAAAAACATGGTTTAAAACTTCTAACCCCTTTCTATCAATCCGTGTCACATTTTTTAAATTTAGAACGATATACCCGGGTTTTACCCCTCTTAAAAGAAGGCTTATCTCTTTTTTTAAAAGATAGGTCGTCTCTGCTGTCATCTCTCCTTGTAGTCTTAAAAAAAAGATGCCTTTTCTAAATTCTGTATATGTTTCTAACATGACCTTCACCTCCTATTAAATGTACCACAATGTTCATTTAAGATATATGAATTCGACAAAGTTAGAGCTTTCTTTCATGGGTCATTTTTTGATAAATTTCTCGGATAAAAAACAAAATACATAAAATAAGGAGAAAATAAAGGGACATACTTTTTTCTCTTTTGCAAGCGGTATATTGCGCGCTATCTACAATCTCACAATTTTTATTTTTTTTGGATATTGTTCCTTTTTTAAAACCTTGTTTTTCTTCGTTTGTACTTCCTGCTTTTTGATAAAGTCTAGTGGAAATGAGCTGATTTGGTTTTATGATAGCAGGTTCTTCTTTGACATCTATCAGAATTTCTGTATGTTCTAAAGGTATTTGTTTTTTTGATGTACAAAAAGTAAAATCTTTGAATTTGGTTTCATCCTTATATAGAAAGGGAGCAATTCCTTTTGTTTGATATTCTTTATCATAATTTTTAAAGACTTGATAATACCGGTACATTAAGTCTTGATAACGATATTGTGGGATAAGAGAAACCCTTCTATCTGCGGTTTCTTCTATAGGAGTAGTGCTGTATTCTATATTACCAAATTCATCTTTCATTTGCCTTGTTTTTCTGCCATATAAAGGATAGTAAGTGATGTCTTCGATAGAATTATTTTGAAAGAAAAGAATTTCTATAGACTGGTAATAAACGTCTTCCTTATTGTCTAAATGGGTCGCTAAAAAACGAAAGCTTTTCTCTGCGTTGGTTGTATCATATAAATAGACATGCACCTCTAGTTTTTTCATAACTTTTGTTTCTAGTAAATCTATTTTGATGGTTCCACTCTCTTTTACATAAGAGGAATCATCCTTTACAACACCATCGGTTACATCCTTTATAAAATTTGGACTACAGTCTTCACAAGTTATTTTAAAGGGAATTTTTTTCCCATTATCATAAACCTCTATCTCTGGAATAATGAGTTTGTTTCCCGTTCCTTTAAATTGATCTAAAAATAAATACCGGATAGCGTTCTTTTCTTGGTAAGCATAGATATTTCTTGACTCTATTTGCCTATTTTCTATAGAAGAAGGCACTTCTTCCTGCCAAAGACTCCATGCCCCATATTTTGTTTTAGAGGTATCTATAAAAGGATACGCTTCTGTATTTTTATCCTTATAAAAATAGGACGCTTCTTCCCTCTTTTCATACCACAAATATCTTCTTTCTGTTCCTATTTGTTCTTGCTTACTACAAACAGGAAATGCTTCTTCTGCTAAAACAACATTTCCTATAAAAAAAGAATAAAGTAGGAAACCTATTATATATAATTTTTTCACAAAAAAACCTCCTTACCTATCTATACGGTAAAGGAGATTTAGATTCCTCTTTTATTTTAATTATTTTGTAAAAGAATTAAAGCTTTTGTTGCTTCATTGCAATACACTTTGACTTGCATTTGATCTAATTTATCATAATTATAAAAATGATTTTTTCTAAGTCCATCTAAGACTAAATTATAACCATTTTTAAAAGTCATCTGGAAAGTATGATTCATATAAATATTATAGGTTTCTGGAGAATCCATCTCTCTTTTGTTGATACTTGTATGTTCATCATAATAAGATACTTTTACCTGCACTTCATTATTTGCAAGATTGTTGTCCGTAATAATTTCTGGTGTCATATAGTTATCAGTATATATTTGGACTGGTTTTTGAATATTGTAAGAATAAGCTTCTTCTTTATAATGTACAGAAGGTGCTGCATCTATATATTCAATATTGGCTATATAATCAAACGATAAGAAACTTCCTATCACAATAAATACAAGAGCTATTATAAATGGATAGGCATGGATTTTATTATTGTTAAAAATACCGTTGTAAAGAAGATTGGTAAACTGAATTAATAAGATAATAAGTCCAATGGTACCTAAGGTAAATCCAATTACACCAATGCCTTTAAATAGTAAGAAACAAAATACAGAAAGAATAATAAATAAAGCAATAATACAAAACCATAATGGAATTACAAAGACAAATAAAATGCCTATTTTAAGAAGAAGTAAAACAATATTACTAATTGCTTCTGAAGAATTTTTATTTTGACTTCTATTTTCTCTTTCAATAATTTTCTCTTCTTCTTTTTTCTCTGCTTTGCTGTCTTCTTTAGAAGATGCTTTTTTTTCTTTTGTAGCACTTTTTTTAGAACTTTGTTTTGTTTTCTGATTTCTTTCTGAAGGATTTTTTACATACTGTTTGAATAAAGCAATCACAAGTAAAATGCATGCTCCAAAATACAATACAGAAACAATAAGTCTCCAAAATAAAGCAAAAATAGAACTAAATGGGAAGAAACTAAAGTCTAAAATACTCTCTCCTATAGAAAATATAAGACGAAATGGCAAAGTAAGGGCAGCCATTAAAATCAAAGCTACAATGCCTTTTAAAATAAGTTCAAAGACAAGTTCTACACTAATTTCTGTATGACTTTGTTTAAAATCTGTTACGATTTTATCGGTTACTTCTGTGAGTTTTTGGGCACCATCTTTAATCAAATCTTCTCCTGTTTCAATAAAAGTTTTGGCTTTCTCTTTGGTACTTGTATTCTCTTTTTTAGCTTCTTTTGGGTTGATTTTATAAGCAGATAATATTTCATCTACAAATTCATCAAAGTTTCCAAAATCAGCAATGGCTTCTGCTTCTGTTTGTCCATTTTTAATTTTATCATCTAAAATCACTTTATATTCATTTAAAATATCTTCTTTTTCTTCTTCTGTTAAAATAGACAATCTTTTGGTTAGTTTTTCAATAAAAACTTTCTTAGTCATTTTTTTCACACTCCTCTATAAATATACTTACAGCTCCCATAAATGATTTGAAATTCTTTGTTAACTCTCTTTTTCTTTTTTTACCAATCTCATTGATATGATAATATTTTCTAGGTGGTCCTTCGGTGGACTCTTCCAAATAAGTATCAAAATACTTTTCATTCGTCAATCTTTTTAGTAAAGGATAAATCGTTCCATCATTGACATCTACTACTTTAGAAATCTCTACAGTCAGTTCATACCCATACATATCTCTTTTGGCTAATGAACAAAGCACAATGAGTTCCAAAACCCCCTTTTTGAATTGCGTATTCATATACCACCTCACACTAACAGTTTACATCAGCTACCTTGTATTGTCAAGTACTAAAGTAAAAAAAATACCACTGTCATATTAAATAAATGTAAAAGGATAGGAAAATATGCTATAATAATGATAGGGTGATCATATGAACAATAGCGAATTTTTAAATCGTGAGACAAAAACAGATATAAATATATACACACAAAAGGATGCGGCAACTTTAGAAAAAGAAGCCCTACTCGCTTATGCGGTAGCAAATGGAATTCTTCTAGAGTTTTCTCCAAACGGTTTGGCGCATGATACGGTTACGAATGATATGTATGATGCTTCTCTTGCAGAAGACGGCTCTGTTTCTATTAAAAAAATACCAACTGCTATTTATGAAAAGGGTTCTAAAACAACAGAACAAGAAACCATCATAGATGTGATCAAAGATGGTGTTTCAATCAAAACAGGAAACAAACAAGCTCCTTTACATATCAATATGAATATTGTAAAAGCCGCTATGGCATATAGTGAAAATGAAGGCTATATAGATTTTCTTAAAGATCAGACCCTTGGTTTATCAGAAGTAGAACAAAAACAATATATTACTTATATTAGAAATATTTTACAAAAGAGAAACGGAGAAAATACGATGGGTTCTAAAGAAAAAGAAGAAGTACATGCAAAGCCGTATGTTTTAAAAGCACAAAAACCGAAACGAAATGGTTACGTAAATGCTGTATTGCTTACTGTTATCACTTCCCTATTTGGTGTTTTATGTCTTAGTTTTCTATTCACAAGTATTACAGGCGCTTAAACATCTACGGATGTTTTTTTAGTAGAAAGGATATTTATATGAAAAAAGAATTACAGGTAACAGAACTTCACAAAGAATTTGATGCTCTCCAAAACATTTACGGGTCTCCCCTTTTAGATTCTATCTATGGTGCAGGAGATATAAAAAATCCAAAGGTTTGTTTTATTTTTATGAATCCGACTGGTCGAAATGTCGCAAGTGATAAAAATTGGGATGGGATTAAATCTCTCTGGTTAGGTACTAAAAATATTTGGAAACTTTTTGATGCCTTAGGATTAATAAGTCCTGATACTTACAAAAGTATTAAAGAACAAAAGCCGAAGGATTGGACACCTGCTTTTTCTCGTTCTCTCTATGAAGATGTCGCTTCGCATCATGTCTATATGACAAATCTAGGAAAGTGTACACAAGTGGATGCCAAACCCCTACCAAATAAAGTATTTAAAGAATATTTGCCTTTATTAGAAAAAGAGATTGCACTTGTAAAACCTAAGATCCTTATTACGTTTGGAAACCAAGTAAGTTCTTGTATTTTAAACCAAAACGTAAGTGTATCGACTTGCAGAAAACAATTTTATGAAAAAGAAATAGAAGGACATACCTATAAAGTATACCCTGTTTATTATCCAGTAGGACAAGGCATGCGCAACATAGATATGGCCATACAAGATATCAAAGAAATTATGGAAGAAAATAATGTTTAAGAACTACATAGAAAAATCTATGTTTTTTTTGTGCAGATTTATATGTAAACAATAAAAAAAGTGATGACTCACTTTCTCTTTATCTAACTTCTTGTCTTTTCTTTTTATAAACATTTGGTGTTCCAGGATTTGCCATCTCTTCTAGTCCAAAAATGGTAGGTCTTGTACTAGGATTATTTCTGTTTTCTTTCCAATATTTATTATCTTTCATAATTTGGAAGAAATTTGATTCTTTGACGATTTCACAGAACATTATCCAATCAACTTCTACTTTAGATAGGTCAATGGTATCAATCATTCTTGAAAATTCTTTCTCTTCGTAACACTCAATTTCATCTGGTTTGTTTTCAAGAAGAATTCTTTCTTTACAATATTTTTCTAATAAGACTTCAATCTGATACATCTGCTCTATCTTACGTGCAGTGGTAGGTTGTGTTTCTCTTATGTTTATCAAGGACATATAACTAAGGTTTTCTATATCTATGATTTCATTTTTTAAACTAGGATATGTATCCATGTCTATTTCTTTTAAAAATTGTCTAAACCTTGCATATTCAATATCGATTGTGGTAGGTGTTGTTGTACCATCTTTATAATGTCTATTTCTCATATCTTCTAATAATTGAACAAGTTTGATATAAGAGATTGGTTTTTGTAATTTCCTTCTTGGAATTTTTTTGCTCATTTCTGTTATTGCATGTGTTCTAAAATTTTTGTGTTTGTAATCAAATCCACCAGCAAAGAAGACACTTAATACACTACTTGGTGATAAGGGAATTTGGTTTGCCCCATATAAGAATTGGCACCCAAGTCTGCTCTCTTCTTCTAATACAAAACCCTTTTCATTTAATCCTAAACGCATACAATTCAAACTGTTTGAATCAGAATTGTAAATGTATTCTCCACTATCTAGTAAATGATGAATAATAGTCATGGTAGCTCTAATACAATCTTTGTACAACATAATACTTCCCCCTTTAAATAAGAAATATAGTATCACAGAAGGAAAGGCATGTCAATTAAACGGAATTAAAAAAAGTATTAAATTCTAAAAGAATGTGGATCATTTTAGTAGGACAAAATAAATAGTAAAAAGAAAAGCATATAGTTTATCAAGGACGTGATAATTTGTTTAAATTTCTTAAATTTTTATTTAAAGATTTCTATTTCTTTACAGCTGCTTATTCCAATAATATCTTCCCAGAACCACTTTCTAAGGAAGAAGAGGAAAAGTATTTAGAGGCTTCTAGTAATGGAGATGAGGGTGCAAGAGCAAAACTCATTGAACACAATCTTAGATTGGTCGCACATATCGTAAAAAAATATGATCATCATAAGGAAGACATGGATGATTTAATTAGTATTGGTACCATTGGTCTTATTAAAGGAATTGATAGTTATTCTTACAAACATGGCACAAGATTAACAACCTATGCGGCTAGGTGTATAGAGAATGAAATATTGATGTATTATCGCTCTGATAAAAAAAATAATAAAAATATCAGTATTAATGAAGCGGTTGGTTTTGACAAAGATGGCAATGAAGTAACTTTTTTAGATATATTAAAAACACCCAAACCTGACTTTGCTTTAGACATTCATAACCAAGATAATATTCATCTATTAAAAGCTTATTTTAATGTTTTAACAGAAAGAGAAAAGGAAATTATTATAAAAAGATATGGACTTGGTAATAAAGATGAAGTCACACAAAAAGAGATTGCGAAAGAACTGGGTATTTCTAGAAGCTATGTTTCCCGTATTGAAAAAAGAGCTTTAACAAAACTCTTAAGGGAATATCTAAAAAATAAAAACAATTAAAAAAATGCTTTCCTATGAAGTGATATGATAAAAGTAGACAAAGTCAAAAAAAGACTAAGTCTACTTTTTCTGTGTTAAAATTTTATTAAGGAGATGTTAGGAATGGGAAGACCAAGTGGTACTAAGAATCAAATGCGAAGTT
>JAQUWE010000017.1 GCA_028693035.1 Bacilli bacterium | reverse complement strand
AACTTCGCATTTGATTCTTAGTACCACTTGGTCTTCCCATTCCTAACATCTCCTTAATAAAATTTTAACACAGAAAAAGTAGACTTAGTCTTTTTTTGACTTTGTCTACTTTTATCATATCACTTCAATAGTACAATGTTTTTTCTTACCTATTTTTGTAAAGTATCAGAAAAAGTAGCCAAAAAACCTCCTTTCCTGTATAATTGAAAAAGAGGTGATAAGATGAAGACAATCGTAATAGGGGCTGGTGCTTCTGGTCTTGTAGCTGCCATTTATGCGGCAAAGGGCCAAGGAAAAGTACTTTTACTAGAAAGAAATCCTATGTGTGGCAAAAAAATCTTAATCACAGGAAACGGCAAATGCAATTACTTTAATGAAGACATGAGTATTTCTAATTATTACACAGAAAACAAAGATATTTTAGAAAAAATAATAACAAAGCAAAATATAAAAGAAATCCTTTCTTTTTTTGATACCTTAGGCATTGTTCCTAAAATAAAAAATGGTTACTATTATCCCTATTCTAATTTAGCAGTTACAGTAAGAGAAGCATTAGAATTAGAAGCAAAAATGCTAAAAGTAGAAATCAAAAATAATTTTTATGTAGAAGAAGTAACACAAAGAGGGGCACAGTTTGTTATTAACCCTCAAAAAGAAAATTTAATTGCTGACAATCTAGTTTTGGCAACAGGTTCTAAATCTTTTCCAAAAACAGGATCTGATGGAGTAGGATATGACTTCGTTAAAGGTTTAGGACACCATGTAAATAAACCACTTCCAGCTTTGGTTCCACTCAAACTAGAAACTTCTTACTTAAAAGAATGGGCAGGAATTCGCTGTGATGCCAAGGTATCTCTTTTCATAAATAAAAACATGGTAGCGAAAGAAGAAGGCGAAATCCAGCTTACCAATTATGGAATTAGTGGTATCTGTATTTTCAATATAAGTCATTTTGTATCGAAAGCTTTAGAAAAAGGACAAGATATATCTCTTACCATCAATTTCCTACCATTTCTTCCTTCTGCAGAGATTGTTTCCTATTTAGAGGACAGAAATAAAAAAGTAAAAGAAAGAACACTAGAACAGTTACTAGAGCCCCTTGTGCATTATAAACTTGTGAGAATCATTTTAAAAGAATGTCATCTTCCTTTGGCAAAACATTTTGAAGAATGTACAGAGAAAGAAAAACAAAAATTAGGAAACTGTTTAAGCACTTTCCCACTTAAAGTCATTGGAACAGAATCTTTTGATAAAGCGCAGGTATGTGTGGGTGGGGTACCAATGGATGAAGTAAATCCTTCTACATTAGAATCCCTACGCACAAAAAACCTTTATATTATTGGAGAACTTTTAGATGTAAATGGCAAATGTGGTGGCTATAATTTATCCCATGCATGGATTACAGGCATGCTCGCAGGGAAAAAGATTGGAGAAATAAAATGATTAGAGTAAGACAAATTAGAGTTTCTTTTGAACAAAATACAGAGGCAGAAATCAAAAAAAGAATCAGTAAAAAGCTATGGATTCCAAAAGAAGCCATCCTTTCTTACCGTATTTCAAAAAAATCAATAGATGCCCGTAAAAAACCAGATATAATGATTTGTTATGAGGCAGATGTGTATGTAAAAGATGAAGACAAAGTCCTTTCTAAAACAAGATCAAATGATGTTTTAAAGGTAGTAGAAGAAGACTATGAATGCAAAGTCACTGGAAACAAGGCCATGAAACATAGACCTGTTATTGTAGGAAGTGGCCCAGCAGGTTTATTTGCGGCTTATCTTTTGGCGGAAAAAGGCTATGCACCTATTGTCATAGAAAGAGGAGAAGCTGTAGAAAAAAGAGTACAAACAGTAGAATCTTTTTGGGAAACAGGTCTTTTAAATAAAGAATCAAACGTGCAATTTGGAGAAGGGGGCGCTGGTACCTTTTCTGACGGAAAATTAAATACCCTTGTAAAAGACAAAGAAGGCAGAGGTAAAAAAGTATTTGAAACCTTTGTCAAACATGGTGCAAGTGAAGATATCTTATATGAAAATAAACCCCATATAGGAACAGATGTATTAAGAGAAGTAGTAAAGGGTATGCGAGAAGAAATTATCAAAAATAGTGGAGAATTTCACTACGAAACATGCCTTAGTGATATCAAAATAGAAAATGACAAAGTAAAAGCCATTGAAATCAATCAAGAAAAATGGATAGATACAGACACTTTGGTATTGGCAGTAGGGCATAGTGCAAGAGATACTTTTGCCATGTTATATGAAAAAGGCATCCAAATGGAAGCCAAACCTTTTGCGGTTGGCATTCGTATCCAGCACCCACAAAGTATGATTAATGTATCACAGTATGGGTATAAAAACCATCCTTTGCTTCCTAAAGCAAGTTACAAACTCACGTATACCGCTTCCAACCATAGAGGGGTCTATTCTTTCTGTATGTGTCCTGGAGGGTATGTTGTAAATGCTTCCTCTGAAGAAGGCATGCTTGCGATTAATGGGATGAGCAATCACGCAAGGGAAAGTGAAAATGCCAACAGTGCTGTCGTGGTAACTGTAAGTCCTAAAGACTTTGGAGAACATCCTTTAGACGGTATTGCTTTCCAAAGAGAATTAGAAGAGAAAACATATAAGTTAGGAAATGGAAAAATTCCTGTACAGTTATGGAAAGATTTCAAAGAAAATAAAAAATCAACTTCTTTTGGAAAAGTAAATCCAATTATGAAAGGGTCTTATACTTTATCTGATTTAAATACCATTTACCCTAAATATATGACTGATGCTTTAAAAGAAGCTATCCCATATTTTGAACATAAGATCAAAGGATATTCTATGGAGGATGCCTTATTAGCAGGTACGGAAAGCAGGACCTCTTCTCCTTTACGTATCGTGAGAGATGATGATGGTCTTTCTAATATAGGAGGAATTTATCCTTGCGGAGAAGGATCTGGCTATGCTGGCGGGATTACAACGTCCGCAATGGATGGCATAAAAGCAGCAGAGCACATTGCCTCTATTTATACCAATCAAAAATAAAAAAGTAGTGAGGAGTTATTTATGTTAAAAATGTTACAGATTTATTTTCTTATTTTTATGATCTATGCTGTGATAGGATGGGTGGTAGAACTCATTACCATGTTTATCACGGAACACCGTTTTATCAATAGAGGTTTTCTAATTGGACCTTGGCTTCCTATCTATGGATACGGGGCTCTTTGTATGACCATTCTTTTAACCCCCTATAAAAATGATCTTTTTGTTTTATTTGGTATGGCGGTATTGGTCTGTTCTATTTTAGAATATATCACCAGTTATCTGATGGAAAAATTATTTAAAGCAAGATGGTGGGATTACAGTGATAGGAAATTCCAACTTAACGGAAGAATTTGCCTTTCTAATGCCATTTTATTTGGGATAGGTGGTGTTATTCTGGTAAGGTTTGTCAATCCAGTTATTTTATATTTTCTAAATAACAATCCCCTCTTTATCCTAAATACAGTAACCGCTATCCTTCTTATCATCTTTCTTCTTGATAATATTTTCTCTTTCAAAATCATCAATGGTTTTAAACAAACAGCCCGTTCTTTAGCAAAAGACAGTACAGAAGATATTTCTTCAAAAGTAAGAGAAGGTCTTGGCGAAATCTCAAGCAAAGCTGTTTTAGATATAGACCTTGTTTTTAAGAAAATAAATGCGACAAGAATTGATATAAAAGAAAAAATAAATACGATTTATAAAAATAAAAATTATTTTCATCAAAGATTAATCAAAGCTTTTCCTCATTTTCAAACGAGAGTAAGTAAACCAGAGAAGATATTAGAGGAAGCGCAGAAAGTCTTAGAAGAAACAAAGCAAGAAGAAAATAAATAAAAGGTCTTTTCCTTACATAGAAAAGTCCTTTTTTCTTGTAAAAAAGAGGGAATTATGATATCATTGATAAGAAAAAGAGGAAGTGAAATAGACATGCAAATGCCAAACTTACAAAAAGCAAAGATTAGAAATAAAGAAACTGTAAGAATTCTTACAGATGCATATAAAGTGGAGGAATCCCTAAAAACAATAGGAAGAAATTTAACTTATTTTATTAAAACCTATGGTTGTCAAATGAATGAACATGATTCTGAAAATATCAAAGCTATTTTAGAAGAAATGTCATTTACAGAAATAGATGATATGGAAAAAGCTGATCTTATTTTATTAAATACTTGTGCAATCAGAGAAAATGCCCATAACAAAGTATTTGGAATGATCGGTAGAATCAAACATTTAAAAGAAGAAAAGCCCCATGTAATCGCAGGTATATGTGGCTGCATGGCGCAAGAAGAATCAGTCGTAGAAGATATTAAGAAAAAATATAAACATATCGATATCGTTTTTGGTACCCATAACATTCATGGTCTTCCTTCCTTACTAGAAAAAGTGATAGAAGAAAAAGAAAGACAAATAGAAGTCTATAGTAAAGAAGGGGATGTCATTGAAAATATCCCAGTCAAAAGAGATAGTAAATATAAAGCTTGGATCAATATCATGTATGGGTGTGATAAATTCTGTACCTATTGTATTGTGCCTTATACAAGAGGAAAACAAAGAAGTAGGCAGCATTCCTTCATTATAGAAGAAGTAAAAGATTTAGTAAAACAAGGCTATAAAGAAGTAACGTTACTTGGACAAAATGTCAACGCGTATGGAAAAGATTTAGAAGGAGAATACCGTATGGAAAACCTTCTAGAGGAAGTGGCTGGGACAGGGATTGAAAGAGTTCGTTTTGTAACTTCTCATCCTTGGGATTTTACAGATGCTATGATTGATACCATCGCTGCGCACGCTAACATTATGCCTTATATACATTTGCCTTTACAAGCAGGTTCTAATACGGTATTAAAAAGAATGGGTAGAAGATATACCAAAGAAGACTACTTAACTTTATTTCATAAATTAAAGGAAAGAATTCCGAATGCGGCCATTACGACAGATATTATAGTAGGATTTCCTGGAGAAACAAAGGAGGACTTTGAAGAAACTTTAGAAGTTGTAAGAACTTGTAAGTTTGATGGTGCCTTTACGTTTCTTTTCTCTCCAAGAGAAGGAACCCCTGCTGCAAAAATGGCAGATGATATTCCATTAGATGAAAAGAACCAAAGACTGTATGCATTAAATGAATACATCAATCAGTATTCCAATGAAGCCAATCAAAAATATTTAGGAAAAGTAGTTCCTGTTTTATTAGAAAATGTAAGTGAAAAAGATAAAACTATGTTATCTGGTTATTCAGATACGATGAAACTAGTCAATGTAAAAGCACCTATAGATGCATTGGGTGAAATTATCAATGTCAAAATAACGGATGTAAAAACCTGGAGTATGGACGGGGAAATGACAAACAATTAGTTTGTCTTTTTTGATATAGAATAGGTTCTATGGACTTTTCTCTTCTAAAACCGTATAATAAAAGTATCTGAAGTAGGGGCTGATTGTATGATTGGAATTATGGATTCTGGAATTGGTGGTGCCACTGTATTAAAAGAGATATTAAAAACAGTGCCTCCACAGCAATATATATATTATAGTGATTCTAAAAACAATCCCTATGGAGAAAAATCTTTAGAAGAAGTAAATCAAATTGTATCTGCTATTGTAGAATTGTTAATAGAAAAGGGATGCAAAGTCATTGTGCTTGCCTGCAATACTGCAAGTGCTCTTTGTGTAGAGCACCTTCGTAAAGCGTATCCTAGAATTCCTTTTATCGCTATCGAACCTGCTTATAAAATGGTTCATGACTATAACCCCAAAGGGACAACCCTTGTTTTGGCAACCAAAGGCACTATCCAAAGTCACAAATTTCAAAATCTTTATAAAAAATATAATAACCAAAATACTTTTTTACATGCCTGCATAGGACTTGCTGAACTGATAGAAAAAGAGAAACAAAAAGAAATAGATGACTACATCAAACAAAATCTAGTCCCTTTTGGAAAGATAGAAAATGTTGTGCTAGGCTGTACACACTATCCCCTTATAAAACAGAACATAAAAAAACAGATGGGTGAGGTTTTATTTTTTGATGGCAGTGCTGGTGTCAGCAAGCAGGTAAAAGAATGGATTACTAGAAACGGGTCCCCTAAAAGAAAATGCAATGAAATTACCTTTATTGATTCATCAGAAGCAAGGAATAAGGAAGAAAGATTTTGGAACTTGTTAAAAGAAGTAGAAAAATGAAAGCATAAATATACATAAATCCTCTAAAAAGGATTTTTTTATTTGCTAATTTTTGTGCTATAATTGTCTTAATAGGAGGAACTTATATGAAATTAGAAAAAGAAATCACAGTGTTAGTGACCTGTACCTATCCAGAACTGCACCAGCAGTTGTTAAAAAACAAGTTTCAAATCAAAGAAGAATATATAGTAAATGACATTTATATGATTGCAAAAGATACCTCTCTGGAAAAATTCTCTACCCTTGAAATCTTACAAAAGTGTATATTGGTTAGAGAAATTGAAGACATCAAAAAAGTACTTCTCTATAAATATAAAAAATATAGTGAAACTGGAGACATACTAGAGCAAGGAAAAGTAGAGTGTCCTGTTGTAGATATAGAAAGAGCGGTTCTTTTTATGGAAGCAATAGGGTATCAAACACTTTTTAAAATTTATGATAAAAATATTGTATATGCCAACGAAGAAACAGAACTTGTAGTACAGCTAGTCAACAATCAGTATGTTTTTATTGAAATGGATGGCACTGCTGAATATGTAGACAGAACATATGAAACAATAGAAGAGATGAAAAAGGAGTTGGTAAAATATCAACTTCCTTATGATGCGTCTACTTACTTTGCCAAAAAAGCTGAAATGATGTTACAAAAAGTAATGGAGGAAAAAGAATGAAAGAAATTCTATACAATTATGACAATTTAAACATAGAAGATATCAATAAAGAAGTTAAGAGAGCAAAAGCTGTGATTATCAACGAAAAAGAGGAAATCTTACTTGGGTATGGTCACAAAGATTATCAAATCATTGGAGGCCATGTCGAAGAAGGAGAAACGGTAGAAGAATGCCTAATCAGAGAGGTACAAGAGGAAGCGGGGATAGAACTTTCTATAGAAGGAAGAAAACCATTTATTTGTATTAAATATATGTGTAAGGACTATCCTAAAAATGGAGATTTTACTTTATATACAGCTGATTACTATGCCATATATACAAATCAAAAACCAGATTTATCTAGAATTAGTTTAACTGAAAATGAAAAAGAAGGTATGTTTGCATTTAGATATATTCATAAAGATAAAATTGTAGAAGAATTACAAAACAGTTTACTGACTTGTACAAAGCCAAATGTTGTAAGGGATACATTAGATGTAATCAAAGAATTTATAGAAATAAGCAGGTAAGAAATACACGCTGTTTTAATTGAAAATCTACTACTATTTAAAAAAACATTTTTTCAATGTGTTAAATAATATGATATAATTTTTATAGGAGGATAATCATGCTAAAAAAAATAGATGAAGATATCTATAGATGCAATAAGTGCAATCATGAAATGGTCGAAAAGTTTCCAAAAAGTAAAACTGTTTCAACAGGAACAAGCAGGGAAATAGTTATCGTAGGAGAAGCCCCTGCTAATAACGGATGGCGCAAAAGTGGTGTTGCCTTTTATGATGTCAACCACAAAGTGTTACCGTCTGGGGTCATTTTACAAAGACTTCTTTCTATTATTGATATCAAGTTAGAAAACACTTATTTTTTAGAAGCCATAAAATGTTATCCAAAGGATAGAAAATATTTACCTATGTGCACTAAAAACTGTAGGGAATTTTTAGTAAAACAATTAAATGAAATACAACCCGAAATAATTTTGACACTAGGAGATGCTGCTACTAAAGCTGTATTAGATATAAAGTATAAAAATTTTAGTGAAGTGGCAGGTAAAGAATATTTTTTAGAGGAATCTATTGTAATTCCTATTTATCATCCATCTCCAATATCCCCTAAAAGTTATACTGGAAATGTTCCTATATTTAAAAAAATAAAGGAGATGATTTATGAAAGCGTTAACCATTAAAGAACCTTGGGCAACACTCATTATTGATGGACACAAGAAATATGAATTTAGAAGTTGGAAAACTAAATACAGAGGGAAATTACTCATTCATGCAGGTATGACTTTAGAAAAAGATATGTTAGAAAGATTTAAAGGGTATAATTTAGACTGTGCTAAAGGGGCTATTATTGGAGAAGCAGAATTGACAGATTGTATCTTGGTAACGGAAGAATTCAATAAAGAGATTCTCCAAATAGATCCAATTGTTTATGGTAGGACTTCCCATACGGAAACCTACGCTTGGAAATTAGAAAATGTAATAAAGTATGAAAAGCCTATTTATATAAAGGGTATGCTTGGACTTTGGAATTACGAAAAAGGAGCAAACAAAGTAAATAATTGACCTTTTTTTTTATAAAAGGAAGGGAATAAAATATGGAGATTGTAAATGTAAAGAATTTTAAAAACATCTTGGAAGAATATGCAGAACTGTGTACCAAAGAGTGGGGAACTTATAAGACTAATGAAGAATTAAAACAAAAAGTAGAAAATAAAGTAAACAGAATCTTATCAAATGATAGTAATGTAATTTCTATTTTAGAACTTATAGAAAACCATGTACTCATCGGTTTTATTTCTTTGTTTAAAACAGATGGAGAAGAAAGACAGGACTTAACACCTTGGTATGCAACTATGTATGTAAAAGAAGAGTTTCGCGGAAAACACTATTCAAAAATGCTAAATGATGCCCTTTTAAAAGAAGCCAAAATATTGGGCTATAATAAAGTCTATTTGAAAACAGATTTGGTACAGTATTACGAAAAGTTTGGAGCACAGTATTTAGAACAGTTAAAAAATGGAGAAAAACTTTATTTTATGCAGTTATAAATAAAAAATATAAAAGAATAGGAGAATATATGAAATATATTGTTTTTGATTTAGTTGGTGTTCTTATAACAGAAATTTCTTTCCCATTAGATGAAATACAAGATAAAATGGAACGTCTTTTTGGAAAAGAAAAAAATGATATTATGTACCACGATGTTGTTAGAAAAACAATTTCCTCTGAAATTGACATAGATAAAAATATAAAATACATAATAGATCACATTTATCAAATCAAATACCCAAATCTTTTTGCAGAGTTAAAACAAAAATATCCGGAAGTTAAAATTGTCATTGCTACAAATCATGTTTCCTATATAAAGGAATATATCAAAAATAACTTCAATATAGATTTGATAGATAAAATATATGTATCAGCAGATATTCAACTTGTGAAACCAGATATTTCTTTTTTTACCTATATTTTAGAAGATTTAAAGAGTATACCAAGTGAACTTCTATTTTTAGATGACAATATAGAAAATATAGAAACAGCCAAATCTTTAGGGATTCCTTCTATCAAAGTCGATAAAGATACTTTCCTACTAGAAGAAATCATATCTTATCATGAGAAGGAAAAATCTAAAGACAGGATATAAAAGAAAGGAAGCAAAGTATTATGAGAAGACCACATCAAATTTTAGCATTCCCTTATAAGAAAGATATAAACAGAGAATATCAATATGGTATTTTTTGCAGAGTTGGAAAAGAAGAAAGATGGCAAGGCATTGCGGGTGGAGTAGAAGATGGAGAGACTTATTTAGAAGCTTGCAAAAGAGAAGCAAGTGAAGAAGCAAATATTACAGATTCTGCGCCAGTCATATCATTAGAATCTACCTGTACGATTCCAGTTGTCAACGTGACCAAAGAATTTGTTTGGGGAGAAGATGTATATCTTATTCATGAACATTCCTTTGGGATTGATGCGACAAAAGAAAATATTAAATTATCACATGAACATACTAAAATGGAGTGGCTTAGCTACGAAGAAGCCAAAAAGAAACTTACGTTTGACAGTAATAAAAATGCTTTATGGGAACTCCATTTTAAATTGACACACAATAGGATACCCTCTTACATTAAAAACATTTGAAAAATCCTGTGGTACGATTATCATCAAAGATAATAATATGAAACCTGTTTGGGAAAAAGTAGTAAAAGTTTTTTCAAAAAAGTAAATAAAGAAAAGGAGAAATCTAATATGGAAAAAAGAATGAATAAAGAAGAACTACTATCACTATTACAGAACTTAAAAGTAGATAAAGAAGAATTTTGGGTACTCTCTACTTCTGCACTTGTATTAAGAGATTTATTCCCAAATGCTGGAGATTTGGATCTTGCTATTACGGAAAAAGGGTTAGAGCAACTCAAAAAACAATATTCCCTAAAACGCAAAGAAAATGGTTGGTATATAGCAACTGATAGAATAGAATGTGTTTTAGATACCAAAGAAGAATGGAAAACAGAAAAACATAAGGATTATTATTTAGAAAGTTTACCTAAATATTTTGATTATCTTAAAAATAGTACTAGAGAAAAAGATAAAATAAAATATGATATCGTAGAAAAAAAATTAAAAAACATATAATTTAAGAAGACCTAAAAATTGTAAACTTAGCAAAAGAAACTAAAGGAGAAAAAATTGAGTAAAAAAGATTTGTTAGATACCGAATTTGATAATTTTAAAGAAACAGCTTATCGTATCTGTGCATTGCCATATTATGATTGTGGAGAAACTGAGGAAGTACAAAAATATATGCAAGGGTTTCCAATGGGAGAAGACAGCAATAAAGAATGGAGAGCGGATGTAAAAACATGGACATCTGAAGGGAAAAAAATTATTCGCATTATTGTTTTGCCGGCGAAACAAACCGATTATAATAAGTGGATGCTTAGAATCGCAGAGTTAAACACGCTTGCTGGAGAAGAAATATATTATCTGGATGAAGCAAAGTATGATGAACTCTTAAAGGGTGAAAATTCCTCGGATTTTTGGATTTTTGATAATGAGCGGGTTAGTAAAATGTTTTATGATGATAAAAATGACTATATTAACTCAGATTTGATTGCTTCTGATACACAAAAATATATTGATTTATTTTGGCTTTTACAAAAAAACAGTACTCCTTTGTATGAAGTTTTAAAGAAAACCAGAGAAAATTTAAAAGTAATTCTATAAATACAATCTTTGTCAACCATTTCAAGTGCAATACTAAAAAATATAATATGGTGTACTCATATTGGATTTTACACAGAGCAGAATATTCTGATATAACAATGAAAGATAAAATATGATATCGTAGAAAAAAATGTTTTTTAGTTTCCTCAATTAAAGTTGATTTAGAACAAAAAATGTGTTAGAATACAGGCATTGAGGGAGGCTTTTTAGATGAAGGCAGTACATTTAAATGATATAATTACCGTAAAATTAAAAGACAGAGGTTTAGAAATTCTACAAAAAGAAGAAAATAAAATTTATGAAAGAATTAGAAAAGAAGGATATCTTTTCACAAGGGATGCAGAAGGGAATATCCAATTTGAGTTTCATAGTTTTATAAATTTTTTTAAAGATGTAAACAAGGATGAAGAACTTTTCTTCCCAGAAATCAAAATAAATAATGAAATTTTAAAAGTAGACATGCATACAAAAGTGAAAGTAAAACTAACCAAAGCAGGACTAGCTATTTTAATAGAATACTTAATTATTCATTCCACAAATGGAGGAAAAATGGTTCTTCCAGAAATGGATGCAAATGGTTGTACAGAATTTGAATTATGGGAAATTATGCATATTTTTGGTGCAAAAGTACGTCCCGGACAAATAAATTTACCTTTTGAATTAAAAATTAAAATAGATGATAAACCTTTAAAGAAAAATCAAAAAGTAAAAAACAAACAAATGCTACTATATAAATAACAGTTAACTCTATATAGAAATCAGGAATGTCAAAAATAACGACATTCTTTTTTTTATAGAAGAATACAATATAAAGAAGGATGAAATATAGAACAAGTCAAATACCACAAAAAACATAAAATAAAAGAATATGTGTATACTTTTGTCATGTACTTGCATACATTAAATTGAGAGGTGATAAAGTGGCATTTAAAGAGATTGTAACAAAAGCTATTATTGGAAAGGGCAAGAAATATTTCAAAAACAATTATGAGTTAACGGTATCAGATACACCATCCACTATTCTAGGGTGCTGGGTCATTAACCACCAATTTAAAGGATATAAATCAGGCGACAAAATAGGTGTCGACGGATCTTATGATATCAATATTTGGTATTCTTATGATAAAGATAGTAAAACAACTGTTGTAAATAAGAAAATTGAATACAACGATACCTTCAATGTAAAGGTAAGAGAAAATGCTGATTTATCTGGAGATACAGATATTATCGTAAGAACCCTTAAACAACCATCTTGTTCAAAAGTAGATACAGATGGTAACACCATTACCTTTGATATCGAAAAAGAACTTGGTGTTGAAATTGTTGGTGAAACAAAAATGAAGATTTCCGTAGAAGAGGAAGAAGAACCTTGGGATGAAATCGAAGATGATGTAGATGACGAGACATTAGAAGAAATTGATAATAGCGTAAATACCGATTTTATAGAATAAAGAGTATCAATTTTGATACTTTTTTCTTTAGGAGAATTGCTCCCCTAAAAAAACCATGATATAATACTACCATAGGAGGAATTTATATGAACCCAGAAGAAAAAGATAACGAAAAAGTTATCAAAACTGATTCACAAAGTAAAGAAGAACCTCTTGTTTCTAAAGAAGAAGTTTTGGAGAGAGAAACAGAGACAATCAAAAATCCCTTAGAGGGAGTCGTAGAACCTGCCTTAGAAGAAACTCCATTAGAAATAAATAAAGGAGAAGAACTTTATAAAGAAGAAAATCCTACAGAGAAAATGAGCACAGAAGAGGAAGAAGAAGCGTTAGTGCCTTCTGACTTAGAAAAAGAAGAACACCAAGAAAAAGAATTCCACATAGAAACAGAAAAGAATGAACCTATGCATTTGCCTGAAATTGAGATAGACAATCAAGCAGAAGGAATGCCAACAGAAGAAATGCCAGTCTTTCCTTTTTGTGAAACTTTTATAGAACCTACACAATCAGAACCTAAGAAAAAAAGCAAAAAAGGATTTGTAGTAGGGCTTCTTATTGTCATTATTGTCGCTATTTTAGTAGCCATTTATTTCCTTCTTTTTAACACCAAAAATCTATTTCTAGCAGCTGTAAATAAAGAATATGGAAATATAGTAAACAATATAAGCTTACTTTCTAATAACAAATACAATATAGCTAAAAATAGTACCCTTGTTACCAAAGGAGATTTAAAAATTTCTATGGAAGCAGATGCCAAACTAGGAGAATCTGCAGTAGGTATATCCAAAGAATTCAATCAAGTAAATGGTACATATGAATTTGGAACTGATTATAAAAATAAGAAAGCATCCTCTTTAATTTCATTAAAATATGGAGAAGGAGAGATGTTAGAACTAGGAACGTATGCAAAAGAATCTTCTCTTTATATAGAACTTAAAGATTTATTTGATAAATATATAGAAATTCCTATGAAAGAGTATGATGCTTTGTATGAGAACCCAGAGGTGGCTGTAGAAGATGCAAGAACGATCACTAAAATTGTTAAAAATGCCTTTTTAGAATCATTAGATCCTAAGGATTTCAAAAAAGAAACAGTCACAACAAAAGTAGGAAACAAAGAACAAAAAGTAACAAAAATATCTTATACATTAACAGAAAATAATATCCATACTTTATATGAAAATGTTCTAAATAAACTAAAGAAAAATAAAACTTTTATAAAATTACTTACACAGTATACAGGTGAAAAACAAAATACGATAAAAGCAAATATGGAAAAAAGTATAAAAAATTATAAAACAAAAAAAATCCTTGAAAATGATACCATTGAACTTAATGTATATACAGATGGTATTTTAAATACAGCTGTCAAATACGGGATTGTAGCTAGCCAGTTAGATGCAAGTGAAACTACAGTAACAGAAATGACTTTTGTTAAAGACAAAACAAAAACTTATACGGATATATTAAAAAATACCAAAGAACTAATCCACATTGAAACAGAAAAACAAAGTGATCAAAAATATGTCTTAACAGCAACTTATGGAGATATGAATGCACTTGTTAACTACACCAAAGAAAATGGTAAATATACGATTGATTATACAATTACAGATACAGTAAACAATAACAAAATGACAGGTACTCTTCAAAATGAAGAAACAAAAAAAGACAGTACTTATAATGGAAATACTTCTTTTACTCTCAACTATGAGATAGCAGGTACAAAAGCTTTCACGATGAAGATGGCAAGTGCCTATGAAACCAAAATAGGGGAAAAAGTAGAAGTTCCTAAAATCCAAAAGAGTATTACCTATGATAAACTTACAAATGAAAATATCAATACCATTTTAGGAAATATCATGTTAAATCCTAACTTTATGTCATTTGCAACCCATGTACTCGCATATATTTATTAATAACCAGGTGTCAACACAAAAAGGTTGACATCTTTTGTTTACTATGGTAAACTGTTAAAAGAAATGGAGGAGAAAACATGGCTGTTAAATTAAGACTAAAAAGAATGGGTTCTAAAAAAAGACCTTTTTACCGTATCGTAGCTGCTGATTCAAGAGCACCTAGAGATGGTAAAGTTATCGATGAAGTTGGAACATACAATCCATTAAATGGAGATGTAACTGTAAAAGAAGACAAAACATTAGATTGGTTATCAAAAGGAGCTATTCCTACCGATACTGTAAGAGCTTTATTAAGTAACAAAGGCGTTCTTAAAACTTTCCACGAAAGTAAACAAAAGAAAGCTGATAAATAATGAGACTTGCTGAGCTTACAACCTTTTTAATTAAAAGTGTTGTTAAAAATCCGGAATCAGTATCAGTAAAAGGCTTTGAAACCGAAGAAGGAATCGTGATTGAAGTACTTGTAAGTGAAGAAGATATGGGAGCTGTTATTGGTAGAGGTGGTCAAATCGCAACTGCAATTAGAATCCTTGTAAGAGCATCTGCTTATATCAACGAAGAACCAAGAGTAAAAATCAATATCGATTCTATCTAAGATATCCCAAAAGGATATTTTTTTTATGTCAAAATGTTTTCTTTAAAATAAAAAGACTTATTCCTTTAAAACTTGCCCAAAACATATAATTATATTATAATAGAGTTATGTAGTATAAGAGAGGTAAAAAAATGCAAGAAGAAATGAAAGTCCCGCACCACCTAGCTATTATAGTAGATGGAAATGGAAGATGGGCAACAAGGCAAGGAAAATCACGTAGTGAAGGACATAAAGTAGGGGCTAAAAGAGTAGAAGAAATTGCTAAACATGCTGTAAAAAGAGGTATTAAAATTATCAGTTTTTATATTTTTTCTACAGAAAACTTTAAAAGACCAAAAGAAGAAGTAAAATACTTAATGTTTTTATTTAAAAACCGCATGAAAGAAATGAGCAAAGAGTTAAAAAAAGAACATATTAGAATGGTCTTTTCTGGAAGAGAAGAACCTTTGGAACCTACTATTATAAAAGCTATGAGAGAAATAGAAGTAGATACCAAAGCAGAACCCACCGCAACCGTTAATATTTGTATCAACTATGGTGGGCAAGCTGAAATTATTGACGCTACTAAAAAAATAGCAGAAAAAGCAAAAGAAGGTACTCTACAGCTTGAAGAAATCGATGAAACCTTATTTGCGCAACATCTCTATCAAGATCTTCCACCTGTTGATTTTCTCATAAGAACCAGTGGAGAGAACAGACTTAGTAATTTCTTATTATGGCAAAATGCCTATGCAGAATTTTACTTTCCTAGTGTTTTATTTCCTGACTTTGATACCATGGAATTTGATAAAGCACTATTAGAATATAATAAAAGAAATAGAAGATTTGGAGGAATACAATCATGAAAACAAGAGTCATCAGTGCCATTGTCGCACTACTTATATTTATCCCTATTTTTATAATAGGAGGCAATTTATTTAACTTTGCAATTTTTGTTCTAGCACTTCTCGGTTTAAAAGAATTTTTAGCTGTGAAAAATTCAAAGAAAGAGTTACCTATTTTTATTAAGCTCGTTTCTTATATTATGTTAACGTTCCTTTTATTTGCAGCAACAGCTACTAAAGAATTTACATATGGACTTGATTTTCGTGTTATTGCAGGTATTTTCCTAGTATATTTGATACCAGCCGTTTTATATCATGACCGTAAGCTTTATAGTATCAATGATGCCTTTTATTTAGTTGGTGGTATATTCTTTTTAGGAATTAGTTTTCATATACTTATGTATATTAGAAGTATTGGCGTTGCCATTTTACTATATTTGTTTTGTATTTCTGTATTCACAGATACTTTTGCTTATATAACAGGACTTTTAATTGGTAAACATAAATTACTAGAATCTATCTCTCCTAAAAAAACCATCGAAGGAATGGTAGGAGGAACCCTTATGGGTGTACTTATCAGTACTTGGTTTTATATGACGGTAGTCGATACGAGCGCTGCACTATTTTCTATTATTGTAGTGACCTTGTTCCTATCTATTTTAGGGCAACTTGGAGATTTGGTTTTCTCTGCTATAAAAAGATATTATAAGACCAAAGATTTTTCTAATATTATGCCAGGACATGGTGGTATTTTAGATAGATTTGATAGTATCATCTTTATTTTATTAGGCTTTATGTTTTTTATGACTATTATTTAAGGGGGAAACTATGACATTATTATATTTTATATTGGTTTTAGGAGTCACCATTTTTATTCATGAACTTGGTCACTTTCTTTTTGCCAAAAAGGCAGGTATTTACGTATACGAATTTTCTCTTGGAATGGGACCTAGACTTTTGCATTTCAAAAGAAAAAATGATGAGACAGAATATTCCCTTAGGCTTTTGCCTATCGGTGGATATGTTCAAATGGCAGGCGAAGAAATCGAAGCAGATGAACGTATTCCTGTAGAAAAAAGAATGCAATCGAAAGCATGGTGGCCAAGATGTCTTACAGTCATTGCTGGCGTTGTTTTCAACTTTTTATTAGCGCTTTTTCTTTTATTTGTCGTTGCTTTATTGCAAGGAGCACCTGACAACAAGCCTTATATTGGGAAAGTATATAAAGGGTATCCTGCAAGCTCTACAAAACTAAAAGCAGGCGATCAAATCATTTCTTTAAATGGTAAAAAAGTTTCCTCATCCGATATGTTCTTATTAAATATGAGTATTCAAAAAGGAAAAGAATTAGATTTTACTGTAAAACATAAAAGTGGTAAAACAGAAGATATTACCATCAAAGCGAAGGCTGAAAAAAACAGTAAAGGAGAAAAAGAATATCATTATGGATTTGCTTTAGATAGTAAAATAGCGCATGGTATTCTTCCTTCTATCAAATATGCTTTTGCCAAAACAGGTGCTTTAATTGATCAAATGGTACATATTATTCTTTATTTATTTTCAGGAGAACTTGGACTTAATAATTTAGCAGGCCCTGTTGGAATCTACACATTGGTAGGGCAAACGGCCCAAACAGGATTTATCAATATTTTATATTTGATTGCTTATTTATGCATCAATGTAGGATTTATCAATATTATGCCAATTCCTGCTTTTGATGGGGGTCGTTTCTTATTTATGATTATAGAAAAAATAAGAGGAAAACAAATTAACCCAAGTACAGAAAACTTAATTCATGGTGTGACACTTGTCTTTCTCATGATTTTCATGCTACTCATTACCGTGCAAGATATTACAAGACTATTTACGTAAAACACAAGTTCTTTGTGTTTTTCCTTTTGTTATAAAGAAGAGAATGTTATAATAAGAAAAGAGAGGGTGATAAACGTGCTGAAGCTTGAACACGTTACAAAATATTATGGAGACTTTAAAGCTGTAGATGATTTATCTTTTACAGTAAATGAAGGAGAAATTTTTGGTTTATTAGGAGTAAATGGAGCTGGTAAAACCACTACCTTTAGAATGATTATGGGACTTTTAGATGCATCAGAAGGTACCATTACACTGAATGGCAAACCGATTGATTACAGTGTGACAGATACCATTGGTTTCTTAACGGAAGAAAGAAGTTTACTTTCTAAAATGACAGTAAAAGAACAATGTTTATTTTATGGAACGCTAAAAGGAATGACAAATGAAAAAATTCTAGAAAGATTAGATTTTTTACTTAAGAAATTTGAAATTGAAGAGTATAAAGATAAAAAAATCAAAGAATTGTCAAAAGGAAATCAACAAAAAATACAATTTATTACAGCTATATTAAACGAGCCTAAATTGCTTATTTTAGATGAACCTTTTTCAGGACTTGATCCATTTAATGTTGAGATGTTTAAACAGGAAATCGTAGAAATGTCTGAAAAAGGAAGTATGATTATTTTCTCATCACACCGTATGGAACATGTAGAACTTTTCTGTAAGAAACTAGCGGTAATTTTAAAAGGAAAAGTTGTATTAGAGGGATATTTAAAAGATATCAAAAAAGAGTATAGAAAAAAGAATATTTTGATCAAAGGAAATATTTCTAAAGAAGATCTTTCTAAAATCAAAGGCGTTCATACCGTTATTGAAAAGGCTGATGAATTTGAGGTTAAGATTGATTCAGATGAAGTAACCAAAGATGTTTTTGAAGCAATTAAAGACAAAAAAGAGATTACAAAGTTTGTGGTAGAAGAACCATCTCTTAATGAAATTTTCGTTGCGAAAGTAGGTGAATCATATGAAAAGTAAATTGAATTATTTAATTGGTGTCAGTTTAAAAAGAAAAATCAAAACCAAATGGTTCTTTATTGCGAATGCGCTTATCGCTTTAATCGTAGTAGCTGCTCTTAATATTGATAGTATTGTTACATTCTTTGGTGGAGACTTCAGTGAAAAGAAAACCATTTATGTAGTAGATGATACCAAAGAAAGTTATGATATTTTTAAATCACTTGTAGAAGCACCTTCTATGATTGATAAGGAAGAGAGTTCTTATATTGTAAAAAAATATGATAAAAGTACCAAAGAAGCTTCTAAGAAATTAGAAGAAAAAGAAGAAAAAGATAATATTGTTGTTCACTTTCAAAATGATGAAACCAATATTATGAAAATCAATATTACAACCAAGTCTTTTCTTGAAACATCCGATTATACAGCTTTATATACAGCGCTACAAAATACCAAAGTAGCAGTTGCCGAAGGAAAGTCACAAATTTCAAAAGCTGAGCTTGCTAAAATATATAGCCAGGTTGAAATTGACAGAACTGTTTTAGATAAAGATAAAAAATCAGAAGAAGAAAATATGAATATGGTGATGTCAACCTTATTCCCAGTACTGATTCTACCATTCTTTATCTTAACCATTTTCTTAGTCCAAATGATTGGTGCAGAAGTAAATGATGAAAAAACAACTAGAGGAATGGAAATTATTATTTCAAATGTATCTCCAAAAACACATTTCTTTTCTAAGATATTAGCAGGAAATATATTTGTGGTGATGCAGGGACTTTTATTATTTTTATATAGTGGACTTGGTTTATTTGTAAGAAGTTTGATAGGAAAAAGTGATCTTGCTTCTGGAGCTTTTGATAGCGTAGGGGATATGGTTAAAAATATTCTATCAAGTGGGGTAGGAGATAAACTGGTTTATATCATTCCATGTGCTTTACTTTTGATGTTATGTACGTTTGTTGCATATTCTCTATTGGCAGGCATTTTGGCTTCTATGACAACCACTATTGAAGACTTCCAACAATTACAAACACCTATCATGATTGTATCTTTAATAGGATATTATTTAGCTATGATGGCAGGCATCTTTAATGGAGCACTCTTTATTAAAGTGGCAGCATTTATTCCATTTATTTCAGCCATACTTGCGCCATCTTTATTAATGTTAGGACAATTTAGTTTTATAGAGATGATCATCGCAATAGTACTTACACTAGTAACCAATTTCTTACTCATTAAATATGGATTAAAAATTTATAAAGTAGGAATTTTAAATTATTCTTCCAATGGTTTATGGAAAAAAATGTTTAAAGCATTAAAAGACTAATCAGAAATGATTGGTTTTTTTCTTTTTTTATTGTATAATGTATGTATGCACGGGTGGTGGAATCGGTAGACACGCAGGCTTGAGGTGCCTGTGAACATTGCGTTTGTGTGAGTTCAAGTCTCATCTCGTGCACCATATTGATAACAAACTCAAACTTTTATATAAAGTTTGAGTTTTTATATAAATTAAAAGGAAAACAAGTAGTTTATATTGTATAATATTATAGGAGGTACTAAAATTATGGATAATAAATTAGCCCTTTTTGAAGAAAAAGAAATAAGAAAAATATGGAAAGAAGATAAATGGTTTTTTAGTATTATTGATGTAATTCTTATTTTAACGAATAGTTTAAATCCAAGAGATTATTGGTATAAATTAAAAAATCGGGTTAATGAGGAAGAACAGATTGAACTGTCGACAATTTGTCGACGTTTGAAATTAATTGCAAATGATGGAAAAAGTCGTTTGACTGATTGTGCAGATACGGAAGGAATTTTGCGTATCATTCAATCAATACCATCCCCTAAGGCAGAACCATTTAAAAGATGGCTTGCTCAAGTTGGTAGTGAAAGAATAGAGGAAATAAATAATCCAGAACTAGCAATGGACAGAATGAAGAAATTATATGAAAAAAAAGGATATTCTAAATCCTGGGTTGAACAAAGGGAAAGAGGAATAACAACAAGGCATAATTTAACTGATGAATGGAAAGAACGTGGAGTAAAAATAGGGAAAGATTATGCAATATTAACTAACGAAATATATAAATCAGAATTTGGTTTTAGTGCTAAAGAATATAAAAATATTAAAGGATTACATGAAAGCAAAAATTTAAGAGACTCAATGACTAATATTGAATTAGCATTAACAAATCTAGGAGAAGCTACAGCAGTTGAATTTCACAAGAAAAATAATAGTCAAGGTTTGAAACATTTAAAAGAAGATATGAATAAATCAGGCACTGTTTTAAATAAAGCAAAAAAAGAAATTGAAAAAGAGTTGAAAAGACCGCTAGTTACTTCCGAAAATTATATAGAATTAACAAAAAAATGATCAATTGATTGAAACAAAATAAATTGGTTATGGTATGCTTATGTTAGAAGTTAACTTTCATAAACCTTTTTAAATGATTTTGTTTATCGCTTCATAACAACAAAATCAGACTCTGTAATTCGAGTTTTCATTTGATAGAAAAAATGATATGATTGTATCAATTAAGGGGGGTACAAAATGTTAGTAAAAGAACAAATAGAAAAATATATACCTTATAATGAACAAGAGATTAAGGATAAGGAAATGATTTTAAAATATTGTAGTTTATTTGATGATGTGTTAACTAGAAGTAACGAAATAGTACATTTTACCTGTTCAGGATTTGTCCTAAATGAAAAGAAAGATAAAGTATTGATGATTTACCACAACATATATAATACTTGGGCTTGGCCAGGTGGACATGCAGATGGGGAAACCGATTTTTTAAGTGTTGCAATTAGAGAAGTGCAAGAAGAAACAGGTGTAAATAAAGTCACACCTATTGTTAAAGATATTTTCTCATTAGAGACCTTACCTGTTGCTGGACATGTAAAGCATGGAAAATATGTTCCCTCACATATTCATATTTCAGTATCTTATTTACTTGAAGTTAGTGAAAATGAAACGTTAAAAATAAAAGAAGATGAAAATAGCAATGTAGGGTGGTTGCCTTTAAATACATTTTTAGATACTATTACAGAAGAACATTCAAAACCGATATATAGAAAGATTATTGAAAAAGCAGAATTAAATTTGGTTTAAATAAAAGGTTAATTTGGTTAACCTTTCTTATTTCCTTAAAAGATTTCTTAAATAATTATTTTTCCTTTTTGTTTCATGCTCTGCTTTATAATAGAATTTTTTACAAAAACATGTACTTTTAAGAAAAAAAATGTTATAGTATAACACAAATTCAAAAGGGGGATATTTTTATGTTAGAGAAATTTTTAATAGATTATATAAATGATTTATATAATAAACAAAATATTAATATGAAGCCAGAGCAACAAAATTTATATACAAAAATGCAATATTATGAATTGTTAAAACCAGTAATTGATGTGGTAAATACTTATAAAGACTATTCATTAGAGGAAATGAGAAGCATATTATTTCAAAAGTCTGGTATTGAAGAAAAAGTAACAGATTTTATTTATAATAAAGAAATGATACCTGGGATGGTTTGTAGTTATGGTACTCAAAAATATAAAGAAACAATTGTTATTGGTAATAAACAAGAAGTAACTCTTGATCAAAATGATCATACTGTCTCTGCTTTAGAAAAAATGACAGAGGATACCATTTTTGATTTGGCGTCAGTCACCAAATTATTTACTAGTTTGGGTATTTTGAAATTAGTAGAATCAAACCTTATAAAAATTGATGATGAAATTTGTAAGTATGCGCCTCAATTTAAAAATCTAAAAGGTGTTAATATTTTTGATTTATTAAGTTTTAGAGTTCCATTAAGAACAACCGGTAGAGTAGACCGTGTCGCTTCAAAAGAAGAAGGCGAAAAAATATTATTTAATATCGAAATTGACAATGACAGTAATAATAATAGACCCTACACTGATATGGGTGCCATGGTATTAAAATATGTCATTGAAAGTGTAAGTGGAATGAGTCTTTACAATTATATAGATGGCAACATATTAAAAAAATTGAATTTAACGGATACTCATGTCAAAATTCCAAATTATAAATTAGATAGGGTTGCTAGTACAAATTTAGATGCTAAATATTATAAAGATGGTAATGTTTTAGTTACTAAAGAAGCAACAAAAGGAATTGTTTACGACCCTAAAGCACAGATAATGGGGCAGCAAGACGGGGATTTAAGTGGTCATGCTGAACTTTTTTCTACTGCTAATGATATGACTGTGTTAGCGCAAGGCATCATAAATGGACAAATTTTAAATGATAAATATGTTGCATATATGGCGAAAAATAGAACGGGTAAAAAATATGTGATAGACAACAAAAACCAGTATATTCAATATTTAGGTTATCTATGCTATTCTAAGCACCCTAATCTAGGAGACTCAGAACTGTTTCATGCGATGAGTGGAAGAAGTTTTGCATCAGCAGGATGGACAGGAACACAACTTACAGTGGATCCAATCAATCATTTATATTTATTTATGGCAGGAAATCGTTCTCATAATAGAATGACCTTTATTGATCCGGTACAAAGGGAAAAAGTAAAGGAAGATAAAAATGGTAAAAAGACTATTACTTTACCAGATGGTACTACAAGAATAGATGCAACTCGTTTTGCATGGGATAGAGATGAGGTTGTTGTACATCCCGCTTTAAAATTATCTATACAATATAAAATGCTTGAGGATATATATGAATTGATGAATGAAAAAGTAGAAGCTAATGAAAAAATTAGATATCTCAACAAAAGTAATAATTATTCTAAAATATAACATTTTTGATGAGGAAAAGATAGTATGAAACCTAACTAGAGATAGTTAGGTTTTGTCAAAGTAAAAGGGATTCCAAAAGGAAAGACTGTTTTAAATTATATAAAATGATACTGTCTTTTTTTAGTTCTCCTTTTATGTCCTGTCACAATTATGTTATAAAATATACAATGAATAGGAGGAGATGAATTTATGAATCAACAGAAAATAGGAAACTTCATAGCAGTATGTAGAAAACAAAGGAATATGACACAAGAACAATTGGCTGAAAAATTAAATGTCAGCAATAAAACAATTTCGAGATGGGAAACGGGGAGATGTTTACCTGATCCATCCTTATATGAATTGTTATGTACAAATCTAGAGGTATCCTTAACAGAACTATTTGAGGGAAGAAAATTAAATATACAGGAACAAACAAAAATATCCGAAAAAAATCTTATAACTATAATCACGACGAGAAGACAATTAGAAAATATCCAATTGTTAACTGAAATTTTAATATGTATAGGAATTATTATAACTATCAGTTTGACAGCCCTATTAGCAGTAACGCCTACTCAAAAAATAATTACTTTATTAATAGGCTGGTTTGTATGGATTTATGGGTTGTTTTTAAGAATAAAAATAAAAAGAATGATAAATAAAATTAAATAGTTATATTCTATTATTTCGATGTAAAGGTTAATCTTTTTTATATGTTAATATTTCTTTTCTGTAGAATTGGTATACGGAAAATGATAGAATAAAATAAAAAAAATGGAATTCTTCTATAAGAAATTCCATTTTTATTTTTACAAATTTTAAAGTTCTCAATCTATATTGAATGAATAGGGGTTATAAATAAATTAAGAACAAATAAAAAATCGGGTTAGATATTATTGGTTTTTTAGATTTCTATTATACTCGCTTTCAATTATATAATTTATTTCCTCTGGACTTTCCTTGCAATCATTTTTTAACCATAACTTTATGACAGCGTTAAAACCATTCATAAAAAAAGTGATATGATAATCAATATATTTATCATCAAAATATTGTTTTGAAAGTTTAGTATCATAATGAAAAATCTTATGATTGTTATCATATCCTAATTTAAAATAAGTTTTATATAATAATTGATTTTCTTTAATATGTTTGATTATTTTTAAAAAGTTGTTACTATTATACTTTCTATCTATCTCATCTTTATAAAGTATAGAGACATCCTTTTCCATATTTTCCCTTACTTTGTCTGCTAAATCATATATATCTAAATAATTAGAATAAAAGGTAGAACGATTAAGATTTGTCCTTTTGCAGATTTCAATTACAGATATTTGATTTAATTCTTTTCCCTGTAATAATTGAACAAATGCGGATTCTATTTTTCTAATAGAGTCCTTTTTTCTTTTGTTGTTTATAATATTCATCTATACCAACTCCTTTATTCCAACAGTTATGGTGAAATTGTTGATTGTCTTTAAATTCTTCTAACATTATAATATAAATGTACTAGAAAAACAAATATATTTTCAATACGAATGGAGGATAAGAAATATATGGCAAAATCAAAATTGGTAAAGGTAAATAAAAAAATTGCAGAAAATGTTACAAAAGGATTTAATAAGATGAGTAAAGAAGTCGTGGAAGGTTTTAATAAAATGAGTGATGGTGTTGTTGCTGGGTATACTAAAATAGAAGACAAATTTGTAGATCAATATTTAACACAAGATGGAGAATCAGTAGAAGAGGCAAAGAAAAGACTTAAGAAAGAAGAACAGGAAAGAAAAGACAAGGATAATAAAAAGTAAAAAGAATAAAAAATAGAAAATAGCAAACAAATAAAGAATGGAGACAAAGAAAATGAAAAAAGAAACTTTATTAGAAATTATATTAGGAACCATTGGAGGTTTAGTATTTGCAATTGGAATGTGCATGGGTCTTATACCAGAATGGGATGTATTTACAGAAGGAGTTGTAGTAGCGAGTATTGGGTTTATCATTTTATTATGCATTATCCCAATTTATAAAAAATCACATCCTAAAAAACAACATGATCCAGTTAATTGGGGACTTACTTTTACCTGGATAATAGGTGTTGTAGGAGCGTTAGTAATGGGATTTGGAATGAGCAAAATCATGGTTGGAAATGCAACACAATCAGACATGATAATAGGTATGATTACGGGTGTTATAGGTTTAATTGTATGTGTATTGAATTATCCTATTTATTCATTTATAAAAAAAGATAACAAATAATATAGTAAAGGAAATTTTTATTTCCCTTTTGGTTTCTAAAAAACAAGCAAATTTTTTAGAAATTTTTCTATTATCTATCTAAGAAGTATAAGGAGTTAATAATATGTTTAAAAAATTAAAACAGTATTTTCTACTATCTAATATAATGATTATAATATTTATTTTTTTAAGTGTTATTTTACTTATATTAGGTCTAGGAATATTTCCAAATTCTCTTATATCCTATGTGAGTTACTTGTTTTCTTCCTATACTTTAATTTGTGTAAGTCTAAAAATATATAATGTAACTAAAAAGGTATTATATGAAAACAAATATACCAATAGATATTTTACAGACAAAGAATTAAGATTCAGGTTAAGTTTATATAGTTCTTTTCTTATCAATTGTTTTTTTTCACTATCAAATTTTATGATGGGTTTATTCTCGAAATCAATGTGGTTTATTGTTCTTTCTTTTTATTATATAAGTTTAACGATTATTCGGTTTACGATCATTAAAAATTATCGTGAAAAAAGTAGTTACATAGAGTCTTTAAATGATAGTAAAAATATAAGATACTTATTGTTTTTGCTGAATATAACCGCTACAGGAATCATCATACAGATCATTGTTCATAATAAAGGTTTTTCTTATAATGGAAATTTAATTTATATTGTAGCTTTATATTCTTTTTATTCTATCATTGCTAATATTTATAATTATATTAAATATCGTAAAAATAAAAATACACTTGTTTCAACTGCTAAAACATTAGCATTATCTGTATCGATTGTTTCCATTTTTACTCTCCAAACAGCTATGTTGAGTTCTTTTGGAGGCAGTGCGTTATTAAAGGCAACTCTAAATAGGGGAGTTGGTGGAACGGTTATTATCCTTATTCTTTTTATATACATAATTTCTATAATAAATATTAAGAGAAGAATTAAAAACGATATAAGGGTTAAAGAATAATTAAGGTAATACATTCTATATTTTGATTTATAAAAGCTAACTACAAATAGTTGGTTTTTATTGTAAAAAATGAAATGTATTTTACTTATAAAAGATACTTTGTTTTAGTTAAAATTCTGAACATTTAAAATAGTTCTATAATATGATATAATTTATTTTAGATATCTTGTTTCTTATTTAACAAGTATAATACTACAAAAGAGCAAAAAATATCGTTAGAAAAACAGTATATATTATAATAGCTGTGGGGTAGAAGCAAATGAATTATATAATAAGTGAAATTTACAATGAAGTAAAAAATAGATGTATGCTGCCAACCAATGCATATGGAATGGGTGCATGGGATCACCATATAGAATTGGTATATAAAATTGCTACAGAGATTTGTGAACAATACAATGCTGATTATGACATAGTTGCTTTAGCGGCATTGCTTCATGATGTAGCGTCTATTACCAATAAGGAATATACAGAGGAACACCATATTATTGGAGCTGAGATTGCTGAAAGTTTACTAAAAAAATATGATATAGAAGAAAGAAAAGTAGAATTAATTAAAAAATGTATTTTGAATCATAGAGGAAGCAGATTAGCTGATAAATGTTCTCCAGAAGAAGTTTGTGTAGCAGATGCAGACGCAATGGCTCATTTTTACAGCATACCATCTTTATTAAAAATGGTTTATGTAGAAAGAAACATGTCAATCGATGAAGGAAGTCTTTTTGTTCTAGAAAAACTTGAAAGAAGTTACAATAAATTATCGGATGAAGGCAAACAAATAATAAATGAGCATTATCATGCTGCCAAATTATTATTATCAAAAAGATAATAGATACTTACAATATGAAGTACGGGCTAAATTTTAGAACGTATTTTTTTATTAGAAATTTTCGTTTTTATCATTATATGTAAACTAAAAAAAAGACGGATTATATATCGTCTTTTTATGGTTTTTATTGTTTTATTTTTTCTTTATTTTTATATGTATAGTTAAGTTCATTTAGTAGCAAGACAAATTCATGTTTGGATACTTCTGTACCAATTCTATCAGGGTAATAACTGATAAAAGGTATAGGCTTTATTACATAAGGCTTATCACTAACTTGTATCTGTTCTTTGGCTTTAAAACCAGTAAACAATTCTCTATATTCTATATCTTTATCAGTATCCATTCTTTCATATATGTCTCTATATTGCACGTTTTCCTCTTTTTCCATAATTTCAAAAAAGTATGTTTGTTCTGTCTCTTCATATATAGGCTCTGTTTCTGATACTTCACTAGATAAGAAACCTATATTTGCGACTACTAAATTCTCTGCTGAATAATTGTTTTTCATTTGGTAATTGTTTTCGGCCCACTGCATATCTTCACTTATGCTCATTCTCTGTAATGTTTGGTAATGATGATTGATTTCAGCTATTTTTATTAGGAGATCACTTCTTGATAATAGAAGAGCTGTTTCTGCATATGCTAGAACAGAATAAAAATTTGTTAATGGTTCGGCATATTCTTCTTTTTCAGGTATTATTTTGTATCCAGTCAAAATATCTTTATATCCTTTTAGGTATGTACAAGGCTTACAAATATAATAGAAAGTTCCATTTTCCATATCTTTTCTTACAACAAATAATCTCTTTACATTATAGTGTGCATAGTCGCTATTATAGATATCAAATTTCATACGAATCAAAACTCCTTTGTTTTTTTTTAGTATAACATGAATAGAATCATTTGTATATAAATCAAAATAAAAAGGAAAAATGATAATACTTTAAAACAATATCCTTATAGAATGGTATAATATATGTGGAGTAAGGAGTAGTAAGATGTTTGAAAATAAAAGAGTAATTATATTTGATATAGATGGGACTCTACTGGATACCCTGGGTGTATGGAATGAAACCGACGCCAGGGTTATAGAAATGTTGGGACATAAAAGACATGATAAAATATGTGTAGAAAGAGAAACCTTTTTAGCCCAAAATATAGAGGGGGATACGTATTTCGCTTATTCCCATTATTTAAAAGAAAGATATCCTTCTTCTTTAACAGCAAAGCAAATACACGCTATGAGAGGTGAGATAGCAACAGAATATTTAATACACCATGTTGATTTTAAAGAAAAAGCAGATTTATTTATAAAAAAAGCAAAAGAAATGGGTTTTATACTAGCCATAGCTTCCTTAACTAGAAAAAAGGATTATTTGATTTATAATAATCAGAATAACAATATCTCTTCTAAATGTAAGATGGATGAAATGTTTGACGTTGTTGTTTTAAAAGAAGATGTAGAAAAAATAAAACCAGATCCAGAAATCTATTTAAAAGTACTTTCCACTTTAGATGTAAGATCAGAAGAGTGTATTGTATTAGAAGACTCCTTAAGTGGTGTAAGAGCTGCTAAAGGTGCTAAGTTAGATGTCATTAATATGTACGATGCAGCTGCCAATGTAGATAGAGAACAAATCACCTCTCTTTCTGATTATTGCGTAGGTGGTTTTGAAGAGCTTTTGGTACAGTTAAAAGAAGCAAAAAAAGTATAAAAAAGAAGCAAATAAAAGAAGATTGCTTAGGTATACTATGAAAAAATAGTTTGTTATCATATACACTTATTCTCTATAAGAATACAATATTCTAGAAGTATAAATAAGGGAGGAATATGTATGCCATATGGATGTGGGCAACCAGTATGTTGCTGTAATCAAGGTGGATATGGTGGCGGATCAAGTGCACTATGGATCGTCCTAATCATTTTTATTATCTTCGCAATTTTTAGTTGGGGAAATAACAATGGTTACGGCGGCAGATCTACCATGTTTAATTAAATATTTTCAGTAGATAGACAAGAAATACAAAATTCTTGTCTTTTTATATGAATGTAATTATTAGGTTTCCCTTTTTCACATATGATTATATAGGACTGTTAAAAAAGGAAAGCAGTTTGAAAGGAGGAGATATTATCGAAATATTACAAGATCAACTTTTACCTATCATTGGGGCTGTTTTAACAGCTATCATTTCCTTTGTAGGGGTTTCTATTAGAAATGCTTATACAAAATACATCAACACAAAAACAAAAAAAGAAATTGTCAAATCCACGGTAGAATATGTAGAACAAATTTCTAAGAATTTAGAGATGGAAAGTGCTGAAAAGTATGCAGAAGCAAAGGAAAAAGCAATGGAATGGTTAAAGGAAAAGGGCATTTCAATCAATGATACAGAACTGGCTATTTTAATAGAAAGTGCTGTCAATCAGTTCAAACAAACCATAAAAGAAAGTACAACTGCAAAAGAGAGTTAAAGAAAAGGAAAATAGTCATGTATGATGCATGATTATTTTTTTTATATGTGAATGGCAAGAATAGGGGTGTTATTTTTAACTCTTTTATAGTATAATAGATAAAGATAGAAATGGATGTTGAATAAATGGAACAAATGATTATTGATCTAATGAATCAATTTGGGTACGTAGGAATTCTTTTCTTAATTGCAATTGAAAATATATTTCCACCCATTCCTTCAGAAGTTATATTAACCTTTGGTGGTTTTATGACGACATACACCAAAATGAACATAGTAGGTGTAATTCTTTTTGCTACAATAGGTTCTGTAATAGGGGCTTTGGTATTATATGGTATTGGTAAATTACTAAATAAAGAGCGATTAGAAAAAATTATTTCAGGTAAAATAGGTAAAATTTTAAGACTTAAGAAAAAAGATATTGAAAAAGCAGACTACTGGTTTGATACCAAAGGTGGGATTGCGGTTTTTATAGGAAGATTTATACCGATTGTTAGAAGTTTAATTTCTATTCCAGCAGGTATGAGTGAAATGCCTATGGGTAAATTTTTAATATTGACTACAATAGGTACACTTATTTGGAATACTGTTTTAGTAATTTTAGGATCTGTTATGGGTTCTAAATGGAACGTTGTTACCCAATTTATTAATGAGTATGCACATATTGTTTTAGTAATTTTAATTATTATTTTTATAATTGCTGTTGTTCTTTTTTACAAAGGAAGAATTGGGAAAAATAAAAGTACAAAATAATAGGAGATGCTTCCTTTTCTATGCCGGATTAGTTTAATGGTAAAACAAGTCACTCGTAATGATTAGCTATAGGTCCGATTCCCATATCCGGCACCATCGGGAATTTAAAAAGCCTTTATAAAAGGGCTTTTTTTGTTGATTGAAAATGTTAATAGGATTGTGTATAATAGTTTTATAGGTTACACTTTATTTATAGAATAATGAGGAGAAATTAAGATGAACACTAAAAATATATTGGAAGAAATAAAAAAATTATCAAATACAGAAAAAAGAAACTTAGAGTATGAAAAATTAATACAAATAGTAGAACAACTCACATCGGATGAAATTATAGAGCTAAGCAATATAATTGGTTATCCAGTATTTACAAGATTATGTATGGGGGTTTTAAAGCATAAGTTTATTTTATTGCAAGATGGTGCTGCGGCTATCATCGTAAATAAGCAAGGTCAAATATTATTGCAAGCAAGAGCAGATAGAGATAAATGGGGACTTCCTGGTGGCTGTCAGGAATTGGGAGAAAGATTTGAAGATACAATCATTCGTGAAGTGAAAGAAGAAACCAATTTGGATATAAATGAAGAAAATCTTGAATTAATCGGAATTGTTTCAGGAAGCAGCAGAAGAAATGAGTATCCTAATGGAGATGTAGTGTTAAATAATACAGCGCTATATTGTGTAAGAAATTATACAGGTACTTTAAAATGGGATGTTGAATCTAAAGAAATGAAATTTTTTGATTTAGAAAAACTACCAGAAAATCAAAATGATCCAGATTTAATTGAAGTATATAGACGATATTTAAATAAAGAAAACAAAGAGCTAATCAAAAATAGATAGCTTTTCTTTAGATAAATAAGTATTCGAAATGTGATAGACTATAGATAGAAAAAAGGAAGTGATAAAATGTTAGTTATTAAAAAGGTTATAAATGAAGAAATGGCAAAAGAATGCGATGTTTTATTAACCAAACTAATTCAATCTGAAAGACGCTTTGACGATAATGTTAAAGAAACATTTGTTATCAAAGACAATTACAAAAATAAAATGGATAAAGAGTATACTGGTTTATTTCTTGCTTATTCCAACGATAAACCAGTGGGTTATATTTTTGGATATATGAAATTTGAAGCTGGCGATTTTGTATATCATTCGACTGCCCATATTGATGCACTATATGTTACAGAAAATTATAGAAAGCAAGGTATTGCCAAAGCACTTATGCAGGAATTTTATACTTGGTGTATGCAAAAAGATATTAAGAGTGTAGAAATTGGCGTTTTTGCAAAAAATAAGCAGGCCTTTGAACTCTATAAAAATGAAGATTTTGAGGTTACTACATATTATCTAAAGAAAAATTTATAATAACAATTATGAGAATAAAGAATAAGAGGTCTAGTAAATCTAGACTTTTATTTTGTCTAAAATTCAAATATTGAGTTTTTCGTTAGTTTGTGTAAAGAGTTTTTGGGATTTAAAGTAAAATCTTGAAAACTTTTTGTTTTATAAAATTTAAATATATCTAACAACATTAGGTGTATAAAGTTTGTCTTTGTAGTAAGGAACAAATTGTTT
>JAQUWE010000031.1 GCA_028693035.1 Bacilli bacterium | reverse complement strand
TTTATATTTACTACTACAATAATGAGCGACTAGCATATTCATTAAATTATAAAACCCCAATCCAGTATAAATCTGAATTGGGATTCTAAAATGTTTTTTATCTGTCTACTTTTTCTTGACTAGTTCAGAATTATTTTTCTTCTAATTTTTTTAAAACTTCTTTGGTTACTACAATGGCTTTTTCTTTTACAGAAGAAGCTGCTTTTTCTAAAACAGGAGTTCCTTTTTCAATAGCATAATCTACTAGTTCTTCTGCTTTTTTTTGAATATCTTTTGCTTTTTTCTTTGCAATAGCAAGCGCTTTTTCTTTATCTAAATCTTCTAATTCAGTTTTGATTTCTTCAATTTTAATTTCGATTTGTTCTTTGATTTCATCTATATCAATTTCTTTTGCTTTTGCTAATAAATCATCTACTTTTGCTTTAAGATCTGCTCTTGTATCAGATCCTTTTTTAGGAGCAAATAGAACGCCAAGTCCAAGTCCAGCTATAGCTCCGATAATAAATTTTCCAGTTCCCTTTTTTTGTTTACTCATCTTTTTTATCCTCTTTTCTTTTAAATAAATTTGAAATGGCATGGGTAAGTGTACCAACAATTTTATCTCCTAAAAAAGCAAATGTGTCAGTGGCACTATCCATAATACTAAATAAGTTTTGTAAACTGTCTACTCTTTCATTGGCAGTTTCAATTAATTTATCCACTTTTTTTAAAGTGAAGAAGGTTCTTAGTAATACAGCAATTCCTACCAATATTAGTATAATCAATAAAACATAAACTATGACAGAGAGGACTTCAGCCTCGTATCCCATCATTATACATCCCCTTTCTCATACATAGAATCTATTAAATCAAATAAATCATCTTTTCCTTCTTTTTTTTCTTCTTCATCGATATGGTTTAATTCATTTTCAACCATATTATCTTCTAATTCTTGATTTTTAGTATTCATTCTTGTTTTTTTTGGTTCTTCTTCTACTGCGTCTTCCTCTACTTCTGTAAAGTAATCATCTCCTGTTAAAATACCTAAGTCTTCAAACATGTCTGATTCTTCTCTATAAGCAGCTGGTTTTTCATAGGCTGCAGGTTTTTCATACATGGTGTCATGCAATAAACCATTTTCTAAATCATCTTCTAAAGTTCCATAGGCTTTTTTACGAAGATCATCTATATTCATACCTTGTGAAGAAACAGGTATAAATTCTGTTTTGGAAACGATATCTTCTTTTTTATAATTCTTATCTAAAACACCATAAACAGGGGAAATAACAGGGGTTGGTTTAAAGACTTTTTTAGAATCTTTTGGTACTTCCACAGGGCTTCCTTGATACGGTTTTATTTTTACTTCTGGCTTTGGTTGTTCTTTTTCTTCTAAGGTATCAAAATCCTTATCATCAAAGAAAACAGGAAAGGTAAATTTGTCCTCTTTCTTTGGAAGTTCTATTTCTGCTTTAGGAAGAATTTCTTCTTTAGGTTCTTCCTTTATAACCTCTTTTTTGATAGGTTCTATTTCTCTTTTGGTTGGTGCTGGTATTTCTACTTGTATAACTTCTTTTTTAATTGGCATGTTATCTGTATCGTCTATTTCTTCTGTAAACATATTTTTGAGTTTGTTCATCAATCCCATATAATTCCCACCTTTATTTTTTCTTTCCTTCTACATATTCTAGAAAGTAATTGTTTTGTTTCTTCGTTGTAAAGACATCATATTTTTCTTCTTTGTTAATAAAATAGTTGTCGTTCAGCATCAGTTTTACCACTTTGTTGTTGAATTTGACTGTCGATAAGATATAAGAGGAATTTAATATAACTGAATTGATTTCACTTTTGTCTGTAATCACTTCTATTTTTGCATAGTTATATAAAAACTCTATATAGTAACGATCCTTGTCTATTTTATTAATTTCTAAATATCCCTTTTTACCGTTTTTTTGAATGGAACGAGAATAGTATGCTTTCGGATTTGTTTGATACGTAATATCCTTTTTATGGTAGTAGCTAATCGCATCTACATATAGATAATAGTAGGTCCCATTTGAATATAACTTATCATTAAGTTCATTGGTATCTATATAAGTAACACCCCTTGGTACATAATATTTATACCCTTTTCCTATCCGATTATACAATTTATTAGGTTTTGATAACACAACACCAATGGTATTATCAATGGTTTGCGTATCAATTCGTACAACCGTACACCCTGTTAGAAAGAGTAACAGTATACCAAGTATCCATATTTTTCTCATATCTCACCACTCTTATTATGATTATATCAAACTTTTATATAATACAAAAGTATTTTCTTTTTTTGTGTAAACTAATGTCAATAAATATTACTTTTTATTGACAGATACTCTATAGATAGGATATCCCAAGGTATGAAATTTTTCTTCATATTCTGTTGCGATATTATCAGGATAATCATCTTTATATAAGTCCAAAGACAATTCTTTAATCTGATATCCATAGTCTGTAAAAGACATTAGGGAGTACTCAAATAAATGACGATTGTCTGTTTTCATAACAATCTTTTTTTCCTTAGAAAAAATAGCATCATATCTTTTTAAGAAAGTAGAACTACTAAGTCTTCTTTTGGCATGACGATCTTTTGGCCAAGGATCTGAAAAATTCAAATAAATGGTATCGACTTCTTTTTCAAAAATCTTATCTATATTGGTAGCGTCCATACGAATCAGTTTAAGATTGTCTAACTTTTCTTCTTCTAATTTTTGGACTGCTCTTATGATTACACTGTCATATTTTTCAATCCCAATAAAATTAATATGGGGATATTTTTTTGCATTTTCTATAATAAAATTTCCTTTACCCATTCCAATTTCAATATGGAGGGGCGCTTTATTTATAAATAAAGACTGCATTTGTCCTTTTTGGGCTTCTTCCTCTATAATTACATAAGAAGATTTCTCTACAGATTCTGCAGCTCCTTTTACATGTTTTAATCTCACTTCTATCACCATTACCATTATAGCATAGCTCTTACCTGACCACAAGAAAGTTCCTATTGTAAAGACAAACTTTATTAGACACAATTTGCTAAAAATATCATATACTTTATTAGAATAAGGAGTGTGTAATATGAAAAAAGATAGAAATTGTGGGATTCCTGCCCCAGCACCAATGCCTATGCCATACCAAGCGTACCCTATGCCAATGCCTATGCCAGGAATGGGATATCCAAACATGGCCACAGGCAATATGAATAATATGGCTGGAAACAACATGAATAATATGAACAACATGAACAATATGAATACGATGAACGGAGCAAACAATGCAGGAACTATGAATACTATGGCAAACACTGTTCAAGAACAACTCAATAATATGCAAGGACAAATCAATATGTTAGACAAACGTCTTAGCAATTTAGAAAGCACAATGATGACTACTAAAGATGGTCTTAATGCTACATATAATAGTGCCAACTATCACGTTATGTAAAAAATAGAGTTATTATGGTTTTCTTATCATGATAGCTTTTTTTGTGTCTGCGTATAATATCGTAGGAGGAATAACATGGACACAATTACAAACCAGGCGGATCTCTCGTACCAGTACAAAATTGATCCCAATGCAGCACCGTTAAATGGTTCTACTGAAAGTAATACAACCTCTACCAACTTGATTCTCGGAAATCTTACGATGAATGAAACAGTTGATAAGGCATATGCCACTATTGGGGATACCTTAACTTATACCGTTGTTGTTTCTAATACCGGTAATATTTTAGTATCCAATGTTGCATTTAAGGACATTCTACCAAGTGGAGCATCTTTTGTAGCAGGCAGTGTTACAGTAAATGGCGTAGAACAACCAACCTACGATATTGCAACAGGCTTTACTCTTGGTAGTATGCTTATTTTAGCAGAAAGCACTGTTACATTTAAAGCAACCATTGACTCTTTGCCTTCACCTAATACCATTAGTAATAAGGCAAGCTGTACATTTAACTACTTAGTTCTTGTACCAGTTAGTGGCAGTTCTGAAAGTAATACCGTTATAACAAATGTTATGGTAACAGATATTTCAGCTGTTAAATCTTGTGATGTTACAGATGCAGAAGCAGGAGATGAACTTACTTATACAATCGTTGTAACAAACAACGGAAACGTAGATGCTACTAGCATGACCTTAACAGATACCATTGATGCAAAAACAACCTTTGTAAATGGCAGTGTTACCATCAATGGAACCGCTTATACAGAATACAATCCAAATACAGGATTTGCTTTACCAGATATTGCACCGACAGATTCTGCAACTGTTATCTTTAAAGTTACAGTAAATTAATGTTTATTGAAAACCAAATTCAAATCTACAATGACATAGATGATAGCAACACCACTAGTAATCAAAGCATTACTAAAATCATCAGCCCCCTTATTACTTATTCTATCAGACAAAATGATACCTTTTATTATGCAAACATTGAGAACACACTGAATACCACACTATATCATTTAACTTATACTGTTTTAAATGATGCGTATACGTATCATAAACAAACTGTTTTAAAAAATGAAAACGTTAGAATCGCCTTCCAATCTAACGAAACACCAGATGTTATTATTTACTATTATTTTTTTAAAAACGGTAAAATGAATCAAATGTATATTAAAGGAGATACGCCCTTTATTGTATACTGAAAACACATAAAACTTCTTAAAAAAAAGACTTATCAAATGCTGATAAGTTTTTTTATGTTTGCTGTATATATTTACTATATAAGAAAAGATCGTTAGAAACGACCTCCTCCGCCTCCTCCACCGAAGGATCCACCTCCGCCAGAGAAACCACCACCAAAGCCACCACTAGAAGAGGATGACGAATTGGCAACATCTCGTGCTGATATAGCGCTAGAATGCGCAGTTGTAACACTTCTATTCATAAGACTATTGAAAAGAAGCATATCGGTAAAATAACTATGGGTATAGATATAAGGCGTTCCTGCTGCATCCAAATTGTATTCTTGTACTTTAATAGCCATTTGTTTGGCTAATTTTTCTGCAATACCAAAGTCTACTGCATATACCAAATATTTTTCCCATAACTCAATTTGAGGCAATTCTCTTTTTTTGAATTGTCCAAAATCTTGAAGAAAGTTTTTAAGTCCTTTCCATTTGCTATATTCTTCGTTTGCTTCCTTTGTTCTTCTTGTAATCGTACCATAATAGATTAAAAGTGCTATACCTAAAAGTAAATCTATAACAAATAAAGGAGAAATGCCTACCATAAGGAAAAGAGAGCCGATAAGAATACCTAAAATAGCATATAAATAAAAGAATGTAAGAGAACTATTTCTTTTTTCAAAAAAGTTTTGTTCTTTTCCTGTTGCTGTTGCTTCTCTATGCCATAATGCATAGTCACTAAGAAATCCTTCATATTCTTTCTTTGCTCTATTTTTAAATTCTTTTAAGGTCGTTTCTGTTGTTCCTTTTTTGAAAAGGAGGGCAAAGATTTTTTCTTCTGTAAAATTTATGTTATCTCTATTTCCTAAATCAACCAATTTATAATCTTTGTCACTTATTTTTTCATACCCTATTTTTTTCTTATAAATAAGATTTAAAATAGAAGCAGATAAATCATTGGTCCCTACTTTTTGATTCATCAAATAACCTACTATTTCTGGATTGGCTTCACTTGGGAAATCTCTAAAATATTTGCCTTTAAATGAAGAGGTATATTCTTTGTCATACTTTTTATAAGCACGTATAGTCATAAAGATAAGACCAAGCATCCATACTATAGAAATACCATTTCCAATGTTTACAATAACTTGTTGTTTCCTAAGTTCCTCTTTCGCTGCTTCTCTTTGGGCATTGGCATTGTCTGCCTGCACTTTTTCATAGGCAAGAATAGGTTCTAAACCATTTACACCTGATACTTTTTGACTTTGTGGAATTACTGCTTTATCAAAAACAAAACGAGTATCCATAGCAGTTTGCGCACTTAGGCCTGCAATATCTATACGAATTTTATTTTTGCCATCCAAAGCAATGTTTCCCGTAAGTGGGCCATGTGCCCAAGCTCTTAATTCTGTTTGATTGCCCGGTATTGTAATCAGCATTCTAAAATCTCCAATAGATTCTACAAGGGCATCTGAAAAAATATTGTAACCAATTTCTGCTACATCATTATGGACAATTGCCATATTTTGCAAAGTATATTTTACATAGAATCCTCTGCTTGATTTGTCATTGTAGATTTTAACATTATCACCACTTGCTGTTTTAGAAATTTCATAAACACCATAGGTTCCATTAGAAGCACTGCCTACGCTCACTTCTTTAAAATCTTCCATACTGTTTCTTATTTTTTCAAACATAGCTTCCATATTATCTGGTTCATACACGACATCTGTTAGAGGTACGCCTCCCACTTTGGTAATGGTAATGCCACTACCGTTATGTAGTGTACTTCCGCCAAAAGAAGAAGCATTTTGATCAAATACACTTGCGTTTGGATTGGTATAATTCAAAATTCTTTCAAAACCGTTATAGTCTCCATTCATTTTGAAAAATTCCTCTACTTCCATATCTCCATTGGAAAGCACGGTTGTATTCATATAAAATTTTTCAATTCCATATGCTTTGGCTCCTGCCGGTATAAAGAAAAGTAGTAAAGATAAGGTAATAAGTAATGCTTTTTTCATATTGTTCATCTCCTCTTAAAAAAACCTACATTCCGTAGGCTTTAGAACTCCACTTTTGGAACTTCTTTTTCTTTAACACTTGCTTCAAAAAATTCTTCTGGTTTGAAACCAAACATAGAAGCAATGATATTAGATGGGAAAAGTTCTAATTTGTTTTTATATGAAAGTACAGCATCATTATAGAATTGTCTTGCATACGCAATTTTATCTTCTGTTTCTTTTAAACTTGCTTGTAAATCTAAGAAGTTTGTATTTGCTTTTAAATCTGGATACGCTTCTGCTAAAGCAAAAAGTTTTGACAAAGCACCAGTAAGTGCGTTGTTTGCTTCCATTTCATCATGG
>JAQUWE010000016.1 GCA_028693035.1 Bacilli bacterium | reverse complement strand
GACATTTATATAATTATTTGGTATACTGTTCATATGGAAGACCTCCTTAAATGTTTTGTAACAATTACATTTTAACAAAAGGTCTTCCTTTTTGTATACCCAATCCCAAAACTATTTTACACTATCTTTCGTTAAACCAATTTGACAAAAATATATTTGTGATATATAATAAGCGCAATTTTAGAGGTGATATTGTGAAAGTAGTAGACGGCGAAAGAAAGCCAAGTTCATTAGACCTTTTAAACTTCATAAAGGAAAACGGATTTCAAGCAGGGAAATATAATCATATTATAGAGTTAGGAAACGAAGAAGAGACTTCTATGTCCCACTTTCTAAACAAACGTAATGTGCATTTTTTTTCCAATGATTTCTTACCAGATAAAAAAATACAATTAGAAATCAAAAAGTTAAGTGGCCAACTTTATATGGAAATGATACCAGCAACGGAAAAGATAGATAAAACAAGAATATTGCGACCAAAAAGAACTGCTATTATCTGTGATATTTCTACTTATCCAATCGACATTAGTTCCTTGCCAATCGCACATTGTGATGTTTTTGTTGGGTATTCTTATTATTCTAGTAGTCGCGTAAATAAAGAGGAAGAAATTTTACAACTCCAAATATTAAGAGAATCTTTAAACAATAAATACAAGGCCTTAAAAAAGAGATGTTATAATATAATAGAAGACAGAAAGAGATATCGAATGGAAGATATAGTGCAAGAGTATCAATTTGGAGATTTAGCAAGACAAAGTGAAATGGAATATCAAAATCAAAACTATGAATTAGATGAAATTATAGAAATAGATGAAAAACGCCATAAAGAATATCGCTTGATTAGAAAAATAGGATATAATGACTATCCCATTCAATAAAAAAAGAAACCTTTAGTAACATAAATTAATAGTACCTTCAATTCGCAAAGTAAATAAATAAACATAAAAAAAAGAGAGTGGAGGATAAGACTCTCTGGCTGAAAATAAATTATCTCCATATATTGTTTGACACCTTTTTTACTTTTTTCATTGCTTTTCGAGATACGTATTAGGAATACTCGTACATATTCCTAACGGTAAACGGGTATTTTAATGTTGATCCATTTACCATTGATCCATACTCTTTTATAAGTATAACCAATTTTTGTCATAATCTCTACCTCCTTTTTTTAAGTATAAATGTTGAGGAGATAATTTATAATCAGCAATCATATTATATCATTTATTACTAGTACTAATCAATTCCCCAGGAGTGCATTCAAGATATTTGCAAAATTCCTCAATATATTTAAAGGAAATAGAATTTGTATCCCCTCTAATTATTCTGTTCAAATTACGAGAAGTAATATTCATTTGTTTACATAACCAATATTTAGTTTTACCATTTCTTTTAAGAAGTTTTTCGATATTAATTAAAATCATAAAACACCGTCCTATTACCTCTATTTTATATTATTTATGATTTGCAAATAAGATACTTGCATTACCCTTATTTTTAAGATATAATCAGTATAGAAGTAAGGAGGTGTGATTTATGGAAGATTTCAATTATGGTGCTGGTGATAAACCTTCTAAAGTTCCTTATGTAGTCATGATCATTATGGCTGTATTAGTTACTGCAATGGGTATTTCAATACTAGTATTTGCATCATCGCTTAAACCTAAAACCAAAATGGCTATAAGTGACTTTAGCATTAAGACATCAACAAAGAGATATCTTTATTCTAAAGACAGTATTTTTTATGATGGTGATGGCATCATCACTTCATCTGATAAAAAAGGAACTTATATTGTTATAATGGAAGAAAAGCTTATATCAGGTGGAGATTCAGAATCTCGTGAAAAAGATACTGCCACTAGAATTGTAATTGTTACTAATGGAGTTGGTAAGTTTACAACATATGATAGTGGCGATGAAGGAGAAATCAAAAAACCAAAGTATGGCTTCAAAATATTAGGTTATCAAAAGTTATATAAATAAGCACATTCATTGTAATGTGCAAGGAGAGAATGACTCTACATTCTTTGCTTGAACATGACAAAATCTAGGTTCCTAACATAGAAGATATCCTAGTCTTTCTTGTGAATTATCACAACAATGATAATAAATTTTAGCGAATTCAATAATACTGAATATACCAAACTCACTGTTGGCATAAAAAATCAAATAAGGCATTTGTTTAGATTGATAATTTTTTAATATAATTGGGAGAGATTTATGAGTGTATTTTTCTCCATCAGATGTCAATATATAAAGTTGAAAAAATAGATATCCAAATAATGTTATTATAATATGAAATGTTATCATATTTAATTTGGTACTTTTAAAATCTTCTAAATTCCAAAAATCTTTTAGTTGTCTATAATCCTCTTCAATTTCGGGACGAAGTTCATAAGTCATAATAATTTGTCTGGCATCAACATTGGTATCTGTTGTTACAAAAACAAAAAAATTGTCTGAATCCGTATCCCAAGAAACAACTGCATTAATTGCAACGTCATCTCCGTTTTTGCCAGTCCAATATTGTCCTAAATCAGACACAAATGCAATTTTATGATTTTTACGGCTTGGATGTTCTTCCCAGACATTATCTAATTGAGCTGCTGTTACGGCAATTTGATAAGCAGTCATATTAGTTTTTAATGGAATAAATGTATCTACTCCACGCTTTATTTTAAGATAGTTAATGAGATCTCTATCAAGAAATCCCCTGTCTTCAATAAGGATATCTCCTGGCTTAAGAACAGCTGTTGTTCGTAACATTTCTTTGCTTAGTTTAAAATCATGGATATTCATAGCTCCAAATCGTATTTCTTCAATAATTCCAGTATCATTTACTAATCCTCGTAAAGTTGCAAGTTTATAGCCTCTGTCTGCATCTCCGTATTTATTTTTAGTAACTGAAGATTCTTCATAATTTTTATTGTCTATATTAACGGATATTTCTGTGCAATCAAGTATATGAATGTCTGGACAAATACCAGAATTCTTCATAATATATTTTTGTACTGTGTTGTTGTATGACTTTAAAATTTCTTCAGAATCATATTTTCCTAAAAGGAATCGAAGACTGCTTTCTCTCATGATTCCATTCTCTGTATTTGCAATATTATATCCTAGTTTTGATAAAGTTCTATGATCTGTAATTGCATATGGAATGTCAGAAAGACTTGTTTTTGATTTCATTTTAGCCGCAATTGATAAAATCATTATAAGGTTAAATGGGATAGTAGTATTTTTAGCACGTTTATCAATAATAGAATTGGCCAAGCAATCAATAATACCGTTATTATACATAGATAAAATAATATCATCTGCAAAATTAGATTGACTAATTTCAACCCTATCAAATTCATTAGAATATATCTTCTTTAATATGTCGTCTTGGTTTTGTTTACATATTTTAATCATAAAATCTCCTTTTTATTGGTTTTTATGCCAAATTATAATATAATAAAGTATGAAAGTCAATAATTATAGGAGGGTTATATGATTAGTGAAATAAATCGGAATTTATATACGACTGTAGATATAGGTGAAAGACTTAGAGATATTAGAAAAAATAATAAGTATACAAAAGAATTGTTAGCAAAAAAATTAAATACAAATATTTCGGTTATAGAAAGTTGGGAAGATGGGTTATCATTACCATCAGATAGATACTTGGATAAATTGTCAGATATTTATGGTTTACCAAGAAATTATTTAATGGGAGAAATTAAATAAAAATACTTTGCGAATTGAAAAATAGTACAAAAGTGCTATTTTTTTTTATGAAATTTTGCTATAATATAATATAGGTGGTTAGGGCATGAGTATATATGATATGACATTTGAACAATTAGAAGAATATTTTATCACAAAAGGTGAAAAAAAATTCAAAGCGGTGCAAGTTTACGATTGGTTATATAAAAAAAGAGTGAAATCTTTTACAGAAATGACCAATGTAAAAAAAGAAGTATTATCTCTTTTAGAAAAAGATTTTAAGATGCAACCACTTACTATATTAAAAAAACTAGAAGGAAAAGATGTTTGCAAATATCTTTTTGAACTAGAAGATGGTAATAAAATAGAAGCTGTTTTAATGAAACATGACTATGGAAACAGTTTATGTGTTTCTACAGAAATAGGCTGTAATATGGGATGCGCTTTTTGTGAAAGTGGAAGAAAGAAAAAAGAAAGAAATTTAGAAGTCCATGAAATGGTCTTACAAATATTAGCAGTTGAAGAAGATCTTAAAATCAGAATCTCCCATGTTGTTTTAATGGGTATTGGAGAACCTTTTGATAATTATGACAATGTAATTTCTTTTATTCATGTCATCAATAGTGGGAAAGGCATTGATATTGGAGCTAGGCATATTACAGTCTCTACTTGTGGTGTGGTTCCTAAAATCAAAGAGTTTATCAAAGATGGAAAACAAGTAAACTTAGCGGTTTCCTTGCATGCCCCAAATGATGCACTTAGAAATGAACTTATGCCTATTAACAAAGCATATCCTTTAAAACCACTCATGGAAGTTTTAAAAGAATACAGCAAAGTGACAAATAGAAGACTCACATTTGAATATATTATGTTAGATGGTATCAATGATACTACAGAATGTGCCCTAGAACTTGCGCAACTAACAGAGGGGATGAATTGTTATATCAATTTAATTCCTTATAATGAAACCAGTTATATTCATTATAAAAAAAGCAGTCCTGAAAATATAATGAAATTTTATGATACATTAAAGAAAAATCATGTAAGTGTAACAATTAGAAGAGAATTTGGTAGTAAGCTTATGGCAGCATGCGGACAACTTAGATCAAATTATGAGGAGGAAAAATAATGGAATATTTCTATTTGACAGATCCTGGCAAAGTCAGAGATCACAACGAAGATAGTGTAATTATTAGTGAAAATATGAGTGGTGAAATCTTTATGGCAGTTGCCGATGGTATGGGTGGTCATAAAGCAGGAGAAGTTGCTTCTTCTATAGCTATCTCTCATATTGGAAAAAGATTTAGAGAAATGGGCAGTGTTGGAAATAAAGAAGACGCCATTAGCTGGATCAAAGAAGTTGTAAGCGAATCTAATAATTTAATTTATAAATATACAGAAGAACATCCAGAAAGTACAGGTATGGGAACCACACTTGTTTTAGCACTACTAGCAAATGATTTCCTTTTATTTGGAAACATTGGAGATTCATCAGGTTTTGTGATTAAAAACAAACACCTACATAAAGTAACAACCGATCATACCCTTGTAAACCTTCTTGTAAAATCAGGAGAACTTACAGAAGAAGAAGCCAAAGAGCATCCAAGAAAAAATGTCCTAATGAAAGCACTTGGTGCTGCCACTACGGTAGAGATGGATATCGTTGCTGTTGAAACCGATATAGATGGTATCTTACTTTGTAGTGATGGACTTACCAATATGTTAGAAAAAGAACAAATTGATAAAGTGTTAGCGGAAGATTTATCAGTAGAAGATATCGTACGCAAACTTATATATAAAAGTAATAATAGGGGCGGAAATGATAATATTTCTGTTGCTTTACTAGAGAAGGAGGCTGTCTGATATGATTGTAAAAGGACAAAAAATTAATGACCGTTATCAGATATTAAGAATGATTGGAGAAGGTGGCATGGCTAATGTTTATTTAGCGCATGACATTATTCTAGACAGAGATGTTGCTGTAAAAGTATTAAGAGGAGACCTTGCTGGTGATGAAAAATTTGTCAGAAGATTTCAAAGAGAAGCCATTTCTGCATCCTCTTTATCACACCCTAATATTGTAGAAGTATATGATGTTGGAGAAGATGATGGTTCTTACTTTATTGTAATGGAATATGTAGATGGAAAAACCCTTAAAAGTTTAATCAAAAGAAGAGGATCTCTTATTTTATCAGAAGTGGTGGACATTATGTTACAGCTTACTTCTGCTATTGTATGTGCACATGATTCTTATATTATCCATAGAGATATCAAACCTCAAAATGTTTTAATTTTAGAAGATGGTACTATCAAAATAACAGACTTTGGAATTGCGATGGCACTAAATAGCAATGAACTTACCCAAACCAATTCTGTTATGGGTTCTGTCCATTATCTACCTCCAGAACAAGCCAATGGAAGTGGATCTACCATCAAAAGTGATATTTATTCTCTTGGGATTCTTATGTTTGAACTTCTTACAGGAAAGATTCCTTTTAAAGGAGAAAACGCTGTAGAAATAGCAATTAAACAAATGAAAGAACCTATTCCAAGTGTTTGTAAAATCAATAGTGAAATTCCACAAAGTATTGAAAATATTATTTTAAAAGCATGTGCTAAAAATCCTAAAAATAGATATGACTCAGTCAATCTTATGAGAGAAGATCTTTTGGTAGCGCTTAGTGAAGAACATGCAAACGATGCTAGAGTGGTTTATGAATATCCAGAGCAAGATTTAGAAGAAACAAAAGTAATGAAATCTATTAAAGGAAATAATTCTCAGAAAAAAGAGGATGAAGAAGATAAAAAGACCAATAAAGCACTTAAAATAACTTCTATAATAGCTGCTTCTCTCGCACTTTTCTGCCTTCTTATATTCTTTGTAGTACCAAAACTTTTAGGAGGAAAATCAGTGAAGCTCCCAGATGTTTCTAAAATGTCTGTAACACAAGCCACTTCTTACTTAGAAGACAAGGGTTTAAAAGTAAATAGTAAACAGAAAAAAGAATTCAGTGATAAAATCGATAAAAACATGGTCATTGGAACAGATCCTGAAAAAGGAGACAAAGTAAAAAAAGGAACAAAAATTACTTTGGTTATCTCTAAGGGAAGTGATAAGTACGAATTAGAAGACTATGTAGGAAAAAATGCAGAAGCCATCAAAACTTCTTTAGAGAAAAAAGGACTTATCGTTGCTATTGAAACCAAAAAAGTAACAGATAGTACAGCCAAAGAAGGAATTGTTATCAGCCAGTCTCCAGCAAAAGGTAAAAAGGTATCAAAAGAAGATATAGTAACACTTTATGTACCTGAATACTATGCAACATATCCAGATTTTGTAGGAGAAAAATGGAAAGAAGCAGATGCAAAAGATTTCTGTAGTAAACACAATATCAGTGTTTCTATTACATATGAAGAAACTAGTGCAGCTGAAGAAGGTATTGTTATTAGACAAAATAGAACAGCAGGTGTTCAAGTATATAGTGGGGCTTCGTTACAATTAACGGTTTCTAAAAAACCAACGCCAACCCCAACGCCTACCGCAACACCAAAACCAACCCCAACACCAACGCCTACTCCAACACCAACGCCAACTCCGGGTACATAAGGTATGACAGGAAGAATCATCAAACAAATTAGTAATGATTATACTGTTTTATCAGATTCCATGCAGTATGTCTGTAAAGCAAGAGGGAAGTTTCGTAATATGAAAGTATCTCCTCTTGTAGGCGACATAGTAGAATTTGATTCTGAAAACAATTATATATTAAAAATTGAAAAAAGAAAGAATGAACTTGTAAGACCTCAGGTAGCCAATACAGATCAGGCTATTTTGATTACAAGTGTCAAGGATCCGGATTTCAGTACCAATCTTTTAGATAAGTTATTAACGGTTATTGAATACAATTCTATAAAACCCGTTATTATCTTTACCAAAATGGATTTGTTAAAAGAGGAAGAAAAAGAGCAGATAGAAAGCTATATTGCTTATTATAAAAAAATTGGATATGCTTGTTTTTATAACACAGAAATTGATGCAATAAAAAATATCTTTAAAGATAAAATAAGCGTATTTACAGGACAAAGTGGTGCTGGTAAATCAACTCTTTTAAATCATTTAGATTTAGATTTACAAATTAAAACAGCGGAAATTTCAAAAGCACTTGGAAGAGGAAAACATACAACCAGACATACAGAACTTCTTTCTATGTTAGGGGGTATGGTAGCGGATACACCAGGTTTTTCTTCCATGGATTTAACGACAATTCCAGCTCCTGCTATAAGAGATAGTTTTGCAGATTTTAATCTTTATAGGGATATGTGCAAATATAAAGATTGCATGCATGATAAGGAAGATGATTGTTGTATCAAAGAAAAGGTAAAAGAGGGTTCTATTTTACCAAGCCGCTATGAAAATTATTTAAAATTTATTCACGAAAGAAAGTATTAAAGCTTTCTTTTTTCTTGTAATAAAAAGGGAAAACATCCAAACAATAACTTGTTTTCCAATTTGATATATATTTTTAGAAATGATATAATGACAGAGGTGATATTATGCAGATTAGTACTTCTATTCTTACGATTAAAGAAGATAAAAATGCAATAGCAGAAATAGATAAAATAAATACAGATTTCATTCATGTAGATGTTATGGATGGAAAATTTGTTCAAAATACAGCAGACTTTCTTTTTTTAGAAAAGATGCAAAAACCTTTAGATATTCATTTTATGGTAGAGGATATAGAAAAATATATTAGAGAATATGCTTTTTTTTCTCCTGTTTATATGACATTTCATATAGAAGCCTGTAAAAATGAACAAGAAGTTAGAGATATCATACAACTTATTAAAGCATACAATAGTAAAGTAGGGATTTCTATTTCTCCAGATACTAAGGTAGAAGTACTTACTCCTTATTTGAGTAGTATTGATTTGGTACTTGTAATGTCTGTGTATCCAGGATATGGAGGACAAACCTTTATTGAAAATTCTGTTTTTAAAATAAAAGAATTAAAAGAATATAGAGAAAAAGAATCTTGTACATATAAAATTGAAGTAGATGGTGGCATCAATGATACAACTTGTCTTCTTTGTAAAGAGGCAGATATCTTGGTAGCTGGGTCTTATATAACAGACAAGGAAAATCCTAGTGAACAAATAGAAATATTAAAGAATAAATTTATATGAAAAATGTGTGAAAGTGTTAATCATTTTTTATGAAATATGATATACTGTTATAGATAGCGTTTGAGGTGAAAAATTTACATGCTAAAATACAATTATGATTTAAAATATTTAGATATAGTGAATCCTATTTTAGAAAATAAAGAATTTAATAAATTAAATAATATAGAACATCATGGTATTACAAGACTAGATCATTCCATTAGAGTTTCTTATTATTCTTATAAAATCTCTAAGGTATTAAAACTAGATTATAGAGAAGTCGCACGTGCAGGACTTTTACACGATTTCTTTTTAAGTGATGAAGAAAGAACTTTAAAAGAAAGATTCATATCTGTTTTCACGCATCCTAGAATTGCGGTTAGAAAAGCAGGCTCTTTATTTGAACTTAGTGATAAAGAAAAGAACATCATTGAATCACACATGTTCCCTTTGTATACAGCTCTTCCTAAATATGCAGAAAGCTGGTTGGTTAGTTGTACAGACAAAGTAGTAGGTAGTTATGAATTTTTAATGAAATTTGGATATAAAGTAAGTTATATTATGAATATTTATTTGATTTTTTTATTCAATGTCATAAAGTAAAAATGGATATATAAATCCTTTTTTGTTTCCGTAGCTCAGTCGGATAGAGCAATCGCCTCCTAAGACCTTAATGGGCCTTAGGAGATTCCACTGAACTATGGTAGGGACAGAAAATTACGATAAGATTGTGGCAATAAATGTGGCAAAATCAGTCTTAAAAAAACCTTATATGTCCTCGTAACTCAGTTGAATAGAGTATTCGCCTCCTAAGCGAAAAGTCGGCAGTTTGAGTCTGCCCGGGGACACCATTAGAAATTAGTCGTGGTAATCGACTTCAATATTAGATAGGCACATTTGTTTATATGAATGTGCTTTTTTTGAGTATTATCTAAAACAAACACAATTCAATTTATGGTATAATGTATATAAATGAGGAGGCATTGATATGGATAGTGGAGATAAAGTAAAAGAAGATATAAAAAAAGATATAGAAGAAATAGAAATTCTTCTTGAAAAAAATTCTGATGATTCTGAAAAAGTCAAAAAATTACATATGAAAATTGATAGTAAATATCAATCGAAAATTAATAATTGGGGACATAGTTTTTATGGATGGATGGAAAAACACGGATTCGCATACAGTATGATAGATAGTGGCTCAATGGAACATAATCTTTTAATTATGAAAGGTAAATTAGAAGGTTATCTACAAACTTTCAATGTTTCTAAACAAAATTTTGCAAATCCCTTTATAGTATATAATACTAATAATAATCAAAATACTGCTAGTAATATAACAGAAATAAAAATAAATTTTAAAGACGTTGAAGAGCAAATTAAAAACATGGAATCATTAACAGATGAAGAAACAACTGAAGCTTTGCAAAAATTAAAAGAATTGGAGACTATTAATAATTCAAGTGAGTCTAGAAAAAAGAAATGGGAAACTGCAAAAAAAATTCTTGTATGGTTAGCAGATAAGAGTGTTGAAGTTGGTATTGCATTTATTCCTATTGTCATGCAAGTCTTGAGCTAATTAATAAATAAAAATATTACCCCTGCATATACAAAATTTATAATAGAATATTTGTGATCGTTTACTACCTAATTTTAGGTAGTTTTTCTTTTCCTATAATCTAAATTACGAGGTGAAGAAAAATGAAAGAAAAATTTATATCTTATTTGAATGATAATTATTATCGAATTAGAATAATAAGAGAAAATCCAAAGTTTAAATATGATGAAAGGATTCATTGCAGTTTAAAAGAGGCAGTAGAAATAAGAAATAAAATTTTAAAAGAAAATTATATTGAATTATATAAAACAAAGAAGAATGAAAAACTTTTGTTATTTTCTAAGAAAAGAACTAAAACTCAAATAAAGAAAAACCTAATATTTAAACCACAAAAGGTCGATAAATATATTTACACGCAATCAAATGGTAAATATAGAGTCGTGATAAAAAAAGGTAGTAAAACATCTACAAGTTATAACTATTATTCAATAAGCGGAATAAATAGTTTGAAGAGAGCAAAAGAAATTAGAAACAAAAAATTAGCTGAGTTAACACTAAATAAAGGAAAAATTAAGAATGATGGAATAACTTTTTATGAATTTACAAACTATTGGTATAAAAACTATTGTGAGAAAGAATTGAGTCCAACTACCTTAACTGGAATTAAGACCTTTATGAATAACTATATACTACCATCATTTGCTTCAAAGAAGTTATCAAAAATAACGACTAAAGATCTTCAAATGTTTTTTTCTGATTTAAAGCTTCGTAGGAAGATTAGACCGAATAGTAATGGAGAATATGAACTATTATCAACGAATACGACTAGCGGAGTTTATAGATTGATAAGAAATGTTTTAAATAAAGCTGTATACTGGGATTATCTAGAATGCAATCCTATAAATAAGGTTAAAGGAATAGCAATTAAATCTAAAGAAAAACTCATATACAGCAAAGAAGAATTAACAGAGATAATTAAATTACTGGAGGATGAAGATTTATTTGCTCAAACCGTTTTTACAGTTTTAATATGCTCAGGTATTAGAAGGAGTGAACTTTTTGGTTTATATCCAGAGAATATAGATTTTGATAATAGTAGTATTTTTATAAGAAGAAACGCAATTTGGGATTAAAATAAAAATAAAGTAATAAATAGAACAACTAAAACTGAAAATAGTCAAGGAGTTGTACCTTTACCGGAATTTTGTATGAATTTACTAAGAAACTATATTAAAGAACGAAGAAATATTACTTCAGAGAATAAAAATGTTTTCTTAAATAGAAATGGAAATATAATAAATCCGAATACAATTACTCACTTATGGAAGAAAGTTAGAACTAAATATAAGTTAAAGGATGTCACAGTACATGGATTAAGACATAGTTATTGTAGTATGCAAGTCAATAATAATAAAAATTTATCTATTGCAGATGTTTCAAAACTAATGGGGCATTCACAGATTTCTACTACTCTTAGATATACTCATGCAAATTTAACTAAGAAAAAGGAGGTAATCTCTGTCTTTGATTGGAAATAAATGGTATAATTAAAATATTAAATTTAATCAAATTATATTTTTTGGGAGGTTCATATGCAGAGTTTATTCATATCGAGAGTAGTAATTAAGAACTTTAGGAATTTTAAGAATGTAGATATTCAATTAAGTCATAAAGGAATTATTATCGGTGAAAATAATGTTGGTAAGACAAATTTCTTAAGAGCATTACAATTAATTCTAGATCCATCTTTATCTGATGATGATCGTAGTCTAAATGACACAGATTTTAATGATACTATAGAGAATCCAGTTGAACATAATGAAGAAATTCTAATACAAGTATATATTAGTAATTTTTCTGATAATAAGACAATCCTAGCAATGTTAAATGATGCGATAGTCATAGAGGGTGAAGAAGAGAAAATTTTACTTACTTATAGATATTTTCCTTATGAATATGAAGATGGGAAAAAGGAATATATATATACTATTTTGAAGGGAAATCCTGAACATAATAAGGACTTTACATTTTCTGAGAGAAAATATTTAAATCTTAAAGTAATTAAGCCATTAAGAGATGTTGAGACTGAATTGAAAAATTATCGAATCTCTCCAATTAATAAAATTTTAAAAGAATATAATTTTGATCCAAATGATTTAGAGGAAATCGCATCATCATTTTCAAACAGTAGTGATAAAATTTTATCACTAGATGAAATAAAAGATATAACTAGAAAACTTAATATGAGATTTTCAGAAATATTAGGAAATGATGAGCTTAATATTACTTTTGGAACTCAAGAAATAGATCCTAACAAGATTATATCATCAATGAAAATTATGTTAGCAAATAGAAATATTAACGATATTAGTTTAGGATTAAATAATATTGTATATATTTCCCTTATGATTCAATTATTGCAAGATACAACAATACCTAGTTTATTAAAAAAGGATAAATATGATGAGTTTTCAACAATCAAAGGTTTTGAAATAATTAATGACACCTACACTCAGACAGAAAAAGGTAATTATGTTTTAAATACTAATATTGATAATGATAAACAATTGAAATTACATAATTTTATGGATGAGAATAATTCTAACAACAAAGGTGTTACACTCCTAGCTATTGAAGAACCAGAGGCTCATTTACATCCGATATATCAAAGATTAATATATAAGGATATTATTCAAAAAAATAGCAGATCAGTTCTGATGACAACCCACTCAACTCATATTACATCAATTTCTCCAATAAATACTATTATTCATCTTCATTCAACTACAAATGACGGTACAAAGGTTAATACATCAGCATTACTAAATCTAGGTGATGATGGAAAAGATGTTGAAAGGTATTTAGATATAAAAAGGGGAGAAATATATCTTAGTAAAGGAGTAATTCTTGTTGAAGGGGTAACAGAGGAATATTTGATTCCACAATACGCAAAGTTAATGAATAAACCATTAGACGAAAAAGGTATAATAGTTTGTAATATTAACTCAACCAATTTCAAACCATATGCAAAGCTGCTGAAAAATCTCAACATACCATACATAATTATTACAGATGGGGACTTCTATTGCATTGAGAAAGATTCAGAGGGGAAAGAAATAAAAAAATTCCATATTTTAGATATTCAAGGCGATAGTAAGACAACAGGATATTTAGGAGTTGATATTGCTGATAAAATCATAAATGACGGAATTGAAGAAGAAAATAAAATAGAAGTAAATAGAACCACCGCAAAAGAGTATGGAATTTTTATTGGAAAATATACATTCGAAACAGATATGATGGAAACTTCTTTAAGTTTAGAGGCAAAAGAGAAAATATGTAATACATTTAACTCGTTGACTGATGGAGGACAAAGACAGAAAAATAATTTTGCTAGTGAATTGGATAGTGGTCAATTTATTAAATGCTTAAGTAAAATAGAAGCAAATGGTATTGGTAAAGGCAGATTTGCACAATTATTTTCAGAAAATTGTATTTTAGAAAATATTTCTTCAATAATAGTAGAAGCTATAGAAGCAATTTACCAAAGAGTTGATGAATACTGATGACTTATTATGAGGGAAAATTAAGACAAATAAAATCTGATGAAAATCAATATAAAGCATATTTATCTAATGATAGTACTGTAGTAGTTGCAGGACCCGGTAGCGGAAAAACAACTGTTCTAACATTGAAAATTATTCGATTATTAAGAGAAAAGGTTTTATCTCCTAGAGGAGTAGCATGTATTACTTATAGCAAAGAATCCGCAAGAGATTTCAAGGATAAGTTAAATAAATTAGGATATCCAAAAAGAGAAAATGTATTTTTAGGTACTGTTCATTCATTTTGTATTCAAGAAATATTAAATAAATTTGGTGATATATATGATTATGGACTGACATTACCAATTAGAATTGTTTCTGATAGACAGAAAAAAGAGATATTTAACGAGGCTAAGGAAGAACTAGGATTTAATAATATAAAAATTGAATCTATCAATAGAGAGCGAACTTTAAATATTGATGGAATAAGTCAAGTAGAATTTCAATCTAATAGTGCTATATGTGAGCTTGCGGAATTATACGAGAAAAAATTAGAATTGGCTGGTGTAATAGATTATGAAGGTATAATAAAAATATCGACTCTTATGATTCAAGAGCAAAATTACGTTAGAAAGTCATTGGTGGCAAAATTTCCTTGGATATTAATAGATGAGTATCAAGATTTAGGTAGACCTCTACATGAGATGATTTTAGCATTATACACAAATACAACTGTTAAAATATTTGCAGTTGGAGATCCAGAACAGTCCATTTATGGATTTACTGGAGCAATTCCTGATTATTTAAACGAGTTATATAACCGTGATGATGTTATTAGAATAGAACTAAAAAATAATTATCGAAGCAACCAAGATATTGTAGATGGCTCAGAACTGGTTTTAGATAAGCAGAGAAATTGTGTATCAGTAAATAAGGTGGAAGAGAATGCGGAATACTATTTTGTGTGGCGGGAAGGAGAAACAATAGAAGATCAATATAAATATTGTGCAGATAAAATAGTTCCTCACTATATCAAGGAAGGAATTCCGTTAGAAGAAATTGCCTTTCTAATTGCAAACAATACGCAAGCGAAGGAACTAAGTCTTTTATTTAGCAATAAAGACATCCCTAATTATATATCTAAGCAGGTTTTTGAACGTACCGATTTAATAAAATGGTTAGAGGAATGTGCACAATGGGTAGTTGATGGATCACTAGCAAGTTTTGATGATATATTTAGTTTTTGGATTCAATTATTAATGATTAAGAATGAGGCAGATGACTTTCATATTATTCTTCAAGAAGATGAGATAAAAAAATTATATAAAATCTTAACCAATAGTAAAATTAAAGAAAATAATCTAAAATTATGGATTGTTGAAATGATAGACAAATTAGATATTTATTCAATATTCGATAATAGTTTAATATATCCTAATGAAATGGATAATTTAAAACTACTCCTAGAGGAACTAGATAAGGACCCATTTAATATCTACGATATTTCAAAATTTTCAAAAATAGGAAAACCAGATAATCAAGTAACTATTTCAACTAGACATAGTTCAAAGGGATTAGAATTTGAGGTAATTGTATTATTAGGAATGGAGGAAGGAAACTTCCCGTATCATTCTCATTTAGGTGATCAAGAAGCATTATCAGAAGATAATAGACTATGCTATGTTTGTGTAAGTCGGGCGAAAAAGACATGTATATTAGTAGGTTCTTCCATAAATAGAATACAAAAAAAAGATGGTACATTTTGGGATAAAACGGTTACACCTTCACGATATATGTTGAAGTTATATAATAAGTATTATAAAAAAGAAAATTAAAGAGTTTAAAAATTTATTCAAGTTGGCGACAATTGATATAAAAAAAATAAAGTAAAAGTACTATAATTATCTTATGGATAGGATTTAAAAACTAAAAGGGGCGATTTTGGGGCGACTTTCATTATACAGTATTTAAAATAATCGAAAAAAACATCAAAAATTTAAAAAAGTATATTTGAAAAAACAACGAATTTATAGAAATAAATGGTATACTAAATTAAATTCTTACCCCCTCCTAAGCGATAGGTCGGAGGTTCAATTCCTCTCGGGAACACCAGTATAGTTTATTAAAATAATTATCATGAAAATGGTAGTTATTTTTTTTATTAAAATAGTGGTGCATTTGCGCAAAGTATAAAATATACGTATTTTAATAACCCTATAACTTATGGTATACTAGAAATATATATAAATGATTTAAAAGGAGAATAAATGGCAAAGAGAGTAGAAATAGAAAAGAAATTTTATTGTGAAAACATAAAGAAATTAGAACAAGTAGTAATGGATACTGGATTTAAATTGGTTGAAACGAGTCATGAAACAGATGAATATTTTACGGATATAGATAGTATATTTATTAAAAATAGAACATGCCTTAGAATTAGAAAAACCAATGAGGAAAGAATGGAATTAACATTTAAAGGAAAATCAAAGGAACTTACGAATTTGTATGCCAAAACAGAAAACAATATTTCATTAGATATAAAGGAATACAAGGATACAATAGGTTTTTTGTCTACTTTAGGATATTATAGTTATGCAATAGTAAATAAGAAAAGACTTACATATTCTCATACTGATAATGATTTAACTTATAATGTTATGATTGATCAAATAAACGAATTAGGAAATTTTGTAGAGTTTGAAATACTAAGTACAGATGATAATCAAGATATGCACTGTTTGAAAGAAAAACTAGATCATTTTATTGAAAAATTTGCATCTATTCATTTAGAATCTGCAGATCTACCTTACAGAGATTTTGTAGCAAAAAGTATGTATGAAAAACTTCTACCTTCTGACACTTTAACAACCATTTTTTTGGATTTGGATGGAACGCTAATCAATAGTGAATTGGCATTCTTTACTAGTTTTAAAAAAATATTGAAGGAAATTTACAATGTAGAAATTACTATGCAAGAGTATCAACAATATGAACTTAAGCAAAATGCACAGCTAATTCCTTATTTAAAAAATATAGGTAAAATTTCAAAGGAAGTTAGCTATGAAGAAATAATCCAATTCGTTTATAATGAATACGAAAATAGATTCCAAAACTTACTTTTAGAACCTGAAACTATTTTAAATTTTGAATTATTAAAAAGAGTAAAAGAAAAAAATATTAAGTTAGGATTGGTAACTACTTCAAAGCGAAAATTTATTGATATTTTAGTGCAAACTCTAAAAATTGATACACTTTTTGATGTAATAGTAACTAGAGATGATGTTTCAAATTTAAAACCCAGTCCAGATGCTTATCTAAAAGCACTTGAAGCACTACAAGAAAACTCTGCTCATTGTATAGCAATAGAAGATTCAGATAGAGGAATAGAGGCAGCACGTGCTTCAAAGATAAAGACTGTTAAGGTAGATGGCTTTAATCTTATAAAACAAGACAATCAGAAAATATTTACGGTAGATTCAGTGAGTAGGATTTTATTTTTCTTAATGAATTATCTAAAATAAATAGAAACTTAAATAAGTAAAGGTATCCAAATAAATTTATACAGATATGAAAACTGCTAAAAGAGCAGTTTTTTTATGATTATATGAAATAAATTATAATATTTTTTTATATATAAATTCCTTTATATATATAGGATTTTTCATAAATAATTGTTTTGTTATTAAAAAAATGTTAAAAAGAGGTTGACAAAACGTTATGTTATTCATATAATGTTATTAACAGATGCAAACGGAAGAAAATAAATTCTTCTATTTATTAAAACTTCTGTTATTAACAAAATATTAGAAAGAGAGAAAAAACATGATTAAAAAAGAAGTATTATCTAAAATCAAAAAGATAGGTGAACTATTTAAAGAGATTAGAAGTGACAACCGTTTGGTAACACAAGATCTTGAACAATACATTGAAAAAGTTGCAAAACTAAGGATATTACTAAAAGACGAAAGTGTTATTAAATTTACAAATGCTATTGATGAAATCCTCGTTATAGTAGATGAAAATGTAGGTTTTACAACAAAGGGAGCCTTTAAAAATCCATATATGGAAGCTCTTATAGAACCTACCAATAAAATGGCGCAAGAATTTGCAAATGCACCCAATAAATTTATAATCGCAATCAATGAAAAGCATCATGAAGGAAGTCAGGAATTTAAAACCTTTCCAGAACACTGCAAAGAAAATACAGAAGAAGCAGAATATGCAGAAGCACTAAAGTGGATACTTAGCGAATATGTTGTTTTTGAAAAAAATACAACGATGGCAGCTTTTGCACCAGGTTTTCTAGATTTCCTAACCATATTTCCGAATCTAAAAAATATTTTATTCGCAGGAGGCGTTACAGATATATGTTATATGGAAGCTGTTCTATCTACTAAAAAATTTCTGGATCAAAATGATTTAGATATAGAAGTAACCGCACTTAAGGATCTTGCAGATACGTATGATGCTCCTATGCATAATAGGGAAGAATGGAATCGCATGTCATTCAGATTTATGGAGCAAGGTGGCATAAAGATAAAACAAAAGATATAAGTATTTATTTTTTTAAAATATGATATTAACAAATTATTAATAAGAAAGAAGAGATGAAAAATGAGAAATAATACACTAATGACAGATTTTTATGAATTAACAATGGCACAGACCTATTTCCACGATGGAAAAGAGAATGAACAAGTATACTTTGATTTATTCTTCAGGAAAAACCCTTTTGATGGAGGATATACAATTGCAGGAGGCTTAGATAATATAATTCAGTATATTAAGAACTTTAAATTTACAAATAAAGAAATACAATTTTTAAGAAGTTTAGGTAATTTTTGTGAAGAATTTTTACAATATTTAAAAAATTTGAAATTTGATGGAGACATCTATGCGGTACCAGATGGAACACCTGTTTTTCCAAATGAACCAGCGGTTACAATTAAAGCCAATATAATTGTAGCTTCCATTATAGAGACAGCCCTTTTAACAGATTTCAATCATGGTTCACTTGTTATGACAGCTGCAAAAAGAATTGTTCATGCAGCTAAAGATAAACCAGTTATGGAATTTGGTGCCAGAAGAGCCCGTGGAGTAGAATCTGCGATTGGGGCTAGTAAATATGCGTATATAGCAGGGTGCGTAGGAACTTCCAATACCAAAGCAGGTATGGACTATGGGGTCCCACTTATGGGTACGATGGCACATAGTTTGGTTACCGAATCCAAAAGTGAATATGATGCTTTTCTAAGTTATGCGAAAGCAAATCCAAATAATGCAATTTTTCTAGTAGATACATATGACACTTTAAAAAGTGGAATTCCAAATGCGATTAAAGTTGCAAAGGATTTTCTAATTCCAAATGGGTATCCCTTTAAAGGAATTCGTATTGATAGTGGGGATTTGGCGTACCTAAGCAAAATGGCTAGAAAAATGTTAGATGATGCTTCTTTTAAAGATACCAAGATATGTATAAGCAGTGATTTAGATGAATACACGATTACAAGTTTAATAGAACAAGGTACTCCTTTTGATACGATTGGTGCAGGTAACAATATTGCAGCCGCTAAAGAAAGAGTAGGCGGCGTGTATAAACTGGTAGCGGTAGAGGAAGACGATCAAATTGTACCAAGAATAAAAATCAGCAATGATGCTATCAAAACAATCAATCCTGGTTATAAAAAAGTATATAGATTTTATGACAAGGATACTGGATATGCATTAGGAGATGTCATCGCTCTTTCTGATGAAATAATTGACAAAGAAAAATACACATTGGTGCATCCAGAACAGAAATATAAAAAACAAGAATTAAGTAATTATGAAGTACACGAATTGCAAGTACCCATTTTTAAGAATGGAAAACAAGTTTATAGACAACCAAATATTCATAAAAGAAGAGATTTTTCTAAAGAACAATTTGATACCTTATATCCAGAGATACAAAGAGTTACCAATCCCCATGAATACTATGTAGATTTGAGTGAAAAATTATCTTCTTTAAAACAAGAATTGATAGAGTTTTATAAAGTAGAAGAGGTAGACCCTCCAAAGGTAAAAGTAAAATGAGAAAAGAAAAATGGGAAGAATTAAATGACTACATAAAGGAATTGCAAACAATTAAAATAGTAAAAAAAGAAAATCAACCTACACGCTTTTTATCGGCAGAAGCGTACCAGGTAACTCTACAAAATGGAGAAAGTATCATTAGAGAAAAAATTGTCAAAGGAAGAAGTGACAATCCCCATCCAGGGGCCTCTATCATACTTCCTATAACTACAGAAGGAAATGTACTCTTGGTCGTGCAACCTAGGGTATTCACAAGGTCTACAGTGGGAGTAGAAATTCCGGCTGGTTATATAGATCAAAATGAACATCCTTTGAAAGCAGCTATGAGAGAATTAGAAGAAGAAACCGCACATCTTTCCGAGCAGTGGTACCAGTTAGGAAATGGGTGGTACCAAGACGATGGCTGCTCTGATTCTTATAATTATTCTTTTCTAGCAATGAATTGTACCAAAACAGGTGTTTTACATAGAGACAAAGATGAATTTATGAAAATATTTGAATGTACAATAAAAGAAGCTTATGAATTATTAGATAAAGGGTATATAGCAGGTTCCGGTGGTGCTATCACTCTAGAGAGAGCAAAACAATACATAAGAAGGAGATAGAAGAAAATGATAAAATACAACAATCAAAATATTGAAATAGAATATTTTCCTAACCAGGAAATCAGAATAAGAAATATTACATATAAAGAAAATGCACTGGTTGAATTCAAGTACGAAACTTCTGATGATATTATGGCACTTATTTTTTTAAAAAATAGTATTGCTGACAAAGGATACCAAGCAGATTTATATATCAGATATATGCCTTACAGTAGAATGGATAGAGAATTTGAAAATGATTTATTTTTATTAAAATACATGACTAATATCATTAACCAATTAAAGTTTAGAAAAGTATATGTATTAGAACCCCATTCAGAAGCAACTGTAAATCTTCTACATCCAGTGAAAGCCATCCGACCTATGGAACTCTTAACGAACATGGTAAAAGAAAAAAAAGGTTTCAAAGATACCGATGCCCTTGTTTTTCCAGATAAAGGTTCTTACAAAAGATATTTCAATGAAAAAGAAAAAAATGTACTTATATTTAACAAAAAAAGAGATGAAGCCAGCACCAAAATAAAAGAACTATATTTAGAAACAGGCGATGTACAAAAGGGAAGTCAATATATCATTATTGATGATTTATGTGCAAGTGGTACAACGGTTTATAAAGCTGCCCAAATTTTAAAACAAAAAGGAGCCGCTAAAGTATATGTATTGGTGGTACATACAGAAAATGCAGTTACAATCAATCCCATCACAGAAGAAAACTCACCGGTTGATAAAATATATACAACAGATTCTTTACTTACTAAAAAGCATGAAAAAATAGAAATATTACCATTTAAAATTGAAGAATATATAAATAAGGAGAATGAAAAATGACAAAATTTAATGCAAAAGAAGAAACGGATAATATAATAGAATTTATTAGAAATTATTATCAAAAATATAGTTTAGGTGGTGCTGTACTTGGTATATCAGGTGGTAAAGATAGTGCAGTAGTTTCTGCCTTACTTGTAAAAGCACTTGGAAAAGAAAACGTAGTCGGTCTTACACTTCCATGTCATTCTATTGAAACAGATAAGAATCATGCAAAATTGATTAGTGATTTTTATGAATTTAGATTGTTTGATTTTGATTTAACAAAAATATTTGATCAATTTAAAACCAACATCGATACTCTTTATAGTGATTTAAAAGAAACCGATGTAAAAAATGCTGATATCAATTTAAAACCACGACTTAGAATGGCTTCTGTGTATTACTTTGCAGCCCTTTTAACAGAACTTGAAAAGAAACCTTACTTGGTTATTGGTACTTCAAACAAATGTGAACTCTATGTTGGTTATTTCACAAAAGGAGGAGACTCTGTCCATGATATTTCTCCTATTGCAGACTTCACTGTAGAAGAAGTGATAGAAATAGGAAAATACTTACAGGTGCCAAACGAGGTATTGTTTAAAGCACCTAGTGATGGACTAAGTCACGCAACAGATGAAGAAAAACTTGGTGTTACCTACAAGGAAATTGCTTCTTATATAGAGGAGCCTGAGAGAGTAGAGGAAAGTGCAAGAAATAAAATAAAAATATTTCACCAAAATGCGTTCCACAAATTTACAACACCAACGTATAAAAGAGATTAATATATAAAGATACTAACATTCCTAAAACCAGAAATAGAAAATGGATGTGATATGATGAAAATAGGTATATTAGGAGGATGTTTTAATCCTCCGCATAAAATGCATATAGGTATGGCATTAGAATTAATTAAGCAGAAGAAACTTGATAAAGTTATTTTTGTACCTGCAGGGGATCATTACAACAAAGAAGGATTATTGCCTGCTATAGACAGATATACTATGCTTAAAATAGTCACAGATAAATTTGCACAATTAGAAGTAAGTGATCATGAATTATATGGAGAACTCACCTATACTTACGAAACCTTAGAGTACTTTGAACAAAAATATCCTTTAGATGAAATTTATTTTATCTGTGGTGCAGATCATCTAAAAGATTTTCATAGCTGGAAAAAAAGTGCATATATATTGGAACACTACAAAATACTCCTTGTAAAAAGAGAACATATTGCGATTGATAAAGAGCTGCAACTCTATGAAAAATACAAAGAAAATATTGTGGTTGCAGATATAGAAAAGGAAGATATATCTTCTACAATGATAAGAAAAATGATAAAAGAAAATAGGAAAAATGTAATTGAAATGACGGATAGAGATGTACTAAAGTATATCAAAACAAAGAAACTATATCTTTAAATACAGGAATTTAAAAGCAAATATTAAAATTTTAACTATTTTATGATACAATGTTTATAAGTGATAGAGCCTTTATTTATATGGTGATATACAATAGTAAGATATGGTGATAAAATGAAAGACTATAAAACAGAAGAAGAATTTTTAAAAGACTATAATCCAAATGCATTTGCCCCTTTTTCAGTAACAACAGATATATTAATATTAAGTGTTTCTAATGAAGTAAATACAAATTACAGAAAATTAAATGAGAAACATTTTAGTGTATTACTAATCAAAAGAAATAATTATCCATACAAAGATAAATGGTGTTTGCCTGGTGGTTTTGTTGGAGAAAAGGAAACACTGGAAGATGCAGCTGCTAGAGTTCTTGAAACAGAAACCAATTTACGTAATATTTATATGGAACAACTCTATACTTTTGGAAATCCACAAAGAGATCCTAGAATGCGTGTTATTAGTACTTCTTATATGGCTTTGGTGGATAAGAATAGACTAAGAGATACGCTTGGAGAAAATGCCTCTTGGTTTACATTAAATATAATGGAAGAAAAAGATTCTATTGATGTTATTTTAGACAATGGAAATGAGCAAATCAAATTTACAGTAGGGAAGAGTCCAAGACATATGACAACTGATAGAGATGATTTTACGATACTTAAAAATGATGCCTTAGCATTTGATCATCCACTTGTAATTGTTTCAGGGATAGAAAGACTTAAAAATAAAATAGAATATACAGATATCGTATTCAATATGATGCCAGAATATTTTTCACTTGGTGACTTACAACAAGTATATGAAATTATTTTAGGTAAAAAATTATTAGATCCTGCTTTTAGAAGAATCATTGCCAATAAAGTTGAAAAAACAAAAAAGGTAAAAACTGGGGCAGGGCATAGACCATCCGCACTCTTTAAATATAAAGGTAAAAAATAAATCTAGTAAAATTACTAGGTTTTCTTTTATATTAAGAAAAATACTGTAGTAAAATAAGCCCTCAAATATAAATTATGATACAATAAATGCAAATAGAAAGGATACACAATATGGAAAAGGTAGATATCTATAATAATAGACATGAGAAGTTAAATTATACAAAAGGGAGAAAAGAGCTTAAAACAGGAGAATATAGACTTTCTTGTTTCGCCTGGATTATCAATGATAAAGATGAAATTCTTATTCAGCAACGTACAGAAAATGCTAAAAATGCTCCCAATATGTGGGAAACAGTATCAGGTGGTGCTACAGAGGGTGATACAAGTCTAAATGGTATCCTAAGAGAACTTGATGAAGAATTAGGCATCCAACCAGATATAAAGGATTTAACATTTATTGGTTCTTATATCAGATACAATGATTTTGTAGAAGTTTGGGTTTTAAAAAGCAATATTTTACTTGAAGAATTAAACTTACAAAAAGAAGAAGTACAAGCCGTAAAGTGGGTAACCATTGCTTCTTATGAAAAAATGATTCAAGAAGGAATTGCGATCGAAACAGCCTTTGCTTTATTTCAAAATTATTATAACCAATATTATGGAAAACAACTTTTCTTTAAAGAAGGAACTCCTACCATTTGTAGTATCTTAAAATAAATTTATATTTTAGTAAAAGGAAATGAAAAAACCATTTCTTTTTTAAATATTCAATATTTATAAAGAACTCTTTGCAAAAATATGTTACAATATTGTTAGTATATAGGAGGTACATATGAAAGAACTTTTAATAGAAAAAAAACCATTAGTAATAACGGTTGCTGTCATCATCTTACTTTTTGTTCTTTTGACTGTTATTGATACCATTTCAAAGGGAACTACCGCACACAAAAAGATAAACAGCGAAGACTATGTGTATACATTAAAAAGCACCCAAAATGAAAAGGGAGTAGAGTCAAAATTACCTATTATTAATCTAGATTTTGAGGATATAGCAGAGTATAACGATAGTGTACAAGAACTTTATCATAAAATTACAGCTGATAAAAAAAATACTTTTGCATACGAATATACATTGGATAAAAACATCTTATATTTGCTTATTCGTATTGATTTTGATGATATAACCAATCATACGATGAATACCCGTTTTGTTTCCTTTAATTTTGATTTAAAAACAGGAGAAATTTTAGAAAATAAAGATGTTTTATCTAAATATGGTTTTACAATAGCAAATGTCAGTAACAGTATTACAAATAAAATGAAAAATTATTATAAAGATAGTAATAAAAAAGGATATTTAGATACTTATAACTGTACTTTTAGTGATTATCTTTTGAATCATGATTTTGATCCAAATAACATGGCAGGAAATGTATCTTTATTTATAAAAGATAAAAAACTTGTACTATATAGAGGGTTTACAATTGATACCGTTTTAGGAGATAAAGACTATTTCGTAAGAGAAGACTTTATATTTCCTTTAGAAAAATAGGAGTGAGAATATGTTTAATGAGAGTTTATGTAATAGTTCAGGCATTTTAAATATTATATATTTAATTAAAACAGCCCTTAATATAATTAAAATAGCCGCACCTATTATTCTGCTTGTAATGTGTATGATTGATGTTGTAAAAATGATTGTTAGAGCAGAAGTAAAAGTAGGAGATTTAATAAAAAAAATCATCAACCGTGCCTTAGCGGCTGTCCTTATCTTCTTTGCGATTCCTTTAATCAATACAGGTATGTCTCTTTTAGGAAATCATACTTCTTTACAGCTATCAAAATGTTGGACCAATGCTGAAAAAGAAACCATCGCGTCTTTAAAAGTGAGTGAAGACAAAGCAGCAAGAGAAGAAGAAGAGAATATGACAAAAACAAGGAATGAAGAAAAGGAACAAAAAAGAAAAGATGCTTTAAATTTAAGAACTGGTATTTCTTTTAAAAGTTCGACTTCAGATAATGGAGGCATTATGTATGAGGGAACTCCTATTGGGGTCATAGATGGTACCTGTGTGAATACGGGTAGACCTTATGCGAGTGGAGTCGACATCGGTGCCGAAATCATTAAAGAAGCCAACAGTTATGTTGGGAAAATTCCTTATGACTGGGGTGGTACTAGCTTAGAAACGGGTGTGGATTGCTCAGGCTTTACGCAACAGATTTTACTTAAATTTGGTGCTCAAATTCCAAGGGTATCTGATGCACAGGGTGGTGTAGGGCAACGCATAGAGAGCATAGCGGACGCCAAACCTGGAGATATTATTGTATATCCTGGCCATGTAGGATTTTATGCTGGAAACAATCAGCTTTTGGCAGCCATTGATGATGCCAATGATCTTGGATATCAAAAAGCCAACTATGCACCAATTATTACAATTCGAAGAATTATCTGTAACGGGTAATTCTTTTTTTGTAAACCAAGGGTCTACTTGTTGTTTCTAATAGTTTCTTTTGGTACAATAAAGATAGTAGAAAAGAGGTATATAATGCAAATTATACAAAATATAAATCCATATATATTTAGAGGATATGATATTAGAGGTGTCTATCCAGAAACCATCAATGAAGATGTAGCTTATACAGTAGGTAAATCGTATGGAAGTTACATTCAAGATTTAGGAAAAAAAGAATGTGTAATCGGACATGACAATCGTCTTTCTTCAGAAGCACTTACAAATGCGCTTATACAGGGAATTTTAGAAACAGGCGTACATGTAACTGATTTAGGTTTGGTTACAACCCCTATGTATTATGACGCTTGGATAGAACTTGATATCCCATCAGGCATCATGGTAACGGCTAGTCACAATCCAAAAGATGACAATGGCTTTAAATTCTCATTTGATGAACGTGGGAACGCTAAAGGTGAAATGATTGAAGCTTTTTATCAGTACACAATCAAAGGCGATTTCAAAGAAGGTAAAGGCACTTTAAAACAATATAATATTCGTAATTCTTATTTAGAACTTATGAAGAAATCACTTTCTTTTGGTGACAGAAAAGTCAAAGCAGTCATTGATTTAGGAAATGGAACCACAAGTATTATAGCCAAAGAAATGTATGAAATGTTCCCAATTGATGTAACTGTAATTTATGGAGAAAGTGATGGTACTTTCCCAAATCATCATCCAGATCCTTGTGTAGAAAGCAATTTAACAGGATTGAAACAAAAAGTCTTAGAGCTAGGTGCTGATGTAGGAATTGGTTTTGATGGTGATGGGGATAGACTTGGTATTGTATCTGAAAAAGGAGAATACATTCCAACAGACTTATTTATGGTTTTAATTATTAGAAATATTATAGATAAGGTATCTAATAAGACTTTCCTATATGATGTAAAATGTTCAAAAGCCTTAGAAGATGAAATCATTCGTCTAGGAGGAACCCCTTTCTGCTACCGAACAGGGAATTCTTATACCAAAGCAAAAGTAGCTGAAATGGACTTAGCTTTTGGTGGAGAATTATCAGGGCATGTTTACTTTAGAGATAAATTTCCAGGATTTGATAGTGGTTTATATGCGGGACTTCGTTTACTAGAACTTTTATCTAAAACAGACAAAAGTGTATCAGAGCTTTTGGAAGGCATTCCTACTTATTATTCTACCGAAGAAATCAAGTTTGCTTCTCCAGATGATATCAAAGCATCTGTTGTAGAAAAAGTACGTCTCTACTGTGAAGAAAAAGGATATAGCATGTTAACGATCGATGGCATTCGTGTACAATTTGAAGATGGGTGGGCTCTTGTAAGAATGTCTAATACAGGACCTAATATTACAGCTCGTTTTGAAGCCAATACCAAAGAAAGATTAGAACAAATACAAAGAGAATTTACAGAACAAATAGAAAAATATAACAAATAAAAAGACTGCAAGAAAAGCAGTTTTTTTGTTTGGAAGTATAGTTTAATAAGAAGTGGTTCTAGTAAGATGATAAGGTTTTCTTCCTTCTTTTTTAGATTGACCCAATAACCAAATGATATCATTGATATGAATAAGAGGAATGTCCTTTTTAAGCTCTGTTTTTATTTTAGCAAGAGCAACTAACATATTAGAGTGAATTTCTTTTAAAAGACCTTTTCTTTTTTTAACTACATATAATAAAAAGAGGTGATTTGTATGAAAGAATATTTTTTAATAGACAAAAAAGTAGGGGATGTAACTGGAAAGGGAATGCTTTACGAGATAGATCTTCTTGGCAAGTATGTAGATAAAAAAAATACGCAAATGGTAGAAAGTCTTAAAATAGAGGTGCGAGATCAAAGGAAAAGATTGGTACAAAAAATATTTATTCCAGATGTGATAGGGTATCAGCCCACCTTGTTACTATTGCCATTTAGAAATAAAGAAATAGAAGATATTTTTGTTTCCATAGAATCTGGTGGCAGCGGTGCTTTTGGGTATTTCTATCTGTATGGATATGAGGGAAACCAGTTTGAAAAAATATTTGATACTTCGCAGTTTAATAAGATGTTTTCTTATGTAGTGCCTTATTTAAAGCAGTATCAGGTAGAAGTTTTAAATCAAACATTAAAAAGAAAGTATATGTTAGATATAAAAGATAGAGGTCCAGAATATTTAAACCAAATTTACCAAAAAAATGGTCAATTAATAAAACCGATTTTTGGAGATGTATCAGATCTCAATCAATTGTTTCCGTTAGACATAAATGGGGATGGTATCTATGAGCTTGCCACTTTACAACGTGTGATAGGTCTTTATAATGCTGATTTACTGGGGTATTTACAGACGGTATTATACTGGCAAAAGAATCATTTTGATCTTTTCTATGGCCAGCAGTATTTTGCACAAATAGGTTATGAAATTCAGGACAATAAAGGATAAATGGATTTTTATTTTCACAAAAAAATGAGTAATTTTTTTAAACTCATTTCTATATTTTCTTATTGCCCGTTTATTACTTTCCTAATAACTCCACAAGCCATTTTTTCTCCACTATTTCCAGATGGTTGTGTATGAAAGTCATCTGCCCCTTTATGAATAATAACAGTTCTTCCTACTACTTCTTCGGGTGTAAACTGGTCGGTATAAACAGCCATATAGCTGTATCCATTGTTGGAAAATAGGGGTGGTAAATCACCTACATGCATTGGATGTGCCTGGTTGCTAGGGTTGTAGTGTCCCTTAGAATCTGCAAAGTTGGTTCCAGTGCATTCCATGCCTTCATGAATATGGAGTGCATAGGGATGCGTTCTATCCTTAGGCATTTCTGTTACCTCTATTTCCACTAATGTACCTTCTCTGTGTGGGTATAAATACATGGCACCTTTTAAATTAGGAGCAAGTTCATTTCCTTCTATAACAGCAAATATCATTTCATTTTGATTAAATTGATTCATATTATCACCTAGTATATAGTACGTAATAGAGCCCATTATGTGAATGAAGTTTAACACTATAATACAATCCTAAAAAATAGCAGGTTGTAAAAAAAATATTTTATGCTATAATACGATTAGGAGGTCTATTATGGAAAAAGAAGAATTATTAAAGAAGTGGGATGTACTAACTGCTCAAATAAAAGACAAAAAAGAGGAACTCCGTATCTTTACGCAAGGATATGAAGAGGGAAGTCTTAAGGATCTTACCTATGAAGAGATACAAGAAGTATTGAATCAAACGAGCTCACAGATTGAAAATTTGGAAACAGAAGCTAAAAAAGTAATGGACGAATATGATACACTTCGTGAAAATGAAGTAGACGATGATTAAAAAGCGATGCCGACGAATGGTATATAAATTTTATTTATAAAAAAATAATAAAAAGAAAAGAAACTAGGAAAGTTTCTTTTTTTAATGATCTGAAATATGTATACCGGCTGCATATCCGGTAGATAGAGCAAGTGTAATGTTATAGCCTCCAATAGGTCCATGTATATCTAAAGCTTCTCCTACAAAATAAATTCCCTTACTTAATTTTGATTCCATGCTTTTGGTATCTATATATTTTAAATCAATTCCACCACCTGTTACATAGGCTTTTTCTATAGATCCAACATTGCTAACTTCTAGTTTGAATGCTTTTAAATTTTCAAATAAACGGATAATATTTTTTATATGATAAGCTTTTATTTTACCAGTCATATTATATTTATTTAAGATATAGGTATTAAATCGTTTTGAAAAGTATTTTTTTAAGAATGAAGCAAGTTCCTTTTCTCTATCAAATGCCTGTAATTCTTGTACCAAAGCTTCTATTGATATCTTAGGAAGTAAATCTATCGTAATTGTTTTCTCTTTGTTTAAATAAACAAATTCACTTATCTTCATAATTGCACTACCACTGACACCTTTGTGTGTAAAAATTAAATTACCAGTTCTTTTCTTTTTCAAAAAGGCAACTTCTACTTCCTCAAAAGAGGTACCTGCTAAATCGGGTAAAGCCTCTTTTAATTCTAAATAGGTTTCTGCTGGAAATAGTTTTATAGTAGGTTGTGATATTATTTTGGCAAATCTCATGTGATCTCCTGTAGATCCTGTTTCTTTAAAACTTGTCCCACCGGTTGCGATTACAATCTTTTTAGCTGTATAAGTTCCTTTTTGTGTAATGACTTCTTTATTATCCTCTTTTATTTTAATATCTATTACGTTTTCTCTATATTTTATATCCACTTTTTTCATAGATTGAAGGAGTCCATATAAAATAGAACTTGCTTTATTATCAACTGGAAATATATGGTTTTCTTTTTCTTCTTTTAAAGGTATTTTTTTAGATGTAAAAAAGTCATATATGTCTTTAGGTCCAAATTGATGGATTGCACTATATAAATATTTTTTATTATATTCTACTTCTTCAAGAAATGAGCGGGTGTCTTTTAAATTGGTTACATTACATCTGCCACCCCCTGTAATAAGTAGCTTTTTTCCTGCTATATCATTTTTTTCTAATAATAATACTTTCTTTGTTTTGCTTGCTATAATACTTGCCATCATTCCGGCAGGTCCAGCGCCTATTACAATTACATCATACATGTTATCACCTTAGTTTTTTTATTAAACTGTATCCTTCTTCTATTTTAGTTACAAATGCTTCTGGCAATTTAGGTTTGATTTGTTCAATCAAATAAGAGTCCATACCATATAAAGCTTCTGCCATACCACCAACAATACATGCATTGGTATCTGTATCTCCACCAAAAGCTAAAATTTTTCGTATACTTTCTTCATAGGAATTGGAAGTAAAGGCAGCATATAGACAGTTGTTTATGGTTTCATAGCAAGTGGTATTGAATTTAAGGAAAGGCGCGGATGTAATATTTAAGTGCAAATGTTTTATTATATTCAATTTAGAATAGCCTTTTCTTGCTAAAAAGATAATTCTTGCTATTATAGTAGCACAATCAATGGCTTCTTTACTATTGTGGGAAGGAATCGTAGCAAGTCTTGCTTGTTTAATGACTTCTTCTTCTGTATTAAAAAGGTATCCAATAGGTGCAATTTTCATCATAGCACCACTTCCATTGCTATCTCCTATTTTTTTCTTTTTCAACCACAGCATAGTACTTGGAGAAAATGATGTTTTAAAATAGGGAGTAAAGTCTGGCTTGTAATCAATATATTCTAGGCCATATTGTCTTAGGCATTTTTCATAGTCTTGCTTTTTTATAATTGCTTCAATAATCGCTACTGTAAAAATTGTGTCATCACTAAAAAAGCTTTGTTTTGTAATAAGTTCTAAAATATCTTTTATTTCCTTTATAAGTTTAAGCTGGCTATATTCATAAATAGAGCCACTGATGTCCCCAGATACAGATCCCCACATATTATCACCTATTTATATAGTAACACAACCTTACAAAGTAAAACTAGTCTTTCTATATATTTTTACTGCAAACTATAAAAAAATCATGCAATCTTTTTGGATGAAATTATATTTGAATCATCACAAGGATTGCATGATATAGAATATTGATAAAAATATTTAGTTATAAAAGGGTAGTATAAGTGTAAGAACTGTTTTTAATTGTTTAATCGCATTACTGATAAAGAAGCACAGAGTTCAGGTGCAAAAACGAGTGTACCTCCAGTAACGCTGTAAACTTCTAAGGTGAGAACATCGCCAGCTGTAAGTGCGACAAAGCTACTTACTGATACCGAATCAATCGCTTGTCCTGGCGTAACGGAATTTGTATAAGTAGAAGGTATTTCTATACCGTTTTGTAATACACCAATTTGTATTCCAAATGACAAACCACCAGAAGCCAAACTGAGAAGGTAGTCAATTCTATATGTACCATCATCCTCTATGATAATGGTATTATTTGCTAATGTAACACCTAAAGAGGACATATGTTTGATCCATATTTCATCTCCTTTCATAGATATTTTATGTTAGAAAAGTATTGCTGCATAGTATAAAGCCAACGAAATATTGCTATAATCTTTTTCAAAATTATGACTTTATGGTAAAATAAGGGTAGAGGTGTATAAGTATGTATCCATTTAAGGTCCTTAATAAGAAAAAATTTCTACTTTGTTTTATAAATGCTTTTTTAGAAAATGTATGTTTATATATGATGCCATTGATATTATCTATATTTTTATCAGTACCGTTTAGTTTAGAAAAATTCAAATGGTTAATTATATGTACTATTATTGTTAAAGTATTTGAAATTCTTTTTAACGCATTATGGGGTATAAAAGTAAATCCCTTTTTAGAGTTTAGTAAAAAGGATTTACAAATTTCTTATTTTAAAAGATTATGTAATATGAATATTTCTAGAATAAATAATACACATACGGGATATTTGAAGAAACAATTAGATATTGTAGGGGATGAGGCTGTTTCTCTTTTACAAGAAATATTAATGACAATTAATGGTTTTTTTGTAGCGGTTACTATTTTCTTATTTCAGGTTTGGACACAAAGCATTCCTATGTTCTTCCTCTGTATAGGGTTTGTTATTGTGATTGTTATATATAATATTGTGATTACAAAAGCCAATGTAAAGATACAGGAAGAGTATAATGATACCAATGCTAAATACAATGCTACAGCAGTTGACTTCTTACAAAATGTGAAGATTGTTAAAAATTTTGATGCATTAAATTATGCTACCAATACAATGGAACGTGATTTTGAAGTTGTAAAAAAACCTTTGAAAAAGGCCCATATTTTCGACTCTATACGGTTTGATGGTATCAATGCATTGGTACATATTATGTATGTCATTATTTTAGTTAGTTTATTTATAAGAATGCAACAAGGAGAAAATGTGTTTAGTTATTTGGTTTTTTATGCTTCTATGTTTGAAGGTCTTCGTGTTGAATTAAGTAGTATTGCTTCTTTATTTCAGCATTATAATAAATTTAAATCTGCTAATAATCAAATAGAAAAGATACTTATTGAAGAGGAACCACAAAATAAAATTAGAAACTGGACAACCATTGCTTTAAAAGATGTTGCATTCAAATATAAAAACGAAGGAAAAAGTATTATAAAAATTTCTGATTTCTTATTAGAAAAAAATGATAAAGTAAGTATTGTAGGAGAGTCAGGACAAGGTAAATCAACATTTCTTTCTTTATTTTGTAGATTTTATAATATAGAAAAAGAAAAGTATTTAGTGGATTCCGTACCTACCTCTAAAATACCGGATGTTGCGTATATATCACAAGAATCAGATTTGTTTGATTTGACGATTAAAGAAAACCTATGTTTAGGAAAGAAGGTTTCTATAGAAACATTAAATGCGTACATGGAGGATGCTGGCTTGTTAGAGTGGGTCAATCGTTTGGATAAAGGATTAGATACAGTGGTAGGAGAAAAGGGTACTAAGTTATCAGCAGGATAAAAACAAAGATTGAATATCATTAGGGGAATTTTGCTTGATAAAGAAATTTATATATTAGATGAACCTACTTCAAATTTAGATAGTGTATCTGAAGATAGAATTGCCTCTATGATTGAAAAGTATTTAAAGGATAAAACTTGTATCATTGTAACGCACCGTCCAAAGCTAACAGAAATATGTAATAAGCATTATCTATTTTCAAATAAGGAAATGATATTGAAAAGTGAAACAAGTGTAAAAAAATAGAGTATATGAAAAAAAGAAACTTAATTGATATGTTTCTTTTTTTGCTTTTTTAAGAACATCTTTTTTTGTTTGATAGAATTGTTATCTTCTAATGTGTTGCTTACTATTTCTTTGCATTCTCCCTCTACCACATTCATTTTTTCGTCTACTTTTTGAATTAATTCATCGATGTTATAATGGTTTGTTATTTCATAAAAATAATTATGTAAGCACATATTTTGGGCATCTACAGCATTCTTTTCTCCTACAGCATAATAGCACACTAAGAATACATAACTTATATTATTTTTATTTTCCATCATTTCTCTAATTATATTTCTGTAATCTTTTCTTTCTATAACTTCTGCATTTGTCATAACGGCAAATAAGAAATTTCCTATTTCAATATGGTTTGCTAAAATCTCCATATTCTCTAAATGGTATTTGTCTTTTAGAGAAATTGGATGAATGGCCAAATTATTGATACGACTTTTTGGATAGGAATGAGATCCCTGAAGAGAGGGGGCTGAATATTTTATTATCGTTTGTAAATCTTGTTTATGATAAGGACTTCTGATTGAATCTGGATTTCTAGCGACAGTTGCTATAGCATCCCATACAAGAAAATCACAATCTTTTCCGCTTGTATCTTTTGAAGTTACCAATAATTGAAAGTCTTCATCATGATAGGGGCTATTTATAAAATTTGGATCACCAATAATCCATAGTGGCATTTGTGCACTTTCGGCTCTTTTCATGGTTTCAATATCTGGGTAGAATTTATCACTATGTAAAAATTCTGGTGCTAACAGGTTTTCAAACAAATGATACCAACCATCTGCATTTTCAATACTTACTAATGCTTCTATTCTTTGGTTGTAATCGGTAGTGTTCAATAAATCTCTATTTATTAGTAAGGCAGCATCAAATTTTATATTTGCAGGATCTATATTTAAACCTAAAATATTTTTTATTTCTAAAGCGTTTAATTCTGCTATCCATTGTTGTATTTCTTCTTTTGATAAAAAAGTATCAATGATATTGTATTGTGCTAATTTTTTGATGATTTCTTCAATGTGTAAATTTGAAACTGCATTTTCATTTTTTCTTCCTTTTTTGTTATGAAAAAAGGTATTGCTTCCAAACATAATAAAGCCCTCCGTAAATTTTCTGTATTATATCATACTCTGAAAAAATCTAACAAGTTAAAATTCTATAAATACTTTGTTTTCATTAGTATAACATATTTTTAGAAATTTTATATCATCTGTAAAGTAAAAAAAGGGTGAGTGTGAACTAGTCAAGTAAAAGTAGACAGTTTATAAAAAGGACTATTAAAACCCTGATTCAAGTTTAAATTGAATTGGGGTTTTATATTCTAATGCATATGAGGGTCTTTCATTATTAAAATAATAAAT
>JAQUWE010000030.1 GCA_028693035.1 Bacilli bacterium | reverse complement strand
ACATTTATATAATTATTTGGTATACTGTTCATATGGAAGACCTCCTTAAATGTTTTTTCAACAATTACATTTTAACAAAAGGTCTTCCTTTTTGTATACCCAATCCCAAAACTATTTTACACTATCTTCACACTAGAACGTTTTACAACAAGGTATATTTGTGATATACTTACCTGTAGTAATGCATGATAATAGAAGTAAAAATAGATTTTTAAAGGCAATAGAAATCGTCTATTTTCTATAAAAGTTTATTTGAATTTAACAGTATTAAAATTTGAATATCAAAGGAAGATGTGAATGAAAATAGGTTTTATAGTTGTCAACTATAATGATGCTTTAACAACAAAAAAGTTAATAGAGAATATTGCGCCCTATAAATGTATTGATCTTATTCTTATCGTAGACAATCATTCTACAGACCATTCTTATACAGAACTGCAAAAAGTAGAAAATAAACATATTAAAGTATTGCAAGCAGACGCTAACAAAGGATATGGTTCAGCAATCAATTTTGGAGCAAAATATTTAAAAGAACAAGGAATAGAATGGAGCTTTATCAGTAACGCTGATATTGTAATCGAAAAAGAAACGGTACTAGAAAAACTCATACAAGACATTCACGAAGACAGAGCTTGGATTGGACCTACCATAAAAGAACATCAGGGTTTAAATAGGGGTTTTAAAGTGGAAAGCCCAGCAGATTCACTTTTATTAAGTTTGCCTTTTTTCTATCGTAAATTTCTAAAAAGAATAAAGTATGATGATACATATTATACAAAAGAAATTCTTCCTGTAGAAGCACTTTCTGGCTGTTTCTTCTTATTATCTTTAAAAGTATTAGAAGAAGTTGGCTATTTTGATGAAAAAGTCTTTTTATATTATGAAGAGAGTATATTAGCAAGAAAAATAGAAAAAATAAATAAACAGATTGTTTTAGATACAAGTGTTTCTGTTTTTCATAATCATGCAGTTACAATTAATAAAAATCTAACCAGGATAAAAAAATATAAAACCTTAAAAAAAAGCCAAAGGTATTTTCAAAAACAATATAATCATGCGAATGGATTTATTTTAGGGATACATAAGACAATAGAAGTAGTAACAGTCCTTGGATTAAAAATAAGATATATTTTTAAGAAGTAAACTTTATAAAAGTATATAAAAAAATGAAACAATGAAAAACAAACAGAAGAGGTGTAGTATGAATAAATATAAATTTATAGGTTTAAAAGAACAAGCTATCTATGGTATTAAAAATCCACAATTATCGGTAGTAGGAACCATGAGAACAGAAGATTATAAATTTGAGGTTACAGTAGATTCCAAAGAAATTGAATTCGAATACATAGGTTTAGATGGAGACGACTTTGTATTAAGAGCAGACTTACCTAAAAGTGCCAAAGAAGTAAAGGTATATGTCATTACCAAGGAAGATAAATATTGTGTAGTGTCTATTAAAAATAATTGGGCAGGTCGTATTTATAGAAAAATTATCAAAACAATAAGAAAAATTCTTATTAAAATAAAAGTTTTATTTCTTATTCTATATAGAGGTATGAAATTTCTATGGAGAGAACATCATTTTCTAGTACCACCTAGTATGTGGAAAAAGTATTTAAAAGCGTTTGTTCAAAGATTTTTAGCAGATGGATATGAAATGTTTTACCATCCCTTTAGACAAAGTGAATACTTAAAATGGATAGAGGAAAGTGAAGTCATAGAACCTTATGAAAAACAAAAATATGAACCCCTTATCTCTATTTTAATTCCTGTTTATAATATTGAAGAAGAGTATTTAAGTGCTTGTATAGAAAGTATCCTATCACAAAGTTATCAAAATTTTGAAATCTGTCTTGTAGATGACCACTCTACATTAGGAGAAACAAAAGAAACTTTAGAAAAGTATGCAAAAAAGGATACAAGAATCAAAGTGAAATATAGGGAAGAAAATGGGCATATCTCTAAAACGACCAATGATGCTTTACAAATGGCAACAGGAGAGTTTGTAGCCCTTATAGATAACGATGATATCATAACAGAAAATGCACTTGGAGAAGTTGTGAAAGTATTAAACAAAGATACATCTTTGGATTTTATTTATAGTGATGAAGATAAATTAGATGTAAAAGGAAGACGCTGTGATCCCCATTTTAAACCAGACTTTAGTCCAGATACATTGCTTAGCTTAAACTATATTTGTCATTTTTCTGTTTTAAGAAAAAGCATCGTAGAAGAGGTGGGTGGTTTCACAGTAGGACTTGAAGGTGCCCAAGACCATGATTTATTCTTGAAGGTATCAGAAAAAACCAATAAAATTCATCATATTGCTAAAATACTTTATCACTGGAGAATGGTAGAAGGTTCTACTTCTATGACAATTAGTAATAAAAGTTATGCAACAGATAAAGGAAAAATAGCAATAGAAAATGCATTACAAAGAAGAAATATAAAAGGACATGTAGAAAAAGATGTACTTAGTACTTATTATCGTGTTGTATATGAATATGAAAAAGAGCCTTCTGTTTCTATCATTATACCAACCCGTGATTACGCAGATATCTTAGATAAATGTTTACTCTCTTTATATGAAAAAACAAACTATAAAAATTATGAAGTTATTGTTGTAAACAACAACAGTGAAAAAAAAGAAACATTTGCCCTTTTTGAAAAATATAAGAAACAATATCAAAATTTCAAAGTTTTAGATGCAAATATAGAGTTTAATTATTCTAGAATTAATAATTTAGCTGTTAAAAAATCAAAAGCAGAGTGTATTGTTTTATTAAATAATGACACCGAAATCATTAGTGAAGATTGGTTACAAGTTATGGTTGGGTATGCTATGCAACCTCATATTGGAACAGTAGGTCCAAAACTTTTATATCCAGATACAACTGTACAACATGCAGGGGTTTTACTTGGTCTTGGTGGTGTTGCATCTCATGCATACATCGGCAGTGCTAGAAAAGAACTTGGTATGTTTGGAAAACTAAGAGTACCATATGATTATAGTGCAGTTACGGCAGCCTGCCTGGCGATTACAAGAAAAAAATATGAAGAAGTAGGCGGACTTGAAGAAGAACTTATGGTAGCCTATAACGATATTGACTTCAATATAAAATTACTAAAAAAAGGGTATTATAATGTATGTGTGCCGCAAGTAGAACTTTTCCACTATGAATCAAAATCAAGAGGACTAGACACAACTAGTGAAAAATATAAAAGATTCTTAAAAGAATCAAATTATATGTTTGAAAAATGGGGAGAAGAAATTATGAATGATCGTTTTTATAATCCTAATTTTACAAAAAAAGCGTGGTTTTTATTAGATAAAAAAAAGGAGAATAAAAATGACAAAGGAAAAAAATAGTTTATGTAAAGACCTTTTAAAAAGCAAAGAATTTTTATTCCTTGCCTTTATTTTTATTATCATAGCTGTTATGAGTTATTATAGTCCTTATACACCAGACGATTATAATTATTCTAACTATCCTTGGACAACCAATCGTATTAAATCGTTTACAGATATTATATTTTCGCAAATGATTATGTATAAACAATGGTCTGGAAGAATTCTCTTTTCTGGACTTGGACAATGGTTTTTGTTTGCAGGTACTTTTATTTACGCTATTTGTAATGCCGGTGCTTTTACTTATCTAGTATATAAAATAGCTCATTTTAGTAAACCTAAAAAACCATTTATAGCACTTATTCTTTCCTTTTTCTTGCTTTGGAACTTTATACCTGCCTTTGCAGAAGACTTTATTTGGTTAAGTGGTAGTGTAAACTACTTATGGCCTACCTTATTTACATTTTTATTCTTTGATAAATTTAGTAAGGTATATATAAAGGAAAAAGACGAGCTAAATCAGAAGAATTTTATTTTACTGGTAATACTTGCCTTTATCACAGGTCTTTCTCATGAAATGACCTTCTTCCTAGCGGCAGGTATTGGTTTTTCTTATATTGTATTTAATTTTAAGAAAGTATGGAAAAGTGATTATAGATTAAAAACCATTATTGCTTCCTTTATCTTAGGAGGTGTTATTTTAATCGCATCACCAGGGAATTTTGCTAGAGCAACTGGATCTCTTGGCTTAGATTACAGTATTATTATATTAAATATAAAAGCAAACATTTGGTTATTTATTATAAGTTTTATTTCTATTTTGTTTTTCTTATTTAAAGAGAAGAAAATAGGTGTCTTTTATTTAAAATATAGTATCATTCCTATCTTTATTTCTTTATTGCCTATGCTCATGATTCATGAGTTTCCCTTAAGAGCTATGCTGATTATCAATGTCTTTTTAATGCTACCGATTGTACATTGTTTAAGCAGGTTACTAGGTAAAATAAAAAAGGGAAGTACTTTACTTGAAATCCTTTTAATATTACTTACAATATATGTTCCTATTAAAGTAGGACTTTACTATGGAAATAATGTTAAAGAATACAATAGAGAAACCCAGTTTATGATTGACTATAGTAAAAAAGTTGGTCAACAAGATATTGTTTTAAATACACTTTCTCTTCCTACAAATATTAATTCTAAATATTTTTTAAGTATTTTTACTAGACCTAATATATTCAAAAATGGAGTTTCTAATGTTTATTTTTGTAAATACTATGGGTGTAAAACAGTAGTAAGTAAGGGAAGCGAAAATATCATTGTTGAAATAGAACTTAAAGAGGATTCTCTGAATGATATTCAATTAAAACTTGGTGAAAACATTGTGGATGATATTGCACCAACTGCGGTCATGCCAGAAAATCAAAAACAATATAAAGATAATATTATCTTTGAGATTCCAAAAGTTTTTGAAAAAGACTTTGTGATTATATCAAACCAAGATGCTAATAACATCAAAAAAGTAACGATTTATGATATTGATCAAACAATTACCTTAGACTCTATTAAAGTAGAAAAATAGGCATAAAGAAAAAGATTTCATTTGAAATCTTTTTTTTATATATAACCACCATTTATCATCTGCGCTGTTTCTGTAATAATAACAGCGTCCTTATCTATTTTTTTAATAATTTCAGATATTTCATTTCTTTCTTTTCTAGGAACCATCATAAATAAAATATATTTCATACTATCTTTTCCATTGGCTTTGGTTACGGTAACCGCATATTTATATTGTCTTAGACTTTCGTAAAGAAGGGGACCTAAAACATCATTAGAAATGACCATCATCATATTGCTACCCATAGCCATTTTTTCTTCTATAAGACTTCCTAAATAAGAACCTACAAAACACCCAAGTGCTAAAAAAACAGCCCGGTAAGGATGGGCAGCTAAATCCAAAACCACCATACTTGTTGTTACAATCCAAACAAGTGCAATTGTGCCACTTAATACAGCGCCCCAAAACTTCTTACCATTTGAGATAATAATAATACGGAAAGTTGCTAATGCAGTTTCTATGACTTTGGCTACAAAAATAAAAAGGCAAAGAATTAGATCCATAAGTATCACCAGTATTAATATGGTCAAAGAATCTTATATTATTTATCCAAAAGAAATTCTTCCATATTTTGTAAAGTAATGAAATCAATAAAATGTTCTATTTTTTCTACTTGTTCTAATTCATATTTTTCTTTATTTAAAAAAGTAAAAAAAGATACCAAAATATTATGCCTCCATAAAAGATATTCTCCTTTTATAAGTCCTGTTTCTGTTAAATAAATATCGCCATATTTACGAGAACTTACTAAATCTAGTTCTTTTAATTTCTGTACCATTTTAGATACAGAAGAAGGTTTTACATTCAAAGAAGAAGCAAGATCGTTAATTCGAATTCTTTTTTCCATCTGATAAGTCCGGTACATCATTTCTAAATAATCCTCCATAGATTCCGTTGTTTTTTGTCCATTTTTAAGCCGATATCCATTGAGTGTGTAAAAGTCACTTTTTTCTTCCAAAATGAATCCCCCTTTTCCTACTCTTACATATAGTATATTAGTTAGTGATAGGAAACTTTCTAACATCACACCGAAAGAAGGAATAAAATGGAAGAGAGAAACACTTTAAATACATTAAGTGCTTTCCAAAAAGCAAAAATAAAAAAAATTGAAAATAAAGGAAGTATTAGAAGAAGACTTTTAGATATTGGTTTAATACCAGGTACGGAAGTTACAAATGTTTTACAAAGTCCCGCAGGAGAACTTTCTGCATACTTAATTCGTGGCGCCTTGATTGCGATTAGAGAAGAAGATGCGAAAGAAATTCTAATAGGAGGCATTTGTTAGATGAAAAATGAGAAAGAAACTAAACCAGTCATTGCTTTAGCAGGAAATCCTAATGTCGGGAAAAGTACTGTTTTCAATGCCCTTACAGGTTTAAACCAACATACAGGGAATTGGCCTGGAAAAACCGTTATGCATGCTTCTGGTACGTATGTGTATCAAAATACACCATATGAAATTTATGATTTACCAGGTACCTATTCTTTAATTTCTCATTCTGAGGAGGAAGAAGTCGCAAGAGACTTTATTTGTTTTGGTAAACCAGACGTTACAGTTGTCGTATGTGATGCGGTTTGCTTAGAACGTAATTTAAATCTAGTTTTACAAACCATGGAAATGCAAAAAAAGACAATTGTATGTGTCAATTTATTAGACGAAGCTAAAAAAAAGAAAATCCATATTGATTTAAGAAAACTAGAAAAAGAATTAGGGGTTCCCGTAGTAGGTACGAGTGCTAGAAGTGGCAAGGGAATCGAAGAGTTAGAACAAAAAATAAAGGAAGTTGTAGAAAATGAAATAGAAAATACGCCTTTAAAAATTTTTTATCCACAGGAAATCGAAGAAGCAATGAATCAAATACTTCCTTATTTAGAAGATAAAATAGCAGATTTAAATCCAAGATGGGTTGCTTTAAAACTGCTTGATGAGGAAGAGACAATAAAAAAACAAATAGAAGAATATGTAGGGACTTCTATATATAGGGTAGAACTAGAAGAAAAAATAAAAGAAGTAAGGCTTTCCTTGTTAGAAAAAGATATAATAACAAGTGAAATAAAAGATGTGATTGTAGCAAGTCTTGTAGAAAAGGCAGAATCTATTTCTAAAAAAGTAGTGCTTTATGAAAATAGCAATTATCAAGTAAGAGATCAAAAAATAGATAAAATTTTAACAAGCAAATGGACGGGAATACCTATTATGGTCGCTTTACTAATAGGGGTATTCTGGCTTACCATAACAGGAGCCAATTATCCATCAGAAATGTTATCAAAAGGTCTATTCTGGTTATCTGATCAAATCAGAGTTTTTATGGAAATGATGAAAATAAGTCCTGTTATTATCCATCTTTTATTAGATGGTGTATATAAAGTACTTGCCTGGGTTGTGGCCGTTATGTTGCCTCCTATGGCTATCTTTTTCCCACTTTTTACTTTACTCGAAGATTTAGGGTATTTACCAAGAATTGCCTTCAATTTAGATAAATATTTTAAAAAATGCCAAGCATGTGGAAAACAGGCACTGAGTATGTGTATGGGATTTGGGTGCAATGCAGCTGGTGTAACAGGATGTAGAATTATTGATTCACCAAGAGAAAGATTGATTGCGATTTTGACCAATTCTCTTGTTCCTTGTAATGGTCGTTTCCCGGCTTTGATTACGGTTATTACAATTTTCTTTGTAGGTGTCAATACAGGTTCTACGATAGGAAGCAGTATTTTATTAGCCTTTTTAATTGTAGGCACTGTCATGATTACTTTACTGGCTTCTAAATTTTTATCCAAAACCATTTTAAAAGGAGAAGCATCTTCCTTTACTTTAGAGCTTCCTCCTTATAGAAAACCACAAATAGGAAAAGTTATTGTTCGTTCTATTTTTGACAGAACTTTATTTGTTTTAGGAAGAGCTGTTGTTGTTGCAGCGCCAGCGGGTCTCATTATTTGGGGAATGGCAAACTTCTATGTAGGTAGCGAAAGTATTTTACAAATATGTTCTAATTTCTTAGATCCTTTTGCTTCACTCTTTGGTTTAGATGGGGTTATCCTAATGGCTTTTATTTTAGGCTTTCCAGCCAATGAAATTGTTGTACCTTTAATGGTAATGGGGTATATGTCATTAGGTACCATTACCGAGATAGCAGATTTAAGTGTACTTAGAGATTTATTTGTAGCCAACGGATGGACGATGGTTACGGCAATATGTGTAGTGGTTTTTATTTTAATGCACTGGCCATGTTCTACTACATGTCTTACTATCAAAAAAGAAACAGGGAAATGGAGATGGGTACTTGTAGCCATTTTAATTCCAACTGTCATTGGATTTACACTTTGTTTTCTTATTAACCAGGGTGCGCATTTCCTACAATTTTTACTTTAAGTTTGTGTAAAGAGTTTTTGGGATTTAAAGTAAAATCTTGAAAACTTTTTGTTTTATAAAATTTAAATATATCTAACAACATTAGGTGTATAAAGTTTGTCTTTGTAGTAAGGAACAAATTGTTTA
>JAQUWE010000015.1 GCA_028693035.1 Bacilli bacterium | reverse complement strand
ACATTTATATAATTATTTGGTATACTGTTCATATGGAAGACCTCCTTAAATGTTTTTTCAACAATTACATTTTAACAAAAGGTCTTCCTTTTTGTATACCCAATCCCAAAACTATTTTACACTATCATAATTTCTTTGACCTTGTCTATTTTCTATAGTACAATAAAAATAGGGAGGAAATTATGAAAATATATATTAAAAAACACTACCCATATTTACTTTTATTATTTATAATATCGATTGTAATCATGTTGATTGCGGGGAACCAAACCAATCATTTAGGACATGATATGTATTTTCATGTTTCCAATATAAAAGATTTAGAAAAGTACCTAGATATTTTCAAAGGAAGGGTTTTTGCGCCTCCAATAATCGATGTCGATGGAATAGGGTATGGGCTCTATCTGTTTTATCCATCTTTACCACATCTTATCTATGCTTATGGGTATAAAGTTCTTTCTTTATTTTCCATTTCTATCTTTGACAGTATTCTTTACATCAACATTATGCTTACTATGCTTTCTACATTTGTAATGTATCATCTTTCTTATAAACTTTCAAAAAGTAGGAAAATAGCCTGTCTTACAGGGCTTCTCTTTTTATTTTTCCCATATCGTTTATCCAATTATTTTATTAGATATGCTTTAAATGAATCACTTACTTTTTTATTTATTCCTCTTATTTTATTAGGACTTTATTATTTTAAAGAGAATAAAACCAAAGCTTTTTTTCTTTGCTTTGTAATAGGGTATACAGGACTTTTGTATTCTCATTTGGTTATCGCTTTCTATTTTACCTTATTTTTATTTCCTTATTTAATACTATACCGAAAAGAATTTTTCAAAAAAGGAAAACGATTCTTATTTATAAAAGCAGTGGGTTTAGTGAGTTTTCTTTTTCTGCCATTTTTAATAGGTGTTTTAGAACAAACTTTTTTGCCTTACCTCGTTTATAAGGAAGGGTATATGACATCGGTTTCTTTGGTTACTTCTAGTGCACTTAAAATTAGAAATTATATCACGCCTGTATTAGGGGACTGGCTTGTAACTTTATATATTCCTTTGGTTACTATTCTTTTATTCCTTTTAAGTCTCTTTTATTTATTTTTAAAAAGAAAAGAAGAAGATTCCTTTTATAAAATACTACTTTGGATAGGGGTACTTGCATTTCTAGGAACACTTACTATTATCCCATGGGCCATTTTCCCTTCCTTTTTTACCATGATTCAGTTTTCCTGGAGATTAGAAACGCTTTTGGTAATTGTTGTGCCGCTTATAGCACCTCTCTGCACAAAGTCACTTCCAAAAAAATATATGTTTCCATTACTAATTCTTCTTATTTTAGGCACACAAAGTTCTTATTTATTTTTCCTAAACAATAGGCAGTATTATACAAATGAGAAAGAAATTACAGCTATCAAGAAAACAGGCAACATACAGGAATATTATTTAGATTCTTATTTAGAAAACAAAGACTATTATGAAAATAGGGGGTCTTCTCTTTTAACCGAAAAAGGGAGTGGTGAAATTAACGTTATAAAAAAAGGAACTTCTTATGCAAAATGGCATCTTAAAAATGCCTCTACAGAAACAGAAGTAGAACTTCCTCTTATTTATTACGTAGGGTATCAGGTGAAAAAAGATGGCAAAAATATTTCCTATACAAGTTCTAAACAAGGATTTATTTTGGTGACAGGTGGAGACGGAGAATATGAAATAAAATATGAAGGAACACCTTTAAAAAGAGGCATCACCTATTTTTCTATTCTAGGTGTAGTTACACTCTTTTCCTATCCTTTTATACAAAAGAAATTTTCAAAAAAGAAAAAGTAATCTTTACCTAAAAACATTTGTTTGGTATAATAAACAAAGGTGATAAAAATGAAGATTGATAAAGTCCAAAAACTACCAAGTGGTAAATACAAAATCTCTTTAGATACAGGAGATAAAATCACTACTTATGATGATGTTATTTTAGAAAAGGGACTTTTATATCATAAAGAAGTATCTTTTGATGACATAAAAGAAATCACTAATAAAACAGAATATTATGCCATTTATTATAAAGCAGTCAAAATGATTGGAACCAAATATAGAAGTGAAAAAGAGATTAGACATTTCTTAAAGGACAAAGAACTTACAAAAACAAAAAAAGAAGAAATAATAAAAAGACTCAAAGATACAGGACTTATCAACGATGAAAGATATATGCGAAGTTATATAAATGACCGTATGTATTTAAGTACAGATGGTCCCTATGCGATCGGAAAAGCACTCATAAATCAAGGGATAGATGAAATCGCAGCTGAAAAAGCCATTCATGAAATAGATGAAACAATCATTCAGAATAAACTAAGAGATATTCTTATCAAAAAAGTAAAAGCCAATCACAAAGATTCTCCTTACATGCTAAAACAAAAGCTTGTACAAAATCTAAGTCTAAAAGGATTTGATAAAAATATGATTGCTTCTATCTTTGATACACTTGAAGTCAAAAAAGAAGGTACACTAGAAAAAGAATACCAAAGACAATACAAAAGACTTTCTTCAAAATACCAAGGAAGAGATCTTTACTTTCAAATCAAACAAAAACTTTACAGCAAGGGTTTCCAAGGTGGAGAAATCGATGCACTCTTAAATCAAACACTTGAATAAAAAGTGTGTTACAATAGAAAAGGAGGTTTTCCTATGAAAAACTATTTACCTAATATGTACCAAGAATCTATTTTTACAATTCCATATGACACATTAAAAGAAAAAGGAATTACCCTTCTTTTATTTGATTTAGACAATACCATTACGCCTGCCCATATGAAGACAGCAGAGGAAACAGTCAAACAACTTTTTCATACTTTAAAAGAAAAAGGATTTACCGTTGTTATTTTTTCAAACAGTCCAAATAAAAGAGTAAAACCTTTTAGTACTTTTTTAGAAGTATCCATGAATGGACTATCTTTTAAACCTATGCAAAGAAGCTTTAAAAAAATGTTGAAAAAATATAACACAGATAAAAAAAGTACAGCTATTATTGGAGATCAATTGATGACAGATATAGTGGGGGGAAACAAAGCAGGCATTTATACCGTTTTAGTCAATCCTCTTACTGTCAAAGATATGATTTTAACTTGGTACAATCGTTATAAAGAAAAGAAAATATTTGAAACACTTTATAAGGAACAAGGTTTTGAAAGAGGGAAGTATTATGAATAAGAAATGTATAGGTTGTGGTGCTGTTTTACAAACAGATAATGAAAAAGAAATAGGATATATAGAAGATATAAATAAAGAACTTTGTAATCGTTGTTTCCGTATTAAACATTATGCAGATTACAAAAAGGTAGAAAAAGACAATGCGGATTATCTTTCTATTTTAAAGGAAGTTTCTAAAACAAAGGACTTGGTTGTTCTTGTTGCAGATCTTTTCCTATGGAACCATAAGGTTGCGGAAATTATAGATTTGTTAGACAAGCCTATTTTATTGGTTCTTACCAAAAGAGATGTTTTGCCCTACACCATTAAAGATGAAAAATGGATAGAAACAATTGGTATCGAATCTTCCAAAATAATCGATACTGTTGTAGTAAGTAGTGCAAATAACTATCATTTTGATGAATTATATGAAAAAATAAATGCTTATCAAAAAAGTGAAGAAGTGTATGTAGTAGGGTGTACAAATGCTGGAAAATCGACTATGATCAATACCCTTATGCAGCACTATACAGAGAAACAAGGAAATCTTACAACCAGTATTATGCCATCCACTACTTTGGATTGTTTAAAGATACCTATGACAGATACCTTAACGCTTATTGATACACCAGGTATTTTACTTCCTAATAGCTTCATGAATGAAGTAACAGGAAAAGAACTAAAACAAATTATGCCTAAAAAGGAAATCAAACCTATTACTTATCAGGTAAAAGGAAAACAGTATATAAAAATAGCTTCTTATGTACAAATAGAAGCAGAATATACCAATCTTACTTTTTACTTTTCTAATGCCCTTGCTATAGAACGTTTTTATAAACCTTTTAGAAATCTCTATCCAGTTTCTAAACAAATAAAGGTAAGAGCAGGAGAAGATATCGTTATAGAAGGACTTGGTTTTATCAAATGCAGCAAAAGAGCAGTCATACAAATCTATCTTCCTTACGAGGTAGATGTTTATACAAGAAATTCTTTGATTCAAAAAACATATATGTAAAGAAAAAAGACATAAAAGCAAAGAAGAAAATAACATCTCTTCTTTTCCTAAAAAGTCCTTTTTTTTTTTGCTATTTTCATGTATACTATTATATAGTAGGAGATGATACAATGCTTGGTAAAATAACCACTATAGAAGAAAATATGGTTTCTGTAAAATTGGATTTGAATATAACTAATTTTCCATCTCTTTCTAACATGTATGTTGTTATGGAAGAACCAGAGAAACTTTGTGTTGGAGAGATCATAGGAATTAAAGAGGGAATTGCCTATGTAAATTTAGTTGGAGAAATCGTAAATGGTTCTTTTGTAGGAGGTGTTATTCGTAAACCTTCCTTTTCCGCTACTGTAAAACTAGTGTCAAAAGAAAAAATACCTTTAATTATTAGTACACCCACATATACAGAACAAAATAATTTATATTTAGGAAAAAGTGCGATCTATCCAGAAGTACGTGTCAATATTGATATCAATTCTTTTTTCAGTAACCACTTTGCTATTTTTGGAAATACAGGAAGTGGTAAATCTTGTAGTGTAGCGCGTATTTTTCAAAATATTTTTGTTAAAACAAATCCAGTTCCTTATAAAGCAAGTATCTTTATTTTTGATGCTTATGGAGAATACCATAGTGCGTTTAAGGATTTAAGCAATATTTCACCGAATATTAGTTTCAAGGCATATACAACCGATACAAAATTTTCAAATACAGAAGTGATTAAAATACCATTATGGCTTCTTAGTACAGATGATATTGCTTTACTTTTAGGTGCTGAAAAAGCAACCCAACTTCCTATCATTGAAAAAGCACTAAAACTTGTAACAATCTTTGGTAGAGAAGAAGAACAAGTTATTAAACATAAGAATGATATTATCGCACGTGCTATGTTAGACATTTTGTCAAGTGGAAATCCACCCGCACAAATAAGAGACCAAGTTTTCTCTGTACTTTCTTATTATAATACAAAAGAATTAAACTTAGAAACGCCTATCTATCAGCCAGGGTATGTGAGACCTCTTAAACAATGTCTACTTATAGATGCTTCTGGTAAGATTAGGGAAATGGAATTATTAACAACCTTTATGGAAAAATTTTTAGATGACAATCTAGAGCTTACAATGCCGGATGGAACTTTTAAATATACACTTAAAGATTTGCGAGATGCTTTCGACTTTGCTTTAATTTCTGAGGGAAGTTTAAAAAGTGAGAAAGTGTATGATGAAGCCAATGTTCTTAAAGTTCGCTTGAATTCACTTGTGAATGGAGAACATAGTGTTTATTTTGATTATCCAGAGTTTATTACAAAGGAACAATATATCAAAGAATTGATGACAGCAGAGAATGGTAAAAAAGCACAAATTATCAACTTTAATATCAATTATGTAGATGATAGATTTGCGAAAACACTTACTAAAATTTACTCTAAATTGTTATTTGATTATGCGAAAGATGGACAAAGTGGTATCAAGTATCCTTTCCATATTGTTTTAGAGGAAGCCCATAGATATGTACAAAATGACCGAGATATTGCTTTACTTGGATATAATATTTTTGAAAGAATTACAAAAGAAGGACGTAAGTATGGAGTCATCATTGGACTGATTTCACAAAGACCTTCTGAGCTTTCTGAAACCTCTTTATCACAGTGTAATAACTTCTTAATCTTTAAGATGCTACACCCTAAGGATGTTGCTTATATTAAAGAAATGGTACCAAATGTAACAGATGAAATTGTCCGTAAAATTAAAATTCTACAACAAGGAACCTGCATTGCCTTTGGAACCGCATTTAAAGTTCCAGTTATTGTTAAATTTGAAATGCCAAATCCAGCGCCTTCAAGTAGTAGCTGTGATGTAAGTGGAACATGGTTTGTGGAAGTACCAACACACAACGATGATATAGGACTTTAAAAAAACGATCTAATAAAAAACACTTATTTAAAATATAAGTGTTTTTACTTTGTTAAAAGAGAATGTACATCTTCTACTTTCATTAAAGATTGTTCTTCTTTATAGTAAGGCTTTAAGTGCAAATGAAAATGTTTTACTTCCTGTACCTCTCCATTATTTTGAATCAGTGTAAGTCCATCGATATGCAATTGTTCTTCTAATTTCTTTTTAAGACTTCTTGCTACTTCAAAAATATGAAGTAAAACGGTATCATTGGTAGAATCTAAATCCTTAAAATGTTCCTTTGGAATAATTAGTAAATGTCCATTTGTATCTGGATTGATATCTAAAAAAGCTTTCACTGTATCATCTTCATATACAGTATAAGAAGGAATTTCTCCTTTAATAATTCTACAAAAAATGCAGTCCATACTATCACCATCCTATATTCTATTATACAGTATACCACTACAAAATATCAATCTAAAATAATTTTACAAAACAAAAAGCAACTGCCTTACTGACAATTGCTTTTTTCGTGAATACCTGCGAATATTCATTTATATATTGTAATATTTCATAATTTTTTATACATAGGCTAGTGAAAATCTCCTTTTTTTGATAAAATAAGAAAGGAGTGTGAAAATATGAATCATTTACAAATAAAAAACTTAAATGCAGAAATTGAAGGAAAACAAATTCTAAAAGATTTTTGCTTAGATATAAAAGAAGGAGAAATCCATGTGATTATGGGGCCTAATGGTACAGGAAAATCAACACTGTCAAAAATCATTATGGGAAATCCAACTTATACAGTTACAAACGGTACCATCACATATAAAGAACAAAATATTCTTTCTTTATCCCCAGACCAAAGATCTCACTTAGGTATTTTTCTAGGTATGCAGTTGCCAAATGAAATAGAAGGGGTTACAGGGGCTGACTTTTTAAGAACTGCTTTACATGAAAAAGAAGGAGACTCTTTCAACCTCATGCGTTTTATTAAAAGAGTAGATGAAATATCTATGCAACTAAAAATGGATAAAAATATGATTCACCGTTCTATTAACCAAGGTTTTTCAGGTGGAGAAAAAAAGAAAAACGAAATTCTTCAAATGTATTTATTAGAACCTAGTTTTGTAATGTTAGATGAAATTGATTCAGGACTTGATGTAGACAGTTTAAAAATCGTAGGCGAAAATATCATGAAATATTATCATGAAAAAAAACCAGCTATTTTAATCATTACACATTATCAAAGACTTCTTGATTATATAAAACCAGACTTTGTTCATATTATAAAAGAAGGTACAATTATAAAAACAGGGGATGCTTCTTTAGTAAAAGAAATAGAAAAAAATGGTTTTGATTTGCAAGATAGTGAGAGTACCGTGAAGGAAGAGGTATAACGTGAATATACTAAAAATGTATAACGATACCATTAAGCAACAACAAGTGGACGATACGATGCTTATAAATTTTGTACCAGCATCAAAGGAAAATGTGGTCTCTTCTCTTGCTATTAAAGTCAAGCAAAATACCCAGTTACAAATTCTATATACAAACGATGAAAAAACGAAACTCGATATTTTAATTGAAGTAGAAGATGGGGTTACTTTTTCCTTAGGAGAAATCCGTACCGGAAACCAGTATAAAGTTTGCTATCGCTATACCTTGAAAAAGCAAAGTCAGGTGTATCTCAACCGTTTTCACTATGTAAAAGAAATAAAAGAATATGATGCTGTTTCCTTAGAAGGAGAAGAAGCCCTTTTTGAAAGCATCATCAAAACCGTGTCTACAAATGAAGAAAAGTACGAAATGATTGTCAATCATAAAGCATCCAAAACCAAAAGTTTTACTGTACACCACGCTGTCAATAAAGAAGATGGTGAGATGAAATGTTATATCACAAACGAAGTTCCAAAAGGAATTAAAGGATGCGAAATCAACCAAAAAAGTCAGATTATTACAATGAACCATAAGGAATGTACCATTAAACCAATTCTGTTAATCGATGAAGAAGACGTTATTGCAGAACATGCGGCGCATATCGGAACATTTGAAGAAGATTCCCTTTTCTATTTAGAAAGTAGAGGACTTTCAAGAAAGAAAGCAACAGAACTTATGATAAAAGGTTTTTTACAAAAGGGAATTACCCTTTTAAACAAAGATACACTACAGGAAATCCTAAAAAAATAGGGGAGGTGAAAGAATGAATAGAGAAGATTTTGCCATGTTAGAAAAAAATGATATTATTTATTTTGACAATGGTGCGACTACACTAAAACCAAGAGTTTTAGGAGAAACTATTAGTGATTATTACAACCATTATAGTGCCAATGCCCATAGGGGAGATTATGACATTAGTCTTAAAGTAGATGCTATGTATGAAAATGCAAGAGAACTTGTCAAAGATTTTATAAATGCTGAAAAAACAAAAGAAATTTCTTTTACAGCAGGATCTACCGATTCTTTAAATAGAATTATCTTTGGATATTGTAAACAGTATTTACAAAAAGGTGATGAAGTTTTGATTACAAAAAGTGAGCATGCTTCTAATGTACTTCCATGGTTTGAACTTGCTACACAAATAGGCATTGTTATCAAATATATTCCTTTAACAGAAGGATTACAAGTAACCATGGAAAATGTAAAACAAAGTATTACTGAAAAAACAAAAGTCATATCACTCGCACATATTACAAACGTTGTAGGAGACATTAGACCTATTAAAGAAATTACTAAGTATGCACATGAAAAGGATATCGTAGTGATTGTAGATGGTGCCCAAAGTGTGCCACATATGCCTGTTGATGTACAAGATTTGGATATTGATTTTCTAGCGTTTTCAGCACATAAAATGTGTGGTCCTACAGGACTTGGTGTCCTTTATGGAAAAGAAAAATGGTTAGAACAAACGGTCCCACTTTTCTTTGGGGGAGGCATGAATGCATCTTTTGAACCAGAAGGTACTAGAGTATATCATGATATCCCAACAAGATTTGAAGCAGGTACACCAAATATCGCAGGTGTAATTGGTTTTGGAAGTATTATTTCTTATTTAGATAAAATAGGAATGCCTCTTATTCATCAAAAAGAATTAGAATTATGCAAATACGCAAAAGAGAAACTTAAAGAAATAGAAAACATTAAAATTTATAATGAAGAAAGTACAAGTGGTATTATTGCTTTTAATATAGAAGGTATCTTTTCACAAGATTTAGCTGTTTATTTAAATAAATATAATATTTGTGTAAGAGCTGGAAACCATTGCGCTAAAATATTAAAAGGTGAAATGGGTATCAAGAATACTTGTCGTATGAGTTTCTACTTCTATAATACAAAAGAAGAAATAGACAAAGTGATAGACGTTTTAAAAAATCCACATATCAAAGAAGAAATCATATAAGGTTTCTTTTTTTGTTTGATGCATTTACATTTTATGCAATATAGATTATACTTAAAGTAGTAAATAATATAGGAGTGGTAGGATGCAAAAGAAGAAAAGAAAAGGGTTTACTTTATTAGAAATACTTGCTGTAATAGCGATTCTTGGATTTTTATCCGTTATTATCTATCCAACTGTTATCAATATTTTAAATCAGTCTAAAGAAGATGCTTATCAAATCCAATTAAAAGAGATAGAGGATGCAGCTTCTAAATGGACTTTACAAAATAGTAAAGCGCTTCCAAAAGAAGAAAATACTTCTTTTACCTTGCACGTAATTGATTTAAAAAGAGCAGGACTTTTAAAATTAAAACTAATAGATCCACGTACCAATTTACCTATTCCTGATGATATGGAAATTGTCATAACTAGAAAAAATGGAAAATATATATATGTAGTAAAAAAAGATAGTGGTAGCAAGCAAGAGGAATTAGTAACAGGTACTGGTACCATTATTCTATCAGGACTTCCTTATGAATATGTAGAAGTCAAAACAGCCTATACAGAAAAAGGTGCAATTGCCGTTGATAAAAAAGGAAACAGAGTCCCAGATACGCAAATCCAAATCGTTATCAAAAAAAATCAAGCGACAGTAAATACTGTAGATACAAGTGTATTAGCAGAATATACCATTACTTATTTTTTCACAGAAGATGGGAAAACCATTTCCACTACCCGTAAGGTAAAAGTAAGAGACACCACCGCACCTATTCTTACCATACCGGTTACAACAAGACTTTCTAATACGGACAGTAAATTTAATGTCATGGAAGGCGTGAGCGCAACCGATAATTATGATGGAGATATTACAAGTAAAATTATTACCAAAGGAAATGTAACTCTTTACGTACCAGGTGTATATGTAATTTCTTATGAAATAGGGGATTCTTCTGGAAACAAAAGAACAAAGAAAAGAACCGTTCTTATTTCTGGAGATATTTGTACGCCAGTTAAAGTAACGGGATCTACAAAAGAGGGGACAGCTACCAATAAGGATGTAACTCTTACAGCAGCGACCTTAAACGGAAATGCTCCAGAAGCAACAAGCTACCAGTGGCAAAAATTAGAAAATGATGTTTGGCAAAATGTAGCAGGCGCTACAGGAAGAACGTTAAAACTTACAACAGATGTAAGTACCAAATTTAGAGTCATTTATACCCAGTATGATTGCTATAATGTCAGCAATGAATACTCTGTTTATATTGATAAAACGCCACCTGCTTGTCCTACTTTTACAGCCAATATTGCAGCGAGTACTTGGACAGCTTCTACGGCTAATATAAAAATCACACCTACATCAGATACGACCAAATATGATTATTTATATAGTAGTAACAATGGTTCTTCTTATAGTACAGCAGTAGAAAAGAAAGATGTATTTACAGCAAGTTATGCATCAACAGGAAAATGGAAAATTAGAACCGTTGTAAAAGACTTTGTAGGCAACGCTAGAACCTGTGATTCTGCTACTTATTTTCTTGATAAAACAGCCCCTTCTTGTACAAGTAGAGGAGGCAGTGGTTCTTGGACAAATGGCAATATGACATTATATGGAGACTGCAAGGATAATGAAAGCGGTTGTAAAGCCGCAACCATTTCTAAAGTCTTCAGTAGTGATATCAGTACAAATACCGCATCGCCAGGCACCATCTATGACAATGTTGGTAATAGTACAACCTGTCCAGGCAATCAAACATTGCGCATTGATAAAACAGCCCCAACATGTACCAGTAGAGGTGGCAATAGTTCTTGGACCAATAACAATGTAATTTTATATGGAGATTGTAAAGATAGTGGTAGTGGTTGTAAAAATGCTACTATTTCAAAAACATTTACAAGTGATATCAATACAAATACCGCATCCCCAGGAACCATTTATGACAATGCTGGTAACAGTGCTACTTGCGCTGCCAATCAGCAAGTACACATTGATAAAACACCACCAAGTAATCTTTATGTAAGTGGCAATCCGGGGTGTGTAGAAGAACCTACTCAAATCAAATTTTCTCTTCATGCAACCGAAACAGGTTCTGGAATTGCAAAATGGCAATGGCGAAGACAACTTACGGGAGGCGCATTCAATGATTATGCCAATTCTGCAACCACTGCCTTTAATGTACCAGATGCGTACAAAGGTGAAAGAGACCATGTAACAGAATTCCAAGTTTGGGATAATGCTGGAAATTCTAGTATGACTTCCTCAAGATTCTGTATTCGTAAAAAACCAATTTCAATTGGAGGAAATGCAGGAAGATGGCAAGCTGGATATCCAGGCAGAAGTAGCTGTGACTGGTGGGCCGCTAAATATTATGATGCTTGTCCAGATAATGTTTTTGGGAATACCATTGGAAAAGTAGATATGTCTTATTCAGGCAATAATGTAACCTTTAATTGGATTGTTTCACAAGGTCCTGTTACTTATGTTTATACCGGTTATTTTGTAGATTTTGTGATTTATAACAATGGTACAGAAATTGGTAGATATAGATTAAAAGAACCATATGGTGAAGACTGGGGTGGAGGATCTATCCATAGTGGAACCATCAAACAAGCACTTGGAAACGGAAACTATGATATTAGAATTGAAGGAAACTCTGAAAATCCAGGATTTAATATGAGTTTTGGAACAGTCAAAGTAGGATAGGAGAAAATATGAAACAGAAAAAAATAATATTTATTGTAATAGGATGTATTTTAGTTGTTCTCTTTTTCCTTCTCACTTTTTTTCTTATCAAAAGCTACTCTAAGATAACCAAAGAGATGAGAATGGAACTTTCTTATGATGAGGTTGGATCTTTAGGAAGCCAGCTTTATGCTGTGAGAAAAGGTATTAAAATTGGATATGTTGATGCAGGAGGGAAAGAAGTTATTCCACCCAAATATACTTTATCAAATACATATAGTAGTTTAGAGTATTATCAAGAAAAGTATGGATATATGCCTTTTGCAGAAAATAATAAGTTTGGACTTATCGATAAAGAGGGAACTATTGTACTAAAGCCTACCTATCAGTTCTTACAAATACTTTCTGCAAACTCTTTCTTGGTTACAGAAAACAATGGGCATTTTCTAATCAATAAGGAAGGTCAAAAAATAACAGAGACATATGCCAATATAGAGAAAATAAGATATTCTACTTATCTTCTTGCATATCAAGAAGATTCTGTTTCTATCCTTTCTAGTAAGGGAAAAGTGTTGTGGAAAAAAGACATCAATGTTTATTCTATGCAAAGCCCTCCTGTTTCTATAATGGTAGATGAAGACCGTCATACAGGATACTTTATTATAGAAGAAAATGGAAAATATACGATTTCATTAGAATATGGAGAAGGCTTAAAAAAACTGTCATTTGCTTTACAAAGTCGCCCTTTATGGCTTTATGATAATAAAGTATATAGCAAAGAACAAAATGAAATTGTTATGTATCATTTAAATGGAAAAGAGATAAAAAGAATACCAGCTCTTTTGGTAGGTCCTTTTAAAGAGGATGTTTCTTTATATGTAGATGGACAAAAACTAGGACTTTACAATATAGAGACGGGTAAACAAACCAATGCCATTTATGAGGCAACTGATTTTAAAGTCTTAGAAAATGGATATGTTATGGTTACAAATAAAAAAGAAGATAAAACTTTATATACCTTACTTAATAAAAAAGGAAAAGAAGTTGTAGCAGGACAAGAAAATAAGATTCTGGATATGATAGGAAATACTTATATCGTTTCATTGGATGCAAATAATCGGATCTATGTCAAAGACAAAAAAGGAAAAACTATTAAACAATATCAATCTTTTGCAGTTCTTTCAGAGAATAGATACTTGGTAAAAGAGGAAAAAGGATTTGGTGTTATTGACAATACTCTAAAATCAGTAATTCCATTCCAATATGATGAGGTAAAGTATCATAATAACATCTTTTATTTAAAAAGAGGAAGTACCTATAAAATTGTGATAGATAAATAGAAAAATGCAGAAAACGACCTTGAAGAAAGTCGCTTTTTTGTTGTCTATAAAAATAATATAAAAACATATGTTTTCTTCTTTGTATTTATATGACAAATAGGCACTTTTTTATAATAAATGTATTTACAATTCTATAGGAATAAGGTAGAATAGGGATATAAGTGGAACAGTGTGGGGAAAAGTGGGTGATTTTATGTTGATGGGAGAATATCATCATACAATTGACGAAAAAGGTAGATTAACCATTCCTTCTAAAATCAGATATGAATTAGGAGAAAATTTTGTTATCACAAGAGGACTTGATAACTGTTTATTTATCTATCCTAATGAAGAATGGAAAAACATAATCGCCAAATATAGAAACTTACCCAACACCAAAGATGCAAGAAACTTTATGCGTTTCTTCTTATCAGGTGCATCTGAATGCATCTTTGATAAACAAGGAAGAGCAAATATTACCGCACCACTTGTCAGCTATGCAAATTTAACCAAAGAATGTGTGATTATTGGAGTCAACGATCACTTAGAAATCTGGTCTAAAGATCGTTGGGAAAACTTTATGCAAGAAAATGAAGATAATTTTTCTGATATTGCCGACCATTTATTTGCATCAGAACTATAGGGGGAAATATGCATAAGAGTGTTTTACTAGAAGAAAGTATAGAAAATCTTAACTTAAATGAAAACAGTATTGCTGTAGACTGTACACTTGGCTATGCAGGACACAGTAGTCAAATTTTAAAAAGAATAAAAAAGGGGCATCTATTCGCCTTTGACCAAGATAGAGAAGCCATTGCATTTAGTGAAAAAAAATTAGAAAGCGTTGGAAATAATTTTACCATTATCAAAAGTAATTTCAAAGACATCAAAAACAAATTACTAGAAAATGATGTAAATAAAGTAGACGCTATCTTATTTGATTTAGGTGTTTCCAGTCCACAATTAGATGAGGACTATAGAGGATTTAGTTTTCACAAAGAAGCTCCTTTGGATATGAGAATGAATACAGAGCAAGACTTTTCAGCTTATGATGTTGTAAATACTTATACCAAAGAAGAACTTATTCGTATCTTTAGAGTTTATGGAGAAGAAAAATATGCTTCATCTATAGCCTATAGGATTGTAAAAGAAAGAGAAAATAAACCAATTGAAACCACACTAGAACTTGCAGAACTTATCAAAATGTCTGTACCAGAAAAATATAAAAGAGAAAAACATCCAGCTAGAAAAGTATTTCAAGCAATCCGTATTGAAGTCAATGATGAATTACATGTATTTGAAACCGCTTTAAAAGATGCTTTAGAACTTTTAAACGTCAACGGACGTATTTGTGTTATCACATTCCATTCTCTAGAAGACAGAATGTGTAAGCAAATGTTTCAAAGTATGACAAGTATTCCAAAAGAATTACAAAAATTACCTGTTATTCCAGAAGAATTTGAACCTAAATTTAAACTTGTAAATCATATTGTGCCATCTACGCAAGAATTAGAAGAAAATGCAAGAGCTAGAAGTGCACATCTTAGAGTGATTGAAAGAATAAAAGATTAGAAAGAGGCCAAACCATGAAAAAGAAAAAAATGAGAAAAATGAAAATTACAAAAGGCGAGAGAATGGTTTACTTTATAGGTGCCGTTATCAGTCCTATTTGTATTCTTATTATTCAGATTTTTTGTGGTGCGAGTATTGGTAATTTAAATATCAGTGTTGAAAAATTAAAATATGAAATCAACAATCAAGAAAAAACCAATGAAAGCTTAGATATGCAAGTCAGTGAACTTACATCTTTTGATAAAGTAAAGGATGTTGTCAAAGGAATGGGATTAGCGTATAATAATGATAATATCATTGTTATAGAAAAATAGAGGTGCTGCTAATGAAAAAAGGAAGAACACAAGAGGAATCATGGAAATTTCCCAAAATGGTTTTTAAAGTTTTTCTTTTTTTTGTTGTTCTTTTATTTATGCAATTGATTTATCTTTCTTTATCCCCTAATATTTATGGGACCAATATGGATGCTTTTGCCAAAAGTAGAAATACAGTAAAACAAACTTTGCCAGCTGCTCGTGGTAATATTTATGATAAAGATGACAATGTCCTTGCTTTAAACGTAACTTCTTATACAGTGATTGCTTATTTATCTGAGAGTAGAACCGGTAGCAGTAAAACAGCTCTTCACGTTGTAGACAAGAAAAAGACAGCAGAAGTACTTTCACCTATATTAAATATGGAAGTATCTAAATTAGAAGCATTATTAAATAAAAAAGTATATCAAGTAGAGCTTGGTCCTGGTGGAAGAGGAATTACAGAACTTAAAAAAGCAGAAATAGAAGCACTTCAATTACCCGGTATCACTTTTGTAGAATCGCATAAAAGATATTATCCAAATGGAGATTTTGCTTCCTACATGATTGGGTATGCAAAAGAAAAAGAAGTAGATAGTGAAAAAAGTACAGCAGGTACTACAAAATCTGTTAAAACGACAGATATTACAGGAGAACTTGGTATTGAACTTAAATACAATGATTTATTAAAAGGAAAAGATGGATATCTAGAATTTCAAAAAGATCGTTTTGGATATAAAATTCCAGATACAAAAGAAAAAAGAGTGGATGCAGAAGATGGCAATGATGTTTATTTAACGCTTGATTCTAATATCCAAAGATTTGTAGAAACAGCAGTCAAAGAAGCAACAGTAGCCAGCCAGCCTGAATGGATGGTACTTTCTGTTATGGATGCTAAAACAGGAAAAATACTTGGAAGTGCCAATTCTCCAACCTTTGATCCTAACAAAAAAAATATGACGAGTTATCAGGATCCTCTTGTTTCTTACACATATGAACCTGGTTCTACAATGAAAATCTATTCTTATTTATGTGCAATAAACAAAGGTACTTATAAAGGAGAGGACACCTATGATTCTTCTAAAATTGATTTTACAGATGATACAATCAGAGACTGGAACAAAGTAGGATTTGGAACTATCTCTTTTGATAAAGGGTTTGAATATTCTTCCAATGTAGGTGCTAGTAATTTAATGCAACGATTTATTGGTAAGGAAGATTTGAATACATGTTTGAATAATTTTGGTTTTGGAAAACAAACTGGAATTGAACTTCCTAGTGAACAATCGGGTAAAGTTTCTTTTCGTTATCCAATTGAGATTGCTTCTGCTGCTTTTGGACAAGGAATCACAACAACAGCTGTGCAGCAATTGCAAGCTTTAACTCTTTTAGCAAATGATGGCAAAATGCTGACTCCACACATTGTAGATAAAATTATTAATAAGAAAACAGGTGAAGTTGTTTATAAAAGCAAGAAAATAGCTACCAAGGCACTTGTTTCAACTAGTGCTGTAAATAAAGTAAAAGATCTTATGTATAATGTTGTCAATAGTGCAGATGGGTACGCAACAGGAAAACCGTACAAGATTGATGAATATAATATTATTGGGAAGACAGGAACAGCACAATATGTAAATGCAAGAACAGGAAAATATGTTGCAGGAAGTTATATTTATTCCTTTTCTGGTATGTATCCAAAAGATAATCCAGAAATTATTGTGTATGCTGCACTTGCCAAACCAGCAACCAACAGCAATTATACAATGCAGGTAGCTGTTAGAAACGTAATGAGTAATATTGCTACTTATAAAAATATGTTTCATAAGCAAACAGAGGAAACAAAGAATAGTTCTATTGGAATTACTTCATATAGTAACAAAAACACAGAAACCGTTAAACATATGTTAGAAGAAAAAGGTGTTACAGTTATTACGCTTGGTAACGGTGATAAAATTACAAATCAATATCCTGCAAATGGAACCAAAATTACTAAGACAGAAAAGGTTTTACTAAAAACAAATGACAGCAATGTAACGATGCCAAATATGGTAGGATGGTCAAGAAGTACCGCTTCTGCCTATTTATCTCTATTAGATATTACACCAAGGATAAATGGTTATGGATTTGTAACTAGCCAAAGCATTGGGGTAGGTACACCGCTTACAAAAGAAACAGATATTACATTAGAATTAAATCAAAAATATCAATTGCAGTAATTTATAAAAAGGAAATTTAGAATATTTTGTTCTTTTCCTTTTTTCTGTTATAATGAAAATACTATGAGTATCTTCAGTAAGGAGGATTTTATGAAAAAATGTTTTGTTGTTTATAACCATCAAAGTGGACGTAAAAAAGGACCACAAAATATTGAACAAATTTATCGTATTTTGGAAAAATATGGATATGAAACCACATTTATATATACCAGGTATAAACAACATGCAGAAGATATTGTCTATGAAATAGATGAAGCAGATTTGGTTATATCAGCAGGTGGAGATGGGACTTTTAACGAAGTGATGACAGGTAATTTAAGGAGAAAAAAGCAATTATTGATTGCTAACCTTCCTCTTGGAACTACCAATGATGTAGGGCATATGTATGGGTATAAAAAGAATTTACTGAAAAATTTAGAACTGCTGCTAAATGGAACTGTTAAAGGCGTAGATGTTTGTACAATCAATAATCAGATTTTTACTTATGTAGCGGGCTTTGGTAATTTTGTTAGTATTGCGTATGATACACCAAGAAGATTAAAAAAGAAGTTTGGGAAGCTTGGTTATATTATTTACGGGTTAAATGCGGTAAGAGATGCGTTAAAATTCTTTGATGTAAAATACAAAATTGGAAATACTGAATATACTGGAAAATACTCCCTTCTTTTTGTAACCAATAGCAATCATATTGCGGGAGTCAATGATATTTATGAAAATGTAAAATTGAATGATCAAAAATTTGAAATTGTTTTTTGTAATTTAACAAGCAAAAGAGAACTTGTTAAGGGACTTTGTATGCTGAGTATAAAACATATTGATCAGATTCCAGGATTTACTTTTTATCAGGCAAATGAATTAGACATTGTTATGGATAATACCAAAGGTATCTCTTGGTGTATTGATGGTGAGAAACTAGAAAGTGATTCTAAAAAGTTTTCTTTTAAAATTGTAGAAGATGTGAAGGTATTGGTACCAAGTACCAATGCAGAAACTTTATTTATAAAGAAGTAACAAAAAAGGATAAACAGAAAAGAAAACAATATACTATTAATAGGTGATAGTATGATAGTAATTCTTTGTCTCTTTCTCTTACTTTTAATCGTCATTCTTTGGTGCTGTTTAAGAGTAAGTGCGAGAGCAGAAAGTAAAATGCAAAATAATAAACCATTATGAAAAGGGAACCACAGATTGAAGTGATTCTTTTTTTTGCTATTTTTTTCCAAATGTTGACAAAATAAGACAGTGTTTTTCTACAATCTTCGTTGCGTAACGACCTTATATTTGTTATAATAGTGCTTATAAAGGAGTCGTACGTTATGATAAAAAAAATTCTTTGTAGTATAGCTTTATGTTTGTGTTTTATGCAGTCTGCAAAAGCAGCTGAATTTGTAACCATTAAGAATACAGAAATGTATGCAAAGCCTGGAGAAAATATCGAAATAGAGTTGCATTCTGCGCTAGATGATACTATAATAGGTGCTACATTTACGGTTTCTTCTCCCTCTACTTATTTAAAGCTTGATTCAGTAGTTTCTGAAAAGGGGAAAGCAAAGGTAAACCAAAATAGTGTAACGATAGAAAATGCCAAAGTTAAAAAAGGGGAGATTTTAGCAAAGGTCATTTATAAAGTAAGCAAGGATACACCAATTGGTACCAATGGCACAATTGCTTTTACTAAGATGCTTTTAAACGGCAGTGCTTCTGGAAATGAAGTAGTGTCAGATTCTTTTTCTAGCAAGGTCTTAGTGGAAGAGAAAAAAGAAAGCAATCTTTCATTAAAAGGTTTAGAAATTGAGGAAGCAACCATAGCTTTTAAAGAAGATGTTTTAGACTATAAGATTGTTGTGCCAAGTGATGTGAGTAAACTTCATATAAATGCGGTTGCATCGGATGCAAATGCTACTATTAAAATAATTGGAAATACTTTAAGTTATGGAAGAAATGATCTAAAAATACAAGTACTATCTGGAAAACTATCTAAGGAGTATAAGATAGAAGTAACAAGAGAAAAAAGTAATGAGAAAGAAGATGTTAAGATTAACTATCTTCAAATGCATTTATTTATAGGTGCCTCTGTAGTTGTCGTTGTATTGGATTTGTTATATATGAAAAAAAGAAAATAGGGGGATTTTAAAATGGATGAAAGAATTGTATGTGAAAATGCAGTGGAGATGAAAAAAGTCGTATATTTTGTTACTAAGCGTTTTTTAGATATTCTTTTTTCCTTAGTGGGATTTGTATTTTTAATTCCACTTATTTTTATTGTTAAGACAATTTATGTCATAAATGGAGATTTTCATTCTATGTTTTTCAAGCAAAAGAGAGTTGGAAAAAATGGAAATGCTATTTATATTTGGAAATTTAGAACCATGGTACCAAATGCTGAAAATATATTAAAAGAATGGCTTACAAGTAATCCAGAAATAAGAAAAGAGTATTACAAAACAAGAAAACTAGATCACGACCCAAGAATTACAAAGGTAGGGAATTTACTTAGAATTTCTTCTTTGGATGAACTTCCACAAGTTATCAATATTCTAAAAGGAGATATGTCTTTGATTGGACCTAGACCTGTATTAGAGGATGAGGCGGAGGAATATGCAGAAAATAAAGAGAAATTTCTTAGTATGAGACCTGGACTTACTGGATACTGGGCGTGTAATGGAAGAAGTTGTACAAGCCTAGAAGAGAGAAGAAAATTGGAACTTTACTATGTAGACCATTGTAGTTTATGGTTAGATATTAAAATTATATACTGGACAGTGATTAAGGTAATTAAAAGTGAGGGAGCTAAGTGAGGTTATAAGATAAAATTTATATTTAATAGTTTTAAGGAGTTGTGTAATTATGCAGAAAAAATATAGTGTATTGATGTCCGTTTATTATAAAGAAAACCCTGAGTGGCTAAAAATCAGTGTTAATAGTATGCTTAATCAAACAATTAAGCCTGATGAATTTGTTTTAGTAGAAGATGGACCATTAACAAAAGAATTGGACGAAGTAATAGAACAATTTATAAAGAAAAATAAAAACTTGTTTAATATTATAAAAATAGAAAAAAATGGTGGGTTAGGACCAGCATTAAAATTTGGTATTACTAAGTGTAAAAATGAATATATTGCTAGAATGGATTCAGATGACTATTCAATTCCTACAAGGATTGAAAAACAATTTGAAATATTTGAAAAATATCCAGAATTAGGATTGGTTGGTTCAAACGTAGAAGAATTTGAAGATAATATTAAAAATATAAATTGTCATGTTCTTTTACCTGAATTCCAAAATGATATTTATAATTTTTCGAAAAAAAGATGTCCTTTTAGACACCCCTCTCTTTTGTATAAAAAAAGTGCAGTTTTAAAGGCAGGAAATTATAGAAAATTTTACTTATGTGAAGATTATGATTTATATGTTAGAATGCTTTCAAGTGAATGTAAATGTTATAATATTCAGGAACCATTAGTTTATATGCGCGTTGGTAGTGAGTTCTACAAAAGACGTGGTGGATGGAAATATATGAACACTATTCTAAAATTTAAAAACGAACAATTAAAAACAAGATATTTTTCTGTTTCGGATTATCTTAAGAGTACAATACCACATATAATTGTATGTTTAATGCCAAATAAATTGAGAGATTATATTTATAGAAATATGTTAAGAAAAAAAGTGCGAGGTGAAAATATTGGAAAATAACGATCCTATTAGGATACTTCAAATTGTTCCTAATATGCAAATGGGAGGATTAGAGACTTTCATTATGAATTTATATAGAAATATGGATAGAAGTAAAGTTCAATTTGATTTTTTAGTACATTACCAAGCGAGAAAATTTTTTGACGATGAAATAGACGATAAGGGAGGAAAAATATATCATTTTTCTTTAAGAGACAATAATAATATAATAAAATATATTAAGGAGTTGAATAAATTCTATAAAAACCATCCAGAATATAAAGTTATACATTGCCATATGAGTAGTATTGGTTTTATAAATTTTCTAATCGCTAAAAAGAATGGAATTAAAGTACGTATTGCCCATAGTCATAATTCAAGTACAGATAGTTCTATAAAAGGAAAAGTAAAAAGAATAATGATGCTTCCGTATAAGTATGTAAGTACAATTAATTATGCATGTTCTACAGAGGCAGGAAAATATTTATATGGAAATAAACCATTTGATATGATTCCAAATGCTATCGATCCTAAAAAATTCAAATTTGATGAAAAAAATAGAGATAATTTAAGAAAAAAATATAACATTGATAAAAGCAATATTCTAATTGGACATATTGGCAGATTTAACATTCAAAAAAATCATGAATTTTTATTAGATTCGTTTAGTGAAGCACTTAAAGAAAATGACAACTTGAGATTAATGTTAATTGGTGATGGCGAATTAATGCCAAATGTAAAAAAAAGAATTCATCAATTAAATTTACAAAACTATGTTACTTTGACTGGAGTAGTAGATGATTCGTGGAAATATTATTCAGCATTTGACATTTTTGCATTACCATCTATTTTTGAAGGATTACCAGTCGTAGGTGTTGAAGCACAATGTTCAGGAGTATATTGTTTATTTGCGGATAATATTACAAAAGATGTTGAAATATCTGATAGAATTGAATATTTAAAATTAAATAAAACAGTATGGAAAAATAAGTTTATTAATATTGATACAAAAAATAGAAATAGAAATTCTTATTTTAATTGTATAAATAAAAGTGACTTTAATATAAATAAAATCAGCAAATATTTAGAACATGAATATTTGAATTTATCAAAAAAATAAAAAGGGTGATTATTAAAATGATTGTATATATTTTAGGAACATTCATAACCATATTTATTGCAACATTGGCAGTTTCTAATACTAGTGAAAAAAGGACTAAAAACATGTTGATGTTTTTATCAACTCTACCATTGACTTTTATATCTGGATTAAGATATGGTGTAGGGCAAGATTATTTTTATACATATGTACCTGCATTTAATTCTATTTTAAATAGTGGAACTTTTGCAAATTATGAATTTGGCTTCTTATATTTAAATAAATTTATACAATTTTTTACAACCGATTATATTTACTTGTTTTTAATTTGTGCAGTCTTTTTTTCATATTTTACTTTTAAAACTATATATAAGTATTCTAAGGATCCAGTTTTGAGTATTTTTCTTTTAATATGTACACAATATTATTTCATCTATTTAAATGGAATGAGACAGATGATTGCAGTAAGTATATTTTTATATTCTTTTAGATATATTAAAGAAAAAAAAATTGTGAAATATTTATTACTTAATTTAATTGGATTTTCGTTTCATTCTAGTGCTATTATTGCAATACCATTTTATTTTTTTGCAAACATAAAATTATCTCCTAAAAAATCAATTTTAATATTAATTTCAACTATAGGAGTTAGTGGGTTACTTAGACAGTCTTTGATTAATATAATCCTTGGAACAAAATATGCAATTTATATCTCAAGTGTATATGATAATGGAAGTAAAGGGTATATTGTAATGACTATAGAGCTAGTCGTTTTACTTTTAGGATTATTCTTTTATCCTAAAAACGATAAAACCAAAGATAAAGAATATATAAAAGAATATAACATATATAGCAATGCGAAATTATTATCGGTAATATTAGCATGTTTGAATGGTTTCCTTCCATTAATCACAAGAGTTAAATGGTATTTTGGATTTTCAACAATTATATTTATACCATTAATTCTTGATAATATAAAAGAAAAAAAGCTGAAAAATGGAATAAAAGTAGGCATTATTTTTTTCTATGCCATCTACATTTTTTATACCGTCGGTTTGCAAAATGCGAACAAGGTGTTACCATATGTAAACATTTTTGAAAGGTAGGGGAATAATATGGATTTAATAAGTATTGTTGTTCCAATTTATAATGTAGAAAAATACTTAAGAAAGTGCTTAGAATCAATTATAAATCAGACATATAAAAATTTGGAAATTATTTTAGTTGATGACGGTTCTCCAGATAAATGTGGTGAAATTTGTGATGATTTTGAAAAAATTGATAAAAGAATTAAAGTCATTCATAAAAAAAATGGTGGATTATCGGATGCTAGAAATTGTGGATTAGAAATAGCAATTGGAAAATATATGTGCTTTATTGATAGTGATGATTATATAGAATTAGATATGGTTGAAAAATTATATAAAGCTATATGTAAAGAAAATGCAGATATTTCTATTTGTGGAATGATGATTGAATATGAAGACGGTAGGAAAATTAACAAAACAAAAAAAAATAATTATAAAAAAATAATGGATAAAATGAGTGGATTAAAAATGCTAAATTCATTTTACTTATTTGATATGGCAACATGTGACAAAATGTTTAAAACAGAATTGTTTGGCAATGATATAAGATATCCAATTGGTAAGAAATCAGAAGATTTTTATACCACGTATAAATTGTTTTTTAAAGCAAACAAGTCAATATATATACCTGAAGCTTTATATCATTATTATCAAAGGGAAAATAGTATAAGTAGAAATAAAAATAATATTGACAGAGCATATATTGATGGAAGTATTGATCAATTAAATTTTTTTAAAAAAGAAATTCCGAGTTTAGTTTATATTGCAGAATCAACATACGCTTTTGCAAATATCGCATACTATAATAACTATTTAGACTATAATATTAAAATATCACATTTAAAAAAGAAACAATTAAAAGAAGAAGTAAAGAAATATTTAAAAAGTATCATTAATAATGATGTGATTTCAAAAGTCAAAAAAATTCAATCTTTTATTTTTGTATATTGCTTAATACTTTATGATTTATTATATAGAATAAAAAAATAGTCTAAACATTTTGAATACTTTATGACATAAATGTAAAAAAAATTTAATTAATAAGAGGTGAAAAAAGTGGAACAGGATTTAATCACTGTAGTAATACCCGTTTACAAAGTTGAAAAATATATTAGTAAGTGTGTAAACTCCATTGTAAATCAGACATATAAAAAATTAGAAATTATATTGGTTGATGATGGTTCACCTGATACTTGTGGCAATATATGTGATGATTTTTCAAAAAAAGATGATAGAATTGTAGTTGTACATAAAAAAAATGGTGGACTATCTGATGCTAGAAATTGTGGATTAGAGATAGCAAAAGGAAAATATATATGTTTTGTTGATAGTGATGATTATATTGATGAAAAATATATAAGTATCTTGTATACAAACTTATTAAAGACAAAAGCAGATATTTCAATAATTGGCTACCAATTTTATTATGAAAATCATGAAGAAAGAATAAAATCAATTCCAGTAAATAAACCTATTATTATTGATTCTGAGAAAGCTATATCTTATTTGTTTAGAGATAATAAAATAGGAAATTATGCATGGAATAAAATGTATAAAATAGAATTGTTCGAGAACATAAGATATCCAAAAGGAAAAAAAATGGAAGATTTAGGAACAACTTACAAACTTTTTGATAAATGTACAAAAATTGTTTTTTCGAATATAGAATTGTATTATTATCTACAAAGAAATGATAGTATACTTCATTCTGCTGATACTAAGTTATGTAATGATAAATTCCAACTTTCATACGATAGATATGAATTCATATTAAATCATTATCCAAATATGAAAGAGAGTAAAAAATTCATGTTTGAAAATGCTCTAAGATTGTATCCTTTTTTAATTGATAAACACAAAAAAAATGCGGATTATATTTTATCTATTAAAGTAAAAGATTTTAAATTATCTAAAGGAAACTTAATGAGATATTTTATTTATAAATTGAGTAAAAAGGTTTATTCATATATATTTTTGAAGAGAGGTATTAAGGGATGAAATTATTTATCTATTTATTAAAAAAAGTCAAGCAAAACATCTGTGCATATTATGAAATTTATTTTAATAAAAAGAAAATTAAAATAAACAAAACAAGAAACCAAGCTTATGTTTTTTTTGCGGCAGATTATAATAATTTAGGAGATATTGCAATTACATTATCTCAAATTGATTTTTTAAAAAATCATTTATCAAAAAAATATGAAATTATTTCTATAAATACAGATGATTCATTAAAAGTATATCTTGATTTAAAAAAGAAGATTGATAGTTCATCAATTTTAACTTTTATTGGTGGAGGCAATAATGGCGATATATATGAATTTATAGATTTTAAACGAAGATTTTATTTAAAAAAATTTAGTATTAATAAAATAATCTTATTTCCTCAAACTGTAGTATATAGTGACACATACAATGGTAAAAAAAAGTTAAATGAATTTGTTACCTATTCAAAAAAATGTAAAAATATATCAATATTTGCTAGAGAAAAAAAATCATTTGATAAATACAAAAATCAAAATATAAAAAATGTTTTTTTAACGCCTGATATCGTTTTTTCATTTAACTACCAGATTCCTAATGTAAAAAGAAAAAACATAGGATTAATTATGAGAGACGATATTGAAAAATCTCTTTCAGCAGATTATCAAAATGTTCTAATTTCTCAATTAAAAAAATACAAATTAAACATTGAGTATATGGATACGTGCTCTGAAAAAATATCAATAAATGATAATATAGTTTATTTAGATAGCTATCTAAATAAATTATCACATAAAAAAATTGTTGTTACAGATAGATTACATGGCATGATATTTTGCTACATTACAAATACTCCATGCATCGTATTTAATAATAATAATGATAAAATATTGAGTACGTTTAATACATGGCTAAAGGAACAAAATTTTATTTTGTTAGCATCTGATCGTGATAAAGAAATTAATGAAAAAATAAATTATCTGTTAGATTTAAAATCTATAGTAAAAAAAGATTTGAATAACGATTACAGTGAATTGTTGGAGGTTATAAAAAATTATGAAGAAAATTAAGATAAAAAGATTTTTTGAATGTTTAATTCCAATGACTGTATGCAATTTAAAATGTAGTTATTGTTATGTGAATTCAAGAAATTATAGAAATATGAAACTAGCGGAAATGAAATATACATCAGAATACATTGGTAAATGTTTAACAAAAGAAAGACTTGGGGGTGTGTGTTATTTTTCAATATGTGGGGCTGGAGAAACCTTAGCACAACCTGAAATTATAGATATAGCTATGGAATTGTTAAAAAACGGACATGTAGTAAATATTACAACTAATGGTACACTTACACATAAATTTAGAAAATTCCAAAGTTTTTTTGAAGAAGATCTAAAAAGACTACATTTTTCTTTCTCATTTCATTATTTAGAGCTTAAAAGACTAAAATTACTTGATATATTCTTCAACAATATTGCTTATGTTAAATCGCTTGGCTGTTCATTTGTTTTACAATTGAATTTATGTGATGAATATATTCCATACATTGAAGAAATAAAAAAGATAAGTTTGGAAAAGGTTGGTGCTTACCCTCAAATTGCCGCAACAAGAGATGAACGTGAGGAACAAATAAAAATTCTTACATCACATTCAATTGATGATTATATAAAATTTGGAAAATCATTCGACTCACCGTTATTTGATTATACTATGAAAAATTTTAATAAAAAAAGAACAGAATTTTGTTATGCTGGTGAACGAGCAGGCGTCTTAAATTTAGTAACCGGGGAATTAAAAAAATGCTATGGTCATTCTAAATCACAAAAAATTTTTGAAAATCCTAATAAGAAAATAGATTTTAGTCCTATAGGAAATAACTGTAGAACATGTTTTTGTATGAACTCAAGTCATTTTATGTCTTTAGGGGTAATAGATGATGTAGATGAAGATATAACATATGTTAAATTAAGAGATAGAGAAGATGCTAAATGGTTTAATGAAACAACAAGAAAAGCATTAGGAACAAAATTAAATTTAATTAATCGTAAATACACTGAGAAAGAAAAAAAAGTTGTTAACATAAAAGAAGGAAAAATAATAAAAGTTGAAGAAACAAAAAAAACTATAAAAAAAATAGCAAAAAAATTTATTAAGGAAAATAGCAAAAATGGACCGAGTATCTGAGTTAATTAAAAATACATTTATCATTGCTATAGGAAAGTTCGGAACACAGGTACTCAACTTTTTATTATTACCATTATACACTGGATACTTATCTACAACGGAGTACGGAAATTATGATCTTGTAATAGTTATATCGTCCTTCCTAGTTCCCATATTAACATTGCTACTTGAAGAATCAATGTTTAGATTTTTAATTGATGCAAAAAATGATATTGAAAAAAAGAAGATAATAAGTAATACTTTTTTATATTGCTTTTCGATATGTATTGTTTTTGCAATGGTAGGTAGTATATTTTCGTATGTTATAAGTAATGTTATTATTTTTTATATTGTTATTTATAGTATTTCAAATGTATTTATTGCATTAAGCAATGCAATTTGTAGAGGAACAGGAAAAATAAAAATGTTTTCTATATCTAATTTTGTATTAAGTATTTTTATTATTTTACTAAATATTATATTTATTATTGTATTTCAATTGGGTTTTAAGGCATTAATTTTTTCATCAATAATATCTAATTTACTTGTTTCAATTAGTATTTTTGTATTAATAAATATATATAAATATATAAGCATTAAAAATTTTAAAATGGGTGAACTGATTAAAATGATTAAATATTCATGGCCACTTGTACCAAATACAATTTGCTGGTCAATCATTAATCTTTCGGATAGATTATTTATTGTTGGATTCTTAGGAACATCTTCGAATGGAATTTATTCTGTTGCGTATAAATTTCCTAATTTAATAAATACATTTTATTCCTTTTTTAATGTTGCTTGGACGGAATCATCAGCAAAAATTTTAAAGGATGGAAATGAAAAGGACAAGTATAATTTTGTATATAAAAACATAAAGAAATTGCTATTTACAATAACCCTTCTTTTAATTGCATCTATTTCATTTATATTTCCACTATTGGTTTCGGAATCCTATGGTGGGGGGCTAATGTATATACCAATTCTTTCGTTAGCTGTATATTATGCATCATTATCTGGTTTTTTTGGTGGAATATATACTGCACACAAGGATACTAAAATATTAGGATTAACATCGTTAATTGCTGCATTATCTAACATTATAATTAATTTCCTATTTATTAAAATGTTTGGGTTATATACTTCTGCAATATCGACACTTATTTCATCATATATAATATATATATATAGAAAAAAATCTTTAGAAAAATATGTTATCTTAAATGATAGTTCGACAGATACATTTAATAATTGTGTGCTATTTATTGTAACAATATTTGTTTTTTACTTTGCTAATTTTATGTTTAAAATAGTCTTCTTGATAATATTAACGATTTATTTATTCTATTCTAATAAAAATATATTAATATCTCTTTTGTTTAAAAAGAATATCAAATAAGAAAAAAATGAATAGTAAAAGTAAAATTCACAAATATGTTCTGCTATTAACTAGTGTAACTTATTATTTATTGCTATATAATCAATTAAATTTAGAATATTACAAATGAATTTGCAAGAAATGTTTTCTGAATTAAATTTCATTACAATTAAAAATTTAGTAAATGAGAGAATCGTGTAGAAAAAGTCTTCAATGTGATAATATATATCATATTATAAGAAAATTATATTTTAAGAAAGAAGTGTGTAAAATGAAAAAGTACATATACGCTATTTTGACTATAATATGGCTTATTGTCATATTCCTGTTTTCTTCACAAAATGGTACCTTATCTAAAAAGTTAACTACAGACAGTATTGGAAAAGTGATCAATACAAATGTATCTACTGATAAAGAAGGGACCCAAGAATATAAAGTGGAACAAAAAAAAGAAAATGCAAAAGAAAGTCTAATTGATTCTTTGATTAAACCTGTTCGTAAATCTGCTCACTTCTTTGAATACATGATTTTAGCTATTTTAGTATTTCTTTTCTTAAGACAATGCAACAAACCAATGCACTTTATATTACTTGGAACTTTTCTTTTTTGTACATTTTATGCATCTACTGATGAATTTCACCAGTTATTTGTACAAGGAAGAACAGCCCGTTTCTTTGATATCTTTGTAGATAGTTTAGGGGCAACCTTTGGTCTTTTAATTATCTATTTTATAGTAGGAAAGAAGGTTACACATGAAAAACGCAAATAAAATCTTAGTTATTCTTTTTGGTATCTGTACCATCATTTTCCTAGGAACAGTAGGGTATATACAAATACTTCCAAGTAAATATTTGTATCCTCTTATCATAGGAGAAATGCTTTTATTACTGCTTCTTTTATTTCTAACTTTTAAAAAGAACACTAATAAAATTATTTCCTCTTGCACCAGTATTGTATTACTTGCATTCCTCACCATTACAGTAGTAGGTGAAGTCTACGTTTACAAAACTTATTATTTTCTAGATAAATTAAATAATAAAACAGAAGAAACCAATACCTACTATATAGTTGCCTTAAAAGAAAATACGGCATCTAAAATAGAAGATGTTAAAGATAAACAAATCGTTATCTATACCAAACAAGATGATACTTTAGAAAAAGCACGTACAGCCTTAAAAGAAATGATTTCTTTTAAAGAAAAAGAATATATTGATATCCAAAAGATGACAAGTGATTTGTTGAATAAAAAAGAAGATTTTATTCTTTTAAAGGAAAGTCATAAAAGTATTTTAGAAGAAACCAATACAGAATTTAAAGATAAAACAAAAGTAATTTATACATTTTCTATTAAAACAAAAATAGAACAAACTAGCCAAGATAAACTAAATCCATTAAAGGAACCCTTTAATATTTTTATAAGTGGGATTGATGTATATGGAGACATCATGACAAAATCACAGGGAGACGTCAATATTGTCATTACCGTAAATCCTAATACCTATGAAATATTACTGACAGTCGTTCCAAGAGACTATTATGTGAAACTACATGGAATAGAAGGAAGCAAAGATAAACTAACGCATGCTGCCTATTATGGTATTGATATGTCAGTCAAGACAGTGGAAGATTTATTAGAAACCCATATTCCTTATTACATAAGAGTAAACTTTGATACTGTTATTAAATTAGTCGATCAAATAGGAGGAATCGATATTTATTCAGATACTTCCTTTAAAGCTTTTACTAATAGAAAAGTATATATCAAAAAAGGAAACAATCACTTAAATGGTACAGAGGCGCTTGCCTTCTCAAGAGAACGTATGACCTACGCATCAGGAGATCGTCACCGCGGGCAGAATCAGCAAGTGGTTTTATCCGCTATTATCAAAAAAATAAGTACATCGCCATCCTTACTTACAAAATATAATAGTATTTTGCAAACACTTGAAAATTCTTTTCAAACCAATATAGAGACCAATACCATGACAAGTTATATCAATAAACAATTAGATACCATGCCTTCTTGGACGATCAAAACGTATAATCTAAACGGATCTGATTCCCATAATATGACCTATTCACTTGGTATTGTAAGATATGTAATGGAACCAAACATACAGACAGTAGAGCAAGCAAAAGGTTATATTAACGGTATGTTAAAAGGAAATAAATTTACACAACTAGGCCTTTAAATGATTGCTTAAAATCATAAATTTAGGTATAATAAAAAACAGGGAAGGAAGTAAACTATGGAAGAAATCGACATCAGAGAATTATTCAGCTATTTAAGAAGTAAAATGCCTATTTTAATTCTTATTATATTTATGACATGTATTGTAGGAGGCATTTATTCTATTTATTTTAAAACGCCTTTATACAATTCTTCATCTACTATTGTACTGGCAACAACAGAGGCAAATGCTACTGCAGCATCTGCGCAAGTAGATGTTACTGTCAATCAAAAATTGGTAGGAACATACCAGGAAATTGTAAAAAGTAGAAGTGTCTTAGAAAGTGTTATCAAAAAATTAAATCTAAAACAAACTTATGAAGAGCTTTTAGAAGAGACAAGTGTTACATCCGTAGAAAACACAGAAATCATTAAAATTACAGTTACGAACGAAAATCCAAGAGATGCCAGAGATATCTCTTTAGCAGTAGCTAATACTTTTTCTAAAGAAGTAGGAAGAATTTACAGTATCAAAAACATCAATGTTTTAGATGAAGCAGATATTGCTAATGAACCCTACAATATCAATTTAACCAAAGAAATGATTATTTATTTTGCTTTAGGTTTTGCACTTGGTATGGGACTTTTATTCATTATGTTCTATTTTGATAAAACCATTCGTTCTGTAGAACAAGTAGAAATGAAATTAGGACTTCCTATTTTAGGAAAAGTACCTGTGTATAGTGGAAAGGATGGTCGCTAATATGAAAAAAGAACTCGTTATTATGGAAAATCCTAAATCTAGTATTAGTGAAAGCATTCGTACCATTCGTACCAATCTACAATTTTCTTCAGTAGGAAAAAAAGTAAAATCCATTTTTATTACAAGTTCTGTACCTGGAGAAGGCAAAAGTTTTATCAGTAGTAACCTTGCTTTAACCTTTGCACAAACAGGTAAAAAAACACTTATTATTGATTGTGATATGAGAAGGGGAAGAACCCACAATGTATTTGGACTAAAACCAACTAGGGGACTTTCTAACTTACTGATTGATAATATTGAAGAAGAATTTAAACACTATATTATAAAAAGTGAAATTCCAGAACTTTACATTCTAACAAGAGGAACTGTGCCTCCCAACCCATCTGAACTTTTAAACTCAGAAGGGATGGAAACACTTCTTAATTTATTAGAAAAAATATTTGATTATATTATTTTAGATGGAGTTCCAACCAATGGACTTCCTGATGCTTTGATTATGGCAAGAAGAGTCGACAAAGTAGTGATTGTATCGTCAATTAAATATACACCAATGGATTTGCTTGTAAATACAAAAAAATCTTTAGAAAAAGTTGGTGCTGATATAGCAGGTGTTGTAGTCAATAAAGTACCAAAGAAAAGTACAGATTATTATTCAAGTTATTATGAGTAGGTGAGAAAATGTTTGATATACATGCACATATTTTAAATGGAATTGATGACGGAAGTAAATCAATAGAAGAAAGCTTAGCCATTTTAACAAAATTAAAAAAGCTAGGCTTTTCTGCTGTCGTTGCAACCCCTCATTATATGGATGGAAGTTCTTATGTAGCAAACAATAAAACCAAGGTTGCAAACATTAAAAAAATCTATAAAAAATTAAAAGAAAAAAAATTAGATATAGAACTTTATTTAGGAAATGAAGTATTTATTTTAGACGAATTAGAAGACTATATTAAAAACGAAGAAATATCTTCTATCAATGATAGCAAATATATTTTAATAGAACTTCCTTTTGCACTATATCCTGTTCATTTAGAAGAGTACATTTTTAAATTAATCAGCCATAACTGGATTCCTATTATTGCCCATCCTGAAAGATATGCCTATTTTCAAAAAGACCCTAGCAAAATGGTGCCTTTAATTGAGCAAGGCGTTTTATTTCAAAGTAATTTTGCAAGTATGATAGGAAGATATGGATCAAAAGCAAAAGAAGCACTTATTTATTTACTAAAACACAATATGGTTCATTTTTTAGCAACAGATATTCATAGTGCAGAAAGTAGTTTTTATGATCGTTTTGAGGAAATAAAAAACCATATTATAGAGCTTATTGGAAAAGATAAGTTTACGGAAATTACAGAAGAAAATCCTAGAAGAGTCATTAGAAATGAAAATATAGAAATTACAGATCCTATTTTAGATGTCAAAAAATCTTTACTTGCCTTTTTTGCAAGAAAGTAAAAATATACAAAAATGATATATAGTAAAAAAACTTTCTTTTATGGAAGCTTTTTTTGACTAGGCATCGTTTAGAATTTATGGTATAGTATAAAAAGAATGTAAGGTGTGAGTATGTATGAAGAAGTATAGTTCATTATTAAGAGTCAAACATTATATTAAAAATATACTAATTTTTCTTCCTTTAATTTTTAGTGGTCATTTTATGAGTATAAAATTATTGACTGTCAGCTTTATTGAATTTTTATCATTTTCATTAGCTGCGTCAGTTGTTTATATTTTTAATGATTTATTGGATTACGAGAGTGATAAAAAACATCCTATTAAAAAGAAAAGAGCCATTGCGTCTGGGGCTGTTAGTAAAGGAAAAGCAAAAGGAATTCTTGTTTTTCTCTTTATTTTGACAGAATTGATTCAATTTGTTTTATATAAAAGCAATATTTTTTTCTTTGGAACAATATCTTTTTTCAAATGCTTTTATTCTTATTTATATTGTTCTTAATTTACTTTATAGTAAATGGGCAAAACATATTCCTATTGTAGACATTATGATTTTGGCGTCTGGCTTTTTATTGCGCGTTTACTTTGGTGGTGTAGTAGTTGATGTAGAAATATCTAGCTGGCTTTATTTAACCGTTTTATCAGGTGCTTTATATTTGGTTATAGGAAAAAGAAGAGGCGAGTTATTAAAAAATAAAGCAGATGCAAGACCTGTTTTAAAATATTATACCAAAGAGTTTTTAGATAAATTTATGTACCTTTTTCTAGCACTTACACTTGTTTTCTATTCTTTATGGTGTACAGTTGGAGGTGGCAATTTACTTATCTATAGTCTTCTCTTTGTCATTTTTATTGTAATGCGCTATAGCCTTATTGTAGAAGGAGATTCTCTTGGAGATCCTGTAGATGTTCTCTTTCAAGATAAAATATTGCTTGTGACCGTTTTACTTTATGGAATTTATATGGGAGGTGTGCTTTATGGATAAGAAAATAGATGTGTATGATTTTGATGGAACGATTTATAAAGGAGATAGTTCTATTGATTTTATGTTTTTTGCTTTAGGGAAAAACAAAAAAATATGGACTTTGTTTTTTAAATATGTATGGTTTACGGTACTTTATATGTTACATAGAATTTCTTCTTCTACGTATAAACAAATCTTTTTTTCATTTTTAACAAAACTAGAAAATGTAGATGATCTAGTAGCAGAATTTTGGAAAAAGAAACAAAATAAAATTGCTTCCTTCTTCTTAAAAGAAGTAGAAAAAGGAAATTCTATTTATGTAATCAGTGCTTCTCCAACTTTTTTATTAAAGCCTTTTTTATCTTCTTTTTCTAATGTATCTTTAATTGCGACAGTGATGGATAAAAAAACAGGAGAAATAAAAGGAGAAAACTGCAAGGGTAAAGAAAAAATAAGAAGATTAAATAAAGAAGTAGGGAATGCTTCTATCCACTCTTTTTATACAGATTCTTTGCATGACTTGCCCCTTGTTAAACTTGCTGAGCATTCTTTTCTAGTAACAAATGGTGTAGTAGAACCATTTAATGAGAAAGTTTTACTTAAAAGAAAAGAGAATAAAAAAGCACTTGGTATTTTCTTTTTCTTCCTAACCCTTTATTTGGTATTAGGTACTTTACTTTCTTATCATTATGATTTTTCTAAAGCCTTTGACGTTCTCTTTAATGCAGATAGTCCAAGAGTCATAGGAGATATGAGTGATGTGTTTGCAAACCATTATAGAATAAAAGTACATCCATTATTTGTTTTAATCACGCAGCCACTTGTCTTACTAATCAGTGGACTTACGATTGATAAAACCATTGCCATTATTGTTTTACTTAGCATTGTAACCGCTACCAGTGTTACACTATTATATAAATTTGCTTCTTTATTTGTAAAAGAAGATAAGATAAAACTTCCTATGGTATTTCTTTTTGGTTTTACTTTTTCTAATATGGTTTTTACTGCAGGTATAGAACTTTATAATATAGCAGCTCTTTTCTTACTTGCACTCTGGTATCATATAGCGAAGATGATGAAAAAGGAGAAAGTAGAGAAAAAGGATTTATATCTTTTAATAGGATTTGGTATATTAACAGCCTCTATTACTATTACCAATTATGTAATTTTCTTAATAGGTTCTTTCATTTTATGGATGAGTAAGAAAGTATCATTTAAAAAATTATTTTTGATTAATCTTGTTACTGTTCTTTTGGTAATTGGTCTTTCTTTTTTCCAAAACATGGTTTGGCAGAATACACCCGTTATAACAGATTTTAAAGAGAATTATACAGAAGAAGATAGTTATATCGAAAAAAGTATTTCTATGAGACAAATCAAGAACGTTATCAAAGGAGACTATATTCACGCTTTAGTCGCATCTCCTTTATATTTAGAAAAAGATCAATTTATTGATTTTTCTAAGACTTCTATTTTATCCATAACTTTGGTTGCACTTTTCTATACTGTTGTTTTAGGGTTTGTGATTTGGCAATATAAGAAGCATAGCTGGCTTACAGTAGGTCTTTTACTATCTCTACTATTTAATACAGCTCTTCATATTATTTACGGAAATGTATGTGCTTTCCTTTATGCACTTCATTTCTTATATTTGCCATTTCTATTATTCTTTACGCATTATAAAGAACCTTCTAAGAAGATAAAAAAAGGACTTGTCATTTTACTGACTCTCCTTACAACTGCGACCGCACTTCTTAACTTATACCGTTTTAAACAACTTTTATATTTGGCTTCTACGGTATTAACACCCAATTATTTCGTTACTTATTTTTCCCTATTCTTTCTATTACTCTTTATTCTATGCATTATTTTGCTTAGTTACTTTTTCTTATTCTTTATTCTGCGTTGTCTCAAAAAAATAGTAATGGGAAATGAAAAAATAAAATATGGAATTTTAATGATTATTCTATTCGCACTTTGGAGTTGCCTTTTCATTGGAATCCAAGCAATCCCACAACATGAAAAATTCTTAGGAGTTAGGGTAGGGACAACGTCTCTTTCTAATGTGAAAGTGTATGAACCAAATAAGGATTTAAAAAAAGCATTTCCTAAAGAATATGCCTCTTATCTAACCACGCAAAAGAATATAAATCGTTTATAAAAAAATATGAAGCTACAATTGTTCATAAGTTTGATGACATGCAGTATTATTTCTTTGGACTTGGAAACAGAACAAAGCTTTTGTTTAAAGAAGGAAAATTAATCAACTTAGAAGACAATACCGTTTTAAAAGAATGGGATACTGAAAATTATCTTGTAATTCCAAATTTATATAGTGTTATCTTACAAACAAAAGATGGAAAAATGATAAAAATAGTGGAAGAAGAAACAGGTATTTATGTCACAGAAAATGATAAAAAAACGAGATTAGAAGGAACAGAGACAAAACTTCATTTAGAAAATTTTACTAAACAAAAATATGCGCAAGTAAAAAAAGTTTTGTATAGTGAAATCTTAATCAATATTAAAAATGGGGAACCTCTTCCTAATTTCCTTGTATATGATTCTGTTTGGTATAGAGACGCCGCTATGGCAGCCATGGTTTTGAAACAAACCAATAATATAAATTTAATACAACCTTTTGTAGATGATGTAAAAGAGATGTATGACAAACAAAATAATGGAGTAGAGGAAGCTGATAATCTTGGAGAACTTCTTTATATAGTATCCGCTTCTAAAAAAGACAAAACTACTTTGGTAGAAAACATAAAAAAAGAAGCCAGTACCCTTATCCATGAAAATAAAAAAGGTTCTTATTTAAATGGAAGTACTGATGGAGGAGAGCACCCCCTTTATCAAAGTTTGTGGTACGACCTTGGAATGAAAGCACAGAAGGAAAAAACAACTATAAAGATAAAAAATGTAGAGGATACCTATGGTTCTCTTGCTTGGTGGCATAAAGATGTAAAAAAACAGTGGTATGGTACCAATGAAAGTGCAGATTTTCCTTATTTAGCTTATGCACAGTATCATACAATTCAAATGGGTAAACTTACCGCAACCAGTACATTATATCCGCTTTCTTATGAAAGTAATGGCACTGAAGCAGACTATGAGTCACTACGTGTTTTAAATAATAGTTATGTAGAAAATAAAACAAGTCCTACCCATCTATGGACAGCTTCTGAAATGTTACTATTCTTATTAGATGAAACAGGAAATTTAAAAGCTTTATAAGAAACAATAGAAGAAATTCTATTGCTTTTTTTCTGTCAATTTATACTTCTTTTTTTGATGCTTGTACATATAGTTATGTAGAGGTGAAGCACATTGTTTGTTAAAAATATTCACATACGTATTAAAATTATTTTACTCATTATTATAGTACTCTTTGTTGTTATTATTGGAAAAGTCTTTTATATTCAGGTTATTGATTATAAAAAATTAAATAATTTTGCTTCCAATCTATGGAGTAGGAATTTACCAGTAGAGTCAAGTAGAGGACTTATTTATGATCGCAATGGTACTGTTTTAGCAGATAACCTAACGACGACGTCTTTGGTATTGATTCCTAATCAAATCAAAGATAAAGAAGAAACAACAGAAAAATTGGCAGAAGTTTTAGGCATTACTAAAAAAGCTATGGCAGCGCATGTCAATAAAAAGACTTCTATTGAAAGAGTCCATCCCGAAGGAAGAAGGCTTTCCTATGAAGTTGCTGATAAAATAAATGCTTTAAAATTAGATGGTGTGTATTTGGTAAAAGAATCAAAAAGAAACTATCCTTTTGATACAGAACTTTCTCATACCCTTGGTTTCGTAGGAATTGATAACCAAGGATTAAGTGGTTTGGAACTTATGTATAATGATTATTTAACAGGAAAATATGGTTCTATTAAGTACTTTAGTGATGCGAAAGGAAATAAACTAGATGTATCCGAAATCTATGAGAAACCACAAGATGGTGTGAATTTAACATTGACCATTAATCATGAAGTACAAAGAGTTTTAGAAAGAGAACTTGATAATGCTGTCTCAAAATATAGTCCAGATCAGGCCATTGGCATTATTATGGATCCTAAAACAGGGGAAGTACTAGCCATGTCATCAAGACCCACCTTTTCTCCTACTAAGTACCAGCAGTATTCAGTAGAAGAAATCAATCGTAATTTACCTATTTGGTCTACGTATGAACCTGGTTCTACTTTCAAAATTATTACCCTTGCCGCATCCTTAGAAGAAAATACAGTGGATTTGGAAAAGGATCATTTTCATGACACAGGATCTGTGCAGGTAGAAAATGCCCGTATTAAGTGTTGGAAGCATGGAGGTCATGGAGACCAAACCTTCTTACAGGTTGTAGAAAATTCGTGCAACCCTGGATTTGTGGCCCTCGGACAAAGACTTGGAAAAGAAAAACTATTTAATTATATCAATAAATTTGGATTTGGTAAAAAAACAGGCATTGATTTAAATGGGGAAGGCTCTGGTATCTTATTTAAACTAGATAAAGTAGGACCCGTAGAACTTGCTACTACAGCTTTTGGGCAAGGTGTATCCGTAACGCCTATCCAGCAAATCACAGCTGTAAGTGCGGCTGTAAATGGAGGTGTTTTATATAAACCTTATGTTGTAAAAAGTTTAAACGAACCAGAAACCAATACGGTTGTAAAAGAAACCAAAAAGACAAAAGTACGAAGGGTTATTAAAGAAGAAACAAGTGCCAAAGTAAGAGCTGCTTTAGAAAGTGTTGTAACCAATGGAACAGGTAGAACCGCTTTTATTGACGGATACCGAGTAGGTGGCAAAACAGGTACTGCACAAAAAGTAAAAAATGGGGTTTATATGGTCGGTAATTATACTGTTTCCTTTATGGGATTCATGCCTGCCAATGATCCAGAAGTGGTTGTTTATATTGCTGTTGACAATGCCAAAGGAGTTACACAGTTTGGGGGAACCATCGCAGGACCTATTGTTAGAAATATCATGTTAGATTTAATCGATATATTAAAAATAAAGAAACCTGATGGTGCAAGTGAAAAAAATTACAATACAGCTCTTGGTGAAAAAAAATATGTAACAGTACCTGATGTAATGGGTAAAAGTAAGAAAGATGCAAGCGAGTTATTAAAAGACTTAAGCCCTTTATATAGCGGAGAAGGAGATACGATTACATTCCAGTCTCCAAAAGCAGGGGAACGTATTTTAGAGGGCGAAAAAGTAAGACTTATGTTAGGGTAGGGAGGAAATATTATGCTAGTACTTACAAAATCTGCATTAGCACTTATGGTGAGTTTCTTGTTAGCTACTGTTGTTGCACTTGCTCTGATACCTCTTTTGAAAAAAATCAAAGCAGGGCAAAGGTTAAGTATTTATTTAGAGGATGCACATAGAGGAAAAGAGGGGACCCCTACTATGGGGGGACTTATCTTTATCATTGCTTCTCTTGTTACCTGTATCCTTTTATGGATGACTGGAAAAATCCAAATGTCAACCAATTTTCTCATTATTCTTCTAACATTTGTTGGATATTGTTTGATTGGTTTCATTGATGACTATTTAATCATTAAAAGACATAATAATGCTGGACTATCTGAAGGAAGCAAAATGGGCATGCAAATTGTGCTGGCAATATTGTTTTTCTACTTGTTTATGAGAGGAGGAAATGAACCTCTTCTATGGATTCATTCAATTGGTTTTAAATGGAATATAGGCTGGTTTTATGGAATCTTTATTCTATTCATCTTGGTAGCCAGTTCTAATGCTGTCAATTTAACAGATGGACTAGATGGTCTTGCAGGTGGCTTATCCGCCATTGCTTTACTGGCCTTTGGTATTATTGCTTATGCAGCAGACTGGTTGGAAGGGTACCAAGAGATTTCCCTTTTCTGTTTTATTTTAGTAGGGGCTATTCTTGGGTTTCTCATTTTTAATGTCAGTCCGGCAAAAGTATTTATGGGAGATACTGGCTCTTTAGCACTCGGTGGTGTACTTGGTGCGATTGCCATTTTAACAAGACATGAGTTACTACTCGTTTTATTGATGATTGTTTTTGTCATTGAAACAGTATCTGTTATTTTACAAAGATATTATTATAAGTTAACAAAGAAAAGGCTCTTTCCTATGGCCCCTTTGCACCATAGTTTTGAAAAACAAGGTTGGCAAGAAAGAGATATTGTGAAATTATTTTGGGTAGTAGGTCTAATAGGTGCTTTGCTTGCTATTATATACGGTGCTTATTTATAAATGTCAAAATAAGGATAAAATACAGGGGTATACTTTGTCCTTTTTTTATGTCAAAAGGCATATATATAGATAGGTGATAAAGATGGAAAAAAGAAAAATAGATATATTACTTGTTATAGGCATCATTCTCTTATCTTTATTCGGACTTCTTATGATCTATTCTGCTTCTTATGTATGGGCAGATTATAAATTTAATGATCCATACAAGTTTATTAAGAATCAAGGTTTATTTTTTATCATTGGTGTTTTTCTTATGTTTTTAATCAGTAAAATTGATTATCATCTTTATTATAAAAAAGCGCATGTTTTTTTAATCGCTTGTTTTATTTTACTTGTTTTGGTTTTGATTCCTGGTGTTGGTACGATTCGTAATGGAAGTAGAAGTTGGTTTGGAATTGGTTCTTTTGGGATTCAGCCCAGTGAATTTATGAAATTAGCGCTTATTATATTTACTTCTAAGTATTTATGTATGAAAGAGAAACAAATGCATTTGGTTATCAAAGGTGTTTTTCCTATCCTGGGCCTTTCTTTGCTTGTCTTTGGGCTAATCATGTTACAGCCTGACTTTGGAACGGGTATGATTATTTTAATGACCATAGTAGGTATGCTTTTTGTAGGAGGCGTTCCTATTAACTTCTTTTTGAAGGTGGGTCTTGTAGGGGGCGCAGGAATTGTAGGACTCATCTTATCGGCGCCATACCGTTTAGAGAGGATATTGTCCTTTATGAATCCTTGGAAAGATCCTCTTGGAAGTGGGTTTCAAATTATTCAATCTTTATATGCGATAGGGCCAGGAGGACTTTTTGGTATGGGACTTGGGGGCTCTAGGCAAAAACACTTTTATTTACCAGAACCACAAACAGATTTTATTTTTTCTATTATTAGTGAAGAATTTGGTTTTTTAGGGATTGTGATTGTAACCAGCTTATTTCTTTTGATTATTTGGAAAGGTTTTTCTTTAGCAAGAAACAGTACTGATTTATTTAGTAAATATTTATGCTTTGGCATTACTTTTGGTTTAGCTTTTCAGACTATCTTAAATTTAATGGTTGTAGTAGGACTTATTCCCGTTACAGGGGTTACACTCCCATTTTTAAGCTATGGTGGAAGTAGTTTACTGATTACTTTGGCTTCTATGGGAATATTGCTTAATGTAAGTAGACATCAGAAATGATGTTTTTTTCTGGGGGTATATTTTTATA
>JAQUWE010000014.1 GCA_028693035.1 Bacilli bacterium | reverse complement strand
CATTTATATAATTATTTGGTATACTGTTCATATGGAAGACCTCCTTAAATGTTTTTTCAACAATTACATTTTAACAAAAGGTCTTCCTTTTTGTATACCCAATCCCAAAACTATTTTACACTATCAATTCAGTTTTTTTTTGTGCAAAAAAAATATTTTGTGATAGAATAGTGCTAATAGTTATAAAACTGTATATTTATTATAGATAAATATAGTAAAAAGCAATATAATTATGATACATTAGAAGGCGAATAAGATGGTAAAATTAAAAATCAAAAATATAGAAAATTTTTGTTATACGTTAGAAAATGATGGAAAAACATATCATTTTGTTTTAGAATTCTATGATTTGCAAATGAATCTCCAAAAGGGTGATATTATATATATGCATGAACTATTGTTAAATGAGGATTTTTATGAATATAGTAAATATTATTGTTTTGGAAAATTGGATAGTAAATATGGTAGGCTTGCCCTAGCAGAAAATGAGAGAGATATTATACTAATCATTGTAAATCAACAAAAAATATATTTAAAAAGATTGTATGGGTGAAAAGTATGTCAGAAGAGTTAAAAAAAATAAAAAAATTGTATGGCGAAAATTTCGCACATTTTTGTCGCAGTTTATTTCCGGAAATTTTAGAAAAAGAAGGAACTTTACTACAATTGTTGACAGATCATTTTGCTGTAAGTAGAGAATTATATCATGATATAACTGAAACCAAAAAGATTGATAAATTTAGAAGTTATATATACAGTTTTATAGAACCCAAAAATAAAAAAGAGTTTATTTCTGATAAGACTCCTAGTGAGCTATTGGAGGAAGCAGGGTATCATTTATATGAGTGTAAAAGTGAAGAAGATATTCAATTTTTCAAAAAATATTATGAAAAGGATGAGGAACTCTGTACTTTTAAAGAAAATAGACTCCTTTCAAACCATGTTTTCTTTGCAGTAAAGAAGGATGTGGAAAATATAAAAAGAAAAGACTTTCTATATCCCCAAAGACAGGATTTATATGGAACATCCGTACTATCTATCCAATTTTTAAAAGGTAAAGTAAATATGGTATCTATCAAAAACAGGTATAATCATATTGTAGATGATCCAGACGCTACTTTCAGTAATGATTTAGATTTAATCGCTGATGGTTTGGCAAATAGTTTTATGAGAGAATATCATTTAAATAAAATTTCTAATACTTCAAAGTTTACCTTACGAGGGTATGTTTTCGCAACCGATGAAAAATACTATAAATATAATGAGGAAAGTGATAATGTTTATTATTGCCCAAATAATATTATTATTGATAAATTCAGGGTACAAAAGTATGATACAAGTCGTTATTTAATTTTTGATTCTTACATACTGGATTTACAGGAAAAGAAAATAAAAGATTATAAAACCAATAAAGATTTGTTTGTAGAGAGTTTACAAGATATCAAAAATATAAAGATAAATAAGATAGGAAAGTTTAAAGAAATACATATTCAATTTACAGATTCATCAAAAGAGGAAGTTATAATAAAACTAGATAAATTGAATACTATGATAAGTCTTTCCAATCCAAACTTAAAAACAGTAGGAAATTATTTTCTTTATAAAAACAAAAAAATTGAAGAATTGTATTTATCTAATACAGAAGAGATAGGTGATGATTTCTGCTATTTCAATCATCATTTAAAGGTACTACATGTTCCTAAATTAAAAACAGTAGGAGATAGTTTTTGTAAGCATAATATTGGTGCTAAACAACTTTTTTTTCCATGCTTAGTAGAAACTGGGAATGATTTTTTTAGAGACAATGTTAAATCAGAAAAATTGGTGGCACCAAATTTGAAAAAAGTGGGTGATGAGTTCTACAGATGCAATCAGGCTATGTCAGAATTACATTTACAGTCTTTGGAGGAGACTGGTGCTTATTTTCTGGGTGAAAATAAAAAATTAGATGTATTATATACACCGAATTTAAGAAGTGTAGGATATAGTTTTTGCTATGAAAACATTGCTATAGAAAAACTAGATGTTTCAAGTTTGGAAAGAGCCGGCTTTTGCTTTTTAGCAAATAATCTACTTTTAAAAGAAATTATTGCTCCGAATTTAATAATCGCAGAGGATGGTTTTCTTGTGAAAAATGTATCCTTAAAAAGAATACAAGCTGCAAATTTAAGAAGAGTTGGAGACAATTTTTTAAAATTTAATAAAGGTATACATGAACTATATTTTCCTAATTTAGAGCAAGCAGGTAACTTCTTTTTTTCGGAAAATGATCGTATAAAAGATATATATACGCCAGGATTAATAAAAGTGGGTCGTGGTTTTTTAGAAAATAATAATCTTATACAGGATTCACCTATTCCTTATAACGAAGAGGCATTGAGATATTATTTAAGACATTAAATATACTTTAGTATTTGATTTTGTTGAATACTAGAGTTTTTGTTGCCTTAAAATACTATTTTAGTATATAATGATAAAGTAGGATGTGAGCATATGTTAAATACTTTAAAAAGAAAAAAAGGATATATATATTCCTTTATTATTCCCTTTATTATTTTGTTTTTTATTGCCTTTTGTCTTGGCTTTATTTTAAAAAAGTATAACAATACACTTTTTGTAAGTGATATGTATGCACAATATAAGTCCCTTTTTACAAATCTACGTACGGAAGGACTTTCTTTTTATTCTTTTAGTAAAGGATTAGGAAGTTCTATGATTGGAACATATGCTTATTATTTAATAAGTCCTTTTAATCTTATTGTATTTTTATTTAAAGAAATTCATATTCATTATGCTATTATGTTGATTATCTTTATTAAAATGAGTTTATGTGGACTTACCATGTATGCCCTTTTAAAACACCATTTTAAAGAAAATAAAATGTTACTTATTTTTTCTACTGCATATGCATTAATGGCTTTCAATGTAAATTATTATTTTCATGTAATGTGGCTTGATACTGTTTATTTACTACCGCTTGTATTACTGGGAATTGATAAGATTATCAGGGGAAAAAAGCCTTATTTATATATATTTGCACTTTTTTTAACTGTTTTAATGAATTATTATTTGGCTTTTATGGTTTGTATATTTTCAGTACTTTATTTTATATATCGTTTATATTTATATAATGAAAAAAAGAAAGATAAAAAAGAAATTTTTAGAACCATTCGCGTATTTTTAATTTCTTCTATAATTGGAGGCCTTTTAACTTCTTTTATTTTAGTACCTACCTTATTTGAGTTTAAGGATATGCCAAGAGGAGAATACAATGCCTTTTTAGAAAACCAGATAGGATTTAATGGGAATCCCTTAGAAATAATAGGAAAATTATTTATAGGTTCACACAATAATGATACACTTTTATCTCATTATACTTTTCAAATTTATACAGGTATTTTAATATCAGTTTTAGTGCTTCTTTATTTTTTAAATCATAAAATTTCTAAAAGAGAAAAGCATGCTTCCTTCATTATTGTTCTTATTTTCATTATGAGTATGCTTATTAACTATATCAATTATATTTGGCATGGTTTTAATGTTCCTATTTGTTTTAATGGACGATATACCTTTATATTTTCTTGTTTTCTTATTTATTTAGCGATGCGTTCGCTTACTGAAATTAAATATATTACCAAATTACAATATTTTATAGTGGCACCTATTTATCCTATTTTAGGGGTTATTACTTTTATAGGACAATTTCCATTTACCAATCTTTTTATGGTTTATGTAACTGTTGCACTTTCGTTTTTTTACTTGTTACTTCTTTCTATTTATGGAAAAAATAACAAAGATTCCAAAATTGCGTCTTACCTGCTACTCTTTCTAGTATTGGGCGAACTATTTACAAATATGTTCTTTTCACTGCAAGATTTTAAATTCAAAACAGTAAGAGAAGTACAAGGTTCGTATGTGATTATGCAGAAACAAGTTTCTAAAGTAATGGAAAAAGATTCTTCTACCTTTTATCGTATGGAAAAGAACTTTAATTATTCCGCAACAGATCCCCTTTACTTTTCTTATAACGGAATAGGTACTTTCTTATCTACTATGAGCAAGACGCAATTAGATTTTTTAGCGAAGCTTGGTTATAATGTGCACAACAATATTATTGAATATATGACAACATATCCTGTATCTGACTCCATTTTTGGAATGAAATATTATATGGATAAAGATAGTGATCCTAAATCACATTACTATAACAAAATAGACTCTTTCCAAGTTTCTTCGGCCAATGGGATTTTCTATAATGTTTTTAAATCAGATGTATCTGTTTATGAAAATTCTTCAGCCCTTAGTATAGGTACCCTTACTGGTAATGATGTTAGTAAATGTACCCCACAATATCAAAATTTTGATCGCATGCAGTATCAAAATAATGTAATCAGTTGTTTAAGTGGAAAAGATATTTCTATTTATGAAAAAATTCCCTTACAAAAAGTGGAAGGCACTAAGTTTTCTTTTATAAATACAAAAAGGGATAATATTATTGCCTATCCCAATGTAAAAGCGGATTTATTAAAAAATGAGGATTTTGTAGAATTAATTATTGGAAATCGTTCTTTTGGTGTTTATAACAACATGAGTTTTATTCCGCAATTTTTTGAAAACAAAGCGGATTTAGGTATTACTATGACAACAGAAACTAAAAATAGTAAGAATAACAAACAAGAATATATTCCTTATCTATATTATTTCAATGCAGATACCTTTTATAAGACGTTTAATGATTTAAATAAACACTCTCTACAAATTACTAAGAAAAAAGGTTCTTACATGGAAGGAACAGCAAGCGCTACTAAAGACAATCATTATTTATTTACAACCATTCCTTATGATACAGGATGGACTATTAAAGTAGATGGTAAGAAAATTAAATATGATAAAGTCTTCGATACTTTAATTGGTTTTGATTTAAAAGAAGGCAATCACAAAATAACATTCTCTTATTTTCCAAAAGGAATTAAAGAGGGAACGGTTCTTTCTCTTGTAACTTTAATAGGCCTTGGCATCTTTATATTTACGTTAGAAAAAAAGACAAAGAAAAAATAAGTTTGGAACAATACCCAAGCTTATTTTTTTTTATGAAGAATTATTTGTTTTTAGCAACAGGAATAACCGTACTTTTTTTATTTGGATATACATTGTCTAGAAAAGCATCTGGATACCAAACATCCATTGTTTCTCTAATAACATTGTCTGCTGGTACCTTTAATTCTCTTTCCTTTTGCCTTATACAAGCTGTAATAGATAAGACAATATCAACTGTTAAGAAAATACTAAAAGCAATTGTTATAATAAGACCTTTTTTGTTTTTTAAAGCATCAATCATTTGTTTCAATAAGGGAAGTGCATAATGCATTGTTAGAACTCCTAAAAGCCCCCAAGCAATCATATGAAAAGGACTGGTTCTACCATCTATATTCAAAAAGTACTTGCTATAATTCCAAGAAATCGAACCAAAGATAAATTCTTGGATGTAAGAGAAAATAAATTCAGCAATCCCTCCTGCAAAAAAACCAACCCAAAATTGTTTCCAAGGTGTTTTAATTCTGTGCAAAGCCAAAATAAATAAAACCATGCCAAGTCCGTAAACCTGTGAAAAAGGCCCATATATTAAGCCTTGTCTACTTTCAAAGTTACCATATTTAATAAAGTGGAGAAGCATTTCATACACATATCCAAAAATAGAACCAAAGACAAACGTCCAAAAATAAAAATAATAACAATCTAAAAATTTCTTTTTCATATGAATCCCACTCCCACTTGCAATGTATCTATTATAGCATATTCTAACCGAGAAAGAAATATGGCAAAATCCTTGTGTTTAAAGCCTATTTATACTATAATAATAGTGGTGGTTTTATGTGGAATATAGGGAATGTCAAGATAAAAAATGAAGTTGTTTTAGCCCCTATGGCAGGCGTAGGCAATAGTGCTTACCGAAGAATTATTAAAGAAATGGGTGCTGGACTTATCTGCACGGAAATGGTTAGTGATAAAGCCATTCATTTCCAAAATCAAAAAACCATAGACTTACTTTATATGAAAGAAGAAGAAAGACCTATTTCACAGCAGATCTTTGGTTCTGATAAAGAAACCTTTGTAACCGCAGCCAAATACATATACGAAGTAATGAAACCAGATATTATTGATATCAATATGGGATGCCCTGTTCCAAAAGTTGCGACCAGAGCGCAAGCAGGCAGTGCTCTTTTAAAAGATCCAGAAAAAGTATACGAAATTGTGAAAGCTGTATCTGAAGCTGTTCCTATTCCTGTCACTGTCAAAATTAGAAGTGGCTGGGATGCAGGACACATCAACGCTGTAGAAATTGCTACCGTATGTGAAAAGGCAGGTGCCAAGGCAATTGCCGTTCATCCAAGAACAAGAGCCCAAGGGTATACAGGAAAAGCAGACTGGTCTATCATCAAAAAGGTAAAAGAAAAAGTAACCATTCCTGTTATTGGTAATGGAGATATTCTAACACCAGAAGATGCCAAAAGAATGAAAGAGGAAACAAATTGTGATGCGGTCATGATTGGAAGAGGTGTCCTTGGAAATCCATGGCTGATCAAACAAACCATTTCTTATTTAGAAAAAGGTAGTTATGATAAAAATATTTCTTCTCTTGATAAGTTAGAAATGATGCGTAAACATTTTTTATATCTATTAGAACAAAAAGAAGAAAAAATAGCTGTTTTAGAAATGAGAACCCATATTGCTTGGTATGTAAAAGGGATGACTTTTGGTAAAGAAATCAAACAAAAAATATTTCAAATTAAAGAAAAACAGTCTTTATTAGAACTGCTTGATTTATACGAAAGGAAAATAAAAGATGAAAAGTAGAAGATGTATAGCTTATATAATAGATACATTCCTTATTATTATTTTATTAGGGATTTTAGGAACCATACTTAATAATACAAATATGGAAACCCTACAAGTAGAACTTAGCCGCTTAAACGAATCTTTTCTTACCAAAGAAATTGGTTTTGTCACTTATTTAAATCATTATTCAGATATTCTTTGTGATTTAGATAAACAAAAAGTCATGATTAATGTATTAGGTATTTTATTTATGGTAGGATATTTTATCATTGTTCCTTTCCTTACCAAAGGAAAAACACTTGGTAAATGGATCTGTAAAATAAAAGTGTATAAGCAAACTGGCATGACAATGAATGACTATATCATTCGTGCCTTTATTATCAATGGACTTGGCTATTTACTCATAACCGTCCTATTGGTTTTATTCCTACCTCCTTTTTCCTACTTTTTAACAGTTTCCGTATTGGGACTTATTCAAATAATACTAGTTTTTGCTACTGCATTTATGGTATTATATAATCAAAGTGGAAAAGGAATTGAAGACATAGTAACAGAAAGTGAAGTAATTTTAAATAACGAGGTGAAAAAATGAGAGAATTTACAGAACAAGAAAGAGTTAGAAGAGGAAAAGTAGAAGAAATACGTAATGTATGTAATCCATATCCAGAAAGATATGATATAACAAATTCCTTAAAAGAAGCGAGAGCTTTAGAAGATGGAACAACGCCTGTACGTATTGCAGGAAGAATCGTTTTTATGAGAAAAATGGGAAAGATGAGCTTTGTCAAACTACGTGATATAGAAGCAGATATTCAGCTTTCTATTAAAATCGATGAACTAGGAGAAGAAGCATACCGCTTTTTCAAAACACAAATTGACGTAGGAGACTTTGTTGGAGCAGAAGGAGAAATTATTACCACACAAACAGGAGAAAAATCTCTTTTGGTAAAAACCCTTACCTTCTTAGGAAAGGCTTTAAAACCACTTCCTGAAAAGTTCCATGGATTACAAGATCCAGAACTTTGCTACCGTCATAGATATGTAGATTTAATTATGAATGAAGATACTAGAAAGAGATTTTTAGTTAGAATTAAATTTATTAAAGAACTTAGACATTATTTAGACAATTTAGGTTACTATGAAATAGAAACACCTATTTTAAATAATAAAGCATCAGGAGCAGTCGCAAGACCTTTTGCTTCTCATCACAATGCTTTAGATTTAGATGTATACCTTCGTATCGCACCAGAAACCTATATGAAAAGAGCTGTTGTAGGAGGTATGAATAAAGTATACGAAGTAGCTAGATGCTTTAGAAATGAAGGAATGGACGCTACCCATTTACAAGATTTCACAATGGTAGAAGCCTACCAAGCTTACTACAATTATGAAGACAATATGAAGCTTATTCAGCACATGCTACAAACCATTATTCAAAACGTATTTGGTACACTTACTATTATGGTAGGAGACAAAGAAATTGATATGAGTGGTGACTGGGAAAGCGTAAGTTTTAGAGATATTATCCTAAAATATGCCAATATCGATATTAGAGAATATGACACCAAAGAAAAATTACTTTCTAAAATTACAGAAGAAAAAATAGAATTAGAAAGTGAAACACCAGTACAAAATTTAGGATATGGAAATCTAGTAGATTATCTATACAAGAAAGTAGCGCGTCCTCATATGGTTGGACCTGTTTACTTAACAGAACATCCTTTAAGTTTATCTCCACTAGCACGTGGAAATGACGAGAGAAAAGAAATTACAGATCGTTTCCAACTTGTAGTTAATGGAGCTGAAATCGTAAATGGATTCTCTGAACTTGTTGATCCAGCAGAACAAGAAAAAAGACTTTTAGAACAAGCAAGTTTAAAAGAATCTGGAGACGAAGAAGCTATGGAAATGGATTATGATTATATAGGCGCTATGGAATACGGGATGCCACCAATCTCAGGATGGGGAATGGGAATTGACCGTGTTGTACAACTTTTAACAGGTAGCGATAATATCAAAGATGTTGTTTTATTTCCACTTATGCGTCCAGAGTCAAGTGAGAAATAATGAGATTAATTGTACTAAGACATGCGACTACAGCATATAATGAACAAAAACGGATACAAGGAAGTGTAAATATTCCACTTTCAGAAATAGGTATAAAACAAGCAAGTTCTTTAAAAAAAGAATTAGAAAAAATGAATATTGATTTTACAATATGTTCTCCATTAGATCGTGCCAAGATGACAGCAGCTTTGGTAACAGACAGCCCGATTTTAACAGATTATAGACTTACAGAGAGAAATCTTGGTGACTATGAGGGAATGCCAATTTCCACGTACGATACCATTTTGTATGCCAATTATCAAACAAACGTAAATGTACATAATGTAGAACCGATTCGTGAGGTTTTAGATCGTTTGCAGTCTTTCATGCAAGATTTAAAGCCTTACGCGGACAAAACAATTTTAATTGTGACTCATGGTGGTATAATGAAAGCACTACCGTACTGTTTTCAGCAAATTCCAGAAGATGGGATTTTGGAGGGTAAAAAAACTGAAAACTGTGATTATATAGAAATAAATATATAGAGAGAGGAACAAATATGAAAATATTGTCAGTCAATGCAGGAAGTTCATCCCTTAAGTTTCAAGTATATGAAATGCCAGAAGAAAAAGTTCTTATGAAAGGAACCTTTGAAAGAGTTGGTTTAGACCATGCCTTTTATACGATCAAATACAACGGTGAAAAAGTAATAAAAGAAGTACCTTTACAGGATCATGAAGCTGCTGTACACATTTTAGTAGAAGAGCTTCTTGCGTATCACATCGTAGAGGATTTTGATGAGATCAAAGGTGTTGGACACCGTGTGGTACATGGAGGAGATACGTACGCTTCCTCTGTTATCATTAATGATCATGTATTGGAAACAGTTGAAGCACTATCTGATTTAGCGCCTTTACATAATCCAGCCAATTTAACAGGAATTAAAGCTTTTGAAAAAGCCATTCCTGGGGTACACCAAGTGGCTTGTTTTGATACGGCCTTTCATCAGACATTAGAAGAAGAACGATATTTATACGCAGTGCCACCAGAATGGCATGCAGAATATAATATTCGTAAATATGGTTTTCATGGAATGAGTCATAAATATGTATCAGAAAGAGTAAATGAACTTTTAGATAAAAAATATTCTAATGTAATCGTTTGTCATTTAGGAAATGGTGCTAGTATAAGTGCAGTTAGAGATGGACGTTCTGTAGATACTTCTATGGGATTTACACCCAATGCTGGTTTGGTTATGGGGTCTCGTAGTGGCGATATTGATTATAGTATGATTCCTTTCCTTATAAAAAAGACAGGAAAGACAATAGAAGAAATTGATACTATCCTAAATAAAAAAAGTGGCATGTTAGCCATCAGTGGTATTAGTAGCGATTTTAGAGATATTGAAAGTAAAATAGCAGAAAAAAATAAGCAAGCTATTTTAGCGCATCACATTTATGTAAATTCTGTTGTGGGATACATTGCCAAATACTATGTAGAATTAGGTGGTGCAGATGCCATTTGTTTTACAGCAGGAATTGGAGAGAATTCTTCTCATGTAAGAAGAATGATTGTGGATAGACTTTCTTGTTTGGGTCTTAAACTAGATCGTGAAAAAAATGAAGAAATGCGTTTTGGAAAAGAAGGGACTATTACAAAAGAAGATTCTAGCGTTCCATGTTTCGTGATTCCAACAGATGAAGAAGTCATGATAGCACGTGATACCTATGCTCTTCTTGTATAGAAGAAGGTAAATTAAGTATGAGAAGTATATACAAGAAAATATATGCCAAAATAAAAAAATACGATACAATTGTTATCGCACGTCATGTAGGACCAGATCCAGATGCTCTTGGAAGCTCAATTGGACTACGTGATATCATTTCTAATACTTTTAAAAATAAAAAAGTATATGCAGTAGGATTTCCAGCCTCTCGTTTCAAGTATCTTGGAACTGTCGATAAAATGGAAGAATCTTACTATGATAATGCCCTTTTAATCGTTTGTGATACACCAGATATGAAAAGAATTGATGGTGTAGATATTACAAGATTTAAAGAGATTATAAAAATAGATCATCATCCATTTATTGAAAAATATGCAGATATAGAATGGATTGATGATACGGCATCTAGTGCTTCCCAGATGGTGATAGAGCTTGCTTTTAAAACAAAACTTGTTATGACAAAGGAAGCTGCTGAAAAACTATTTATTGGAGTAGTTGCTGATACCAATCGTTTTCTATTTTATTATACAAAACCAAAAACTTTTGATTTAGTATCTAAACTTATTAAACAAAATAATCTTGATTTTACTTCTTTATATGATAATTTGTATCTTAGAAATATTAAAGAGATTCGTTTTCAAAGTTATATAGCAGATAATCTTACCATTACAGAGAATGGATTCGCTTATATTAAAATAGATCAAGATGCACTAAAAAAATATGAAATGGATGCAGCTACAGCTGGAAATATGGTGGGAGAGTTTAACTATATTGAAGATGTATATGCATGGGCATTCTTTTCAGAAGATGTTAGAAATGAAACCATTAGGGGTTCTATCAGATCAAGAGGTCCTATTATCAATGATGTAGCTTCAGAGTTTGGTGGAGGGGGTCACATTTACGCAAGTGGTGTTAGACTATCTTCCTTTGATGATGTTCCTGCTCTTGTAGATGCACTTGATCAAAGATGTTATGCTTATAAAAATCACGAATAAAGGGAAGTAGCAATACTTCTTTTTGCGCATTTAAGGAGAGAAAACAATGGATGAATTCAAAATTTTAAATATTATAAATCCAAGTTGTGTAATTGTTGTAAAAGATCTTGAAGATACTATTATTTATACAAATACTTCTAACCCTTCTTTATATACAAAAAGAGACCAAGAATACTTCTATCAAGATGGCAAATATTATAAACAAGATATTTTCTTAAAGAAAGATAGAAAAATATATGTATATACTTTAGCGACTCCTTATGTGCATGATACCCTAACAGGCGCACTAAACCGTTTGGGTCTTTCTATTCATTTAGCCAATTTAGAATATCCTAGCTATGTTTTAGCGCTTTGTGATGTTGATTATTTCAAGAAAGTGAATGACCAGTACGGACATCAAGTCGGGGATTTTGTTTTGGAAAAAATAGTCTGTATGATTAAAAAAATGCTAGATGAAGATAGTCTAGTTGCCAGATATGGTGGAGAAGAATTTATTTTATTGCTTCGTCATTCCCCAGAAGATGGAGACTATAAAACATTAGAAGAAATTAGAAGAAAAATAGAAAATTATGAATTTACATACCAAGAACACTCTTTTCATGTGACTTTAACCATTGGTTTTACATTGCATCGACCAGGAACCGATTGTATTACAGATAGTATTGATAAAGCAGATAAAGCAATGTATAGAGGAAAAATGCAAGGAAGGAACCGTGTGGTTCCTTATATCACAAAAAATTTATAAAAATGGATTTTCTGTTGCAGCAAGTGGTACAAATGCTTTATTAGATTGTTCAAAAGCTACATATAAAACAATAAGAGCAGATATAACTGTTAAAATTGATGCAAACATTTGCATATTGAGATACTTAGTATCTTTTTTTTGTCTTTTCGCTAAACGAATATTTTGGTAACTTGCATACAAGAAATATAAAACCAAAAGTAAAACAACAATTCTGTTTAGTAAATTTATATTTTCAGTCGTAGATACTTTTAAAAAACGTTTTTTTCCTTCTACTGCCAGCATTTGATTATAAAGAATCATTATGGATAAAATCAGTACCACAATATAAATGGCAGATCCTGTTAGTTGTCCTTTTAAAATAGAATCTACTTCTTTTCTTATTTGCGGATCTTTTATATTTGCAAATTCATCAGAACTTTCTAATACACCATCAAAATCTGGCAAATCCATTATAATTTTTTCCTAATCATTTGGACTTCTTTTAATTCATCAATGGTTACAAATTGATATCCCTTTTTGAGTAATTTAGGAATCATAATTTCTAATGCTTTTACACTCCTGTCTTTAGAATCATGCATTAAAATAATTGACCCATCCCTAACTGCCATGCCTCTTTTCGCGATTTTTTTAGGATCTTTTATTTTCCAATCCAAAGTATCTACATTCCATAAAACGATTGAAAGAGATGTTTTTTCAGCCATTTTTTTACTAACAGAACCATAAGTAGGCCTTAAAACAGTAGCGGTATAGCCCAGTTCTTTTTCTAAAACTTCTTGTGTTTTTTTGATTTGTTCTTCTAAATCACTATCTTCTAAAGTGGACATCAATTTATGGTTGTAGGAATGATTGCCAATTTGATTACCACTATTTAATAAGTTTTGTAAATCACTTTTATATAAAGATACTTTATTTCCTAAAATAAAGAAAGTCGCATTTACATTGTATTTATTTAATACCTTCACAATATTTTTGGTATTGCGACTAGGTCCATCATCAAAGGTAAGGGCAATGACTTTTTCCCTTGGCTGAATGACTTTATCTTTTGGAATATACTGAAAAGCAGAAGTAATTTCTTTTGGTTTATTGATTTTAAAATATTCAAAAGGAATATGTACCACATAGTAAGAAAATTGTGGTAAATGAGAAGGAATATAAAGCGCTATTTTTTTTGTATCTACCGTAAAAGAAAATGTGTTGATTTCCTCTTCCTTATATGTTCTTTTTACATAGGTACCATATTTTTCTTTTAGCGTTTGGTTGATATAAGAAGTAAGTTCTTTTGTATTTTTAGTGATTTGATTTAATGTAAAATATTCATGGCTGGTTTGATTATATAAAAAAGAAGTAATTTCTCTAGTAGGGGTTTCTAAGGTATGAGAGTCTACATAATAATAAAGCGTAATACTTAAAAAAGTATCATCTATTTCATGGTATTCGTAGTCTACATTAAATTCTGCCTTTCCCTCTAAACTTTTAAAGTCCTCATATTGTTCTATAAAATTTTGATAAGCAGATGATACTTGATTCTCTATTTTTTTGTTCAAATGAGCATCCTTTGTTTTAGGATAGTTGATTGCAATCATAGTATTTTTATTGTTTCTAACCATCGTAATAACATCATTTTCTTTTTTTTCTGAAAAGTGAATATAAAGAAAAATAAAGATGAAAAAGAGAGGTATTAGTAGGAACCGTTTTTTCTTAAGCATAGTCTCACCTATAAAAATATATTCTTTACAAGTAGAAATAGACTTTACCATTATACAAACTATCCTTTTTAGAATATATAAAAGTAGTAAGGTGATTTATATGGATTTTATATGGCATTATTGGCTCGAAATTTTCTTTGGACTCATTATAACTTATGTAGGGTATCTATATCGCAAAGTAAATCAATATGTAAAACAGATTGATAGAAATGAAGAAGTCTTAAAAGAACTTCTAAAAAATACGATTATGGATAAATATACAAAATATGAAAGAGAGGGAACCATGTCTTTAGAAGAAAAAAAAGCGTTATTTGATTTGTACCATAAATGTGAAAATATGGGTTGTGATGGACTGATCAAAGACCTTATGGATAAAATTAAGAATATTCCCGAACAAGATAGTTAAATGTATATTTTACAAACCAAAATGTGCTTATGTTATGAATAGAAAAATATCTTTCTAACGATTTTTACACGCTTTCCTTAACAGCAGTACCTAGGTGTAAGGAATTACATCTACTCAATCTCTTTATCAAATAGACTTTACAGAGTCAAAATATTTTTAATTGCGCACTGTCTTCCTTAGAGAATATATTCTCTATCCAAGGAAAATAAAATACAAAGATAAAATATAAAATACTCCAGAAGACAAATCGTAAAGATTTGTTTTTTGTTAAGAAAAACTATATAAAGTAATAGAAATATGATACAATTTAAATAATAAATACAGAGTAAAAAGTTTGATTAACTTTATTTTATAAAAATAATTGTTTTTGACTTTGAAACTGTAGGCATGATAGAATAATAAAGGTGATAAAAATGATAAGAGATGCTTATGTAGACCATACTGGGAATTCTGTAGATACTGTAGAAAAAGATAAAAAATGGTTAAAAAGAAATCTCATTATTTTAGGTAGTATTTTATTTGTTGTTTTAACATTCTTTATAACAAGAGGTATTATTCGTTCACAGTATTGTAATAAAATTGTTAAAAAAGTAGCAGATGCTTCTATTAAATATGCAGAAACAAATAAGACCATGCCAGTAAGTGCTGGAGATTCTATAAATCTTGATTTAAATACCCTTTTAGAGAATAATCTTATTACAGAAAAAGATGTAACTGTAAATAAAAAAGTTGCGAATGGAAAAATTAAGATAACCCTTTATAAGAAAGATCCTATTGTAACAGTCGATTTAGGAAATTGTGAATATTGTACGACTTCTTCTAAAGAATGGAGCAAGGAGGTCACTAAAAAGCCAAAAAAACGTGTAGTAGATGTGATTGCCTATTACAATTATCGTAATAAAACGGATAACTATACAGATTGGACTAGCTATTATACAGAAGATTTAATTCAAAAAGATATTGATAAAAAATATAATGTAAGACTACCTATCAGGGACAATCAATTGCCTATGATCGCGAACGATGCTAAAATCATCAACATCGAACAAGAAACCAGAGAATACTATCATTATCGTGATAAATTGTGGATGTATTATAAAGATAGAGGTGGGATTTATACAGATTATTTTTCATCAGAACAACCCGCTGGTTACGCAAAAGCAGATACTAGGACTTTAAAATATACAGAGTGGAGTGCGTTTTCCACAAATTATCCAGAAAAAAAAGACTATCGTATGATAGAAAATAGAATAGGATATAAATGGTTTTATAAAAAAGGAAATAAAAAAATCTATTATAAAAACGGTGAATATGCAGTAGAAGCTATTGGAAATGAAGCATATGAGAAAGATAGTAAAGGTGGTTCTACGACTATGTATCGTTACCGTGATAAACAGTGGCGTTGGTATAATGGTACTGTAAGGGTATATAGTGGTGCAGTTGTAAGTATGCCAAAAGGGTATTCTTATAAAGATGAAGACTTATCTTCTTATTCTAAATGGAGTGCTTATACAACCACTTCCTCATTAAATGAATCCAATATGAGTTATAGAGAGGAAGAAGTACAAACCAGATATCGTTACCGTACCCATTATTCTTTAGTTTCTCTTCCTGTTTTAGATAAAAAAATAAACAAAGAAACTTTGGAAACAAAATTACAACAAAATATTGATGATATTTTAAAACGACAAGATATAGAAGTAGAAATTACATATGCATTTAAATACAAAAAATAGATACTGTTTTAGTACCTATTTTTTTTATAAGTAGAAAGCATCTATTTCTACATCTTCCTCTTTTAAATGTGGTTCTTTTTTGAAAATAGTTTTAATAGTAAATAAAACTTTTTCATCCTCATAGTCTAGCAAATCAGATAAAGACAATATACCTACTACTTTCTTATCATCAGTAACAATCAATCTTTTGACTTTGTTACTAGCCATTATATTTAATGCTTCTTCTATAGACTCTTCTTTACCGACTTTGATTATGTTTTCTTTTAGATAACTCCTTATATGATTGGTATCCTGATTGCCTACTATATTTAATGCAATATCCCTATCTGTTAAAACACCTATAATCTTATGGTCTTCATGAATGGGAATAAAACCTATATCATATTCTTTCATCAGAGAAGTAATTTCTTTTAAAGAATTATTTACATCGCCTGCAATCACTTTTCTACTCATAAAATCTTCTATATGCATTGTATCACCTCCTTTATAATATTGACTAAATAGAGACAACTATGCATATATTTTTTTAGGTGATCAAAATGAGAAGAAAAATTCGTCTTAAAAAAAAGTTTTACATTCATGAAACTGTATCCAATCATAAGCTTATTTTTACGATTCTCTTATTATTGATTGCACTTATCTTTTCTTTTCGTTTTATGAATAAAAAAGTAGCGCCTATTTTTACTAATTATGCAGAAATGGAAGTAAAAAGATTATCCAATTTAATTATAAATAAAGCCATTTCTAAACAACTTGTTGAAAATGCAAATATAGAAAATTTGTTTATTGTTACCAAAGAAGATTCAGGTGAAATTAGAACCATTGATTTTAATCCCAAACTTGTAAATCAATTTCTAAGTACAACAACAAGTAGTATTCAACTCAATTTAAAACAAATAGAACAAGGACATATCGATCTTTTAGATTTACCTGATGATGTTCTTATAACATATGATAAAGACAAATTAAAAAAGGGAATTGTCTATGAAATTCCAACCGGAGTTATCTTAGGAAATTCTCTTTTGTCTAATTTAGGACCTAAAATTCCTGTTAAATTTAGTTTGATAGGGGATATCAATAGTACCATTAAAACCAAGGTAACCAATTATGGTATTAATAATGCCATGATAGAAGTAAAAATTTATATTAAAATTGAAGAAATGGCAATTCTACCTTTTGTATCTAAAAGATTTAAGATAGAAAATGAAATACCTATTGCTATTAAAATGATAAGTGGTACTGTTCCAAATTATTATTTCAATGGGATTGATAGAGAATCTACCTCTTTTTCTCTTCCTACTGGTTGATTTTCCTAAATAAATAGTCTATGATAATACTAATTGGGAGTGGGTTTTATGTATAGAATTTATATCAAAAGAATTACCTTTTTTATAGTCGGTTTTTTGTCTATTGCAATTGGACTTCTTTTTATTGCCAATCCAGTGATTCTATATAAAAAACTAATTACTCTTTTTTCTATTTTTATCTTTATAAGTGGTATTTCTCTTTTAATTAGGGGTCTTTTTAATCGTAAAGAGGAGTTGAAAATAGGCAAATCTTTTGTTAATATTTTCTTAGGATTTTCTATGCTATTGTTTCCAGACTTTCCTCTCCCTTTATTACCTCTTTTGTTTGCCTTTTATTTACTGATTAATACAGGTATTCAAATTGCTTATTACTTTTTCTTAAGACAAAATGAAGTACAAGGGAGACTAAAAGAAATGGGAAAAGCGACTGGCTACTTCTTATTGGCCCTTCCTTTTTTATTTGCGCCTACCATCAATCTTAAATATATGTTGATGATTGTAGGTATTTATTTGGTTTTTTATGGCATTACGTCTATTTTTGATTTTATAGAAGAATTTATTCCTAAAAAACAAAGAGAGCTTCAAAACCGAAGATTTCATCTTTCTCTACCTGTTTTTGTAACTGCTTTTGTACCTTATTCTATATTAAAAGAAATGAATGGTTCTACTATAGAACAAAGAAAACAAAGATTAAAATCATTTAAAAAGAATAGTGATGATTATAACTTAGAAGTGTTTGTCCACGTTTCAGAAGGCGGTTTTGGAACGGTTGGTCATATTGATTTATGGTTTGAGGGACATGTTATTTCCTACGGGAACTATGATATGCATTCTAGAAAGTTAAAAGAAGCGATTGGAGATGGCGTTCTATTTACTTGTGATGATAAACAAAAGTATCTACACTTCTGCCAGGAACATAGTAAAAAATTATTATTTGGTTTTGGACTTCGTTTAGATGAAAAAAGGCTTGCTGCTGTAAGAAGTGAACTTAATAAATTAAAAGAAAATGTATATGAATGGATTCCTTATTATAAAAGAGCTGTAGAAAATAAAGAAGAAATCCAAGAAGGCATGTATGAAGATTATGCAAGTGTTTTGTATAAGATGACAGGTGCTAAATTCTATAAATTTAAAACAGGTAAATTTAAGACATTCTTTATTTTATCTACCAATTGTGTAGCGCTTGCTGATCAAATATTAGGAGCTGCTGGAACCGATATTATTAAATTATCAGGTTTTATTGCACCAGGTTCTTATTATGATTATCTATATAGAGAATATTGTAAAAAGAATAGTATGGTAGTATCATATCAGGTATATATAGGAGGTGACAAAGATGCAGATAGTAGTTCATCCATTAGCGCCCATTTATCATAAGGATTCACGTGTTCTTATTCTAGGAACTATGCCTTCACCTAAATCAAGAGAGGTAGGCTTTTATTATGGAAATCCACAGAATCGCTTTTGGTCTGTCATGGAAGACTTATTTCATATCAAACTTACTAATCAAGAGAAAAAAGTATCTTTCTTGCTAGATAACAAGATTGCTTTATGGGATGTAGTGGCTTCTTGTACCATGAAAGGAGCTAGCGATAGTACCATTTCTGATGTTATTCCAAACGATATAGAATCTTTAATAAAGAAAACCAATATAACACATATATTTACAACAGGCAAAAAAGCAGCTGCTTTATATGAAAAATATGTATATCCAAAAACTCATATAAAAAGTATATGTCTTCCTTCCACAAGTCCGGCAAACCGCGCTGTAAAAAAAGAGGAATTGATTAAACAATATGCAATTATTAAAAATTGTTTAGAAAAAAAATAGGAAAAATAATTGACAAGCTACATAGAATACATTATAATAATTTCAATAGCTTTGACAAAGACAAGTAATGTAACCTCTATTTTTAAGTGAGTTTGGGATAGTGCGAACCAAATAAATAAGTATACATGAATAACACTTTAGAGCTGCTTACTGAAAAGAGAAATCTGAGTAGACTAAGCCGGTGTGTAAACCGTTACCCTTGCTAGATTTGTTAGAATCGAAAGTGATCATAAAGAAAAAATATAACATTTTATGATAAATTGGGTGGCACCGCGGAAAACTAGTTTCGTCCCATACGTATGGGATACGAGACTAGTTTTTTATGTGTAGAAAGAAGGAAATAAAATGTGTGGATTTATGGTCAGTACTAACAAAAAAACAGATCTTGAAGAATTTAAAAGATCATTAGCAAAAATCAGGTATAGAGGACCTGATCAAGAAAAGGTTATTGTGAAAGAAGGAATTTTAGGATTCAACCGTCTTTCCATTATGGGACTTACAGAAACAGGTATGCAGCCTTTTACAAAAGGGGAAAATGCATTGGTATGTAATGGAGAAGTATATAACTTTAGAAAAATAAAAGAAGCATTTTTAAAAGAAGGATATACCTTTACTTCAGAAAGTGATTGTGAAGTTTTACTTCCTATGTACGAAAAATGGGGAACAGAAATGTTTGAAAAACTAGATGCTGAATTTTCTTTAGCGCTCTATGATGGTGTTAAAAAAGAATTTATCGCAGCTCGTGATCCAATTGGTATTCGTCCATTATTCTATGGATATGATGAAGAAGGAAAAATATTATTCGCATCAGAAGCAAAATGTTTATTAGACTTCTGCAAGAAAGTAATGCCTTTTCCTCCAGGTCATTATTACCAAGATGGCAAATTTGTATGTTACCACGATATCAGTAAAGTGGAAACATTTCATGATGATTCTTTAGAAGAAATTTATGAAAACATTCATCAGAAATTAGAAGCAGGCGTAATCAAAAGATTAGATGCTGACGTACCTGTTGGATTTATGTTAAGTGGAGGACTTGATTCAAGTTTGGTTTGTAGTATTGCTTCAAATTACTTAGAAAAACCAATCAGAACCTTTGCCATTGGAATGGATAAAGATGCGATTGATTTAAAATATGCGAAAGAAGTAGCCGATCATATAGGCAGTATTCATACAGAAGTTATTATGAATAAAAAAGATGTTTTAGAAGCCTTAAAAAATGTAATTTATCATTTAGAAACATATGACATTACAACCATCAGAGCTTCTATTGGTATGTATATATTAGCAGACTGGATTCGTAAAAATACGGATATTAGGGTTGTTTTAACAGGAGAAGTAAGTGATGAATTATTTGGTTACAAATATACAGACTTTGCGCCTAGTAAAGAAGCTTTCCAAGAAGAAAGTGAAAAAAGAATTAGAGAACTTTATATGTATGATGTTTTAAGAGCAGATCGTTGTATTTCAGGATGTTCATTAGAAGCAAGAGTCCCTTTTGCAGATTTAGATTTTGTTAAATATGTTATGGAAATAGACCCTAGCAAAAAAATGAATGTATATGGACAAGGAAAATATCTTCTTAGAAAAGCATTTGTAGGAAAATATTTACCAGAATCTATCTTGATGCGTGAAAAAGCTGCCTTTAGTGATGCCGTAGGGCATTCTATGGTAGATGATTTAAAAGAATTTGCAGAAACATATTATACAGATGCAGACTATGCAAAAAAAGTTCTTTTATATAAAGAACATACACCTTTTACAAAAGAATCTTTATTATATAGAGAAATCTTTGAATCTTTTTATAAAGACCAAAGTGATATGGTTATAGACTTTTGGATGCCTAATAAAAATTGGGAAGGGTGCGATGTTAAAGATCCAAGTGCCCGTGTTTTAAAAAACTATGGAAATAGTGGCAAATAAAAAGAAGTGAATTATTTTGATTTCACTTCTTTTTTTACATTCATTATAACAGGCAATATAATAGGTTTTCTTCCTGTTTTATCATAAACGTAAGAACTTATAGTACTTATAATTTCATTTTTGATTTCGGCATAATTTAATTTTGGACTGAGTTTACTTTCAATCGCTTTTTTACTAAGTGCTTCTAAGTTTCTTAATAGTTCTTCATTTTCGTTTACTAAAACAAAACCTCTTGTTGTAATATTAAGTCTGTCTAATAATTTATTACGATTGGTATCGATATTTGCAATAACTACAACAATACCATCATTTGCCATGACATTACGATCTTTAATAACAGCATTTCCAATATCTCCAATACGGTTTCCATCTACATAGACATCTCCCGCTTGTACAAAACCGGCTTTTTTAATAACACCCTTATGCATAGAAAGGACATCTCCATTTTTTAGAACAAAAGTATTCTCTCTTGGAATGTCACATTCTACACCTAAATCAGCATGTTTCTTAAGCATTCTGTATTCTCCATGGAAAGGCATAAAATATTTTGGATTCATAAGTCTGATCATTAATTTTAATTCTTCTTGGCTTCCGTGACCACTTGTATGTACATCACTTAAAGATGTATTGGTACATACTTTCACACCTTGCATGTAAAGTTTATTAATGGTTCTAGAAATACTAAGGGCATTTCCAGGAATTGCAGAAGAAGAGAAAATAACTAAATCATCTGGCTGTAATTTGATTTGTTTATGGATACCAGCTGCAATTCTAGATAAAGCAGCAAGTGGCTCTCCTTGTGAACCTGTACATAAAATACATACATTTTCTGGTTTTAAATGATTGGCTTCATCTGCTGATACAAACACATCTTTATGTTTAATATACCCGCCTTGGATAGAGATTTCAATATTGTTATCCATACTTCTACCAAAGACACATATTTTTCTATTGTTTCTTTTACAAGAATCTACAATATGTTTAAGTCTATAAATATTAGACGCAAATGTTGCGATAATGATTCTGCCATTATGCGTAGATAAGAGTTCTGATAAAGTTTCATCTACTTTAGATTCACTTGTACTCATACCCTCATTTAAAGCATTGGTACTATCACTTAATAATAAGGTAACACCTTTAGAACCAAGTGCAGCCATTTTGTGCAAATTTGCCATAGGCCCAATTGGTGTATAATCAAATTTGAAGTCTCCTGTAGTGACAACTGTACCATTTGATGTAGTAATACAAATACCATGTGAATCTGGGATAGAGTGAGTTGTTCTGAAGAACTCCACCTCCATATCTTTAAATTTCACTTTGGTATCTTCCGTATAAGTAATTAAATTCTTATATTTGATATTACGATCTGCTAATTTCTTTTTAATAAGACCTACTGCTTGTGCAGGGGCATAGATATTAGGGATATTAACCTGTTGTAATAAAAAGGGAATTCCTCCAATATGGTCTTCATGTCCATGTGTGATAAATAAGGCTTTGACCTTACTTTCATTTTGTTTCAAAAAGGTAAAATCAGGAATGACATAATCAATACCTAAAATTTCACCAGCTGGAAATGTAATTCCAGCATCCGTTATAATGATTTGGTTATTATGCATCACACAATACATATTTTTACCAACTTCACCGAGACCACCGAGTGCAAATATTTTGGTGTCTCCGTTTTCTTTAAATTTCATTCGTTGCTCCTTTCTTTTTAGTCCGTAATCAAATGAACTACAACATTATATCTTTTTTTTTGCATTTTGTCTAGTAGCCATATGATTTGTTCTTACTTATATATGTTTCTCTTCTTATAAATATTTCCTTTTTAAGCATTTTAGTGTACAATGATAATGGTGATACTATGGGATTATTTGATAAATTTAAAAAAATATTTGAAAACAAAACAGAAGAAGAGAAAAAAGATACTGTTTATTATGATAAAGGTCTTGAAAAAACAAGAAAAGAATTTGTTTCTAAATTGAATTTACTGACAATGAAGTACAATAAAATAGATGCTTCATACTTTGAAGAACTTGAAGAAATTTTAATTATGGCAGATATCGGTGTAGAAACTGTTATGTCCTTTATTGATAAACTTCGTAAAAGAGTCAAAAAGGAAAATATTACATCTGCTTTAGATTTAAAAGAAGTAATTGTTGATGAAATGTTTATTATCTATGTAAATAATGACATTATTGTCAATAAAATAAAGGAAGCAGAAGAAGGACCTACCGTTCTCCTCTTTGTAGGCGTAAATGGGGTTGGGAAAACAACAACGATTGGAAAAATGGCTTACAACTTTAAAAAAGAAGGAAAAAAAGTTCTTTTAGTAGCAGGCGATACTTTTAGAGCAGGCGCTATAGAGCAATTGATAGAGTGGGGCAAAAGAGTAGGAGCTGATGTTTTTTTTAAAGAAGAAGCGGATCCTTCTAGTGTGATATATGAAGCATTAGAAAAAGCAAACAAAGAAAATTATGATATGGTTTTAATCGATACAGCAGGTCGTTTACAAAACAAAGTGGGGCTTATGAAAGAACTTGAAAAAATGAACAAAGTCATTGGGAAACTCATTCCAAATGCACCACATGAGACCTTGCTTGTTATAGATGCAACCACTGGTCAAAATGGAATCAGTCAAGCCAAAAGTTTTAAAGAAATAACAGATATTACAGGCATTGTTCTTACCAAATTAGATGGAACCGCCAAAGGTGGTATTGTTCTTGCTATTAAGGAAAGTGCTTCTATCCCTGTTAAATATGTAGGACTTGGGGAAGCCAAAGAAGATTTACGTATTTTTGATATTGAAAACTATATTTATGGATTATTTAAGGAGTGGTAAAATGGAAAAGAAAATAACAAAATCAGAAAAAGAACTTGTAAGAAAGAAATTCCCTGTTTTTATACAATTTGTACTTGCCCTTACATTATGCATTATGGGTATTATTTATCTTTTTATTCCAGAACTTTTGCTTGTTTTACAAATTTTAGGAGTAGCTTTCTTATGGATGGGTGCTTATAACAATTATGTACTTTATAAAAAAACATGTTTCGCATTTCTTTATATTTTAGCAGGCATTATTATTGTATATGAAATTCTAATGAAATTCGTATAATGGAAAATAAATTATACTATATTGATTTGTTTGATTTCTATGGTTCGTTATTAACAGAAAAACAACAAGAATATTTTACAGAATATTATCATCATGATCTTAGTTTATCAGAACTAGCAGACAATCATGAAATCAGCAGAAATGCTATACATAAACAAATAAAAGACGCAGAACACAAGTTAGATTTCTACGAAGAAAAACTTAGCTTATACAAAAAAAAGAAAGAATTATATGCTATAATAGAAAAAATAGAAGATAAAAAAATAAGAGAAGAATTAGAAGAATTATAAAAGGGGATGAAAATATGTTAGGAAAAATCGTTTATATTGGAAACAGTGAAGCACATATTGAAGTAAATAAAGAATCAAAAATATCTGAAAACCTAATGAATATGCATGTTGTTTTGGAAGATAAAGACAAAAGAATATTAGGAGAAGTAGAAGATGTTTCAGAAGAAATGATCAAAGTACATTTCCTAGGAGAATTTGATGGGGATCGTTTCCTAGGAGGTGTTCTTAGAAAACCTACTTTGCATGCAAAACCAAGACTTATTTCAGAAGAAGAAATTAAACTTATCGTAGGAGCAGACGATAAAGAGAGTTTTTATATTGGAAAGTCACCTTTATATGACAAATGTGATATTCATGTCAATATCAATGATTTATGGAGCAATCATATGGCTGTTTTTGGTAACAGTGGTAGTGGTAAATCATGGGGAGTAGCCCGTCTTTTACAAAACATTTTTGGAAATACAAAAGTTTTACCATATAAGGCGAACTTCTTAATATTTGATGCTTACGGGGAATATCATAATTCTTTCATGCAAATGAATAAAATCAATCCAAATTATCATTTTAAATTTTATACAACCAATGAAAATGATTTACAAAATGGAGGAGAACAAATTCGTATTCCATTATGGTTATTGAATTTAGATGATTTGGCTCTTTTATTAGATGCCCAAGAACATGCACAACTTCCTATTATTGAAAGAATGCTTAAATTGACTCGTATTTTTGCAGAAACTTCAGAAGAAGCAATGCGTTATAAAAATCATTTAATTGCACGTGCTATTTTAACGATTTTATATACAAATCAAACAGCTTCTAGTAAAAGAAATGATATCTTTTCTATATTAAATACTTGTTCAACACCAGAATTTAATTCAGAAGCAAAAGTACAAGGAATTGGATATACAAGAAAATTCAGAGAATGTTTTATTATCGATACACAAGGAAACTTTACAGAAAGTGTTTTAGTAACACAATATATTTCTGGATTTATCGATGACAATTTAGATGGATATGAACCTGCAACATCTCTTTATTATACTCTTGAAGATATGGAGAAAGCGCTTAACTTTACTCTTATTTCAGAAGGACTTTTGAATAATGAAAAAGCATATAATGATGCGGTTACTTTAAAAGTACGTCTTCATTCTATTGTTATTAGTGAAAATGCGAAGTTCTTCAGTTATCCTAGCTATGTAAGCTTGGAAAGCTTTATTTCAAGTTTGGTCACTTACAATGGTAGAAAAGCACAAATTGTAAACTTTAACTTAGAAGATGTAGAAGATTCTTTAGCAAAAGTTATTACGAAGATTTTCTCTAGATTCTTATTTACTTTTACAAAGAGACTTGCGAATAGAGCAACTATTCCATTCCACCTTTTCTTAGAAGAATCTCACCGTTATGTACAAAATGATAACGATAAGAATTTAATTGGATACAATATCTTTGACCGTATTGCTAAAGAAGGTCGTAAATATGGACTTATGTTTAATTTAATTTCACAAAGACCTGTTGAAATATCAGAAACCGTTATTTCACAGTGTTCTAACTTCCTAATCTTTAAAATGACCCATCCAAGAGATTTGGATTACATTAGAAAAATGCTACCTAATATTAGTGCTGAAGTAGTAGAAAAACAAAAGAGCCTACAACCAGGTACTTGTGTAGCCTTTGGTTCTGCGTTTAAAGTACCACTTATTATCAGGATGGATAAACCAGTTCCACCACCACACAGTAGCAACTGTGATGTTGTAGATAACTGGCAAGTAAAACCAAAATCTTAAAATTAAAAAAATCAGGGAAAATACTTTGCATAAAGGTATTTTTCTTTATATAAAAGAAGAATATGTTATAATAGAAAAGAAAGGAAGATAATATGTTAAAAATAGAAAATCATAATTTTAAAATAAAATCATCAGAAACAAACTTAAGACAAAGACTTTATCAAGAAGAAAGCATCATCAGTGTGCAGATCATGACAGAATTTTTTCCACAGCAAGTAGATGAAAAAATTGTATCAGGTGCTGTTGATATTAAAGTAGATTTACAAAACATTCATTCTTTAAGTAATTTAGAAAATAAAACCTATAAAGGAGATATCGGAAACGTAACAATATCGGTAAATAATATGGGCGTTTGGGAACACAAAAGTCTTGATACTTTTGAAATTACATTTGGAAACAAAGAGGGCAATGATATTTCTTACAGTGTAAAAGCAGAAGGTCTTTTAATAGAAGAAAAAACAACCATTGTAAGTTTATATACAACAAGTAGAGATAAAGAAACACTTTCTAAACATTTTGATTTAAAAGATTTTTATGAAACTTGTACAGAAAGAGAAATAGGAAAAAGTCATATTTATAAATACTATGCAAAAGAGAATTAAGGTTCTCTTTTTTTCTTTTAGAATCTTTGAAAAGAAGGCATTTCATGGTATAATGGGAAAGTAAAAAAAGAAAGGTGATAAAATGGATACTCTTACCAAAGAAGAAGTAAGACACGTAGCGAGCCTTGCTAGAATTGAAGTAACAGAAGAAGAAATAGAAATATACCAAAGACAACTCAAAAGTCTTTTTAACGAAGTAGAAAAAATAAAAGAAGTAGAAGGTGTATCAGATGATTTACTGATAACACCAGTAAAACATACAGCGTCTCTTAGAGAAGATGTAACCAAAGAACAAATTCTTTTTGCAGATGTAAAAAAGAATGCCCCTAGAACAAGTGGAAATTATATAGAAGTGCCGGTGATGGTTCATGAATAAATATTTAGATTTACCCCTTATAGAAATCAATACATTACTAAAAAATAAAACAATCAAACCACTTGATTTAGTAATGGAAGCAATAGATCGTATTGAAAAAAATAAAGAATTGAATGCTTTTATTACAGTGAATAAAGAAAAAGCAATTGAAGAAGCAAAAGCATTAGAAAACAAAGAAGTAGATAATCTTTTATTTGGACTTCCAATTGCGATAAAAGACAATATTTCTACCCAAGATATTAAAACCACATGTGCTTCTAAAATGTTAGAAAACTATACCCCTATTTTTGATGCAACTGTTGTACAGAAAATCAAAGAAAAAAATATGATTATTATAGGAAAAGCCAATATGGATGAATTTGCCATGGGATCTACTAGTAGAACAAGTTACTTTGGGGCTCCTAAAAATCCATGGGATACAAGCAGAATTGCAGGAGGATCTTCAGGAGGAAGTGCTTCATTGGTAGCAGCACGCCTTACGCCTTTTGCGCTTGGTAGTGATACTGGTGGATCCATTCGTCAGCCTGCTAGTTATACAGGAATTGTAGGAATGAAACCTACTTATGGAAGTATTTCTAGATATGGCCTTGTCGCTTTTGCCTCTAGTTTAGACCAAATTGGACCTATGACAAGAAACGTATATGAAAATGCAGTATTATTAAATACTTTAATTGGACAAGATGAAAAAGATTTAACCAATATTTCTAGAGATAAAGAAGATTTTACAAGATATATTGGTCAAGATATCAAAGGAATGAAAATAGGAATTCCTAATTACTTTATGGGCGATGTAGTCAATCCTGAAATCAAACAAAAAGTAGAAAAAATTGTAAGTCTTTTAGAAGAAAAAGGTGCTGTAACAGAGTATATTGATATAGAACATATTGAAAATGCAGTTACTTTATACCAAATTATTGCGATGGGAGAAGCCAGCAGTAATCTTGCTCGTTTTGATGGAATCCGCTATGGATATGCCAAAGAAAATGCAGCTTCTGTAGAAGAACTTTATACCAAGACAAGAGCAGAAGGGTTTGGAAAAGAAGTAAAAAGAAGGATTATGGTAGGAAGTTATTTACTAAGTGGCAGCAATGCGACTGAATACTATAACAAAGCTTTATCTTTACGTAGTTCTATCCAAAAAAGTTTTGAAAAAGCCTTTGAAAAATATGATCTTATTATTGGACCTACTACAACCACAACCGCTTATGGTTTGACAGAAGAAATGGACAACCCATTAAAATCATTCCTTGATGATATCTTGGTTATTCCAGTAAATATGGCAGGTCTTCCTGGTATGAGTGTACCTATCGGTTTTGATAGCAAGCATCTTCCGATTGGACTTCATATTATTGGAAATAGATTAGAAGAAGCCAAAATGTACCAATTGGCATCATTGATTGAAAAAGAATGTAATCTTGCATTGCATCCTTTGGAAGGAGGAAACCATGCAAACATATAAAACAACTGCAGGGATAGAAGTTCACTGTGAATTAAAAAGTAAAACCAAAATGTTTTCAGATTCTCCTAACGTTTACCACACCCCTGTAAATACCAATATCAATGCTGTAGATTTTGCATACCCAGGAACCCTTCCTACTATCAATGCTTACGCTGTGGAACTTGCTTTGAAAGCAGCCATTCTTTTCCACTGTAAAATCAATAAAGAAATGGTTTTTGATCGTAAAAACTACTTTTATCCAGATTTACCAAAAGGATATCAAATTACGCAAGCAAGAACCCCTATTGGAGTAAACGGATACATTGAAATTGAAACAGATGGTGTTAAGAAAAAAATCCGCATTCACGATATTCATATTGAAGAAGACACTTGTAAAAGTACCCATATTGGTACCTCTTCATTATTAGATTTCAATCGTAATGGTGTTCCTTTAATTGAAATTGTTTCAGAACCAGATATGGCAAATGATAAAGAAGCACTTCTTTACTTAGAAAAAATGAGAGAACTTTTATTATATGCAGATATTTCAGACTGTAAAATGGAAGAAGGAAGCATGCGATGTGATGTCAATGTCTCTGTCAGCCAAAACGAAACACTTGGAACCCGTACTGAAACCAAAAATGTAGGATCTCTTAGTAGTGTAGGTGCTTGTATTCTTAGTGAAGCCAAAAGACAAATCGAAGTTATCGAAAATGGCGGCACAATCAGAGAAGAAACAAGACGTTATGACGAAAAAGAAGATACAACGATGCTAATGCGTGTCAAAGAAACAGGAAACGACTATCGTTACTTTCCAGAACCAGATCTTCCTATGATGGTATTAGAAGATGCCTATATTGAAAAAGTAGAAAAAGGTTTACCTATTATGCCAGAAGAAAGAAGAAAACAATATCAAAAAGCAGGCATTGTTCCTGTCAATATTGAAAAACTAATTCAAAATAAAGCCATCAGTGATTATTTATTAGGAGAAGAAAGCATAAACTTAGTTATAGCAAGCAATCTATTACTAGGAGACATTGCTGCTTATTTAAATAAAAATAATATTCTTTTAGAAAACACAAAATTAACAAAAGAAAACTTTAGAAATCTTGTTTCCTTACTTGAAAAAGGAACCATTTCTTCTAAACAAGCAAAAGATATTATCCCAATCGTATTAGAAGAAGATACACAAATAGAAGAAATCATCAAAAGAGAAGGTATGGAACAAATCACAGACAATAGTGCGATTGAACAAATGATTGCAGAAATATTAGATGCCAATGAAGACTCTATCAAAGACTATAATGAAGGCAAAGATAGGGCTATAAAATATTTGATGGGACAAGTGATGAAGGTTTCTAAAGGAAAAGTAAATCCTGCCCTTGCCAACCAAATGCTTCTTGCAAAACTAAAAGAAAGATAATTGCGGTTTATATAAAATTATAGTATAATAAAAATACTAAGAGGTGATACAAATGGAGAAGTTCAAAAGATATGTGAAAACCCATAAAGTAGAAAGCACGATAGGTGGAATTTTCCTTCTAATGCTTATCTTTTTACTTATTTTTATCAAAATTTTCTTCTTTTCAAGTGGAAATAATACCTATGGAGATCGTTTAGAAGGTATAGATAAAGTAAAAATCAGTGAAGACAAATTAGATAAGATAGCCGTTGCCTTAAAAGGGGATGCCAGCATCCAAAAAGTGGAATCTCATATTACAGGTAAGATTATTAATTTTACAGTGACTGTAAATGCAGATGCCAATATAGACCAAATGCGTACAAAAGCAGGTACCATTTTAGAAGATTTTAGTAATGATGAAAATGAATTTTATGATATACAAGTATTCCTAGTAAGCAGTGATGATGCCACTTCTTATCCAACCATTGGATATAAAGGAAAAGGTACAACAGAATTGCTTTGGATACGTAGTTAAGGTGGTACAGAATGAAAAATAAAAAAATATGGATAGGAATAGTGCTATTGCTTGCCTGCGTTTTGGCAGCAGTACTTTATTTTTATTACTTCAAACAAGATAAAAATTCAACATTAACGCTTTCAGAAAAGACATGGATTGAAAAACAAAAAAACAGTGTTTTAGATTTAGGTGTTGAAAGTGATTTGCCTATCTTCAATTATGAAGGAAAAGGTGTATTTCTAGACTTTGTAACAGATATCGAAAAAGATACAAAATTAGAATTTAATAAAATTGCTTATACAAATGTAGATACAGATAAAACAGAGTACCGCTTTGAAACAACGGATAAAGCTAGTAAAAATGATCTTGTATTATACCAAGATCACTATGTTTTAGTTGGAAAGACAGGACAATACTATAATAGTTTAGATCAGCTTCCTACTTTAACAATTGGTACAGTTGGAACAGATATCAAAGATTTATCTCTTTATTTAAATGAAAATAGTAAATTTGCTTTTAAAACTTTTGATAGTTATGAAGCACTATTTGAAAATCTAATTTCACCAACGAATACAGTAGATGTTATTGCAGTTCCTAAAACAAAATATTTAGATAGTATTTTAAACAATTCTCTAAGCGTTGTTTATCAAATGAGTGATTATACAAGAGACTATGTTTTAAAATTAGGAAAAAATAATACATTAAATAATATTTTACAAAAATACTATGCGAAATGGAAAGAAGGTTCACAAAAAGAATCTTATGCAACCCATTTCTCAGATAGTTATTTCACATTTAAGAAAATTTTAGAAAAAGACAAAAGTAACTTTAGAAGTAAAAGATATATTTATGGGTTTGTAGAAAATAGTCCTTATGACTTTACTTATGGTGGAAAACTAAAAGGAATCAATAAGGAAACTATGCAAGCATTCTCTAAGGTTGCCAATGTAGAAATCAAGTATTTGGCATACCCAAGTATTGGAGATATGGTAAAAGATTTCAATACCAATAAATTAGACTTTATGTTTAATAACAATAGTACTAAAAAATATAGTATGGATGTATATCAAACCGTTAGTAATATGGAAAGTAAAGTGGCGATTCTTACTACTTTCTCAAATCCATTAGAGGTACATTCTTTATATTCTTTACGTGATAAAGAAGTTATGACAGTAAAAGATACCAAAATAGAAGCTTATTTAAAAGAAAATGGTATAGGTGTAAAAAGCTATAACACGATTAAAGAACTTCTTAGTGATAAAAAAGATGACAGCATTTTAGCTGTCGATGCAGAATCATATCAATACTATGTGCATAACAATTTGAAAGAATATCGTGCTGCACATGAATTTACATTGCCAGAAGGATATGGATATGTTGTAAGAGATATTAAAGCCAATCAAGTATTTGAACAATTTTTAAGTTTCTATATGTCATTTGAAACAGGTAAGATTTCTTCAGATCACGCTATGGAAGATTTATTGGTAGTGAGTGATACACTTGGTACCATTATGAAATTTGTTTTATATGCTTTAGCAACCGTAGGTGTCTTTTCTATCGCAAAAACCATTTTTGATTTCCTTATGAAACCAAAAGAAAAAGATAAAAATAGTATTAAAAAAGAAGATAAGATTAAATATATGGATCACCTTACATCTCTTAAAAATCGTAATTATTTAAATGATAATATTCCATCATGGGATGAAAGTGATGTTTATCCACAAACCATTTTAATTATTGATTTAAACAATGTTGCTTATATCAATGACAATTATGGACATAAAGAAGGCGACGCTGTTATAGCAGAAGCTGCCAATATCTTAATTAAAAATCAAGTTGTAAATAGTGAAATCATCCGTACCAGTGGAAATGAATTCTTAATTTACTTAGTTGGATATAATGAAAAACAAGTGGTTTCTTATATCCGTAAGCTTGGAAAAGAATTTAAAGATTTATCACATGGATTTGGAGCTGCCATCGGATACAGTATGATTGTAGATGCTATTAAAACAGTAGATGATGCAATCAATGAAGCAACTCTTGATATGCGTACAAATAAAGAAGGAAATAATAACTAGGAAAAGTTCTGCTTTTCCTTTTTATCAAGAAAGAGGCACATATGAAAAAATTTGGAAATTGGATAAAACGTTTATTTGTAATTATATCTAGGCCAGAGCTTAGAATTTTACCAGGACAGCTTGCCTTTTTCCTTTTTTTATCTATGGTTCCTATTATTACTTTAACCGTTTATTTTGCGGGTATATTTGCAGTATCAACGGAAAGTATTGTGACATTTGTTAAAAATACCATTCCAGGAGAAGTAAGTGATTTATTGCTTCCTTATCTACTTGGAAAGGGTTTTAACTTTACAGTAGGAATTTCTATGATTACTGGTTTTATAGTAGCTAGTAATGGTGCGCACTCTATTATTATCACTTCTAATATTCTTTATAAGGTAGAAGATTCTCCTTATTTAACAAGACGTATAAAAGCATTTATAATGACCATAATATTAGTGTTCCTATTTATATTTATGTTGGTTATTTTGGCTTTTGGAAATAATATTTTAGAATATATTTTCAGTCTTGGACTCTTTGCTAAAATAAAACAAACGGTTTTTGTTGTTTACTTTATTTTAAAATGGACACTTGCTTTATTTATTGTATTTTTGCTTGTAAAAGTTCTTTATACAATGGCACCAGACCGTCGTATTCAAAGTAAATATGTAAATAAAGGTGCAATATTCACAACGATCTCTTTTGTTTTAGTATCCACAATCTATTCATATTATGTGTCAAATTTCACAAATTATGATGTTTTATATGGTGGATTATCTAGTATTGTTATTTTAATGATTTTTGTTTATTTTTTATCTTATATATTTACGGTGGGAATTGCGATCAATGCGGATGAATACCAGATGGTAAATAAAGGAGTACATAAATAGAGGAAAGAAGTAGATACTAATATAGGATACAAATTTTAGTATCTATCAGACTACACATTTAGTACTCCAACTAATTTAACTGTGAATTAAGAAGTATTAGCTAAGAAAAAAAGCGACTTACCACGCTTTTTTTTGTTACATTTTTTTTATTAATTTTCCAATTACAATTTGCCTTTTTTGATCATCATTTGTACAGGTTAATAAAGTAATTTTGTTTTCTTTTGTTTCTTCTAAGTAAGATAAATCTTGTACAGATATTATTTTTTTATTTGTGACTTCATATTCATAAATAACATCTTTATAGTGAAGAATTATTTTATCCTTTTTTTGTAAGTTTTTGATTTTTCCAAAAACATCTTTTACATTATGTCCTGCTAGTACGATATGATGATCTATTTTTAAATTTTTATTTTGATTCCATATGCCTACATATCTTTGATCCAGTATTGAAGGATCTACACTATCTTTTATAACTCTACTGATTTGTAAAGCAGGTATTTCTAGATAAGGTATTTCTGTATAATTTTGATTCTTTATTTGTGATTTTTGAATAATTGTTTTTTGTTTATTAGTAAATATTTTGTTTTGTATGTAGTTGTAAGAAACGATGCCTACTGCTGAGCAAAGGCAAAGTATACCAATATTTCTAATATGCCTTTTTATAAGCATAGAGAAGTCCTGCACCTACTAATAGGAAGGTTAGAGAAGCTTTGTAATAGTTTCTATCTATATTTCCGGTAATAGGCATTTCATATTTTTTATTTGCAATTTGAACTTTGTTTTCTTTTTCGTTTATTTCAACAAAAATAACTTCTTCATTTTTTAAATATCCCTTAGGTGCTTTTAGTTCTTTTAAGTAATATTTTCCATAAGGTATTTTTTCAAAAGTAAGAATGCCATCTTTTCCAGTGATTCCTTTGGTAATTAAATTATTTTCTAAATCATAAAGGCCAAATTCTGCATTTTCTAATAGTGTATTTGAATCAGTATCTATTTTTGTAAGGACTATTTTCCCTCTATCTAATTCACTTTTTACTTTGATAGAAAAAGCACTTATATCAGTATCAGAAAGTTCAAAGACAGCGACCTTTTGAGAGTTAGTAGAGACATATACAAAACTTGTATCATAATTTCTTTTACTTTCAAAAAGATATTGTTTTTCTTCCTCTGTATCTTGTTTGGTAATGAAAAAATCTCCATCAATTGTACCTTCTTTTCCTTTTAATTGATAGTTTGGCAGGGCGTAGTTCTCATCTCTTAAAGTCAAAGTTTCCCCAACCTTTACTTTATATTCTTTAAATGCGAACGAGGGAAAGGCATGGTGCTGGGACATTCTATACAGAATATCTTCTTTATAACTATTTACTTCGATTGGATTACCATACTGGTCAGCAAAAGATATGCCAGTTGCGCCCATTTTCTCCCAAAGAAGTTCTTGGGTAGCCATGTAGTACTCTATGGATTCATGGCCTTGGTATTGATACCCATAATACGCAATTAACTCCATTTCTCTTCTTGTATCAGTAGAAACACCAATATCATTAAAATCTGTACTGGACTGATAGGTTTGTTCTTTTAGTGAAACACCAGGCTCTATACAGTAGGCAATTCTCCCTTCTACAAACAATTGATATAATGGGGCTGTAAATGTCATAGAAGATGCATTTGTTTTTGTAGATGAAAAACCTGTTTCTATTTTTTCTACAGTGACTTCCTTTGCTGCTACCTTTGTTTGAAAACAAAATAGACACAGCAAGATTAAAATTATTCTTTTCATTTTTTTTCCTCCTTACCTTTTATATAAGATAAAAAAAGGAGGAAATCCTCTCTTATAGTTAAAAATGTAAAATTATTAACGAATGTATATTGACAATAAAAGAAGTTGAATATATATTTTTAGTAGGACTAAATAGTATTTCTTTTTAATGAATTACTATTTTATATAGGCATTATTATTTAGAAGAAAATAATGGAGGCAATAAAGAAAGAATATGTATGATACAAAAAAGTTAGAAACCAAAAGACTTATAATTGACAAGGGTAATTCCGAATCTTGTAAGAAAATATATGAATATGATTTAATAAAATGTACAGAAATAGATAGTCAAAATAGTTTGGTTAAATTTGAAGAACCACCAGATTTTATAGGAGATAATGCTAAAGGTTACTATAATGAATGTCAAGAAAGTCACATGTTTGATTGGTATGTATATTTAAAAAAGGGAAATATCCCGGTTGCAAACATTATAGCGGACAGAGAAAATATAATTGAAAAATCTATTGAGTTATCTTATAATACCCATCCCAACTATTGGGGCAATGGATATATTACAGAAGCACTCGAAGAAATATTAAAGTTTTTGAAAAATATAGGATACGCAAAAATAGTTATACATTTTTATGAGGGTAATAATAAGTCAAAAAGAGTATGTGAAAAACTAAATTTCAAATTTGTAAAAAAGGAAAAAAAGCTGTATGAACCAAGCAATAAAATAATCGATGAAAACAAATATGTTTTAGAATTTGAGTAGGCGTTTATTTTGTAAATTATGCTATATTAATTGATAAAAAAGAAATATAATAAATGTAAGAAAATTCAAAATTCAAATTTTGAATTTTTTTGATTACTATATGATTTTGAAAAACAATAAATTTTATAAAATATTTTCGTTATGTATTTTTTATCTAAATATGTATAAATTTATTAGCAATTCATATTCTTTACTAGAGGTGAACCATGAAGAAAATTTTTATAGTAAGTATAGTATTATGTTGTTTATTGATTCCAATTAAAACCATACATGCGGAGGAGCTACTTTTAGCAGAGAAAGCGAAGAGTGCAGTTATTATAGAGCCTACTACGGGTACGATATTATTTGAAAAAAATAGCCATGAGAAATTGCATCCTGCAAGTATGACAAAAATGATGAGTATGCTTCTTATTATGGAAGCAATAGAGGATAAAACCATTTCCTGGGATGAAATGATTACAGTATCGGAAACGGCTTCTAGTATGGGTGGGAGTCAAATTCTACTAGAAGTAGGAGAAAAGATGAGTGTTAGAGACTTATTCAAGGGTGTTGCTGTAGCAAGTGGGAATGATGCTGTAGTTGCCTTAGCGGAAAGAATTGCTGGTACCAAAGATGAATTTGTTAAAAAGATGAATGCAAGAGCCAAAGAACTTGGACTCAAAGATACCAACTTTAAAAATCCACATGGATTGGATGATGCAAATCATTATTCTTCTGCTTATGATATGGCACTCATTGCAAAAGAACTTTCAAAACATGAAGAGGTTTTTAAATTTACTTCTATTTATGAGGACTATTTAAGAAAAGGTACTGATAAAGAAATTTGGCTAGTAAATACGAATAAACTGGTACGTTTCTATGATGGTGTAGACGGATTCAAAACAGGTTATACCAAAGAGGCTGGTTATTGTCTTACAGCCAGTGCAAAACGAAATGGAATGCGTATTATTACGGTTGTTATGGGAGAAGAAGACAGTAAGGTTAGAAACGCAGAAACTACACAAATGCTAGATTATGCTTTTGCACAATATAATTTAAATACCTTACTTTCTAAAGATAGTATTGTAGGAAAAAAGGAAATCAATAAAGGAAAACAAAAATTAGCGACGATTGTCCCTAAGGAAGATGTTACTGCTCTTATTAAAAAATCAGATAAAAAGAAAGAAATTAATTATACACTTTCTTTAGACCAGTTAAAAGCACCTATCAAAAGGGGAGATACAGTAGGTAGTATTACAGTAAAAGAAGATGGAAAAACCACTAGGACCATTCCAGTTACTGTTAAACAGGATATTAAAAAAGCAAATATTATGGAATTATATATGCGCTATTTAAAAGATATTTTAGCCGGAGATATAACACTTTAAAAGTTAATTAGAAAATCATATAGTTTGGTTCTATGTGATTTTTTTTGTTTCGTTATTTCATTATAAGATATATGTGGTATAATCATAGTAGAGGTATTAAAACAAGTGAATATTATGTAATTTTTTGTATATTACTTATATTTTATTCAAAGTGTATTTGACCTTTTAGAGTAACTCAATTTAACAGAGTACTAAAACGCTCGTTACTAGTAGATCTCGACTTTATTCCTTTTAGAGCAACTCAATAGGAAGTACAAATAATTGTAGAAATTCAATTAATGAAATTTGTTATAGTGCTTAATAAGCCAAACTGAATCTTATCTACAGATAACATAAAAATAAAAAAGCATAAGATGTGAAAATTATGCTTTTTTTCATATAATTTAAATAGAAATAAACTTGTATTTATTGAACTTGAAAATAAAAAGATGATTATATAAAACATCATATGTAATAGTGGGTCAAGTAACATATAAAAAAAATCCAAACTATTGTAAAGATAGATTTGACAAAATAGCAATTAGGTTGTATATTTCTTTTGTTATAATACAATGGTTTTTATAAATATAAAAAAATCAATTTTTAATAATTTAAAAGAGTTATTAGAAAAGTCTAAAGGAGCTAAAAATGAAAGATGGTAGGATAAAGATAAGATTGCTTTGTGATAATGATGAAGACTATAAGACATTAGAAAACTGGTATCAGAAAGAAGAAATTTATAAGCATTTTGAGCAAAGAAAGTTGACTTATAAGGAAGTAAAAAACAAATATTTACCAAGAACTAAAGAAAATGCAGAAATACCTGTTTTTATGATTGAATATGAAAATCAACCAATAGGAATCATACAATACCAATTGGTAAACCCAGAAAATAAAAGATTGTATAATATCACTACTAATAATTGTTATGAAATAGATATATTTTTGGGGGAACTAAAATTACACAATAAAGGGATTGGAAGAAAAAGTATTAATTTATTAAGCAAGTATTTGTTTAATGAGAAACAAGCAAAGTTACTTATTATGTGCCCATTAAAAGAAAATATTGTTGGTATAAAATGCTATGAACATTGTGGATTCAAAATAGAAAGATATTTTAAAACAGAGAATACTATTGGGAAAATGCAAGAGTATACTCTAATGATAAAAGTAAGATAATTTTGTTTGTATATGTTCTATTATAGTGGTATAATCATATTAGAAATAATTTATAAAAAGGTGGTCAATAAATGAAATTTATCTTTGATTAGAAATTTATTTGACCTTTTAGAACAACTCAATTTAACAGAGTACTAAAACAGATATCCAATTTTCCCAGCACGACTTTTCTTTTAGAACAACTCAATTTAACAGAGTACTAAAACAAGCAAATAAGATAGTCTCAAGTAAAAACCTTTTAGAGCAACTCAATTTAACAGAGTACTAAAACTATATACAAACCCGCACAGAGGTTGTACCACTTTTAGAACAACTCAATTTAACAGAGTACTAAAACCCCCAACTCTTCTAGTGTGTATTCTTTGTTCTTTTAGAGCAACTCAATCTATGAACATAAAATTCTAAATCATCATGTAATCTGTATTTGAAGTAGATTTAACTTTCATTAAGCAGGTTGAAAGTTAGTCATTTATGGTTTGAAACAATAAAAATAAGTGTTAATTTGTTTACATATAGTATAAAAAAACAAAAAGTATAGGGTATGAAACCTATACTTTTTTTGATATAATTTGAATAGAGGTGAAATAGTATGTATTTGAAGTCTAAAGTAAAAAAAGAAACTATAAAGAATTATAGAACAGAAGAAAAGGGAACATTTAAATCAGAAGAAATAGACAAATTAGAACTATTAATGAGTAGATTAGAAGAAGATTATATAAGTGATAATGTCCTTAATAAGGGCAATAAAAATACTAAAATAAAAGACCTATTAAAAAACATCATACAAAATCTATTAAGTGATAATATGAAACAAAATAAAACGTTAATTATCAATTTAAAAAGTGAAGTGAAGCAACAAAATAAAAAGGATCATAAAAATGGAATAAATAGTATTCAATATTATCTCAATAAAAAATTTAAGGAAACAAATAGAGATAAGGTAGATTTATTAAATCATTATATATTTGATGGAGATGAAAAAGCCAGTACACAATTTAAAGAAGAAATGAATATAAAAAAGGATAAAAAATTAAAATATATAAAAAAATCGATTGAGAATAATAAAATTAGATATGTTATTTCCGGTAATAAAATTAAGCCAGTTTCAAAACGGGATCAATGGTTTTTGGCTATGATTAATAGGTTACTGAAAAATGAAAAGCTAATAGATATTATAGATAACTATAAAAATAAATTATTGAATTATATAGTGACAATAAAAGAAGAGTTAATAAAATTAGAAAATTCATTAAAAGATCCTGCTAAAACAAAATCTCAACTAGATTCAATCTATAAACAAATGAAAATAAAAGAAACAGAAACAACAGATAGTGATCTTTATTATTACGTAAGAGAGTTAAATGCTTATGTAAAGGGATTACTAAAGGCAGTAAAAACAAACCAAAAAAATGGAAAAAGAAAAGGCAAATCTAATGATAAAATAGGAAAGTCAATTTTAAACGTAGAAACTATTTTGTATTTTAAAATCAAAAATAAAATAGTTTCTATGATTATTGATATGGGGAAAACACTCATTTATAGTAAAAATGAAACAAATATTACGAGTGATGTTTTAGAAAATAATAAAATAAAAGATGATTATAAAAATGATTTTATTAAATTAATCGTCTATGGAACTAAAAAATTGGCGACATTGATAAATTATAATATTGATCATGATCTTTTATTCTCGAGAAACTTGCATATTACATCAAATCACATTTCTAATTTTAATGATTATTTCAAAGATAAAGATGCTTTATTTTCAGAATGTAGTGAGATTTTAGATTTAAAAGGTTATATGCGTGAATTAAGAAATAAAATTTATCATTATACAGATTTGTCTTATGACCGTGTTTTAGCTTCTAATTTATCAAGTGATATATATAAGAAAATATATGAAAATGATCAAAAAAATTTAAAAGATAAAATGATTGAAAAATTTAAAAGTGCTATGGTACTATCGTATTTTGATTCAAATTCTGTCAATAAAATATTAGAAAAATGTACATATGATTTTACATATCAAACCTATCAATTTGTTCCCTCATTTAATAAAATATATAAAAGAATAATAAAATTAGATAGAAATCAAGAAGAGGAAAACAGTGCTTCTAGATTTTTAAAACGTCAATTATACCAATATAGTTTTTTAACATTAACAAGTAGGGATACCTATTTAAAAGCAGCCATTGAAGAGTTAAAAAAGAAAATAGAAAAAGATACCTTTAAAGAAATACTTGTTCAAACCCCATATATAAAAGAGGAAGAGTTTCTAAATGAAATACAGTCAAAAATATATCTTTCTCACATTGATAACACAGATCTTTATAGTAATTTTATGATTGATTTATATTGGAAGGCTTTTTGTTTATATTTAAAGGATTTAAAATTAGAGTTTAATAGTATGGAAAGAATAGAAATTTCTTTAGAAGAATATAAAGAATTAAAAATTGTAATAAAAGAAAATTCTATTTTCTATAATTCTATTTACATTATATTTAAACTGGTTCCTCCAAATATTTTATCGGATTTCATCAATTCTACAGTAAAATACCAACAATTTGTTAAGAAACAAAAGGGTAATGTAAATAAACTTCAAGAAATTCTATATTTAGGTAGAGTTGCACTTTTATCACATCAAACCCTTATTGATCAAGAACAAAAAGAATATGAAAGAATTATTGATGCAATTTTTGATGATGAAGAATTAAAAAGATTAAAACCTTTTTACTATAACAATAATGAAATAAAATATAATGGAAATCTAAGTTATATTTTAGAACGTGATCATGTTATTATTCAAGAATTATACATAGATAGTAACTTATATAAAAAGAAAATAAAAGAAGAATATAATAAAAAAGAAAACAAACAAATATTTGAAGATATTTTAGAAAATAAAGATTATATTGTGAAACTACAAGATAAGAGAAAGGATTTACACGAAAGAATCCTTAAAAATAAAAATTTGAAATTTAAAAACAATATAAATAATATACTTAGCGATGATATAAAGAACTATAAAGAAGTTGTGAATAAAATTGATAATTATCATAAGATTTACCATTTATTAAATTTCAACTATTTACGAAAAATATTGGTTTTTTATAATGCATTTCAAAGTAAACAATTAGAATATGTAAATGGATTAGAAAGGGATTACCTATACTTTTTTACCTTCTTTGAAGATGAAATTGAAATAGACAAAATAACATCTGGTAAAGTGTCTAATATGTTGGATTATTTCTCTTATGAAGAAAATAAAGGTAATATAAATGAAAAGTTAAGAGAACTTTCAAAAAGTAAAATCAAAAAACAAATATTAGACCAAATATTTTCCCTATACACATATGAAAACCCTAATATTGCATCTAAATATAAGTCCCTTAAAAAAGGCGAATTAACAGGTTACCGTAACTTAGTTTCTCATTTAAATTATAAATTAAATGCTAAGGATCCAATTTTAAAAATAGGAGAAAGTGCAAATATGCTTAGGGATATTCTTAAATATAACCGTTCTAAAAGTAATTCGGTGGTTAAATCATTAGAAAATCTATTTCAAGAGGATGGAATTATATTAAATGGAATATTAGAGCATGGTTATATAAATTTTGAAATTAAACAAGGAAAAAGTGTTGAACACTTAAAATTCTTAAAAAAGGGAAGTTTTAATACTTCCCAAAATAGTGAAATTTATATTGAACTGTTAAGGAAAATTATATAAAAAAGAAGTACTAATACGGAGGATAATATGGATATAAAGGTACAAAGTGATTTGGGAAAGTTCAAATTAAGAGTAAGTGCAGTCATTGTTCAAAATGATAAAATACTAGTACACGAAGGTGAAAAATTCATTGGTTTTTGCTTTCCTGGAGGACATGTAGAAATAGGAGAAACCACAGAAGAAGCCATATTGCGTGAAGTTAAAGAAGAATTAGATATTGAGACTGAAGTAATAGAACTATTTTGTATTCATGAAAACATTTATAAAAATAAAAATTCTAAAATAAACCAAGAGATTAATTATTATTATAAACTAAAAGTAGCATCAGATTTACCAGATAACCCTTTTGAAAGAAAAGAAATAGATAAAGGAGTAGAAAAGATACACAAGTTTCACTGGCTACCTGTCCACAGTATTGTAGAACAAAATTTGCAGCCATTAGATGTTGCAAAACAAATTGTCCGAAAAAACAATATACAGGGTTGTACGTTATTATCTGATTATAGAAAATAAAAAAATTATATAAGTTTGAAGTTATATGTTGTAAAATAAGAATGTGAAAGGAGTATTCAAAATAAACATGGAAATGATAGAACATATTAATAATATTTTATTAGATATTGTTAATTTAAAGAGAGATGATAAGTATAAATTTAACTCTGCAGATTTGGTCATTCTTAAAGAAAATCTTGACTTATTAAAAAAAAATTTACAAACAAGGGAAGATACATTAAACATTGACTTTCTAAAAATAAAAGAAATATCAAATATATTGTATGGTTTAAATAAGGATAATTTATTTTCACGATTAACAGATCATATGAGTAATGAATTTTATGCTTTTGAATTCCTTTTACAGGAAAACTTAAAAAAGAAAGAAATATAATTATGGGCAACATAGTGATACTCTATATAATAAAATATATCAAAGTGTTATTAGTATAGTGTAAATGCTATGTGAAAAAGCAAAAAAACATACAATTTATTTTCTGTATGTTTTATTCTATAACTATAATTATTTAATATGATCACGTATGGTATTTAAAATTTGTTCCTGTTCTTTTTCTCCACTATTGTCCCACAAAATTTCAAAAAAGACACCAAGACCTGGGAGTGTCACTTCCTCTTTTTCACTAATAGAGGAAGAAATAGATTCCTTAATTTCATCAACATCTGCACCCTTGAAATTTTTCTTTATATATTTTCTGATATCAGTACTCATATTCTCACCCTTTCATCAGTATATTGTACAAATAAAATAGAAAATATACAAAAGTTATTTATTTTTTTTCTCTTTTCTTATATAATAACAATAGGAGGTAATAATATGAGCGGACTTACAATAGCACTAATCGTTATAGGAATTGTTCTTGTCCTTGTTGTAGCCTTTGTAATAGGTACTTACAATGGACTTATCAAACTAAAGAATATGGTGAAAGACCAATGGTCACAAATCGATGTTCTTCTAAAAAGAAGGGCAGATTTAATCCCTAATTTAGTAGAAACAGTAAAAGGGTATGCATCCCATGAAAGTGGTACATTAGAAGCTGTTATTGCTGCTAGAAATAGTGCAGTAAATGCAACCAATGCCCATGATGAAATGGAAGCAA
>JAQUWE010000013.1 GCA_028693035.1 Bacilli bacterium | reverse complement strand
TTAAACAATTTGTTCCTTACTACAAAGACAAACTTTATACACCTAATGTTGTTAGATATATTTAAATTTTATAAGACAAAAAGTTTTCAAGATTTTACTTTAAATCCCAAAAACTCTTTACACAAACGAAATTATATATAGGAAGACATAAAAAAAATAGTTATGTTAAACTATTCTTCTTTTTTTGGTTTTTCTTCTTTAGGAAGTGTTTCTTTATGAGAAAGATTTAATCTTCCTCTTTTGTCATATCCTAAAGATTTAACAAGTAATTCATCTCCTACTTTGACAACATCACTTGGTTTTTCTACTCTTTTATTTGAAAGTTGTGATACATGGACAAGTCCTTCGCAACCTTTCCAAAGTTCTACAAAGCATCCAAAGTCTTCTACTTTTACAACTTTTCCATTGTAAATTTTTCCTTCTTCCACTTCTTTTAGAATATCTTTAATCATGTTTGCTGTTGTATCAATAATGGTTTGATCTGTATGATAAATAACAACTCTACCATCATCTTCTAAATCTACCTTAACAGCATTTACATCTGTAACAGTATTGACATGACTTGCTTCTAAAATAATCTTCGTAATCATTTCTCCACCACGACCAATGACTTCTTTAATACGATTTGGATCAATCATGAATGTCATTGTTTTTGGAGCATACTGGCTTACTTCTTTACGAGGTTCTGGAATGGTATCTGTAATCACATTTAAAATATGCATTCTTGCTTTTTTAGCTTGTTCTAATGCTTCTTTTAAAATTTGTTTTGTAATTCCTTTGATTTTAATATCCATTTGAAGAGCACAAATTCCTTTAGCAGTACCTGCTACTTTGAAATCCATATCTCCTAAATGATCTTCCATTCCCTGAATATCTGTTAAAATGGTATAATCATCACCATCTGTAATAAGACCCATTGCAATACCAGCGACTGGTGCTTTGATAGGTACACCTGCTGCCATTAAACTCATACATCCAGCACAGATAGAAGCTTGTGAAGAAGAACCGTTACTTTCTAAAATTTCAGATACCACACGAATGGTGTAAGGAAATTCTTCTTCAGATGGGATTACACGTGCCAAAGCTTTTTCTCCTAAAGCACCATGTCCTACTTCTCTTCTACCAGGTGCGCCATAACGTCCTGTTTCTCCTACAGAGAACTGAGGGAAATTATAATGTAACATAAAACGTTTTTGGTCTTCAAGTCCAACACCATCTAAAATTTGATGTTCTCCAAGAGCCCCTAATGTTGTTACAGATAAACTTTGTGTTTGTCCTCTTGTGAAAAGAGCGGAACCATGGGTACGTGGAAGCAAATCTGTAGAGGCTGATAAAGGTCTAATTTCATCCATTGCTCTACCATCTGCTCTTGTATGTTCTTTTACAACAATACTTCTAAATAAACGGTATTCAATATTTTCAAGTACCATTTTTACTTTTGTAATAAGTTCTTTTAAAACTTCTGGTTTTTCATTTTCATTTTCTACTGTATATTTTTCGCATACTTCTGCTTTTATTGCATCAATAGCAGCGTGTGAAGCAAGTTTTTCTTTAATACGAAGTGCTTCATTTAATTTTTCAGTAGCCAAAGCTTCTATTTCTTTTGTTAAATTTTCGGTAATTTCTAAAGATTTATATTCCATATCTGGTTTACCAATTTCTGCAATGATTTCTTCTTCAAAAGCAACAAGTTCTTTGATTGCATCATGTCCAAATAATAAAGCTTCTAACATATCTTCTTCTGATGCTTCTGCGGCAGAAGATTCCACCATGTTGATTGCATCTTTCGTACCTGCTAAAGTAAGATCGATATCAGATACTTCTGCTTCCTCTACAGTTGGATTGATGATAAATGCCCCATTAACTCTTCCCACTTTGACAGACGCTACAGGTCCATCAAAAGGAATTTCTGAAATACATGTAGATAAAGAAGATCCAAATAAAGCTGTCATTTCTGGTGAATTGTCTTGGTCTACTGATAAAACAGTATTGACAATTTGTACTTCATTTTTAAACCCTTCTTTAAATAAAGGTCTTAAAGGTCTTTCAATCATACGCGCTGCTAAAGTAGCATTTTCACTTGGTCTTGCTTCTCTTTTGATAAAACCACCTGGGATTTTACCTACAGAGTATAGTTTTTCTTGGTAAAGAACCATAAGTGGAAAAAAATCTGATAAAAGATTAGCGTCTTTACTTACAACGGCTGTACTTAAAACAACTGTATCTCCATATCTTACTAAGACAGATCCATTTGCTTGTTTTGCAAGTTCTCCGTGTTCGACGATTAATTTTCTACCTCTAAAATCCATTTCAAATACTTTTTTCATATTTATACCTCCATAAAGTAAAGACACTCAAAAAGGAGTGTCTACTGATTATTATTTTCTAAGTCCTAAGCTTTTGATAAGTTCACGATATCTTGTAACATCTTCTTTGAATAAGTAGTTTAACATACTTCTTCTTTGTCCTACTTTTTTAAGTAATCCTCTTCTTGAATGGAAATCGTGTTTATGTTCTTTTAAATGTTCTGTTAATACTTTGATTTCTTCTGTTAAAATAGCGATTTGTACTTCAGCAGATCCTGTATCTCCAGCATTTCTTGCATATTTCTTAACGATTTGTTCTTTTGTTTCTTTTGTTAAAGCCATAATATTTCTCCTTTTCTTTCTATACGCTTAAATCTGAGTAAAAAATTGGAGTATTTCTAAACCAAGATTTAAGTACATTTCTAATATACACTATCTTACCCTTTTTTACAAGCTTTTATTCCCTTTTTTAGGAAAAAAAACCGCTTACTAAGCAGTTCTTCTCCACATATATACAGTTATATATGGTTGTAAGTTAGAGAATGCAGATGCTGAACCTGTAGCTCCTGTTGTAGAAGCTGTGGTAGCAACGGTATGGCTATGGTTTCCTGCACTACTTGTCGTTCCACTAAAGGTATGTGTATGGTTTCCTGTTGTAGTTGTTGTTCCGCTGTAGGTATGCGTATGTGCACCGGCACTTCCTGTATATGTATAAACACCATCAAAGGCCTGGGTATTAAAGTATCTTTGATTTGCACCTGAGGTATTTACATAACTTGGATAGCCTCCTGAAGAAGCTCCATCACTATATCTTTTGTCTACAAATACATTTGGATGATTTGGATGGGTATGAGCACCTGCACTGCTGGTAGTACCGCTAAAGGTATGATTGTGATTTCCTGCAGCACTTGTCGTTTCACTATAGGTATGTGTATGGGCACCTGCAGCATTTGTACTTCCACTTAAAGCAGGAATACTATGGGTATGACTTGGTAAGTTGGCAGCAGATAAAGTCGTTGTCGTACTTCCCCCTGTTTTCCCTACTGTATTAAAGTTTCCATCTGCGGTATTGATGCCTACCAAAGTTCTTCCTGTGCCGTATGCTTCCCATACTCCACCAAATAAGGTTGATGGGCTCGTACTACTTGTACTGATATAAATGCTTCCTACTGGGTAAGTTTCATTTAACTGATTTTTACTTATATTAGAAATATCTGTTGTATTTTTAGCAACTTGCGTTTTTAAAGTACCAATATCAACAGTATTAGTTTGGGTTTGACTTTTTAAAGTCGTATTTTCTGATTGTAAGGAAGTAATTTTTGTTTTCGCATCTTTATTTTCTTTTTCTACGGTATCCATTCTATCCAATAATTCTTTTACCTTTTTGGTAAGTTCTTCTCTCGTAAGAGTCGTAGATATTGTTGTTACAACAACAGGTGTATCTACATCTTTATTGGCATAGTATTTTCCGTTTGTCAGATTTTCTACTTCTATGGTTCCATCATTATAAAGAAGGACTTTCCCCGCAATTGGAGCTTCCCCACTATAGGTGATTTCATACCCTTCTGCAGAAATACCTTTTTTACCTAATGCTTCATCAAAGACAAAAGAAATAAGACCGCCGTTTGTTTCAAATGTTTTATATAGTTTTGTACTATTTCTTGCGAAATACACATCGGCTGCTCTTACGATCCCTTCTGTTGTTTCTTTGAAAGCTTTCTTTTGCGAACTTTCTATGACCTTATATACCATGGGTACCGTGATAACCGATATAATGCCTAGTACGACAATAATGCCTAGTACTTCTATTAATGTAAAACCACGGCGACCTAAAGTATTTTTATACCTTGTGTTTTTCATCTTCCACATCTCTCATTTCTATATTCTATAAAAAGTATACCTGTTTTTAAAGCAATTGTAAATAAAAAAAAGAATGTTAACATCCTTTTATTTTACGAGTTGTTTTTTCTGTTCTCTTTTGTCTTTTATAAAATTGACACAAAAGAAGAAAACCAAAATGCCTATCATAATACATACGTCTTTTGTTAATAAAGCAGCATCTATACGAATAAGCGCTTCTTTGAATAAACGTACGGTATATCCAATTGGCATAAATGGATATATTTTTTGAAAAATGGTAGGTACTGTTTCAATAGGGAAAGTCCCTGCTGATGCGGCAAGTTGTAGTACTAAAAGTAATATAGCTAAGAATTTACCAACATCATTAAAGTGTACAATTAAAAATTCTATAATAAGAACAAAGGCATTGGCTGCTAAAACAAGTGCTGCGAAATAAAGTCCATAATTGGTTACTGTATATCCAAGTCCTACTTTTAGGATGATTCCTAAGACAAGCGCTTGTAAGGTAGCGATTCCCATATAGGCAAATGTTCTTTTTGTTTTGTTTTTGGCATTTCTACTAAAGGTTGGAAAACGATCATTCACATCATAATATAAAACAACAAATAACATAAGAGCCCCTACCCATAATGAGATAGAAATAAAGTAAGGCGCAAAAGCGGTTCCATATTCATTTACTTTTGGTGTATCGTTTTCTTTAATTTGTACTGGTTTTTTAACATAATCACCAAGTCCATCTAATGCAGAAATCTCTTCTTCCATTTTTTGTTTTTGATTGGTTACTTCTGTTTTGGCTGTACTTACCCCATTATGTAAAGTAGAAGTTCCATTATCAAGCTGTGTAACGCCATTGCTAGCAGTTACAATACCTGCCTGTAAGGAATGCATTCCATTTTGAATGGTTGTACTTGCGCCTTTTAAGGTCTGCATACCTGTTTGTAAAGAAGTACTTCCTTGGTATAGTGTTTTACTTCCATTCTCTAACTGGTTTGCCCCTTGTTTGATTTGTTTTCCAGCACCCACTAATTTATCCACTTCACTTACTCCATTTTGTTTGGTTGTAAGAGCATTTAGTGTTTGTGTAGCTGCCTTTAGTTGCGCTTGTACTTGTGGCAAGTTTATATATTCTGGATGCTCATTTAATAAAGTTAAAAGTGTACTAAGATTTGTGATATTGCCAGCTAACTTATCTACACTACTTACATAAGTAGTGACACCTGCATTTAAATTGGTGGCTCCCTCATGAAGAGACTGGGTTCCACTTACTAGTGTATCTACACCATTTTTACTTTGCAATAAACCAGCATCAAAAGTTTCATAATTTTGTGTAAGTGTGGTGGCTCCATTTTGTAGCGTCTGCATGCCTTCTGTTAATTTCCCTGTTCCTTCTTTTAAGGAAGACGTTCCATTTTCTATTTCTGCAAGTCCTGATTCAATTTGTGTGACTTTCTCTGGTACTTCTTTTAATTTATCAGATAAAGTATTGACTACTTCTTTCGCAACATTCGCATTGGTTTCTTTTTCTACCTCTGTGATGACACGTGAAATAATTTGTGAAGCTAAATAATTGGATTTTTGATTGGGACTATAAGTAATTGTTGTATATTTACGATTCTTATCTTTCGCACTTTCTAAACGACTTGTAAAATCACTTGGAATCGTAATAACCGCATAGTAAGTTTGGTCTTGTAAACCATCCTCTGCTTTTTCTTTATCTGTTACTGAGAACTTAAGAACATTCTTTTTTTGTAAACTATCAATAAGTTCTTTTCCTTTATTATTGGTACCTTTATCTAAATTGACAACCGCAACTGGAATTTCATTCATTTTTCCATATGGATCCCAAAAGGCTTTTAAGTAAAAAAAGCTATACATAAAAGGAATCAATAGTAAGGCTACAATAATGACATATTTCATTGCTTTTTTATCTGTTATTTTCATATATTTCCTCCTTCGTTAAATAAACCTGTTTTTAAAACAGCTGTAATATTATCTGTCACTTCTTTTTCACTAAGAGGATGATTGGTACAATCCCACTCTATTAAAAGTGCTTTGTAAACCTTTAAAATAATAAAAGCACATAAGTCTGCATTACAAGTTTTAATTTGTTTTTTTTGCATAGCTTCTGTTAATTTTCTTTTAATATAATTTTCTGTATCTTTTTCTGTTTCTTTTAAATACCCCAAAGCAGGAGATACAGCAAGAAGTTTTGCCTCTTGGTGCAAAGTCTTAAAAAAAGGTGACTGGTTATGATACTTTAAAAGTGCATAGATGGTTTCATGAACGGTATCAAAAAAAGATAAATTCTTCTTTTCTATTTGTTCGATTATTTGCTTCATTTGTTCTCTTTCTTCTTCAATAAAATACCCAAACAAAGCATCTTTGTCTTTGAAATAGCTGTAGATTGTTTTTTTGGTTACTTCTGCTTCTCTTGCTATTTCATCCATACTTACCTTTTTATATCCATAATTTTGGAATAAAAAACGAGCTTTTTCTATAATCTGTTTTCTTTTATCCATTTTATCACTCCTGTATACTGTTTCACTGGTTCAGTATACTAGTATATTCTTATCAAAAAAAAATGTCAACTTTTTTTTCGACATTTTTTGCATTTTTTTATTTTTTTAAAACATTTTCCAAGGTTTAATAAGGTTTTCTTTGTATTCTTTATAAAGGGCTAAAGGATGGCCTGTTTGATTTATAAAGACAAGGGGAAGCTGTCCATACTCATTTTCTAAAACAGCACCATTATGAATTTTAGCTTCTATTTCTTCTCCTACTGTAACTTTAGGAAATTTATCTAACGCTGTTAAGAAAGGCATTAGCTGGTATTCCCCTTTTTCTATTTCTTCTAAAGTAAAAGTATCTTCTATGAGGTAAGGTCCTTGCTTTGTTCTTTCTAGTTCCTGCATTGTACCAGGGACTTCTAAGTAAGAAGCAATGTCATGAATAAGACTTCTGATATAGGTGCCTTTGCTTACTGTACATTTCATTTTAAAATAAGTTTTTCCATTTTGATAAGATGGCTCTCCTAAAAGTTCAATATTTTGAATGGTAACTTCTTTAGAAGGAGGTGTGATTTCTATACCTTCTCTTGCATACTCATAGAGTTTTTTGCCATTTACTTTTACAGCCGCATAAATAGGAACTTGTTGTAGGTAAGTTTTATGGAAGAAAGAAAGGGCTTTTTCAATGTCTTCTTTTGTGATAGAAACATCCTCTTCCTTTAAAACAGTCCCTGTAATATCATAAGTATCTGTTTCTGTACCAAGGCAAACCTCTGCTATATATTCTTTACTTTCCGCTGTTAATATTTCCGCAAATTTAGTTGCTTTTCCAATACACAGTACCAAAACACCCGTCGCAAGAGGATCTAATGTACCTGTATGTCCTATTTTCTTGGTTCCTAAATGTTTGGATACAATATTTACAATATCCCTACTTGTATAATCTTTTGGTTTTGAAACCAATAAAATGCCATTCATAAGATTCCTCTTTTCTTTTTTTAGTATACCATATTTGCAAGAAAAAAAGTCTTCTATTTGGACTTTGTTTTTCTTTTTTTAATCGTCTTTATTTCCACTTAGCATTAAAACGAGTCTTAATAAATTTAGAATTGTAGAGATGAAAGCAGCTACATAAGTAAGGGCAGCCGCTTTTAACATGTCATGCACATCTTCTTGTTCCTTCTTTTCAATAAGACCTAATTTATATAATTCTTGTTCTGCTCTTTTGGATGCATCAAATTCAACCGGAAGTGTGATAAGCTGAAAAATGAGTGCGGCTAGTAACATTAAAATTCCTATTTTTAAATAGCCAATCATTCCAAAGAATAGAGATAAAATAGAAACAAAGTAACCAATGTACGTGATGGAATTGACAATAGGTACTATGGCACTTCTAATTCGCATAAACGTATACCCTACTTTATCTTGGATGGCATGGCCACATTCATGGGCCGCAATGGAAGCAGCTGCAATACTGTCTCCATGGAAAATAGCAGAAGAGAGTTTGATGACTTTTCTTGTAGGATCATAATGATCGGTTAACTCTCCTCTTGTCTCTACGACATAAATAGAAGTAAGACCATTGGCGTCTAAAATTGTACGGGCTACTTCAACACCTGTTTTTCCTTGTATATTTTTAATTTGTTTGTTTTTACGGTAACTGTTGTTCATTTTGGTCTGGGCATAAAGGACAGCAATAAAACCAATAATAAAGAGGCCTATTGTTGCGATATTTTCATACCCAAGTGTCATATAATTCAATCGTTTCTCTCCTTTTATCTAAGACTAAAAATGGTGCCTTCTCTTGTATCTTTGATTTCAATTCCTTTTTCTAAAAGGGCTTCTCTAATTGCATCTGCTTTTGTGAAATCTTTTTCTTGTTTAGCAAGTGTTCTTAGATTTATTTGCTCTTTTATATAGGTTTCTAATTCTGCTGTAATTTCAGTAGTTTTATCTTTTAGTAAATCTAAAGACAATACGGTATCAAATTCTTCTATTAATTTTATTTTGGTAGCCGCTGTTGTCTCTGCTTTTAAAACATCATAAAGCGTTGTTAAAGCAGAAGCTGTATTTAAATCATTCTCTAAATTTTCTTTGAAAGCAGTTTGGAATTTTTGAAGTATACCTTCTTCTACTTCTCCTTGTGCTTCTTTTTTAACAGCATCTATTTTAGAAAGTAATTTTTCATAAGTATTTTTGGTTTGTTCCATTGCTTCATATGAAAAAACAAGTGTTTTTCTATAATGTGAATTCAAGCAGAATAAACGGTATACCAAAGGACTGAATCCTTTTTTTTCTAAAACAGAAAGGGTTAAAAATTCACCATTGCTTTTGCTCATTTTTCCTGTTTGATCATTTAAGTGCTCACTATGCATCCAATATTTACACCAAGGGTGTCCTATAAAAGCTTCACTTTGGGCAATTTCATTGGTATGGTGTGGGAATATATTATCAATTCCACCACAGTGAATGTCTAAATATTCTCCTAGATATGTAAGGGCTATTCCAGAACATTCAATATGCCATCCTGGATAACCTCTTCCCCATGGAGAATCCCACTGCATGGCTTGGTTTTCAAATTTAGAGACAGTAAACCATAGACCAAAATCATAAGGATTTTTTTTATGGGCATCTTCTTCGACATCTTCTCTAGCACCTACCATTAAATCTTCTGTATTCATGCCTGATAGTGCATAGTAATCTTTTGCCTTACTAATATCAAAGTAAACGTTGCCGCCTTCTTTATAAGCAAAACCATCTTCTAATAATTTTTCAATCATTTTGATGTACATATCAATGTGTGAAGAAGCTTTTTCAATCACAGGTGGCTTTTTAATATTAAGCTTATGAGTGTCGGCAAAGAAAGCTTCTGTATAAAAGTCTGCAATTTCGTACACTGTTTTGTGTTCTCTTTTTGCTCCTTTTAACATCTTGTCTTCGCCTTCATCTGCATCACTTGTCATATGACCTACATCTGTAATGTTCATAACACGATTGACTTTGTAGCCAACGTATGTAAGTGCTTTTTCTAAGATGTCTTCAAATATGTAGCATCTTAAATTGCCAATATGCGCAAAGTGATATACGGTAGGACCACAAGTATATAAATTTACAACGCCTTCTTTATGGGGCGTAAATGTTTCTATTTGTTTGGTAAGAGTATTATATATTTTCATAAAACACCTTCTTTTCTATTTTTTTATTATAACATACCTCGTATATGTTTTCAAACAAAGAGTCAAAAAATAACACACTATTACATGATTTCATAAGAGAGAAACCTAATTTGTGAGACGATACTCTCTTCTCCTAATTCTTGTTCCTCTAAAAGTTTTGTACTTAAATACTTTTTATTGTCATCTGGAAAGACAGTACAGATAGTTCCTCCTATCGCTTCTTCTAATAAAATACCACCAAGGCAGTTTGCACCGGAAGAAATACCTACGCCGAGTCCTAATTCTTTGGCAAGTTTTTGGGCGATGGCAATGGCTTCTATATCTTGTATAAGAATGACTTTGTTAATAAGTTCTGTATCGACAAGGGCTGGCATAAATCCATCCGCGATTCCTTCTATTTGATGGTCCCCTATTACTTTTGGAACAGAGAGAAGTGTCATGGTAGAAGGTTCAATTGCCGCAATCACAGCGTTCTCATTGTTTTCTTTTATCTTAAGGGCGCAGCCCATCAAAGTGCCTCCAGTTCCAATTCCCGAAGCAAAACCATCTATAAGGGGAAGCTGTTTTACAATTTCCGTGGCAGTACCTTGATAATGTGCGGTAATATTGTAAGGATGTTTAAACTGATCTAAACGAAAACCACCATACTCTTGTTTAAAAGCATCAGCTAAACGAATACAAGTGTCATAGCCGCCTTCTTCTTTAGAAACCAGTGTGACATTCGCACCAAAAGATTTTATAAGTTCTATTCTTTCTTTGCTGACAAAGTCTGGCATAAAGATATAAACAGGATGCTGGAGCCTAGCACCCATAGCCGCTAAACTAATACCGGTATTCCCACTTGTGGCTTCAATAAGGGCATCTCCTTCTTTGATATTGCCATTTTCTATATTCTTTTGGATACAATACTGCACCATTCTATCTTTGATACTACCCGTTATATTATAAAATTCTAGTTTGGTATAAATCTTTCTAATCTGGTTTTTATATGTGTATTTTATCTCAATCATAGGAGTATTTCCTATCATATAAATCTTCTCCTTTACTTATACTATATTATAAAGATAAAAATGCGTTAAAATTTATAAAAAAAATTATTTAAAACATATTGCATATTTTATTTGAATATGATATTATTAAGAAGCAGTAATGCTGCTGGACCTTTAGCTCAGTTGGTTAGAGCATCCGGCTCATAACCGGACGGTCGATGGTTCGAGTCCATCAAGGTCCACCATTTATTTAATCGCGAGTGTGGCGAAATTGGCAGACGCGCTAGACTTAGGATCTAGTGTCTTACGACATGGGGGTTCAAGTCCCTTCACTCGCACCATATTGAAATTCAAACCTTATTTTATAAGGTTTTTCTTTTGTTTTAATAAAGACCGGTATTTTTATTTTTTATATAACGAGTACCCTTTTTATGAAAGTCTAGTGCGTCTATCTAAACTCCATCATCCACTTTCTAAACAAACAAAATTATTATATTCACAAAAATAGCTCTTTTGAATACATAAATTGAAATTATTAGAAATACGATGTATACTATTAATATTCATTTTGCTTTAATATAGAAAAAGGAGAATATATGGGAATAGATTTTGATAAATATATTTTAAAGGCATCCTATCTTACTGTAGAAGAATTTCAAAAACAATTTGATACATTGTGGGATACTTTAAAATATTCCTTTAAAAAGTTTGAATGTTTACAATATTATGAAGAAGGAGAACAGTGTCCTCTACTTGATTTACAACAAAATGATATTGAAACCTTTTCAAAAAAATTAAATAAAATAAGGAAAACAGAAAGTCCTTTTTATAAAGAGGCTCTAAAAAAGGGAGTACAATTAGAAAGACTCCATATTATAGAATTTCCAATAAGTCAGTATATAGAATATGAATATTATACATACTACATTACTTCTTCTCTAGGAGAAAATATTTATTTTAAAAACAGCAAGGAAATTATAAATAAAAATATGAAAGACTTTATCATTTTTGATTCTACAAATGTATTGATTCACGATTATGACCAAAATGGTAACTTGCAAGGGGCATGGTGGCTATCTGAGGAGCACCAAGAACTTATTTCATCTTTAGAAAAATGGTATGACACACAAAGAAAAAATGCACACCCCTTTTATAAAATAACTATACCCAATGAAGAAATTATAAAAATGATTTTATAAAAGTAAATATTTTAATACGGTCACTGTAACTGCAGTGATTTTTTTTATAAACAATACAAATACTTATCAAAATGAAAAAATCATTTTACGCTATAGGTTGCACACATAAAAAGGTTATCACATAAGACAAAACCAAAGTATGGTATAATAGAAAAATAAGGAGTACATGATTATGCAGATATTACTTGGTTATATATTTACCTATCTTTTTATTTTTGGTATTTTACTTTTTACAGATATTTTAAAAAAGAAAACAAAATGTACGGATGAAACTTCTAGAAAAATAGTTCATATTTTTGTATCATTCACATGGATTATCATGATTTATTTTTTTAAGAATACTTGGCATTTACTCATTCCACCTATTACCTTTGTTATTCTAAATTATATTTCTTATAAAAAAAATATATTTAAAATGATGGAAAGAACAGAAAGTCCCTCATTAGGAACAGTCTACTATCCCATAAGTATGGTTCTTTTATCGATACTTACAATCATAGATATAAGGTTTATTGCCCCTTATGGCATTGGCCTATTTTGTATGGCTATTGGAGATGGACTAGCTCCCTACTTTGGACAAAAATTTAAATCTTATAAATTCAAGATTTTTAGTAATCAAAAAACTTTATATGGAACCTTGACTGTTTTCCTATGTTCCCTTTTAATTATAAACCTATTTACATTCTATTATCATTTACCTCTTTCGGTAGTAGAAATCATTCTTTTATCTTTATTTAGTGCCCTATTAGAGTGGATTGGCACAAAGGGACTTGATAATTTATTCTTGCCTGTTGGCATCGCTTTACTATCTTATTTATTTATACTATTTTAGTAGGAGGTTTCTATGGAAAATTTAATAATAAGCATTTGCTTAAGTTCTTTATTAGCAGGGTTCGCTATTTATAAGAAAGCATTTACAAAAAATGGAGTCATCATAGCCCTTCTACTATCCATACTGATCACCTATTGTGGTGGTGTAACAGGTTTTGTTATTTTAGTTACTACTTTTTTAGCAACCATGATAGCAGGAAAAATAGCACATACCAAAAGAGAATTAATTGTACAAAATACAAATCAAAAACATGGAAAAAGAGATGCTGTACAGGTATTAGCAAATGTAGGGATGGGAACATTATCATTACTTCTATTTTACTTTACAAAAGACAATATTTATTTGATTACATATGCTTGTGTGATGGCATCTTCTTTAGCAGACAGTATGGCCTCAGAAATTGGTGTTTTAGCACAAGGAAATCCAATTGATATTTGTACTTTCAAAAAAACTGTTAAAGGAATTTCTGGAGGAATTACTAGATTAGGACTATGTGCTTCTCTATTTGGTTCGTTTGTAATCGCATTCCTTTTTTATCTTTTGACAAACTCTCCCCTCTCTACTTTACTATTTATTACGGTATTAGGATTTATAGGGGCTCTTATTGATAGTATTTTGTGTTCTCTTGTACAAGTAAAGTACCAGTGTCCTAAATGTCATAAAATAACAGAAAAAAAAGTACACTGTAACTGCACCACCAACTATCTCAGTGGTATAAAAATAATAGATAATGATTTTGTCAATATATTAAATAATGTCAGTGTATTTATTTTATCTATATTGCTCTTAATGCAATTCCACCTATAGAAAAAGAACCTTTCCTAAGGTAAATATTAACAAGCAAATCACTATTCTTTTAGTGATTTTTTTGTTATACTTATTTTAATAAATAAAAAAGAATGGAGAGATTTTTATGGAAAATTTAGAAATTAAAACATTAGATCCAAATGATAAAAGATTAAGAGAAATAAGTAGTGAGGTTACCGATTTTGGAAATCCTTATTACAAGGAAGTCATCGAACAAATGAAAAATATATGTTTAGAAGAAAAAGCTTACGCTTGCGCTGCTCCACAGTTTGGAGTATTAAAAAGATTTATTTTAATTATGACGACAAGTGAGATGCAAGCTGAAAATGAAAAAGAATTAAACGATATGGGTGTAAATTATACCATTACACCCTACTTCAATCCTAAAATTATTTCTATGAAAGGAAAACAATACTTTTATGAAAGTTGTATGAGTGTTGATGACGCAACCGGAAAAGTTGCAAGACCTTACTCTATAGAATTAGAAGCACAAGATATCGAAGGCAATTACTTTACAAAAAAAGTGGAAGGATTTGAAACTATTATATTTTGCCATGAAATTGATCATTTAGATGGAATAGAATATACAGATAAAGCAGAAAAGATATTTTATAATGTTGGTACTGATGAACGCCTAGCTATTAGAAAAAGAGAGCCGCATCTAATCGTTTCAAAAGAAGGAAATTTCTTTCAGGATACCATTCAAGAAAAATATAAAACATTGGTGCATAAAAAAAGAATATAAGGTAAACCAATTATATTCTTTTTTGTTGATTATCAAAAATATATTTATTTTTTCATTTCTTTTTTATATATTCCAAATTTAAATCACTAAGTTCTATTCCATCTATATCCATAACTAAACCCAGTAAATCCACATTTTCATGATTGCTAGTATCTATAAAAAAGTCACCCTCTATTCTAGAACCATATCTTGCAATATCATTAAGATCCTTAGAAAAACTATCCTCTCTCATAGAATGTGTAGAATTCATATATTCTTGTACATCTATACCTAAATTTTCATTTCTTCTCTCTACAGGTACGGCGTTTATCATATCATTATGAAGAATATCCACAGATACAGAAAAAATAGAATTATATAAATATCTAGCGGTTGTTTCAAAAGCATTAAATTCTACAACATCAACGATTCCTTCATTATAAGAAAATAAATCAACAACATAATTTTTAGGAAAAGTAGCAGGCAATTGATTTACCAGTTTATCAGCAAAATCGGAAATAGAAGAATCAATTTTATGATACGTAAATTCTTTGATTCTAGAAATATTTAATACTTTTCTATTTCTTACAAATACTCTATATTCCTTAGGTCCTAAAGCATCCTCGTCAATATAAACCTTCTCACTCATTATAAAGTCATCATTTAAATGATATTCTAAGGCTTTTCTAAAAGAACTTTTTTCATCTAAAATTTCATCTATAGATATACAGCCATTAAAATCTTTTTTCTTTGTCTTTATAAATATTTCATCTTGTTTAGATTGATAATAAAAATCGGCTAAAATATTTTTATCTTTTATATCTTTTCCTTTTAAAGCAATACATTTTCTTTTAGGTTCATAATATTGATTCCAATTTTTGATAGAAGAACGTTCTTCTATACTGATAGGAAGAATACCTCCTTGTTTTTGTACTTGCTGCATGATTTCTTCTACCTTTAATACACCACAAATAACTTGAATGGTTTTATCTTTTATATCTACTTCCCTATTTTGGCTATTATAAAATTTTTCTGTTTCACTATCAAAGTAAAGATAGCTTCCCTGCATCACCGCATAATTTATATCTTCATTCAAACGCTTTAATACACCAACTTCTGTACTTTCTAATTCATTTGGTTTATAGCAAAAACAATAATACATTTTGATTCCTCATTTCTTATAAGTGACTGTAATTTAAAATAGACTCCTTATTTAAGTAAACCCGCTCCATATAAAAATCTACCTTCTGGGTCTTTACTACGAAGACTTCTATAATGCGAGAAATAATGAAAATCTTTTGCCGTATCTTCTTCTGATTTATTTATATTTTCTAGTAAAATTCCTTCTTTTTTTATACCATCTACAATATACCCTTGTAAATCCAAATAATATAAATTATTTTTCTTTTCTATATAAGGGGGCCATGCTGGATTTTCTAATTGTGCGGCCTCTTCTAAACCATAGGATTCTTGTTGAATAGAGGGACCTATAAAAGCAATTATATCAGCTGCTGAAGAACCATATTCTTCTATAAAAGAACGTACCATTTTACTATGTAAATCAAAATACGTACTTCTCCAACCTAGGTGCGCAAAACCTAGTATATTTTTTTTAGTATCGTATAAAACAAAAGGCCCACAATCTCCAAAAGCATTCGCTATATAAAAATTAGGAAGCGTTGTTATAACAGCGTCCGCATCTATATATTCCGTAGTAGGCATTTCCTTTATATGACAAATGACATCTTTATTAGGTGTACGTAAAGGAAAAAAATTGTCTTCCTCTATGTTTACTTTTTTATAAAAAGCTTCTCTATTTTTTTTAACTTGCTCTTGTTCTCCATATTTGTAACTCATATTTCCGTCTTCTACCTTGGAACAAAAAATGAGTAATGCATCATTTAAAATGTTTTTTTCTGGTGTCATAAGCTTCCTCCTATATGTATTATAAAGTATTTAAATAGACTTGTCCAACTGTTTCCTATAAAAAAACATAAAAAAAAGACCCTCAAAAACTTTTGAGAAATCCCAAAAGTTCTTTATGAAAGAAAGACTTTAACTTCTACACTTTCACTTTCATCTTTACTATTTTCTGTTTGATAAATGTGTATAATTTTTCCTTCTTCTAAAGGCCGAGCGAGAGGCGGAATATATATTTCAAAACGTCCATTAAAAGGAACGACTGTATACACAGTGTATGCATTTGGAAATACGACTCTTATCTGTGCATTCATAATACCAGTTCCTGTTAAAAAAATACTACTTGTTCCAACCTCATCTACTATTGGAAAAACACTTTTATTTGCTTGCTTTGCCATCTTGTCTCCTCCTTCTTACCATAGTATATGTTGCTTTCAAAAGTCCTCCTATTCCTTTGACGGATAAAGTCTTCTTTTTTTATAAATATGTGATTTTATGGGAATATAATGTTTTCCTTGCCATTTCATTTTTAAAAGTGTTATGATTATATAATATCATTTTTTAGGAAGGGGGCTCTATAATGAACGAAACAAAAAATCAGGAAGATTTAAAAATACAAATAGGAAGTGCAAAAATTCTTATTGAGAAATTGCAAAAAAATAATAATTTGATTCAGCAATTAGAAAAGAAACAACAAAATATGATGCAATCAATTGAAAGAATGGAAGCCATGGCACTTGCATCATTACAAGATGATACATTGCCTTACAATTTTAATCGTTTAGAAATAAAGGCACAACAATTAAAGGAAACAGCAGATACTTTAAAGCTAAATAAAATAAAAGCTATTATAAAACAAAATCGGGATTTGGGAAAAGAATTATGTAAATATGTTACTATATATGAACTTGATTTAGATCCTAATCATGCCTTAGAAGATTTCCATATATATGGATGCATGGAAACAGGTGATATGTTTTCTAATAAAACAATCATTCCAGAAGTATACAAAAAAATTCCTTATCAAGAATGGGAAGAACTTTATAAAAATTATAAAGAAACAAAAATATTACCAAAGACTGTTTCAAATGAAATAACTGGAAAAGAAAAAATCGCAGTATTTGTACCACAACAAAAAAAGCCAACTCTTAAATAAGAATTGGTTTTTTATTTTTGTATCATATTTAATAAATTGATTTTAAATAAATCTTTTTCAGAATGTTGTTTGGATACCATAACGCCTTTATAGGTAACAAGTTCTGACTGATGACCTTCTGTTAAAATATCTTCTGGCTTAATGGTTAAAAGTTTAACAGCTTGTTCATTTTTTAAGTTTTGATAATGTAGTCTAACATCGCCATGTACTTTTGAAAATAATACATCAGTGGGTAGTTTTAATTCATAGGTATCAATACCTGTAGAAGCATCTGTTTGAATTACTTTTCCAAGCATATTTCCTTCTTTTAAACTAGGATAAAATTCAAAATATAACTTTTTATAAGCAAGCATATTGTATTTTTTTAGTGCTCTTTCTAACTTCTTAAATTCATTCTCATTTTCATATGTAAATACAACAGATTCCTTCATGTAAGTACCCCCTCTGATAGACGACTCTCCTATTCTAAGATATCACAAATGAAGGGGTTTGTCAAACAAGAAAAAGATGAGTTTACTCTCTCATCTTTGTTTTTATAAAGTGTTTACAGTTTCTAAGTCAATAGTAGGTATTTCTGATTGTTGTAAATTATCTTTCAGTTCTTGTAACTGTGCGATTTGTTCTTCATTTGACATTTCTGGTGTTGAATTTATAATTTCACCATCATTGATACCATTTGCATCTGTACCAACATTAGGATCCATTTCATCCTGTACTTCTTCCCCACCTGCATCAATTACCTTTTCATCTATTACTTCATTTTTTCCAATATTTTGATATTGTTCAGCTGTATAAGCAATAAGAGTTCCATTCTCATAATGCACATAATATCCAGGCAAATTAGGATATGGTTGTCCTTCTATATATTGTGTATTTTCAGGCTGCGCTGGAGCTGGTTCCTCTGGTTGTACACTCGGTTCTTCTTTAGAAGATTCTTCTTGTTTTCCAGGAAGAATTCCTTCATTTTTTATAATTTCAAGTTGCTCTAAATATTGTGCTTCTGAAATGTCGCCGTCTGCAAGTAAAGCTTTAAGTGCTTCAATATAAAGATTTGGATTTTCTCGGATTTGTTCTTCTGTAATCTCTGCTAAATCATCAGCAACAATTACTTCTTCTCCATTCTTATCTTTATTTTCATATTGTTCATTATTTTTATTTAACTCTTCTGCTTCTTCTTCTGTAATACCATTACCAGGTGTATTTTTTTCATTGTCTTCGAGTTCTTTTGTTTTTGTTTCAGTAGAAGTGTCTATTTCTATTGGGGTATCCAATTTTTTATTTGTAATTTGTGGTGGAAGTTGTAGAGAGTCAGTGGCATTTTTCTCCATTTCTTTCACTTCTGCATCAGTAGCAATAGGTATAGATTGATTCTCTAATTCTCCATCCCCATCTATACTTAAAGAAGACTGGTCTTCCATACTTCCAGGTTCTAATACACCCTGTGCCCACTCTGTTTGTGTTCCAGTAGTATAAGCACCTTCCAAAAGAATGCTTTTATAATAGTCCTCAGCAAACATATTTGGATTATATTTAATGTCTTTGTCCATTGCCTCTAAGACAACTTCAGATCGGTTATTGGTTTCTTTATCCATCTCTTCTTTATACTCTACCAATATTTTTTGATATACACTATTTTGCGTATCAATATCAGTTTGTTCTGCAGTAATAGAAGTATGACTCATTTGCTCTTTGAATGTTGTCATAGCTTGTTCTCTTAAACTTTTTTGCATAAGAATATTTCCATTTTCATCCATTTTGACAGTACCAGGTTCGCAGTTAAGGTTATTGCGGTCATCCCCTACAAATGTATATAATAGATTTTCTGTTCCATTTTGATCTCCACTAGCTTCAATAGACCCTGCCTCAAGGTGTAAACCAATATTGGCTTTGTTTACTTGCTCTAAAATATCTCCAATAAAAAGTGTAGCGGCTGGATTTTGTTCCAATCTACTATCATTTCCATAAGCATATCGATAATAGAATCCATTCCATGCTTTGTTATCCGCTTTTCCATTGAAAGCATCTTGTACCAATTTAACTAATTCATTTCCGTTTACAATATCTTCCTCATTGATAAAGACTAAAGCTGCCTCAAAATCTTTGACATTTCCATTTGCTAAGTCTTTAGCAAAGTTTTGTGAAAATTGATCTAAATAATTGGTAGCTCCGTCAAGTCCCATTGTATTTGCAATTTGATCGATTTGTGTACTATTGAGTTCAGATCTATTAAAACCATATTTCAACTGTAAAGCTGCATTAGCGTCTCCATTAAAATAATTTTTTAAATACTCATTTTTTTCTATTTCTTTGGTATCAATGACAGCACTGTAGACTTTTTCAGCATCTTTATCTTTAAACATGGTTGTGTCTGCACCATATTTTTCTTCCATTTTTAATTTAACTTGTCCTAAAATACTGTTAGCACCCTCAAATAAAGGCACATCCATATTTCCCTCATTCGAGTAATTTAAATCACTACCTATAACACCAGCTTGTTCTGCCATCTGTAAGACAAGTTCATAAGCCATATAATTTTTATTTGTTAGTAAAGGGTTATTAAAATCTGCTATAAGGGCATCTAATGTTTTATCAAATAATGCTTTTGCTTCACTGTTTCCCTTGTCTACATTCCAGTGTGCAATACTAGACTGCATGTCATTTATATATTGTGCGTTTCTAGGGTCTTTGTTAAATAAACGATTTCCATCAACCGCAATTGTATCAGGTGTAACCGTAGCCATATCTATACGTATACGTTTTGAAATACTAAATGCATCTTTTAAATCAAAAACTGTAGAGAAACTAGCTAAATGTTTTTGTTCATCAATACTTAAGTAATCAATATTACACATTGCTTGGAAAAGATTAAGTTCTTTTGCACTAATGCGTATACCATTATTATTAAAAGAATGAAGCATTGGATTATTGTTGTTTATGATAGAAGAATCATACATTTTTAATATTTCATTTTTCTCAAGTCCTATAATGGCTTTTTCCTTATCATCCACCTTATCCATTTTTTTATCTTTTGCATAAGACACAGTGGCTGTTGCAGGTGTGTTATGTAGAGTTGCCTGTGATAAGTAGAAAGTTCCTCCCATTATGGCAGTGGTTAGCATTGCAATCTTAATACCTTTAATATTTTTGTATAGTTTCATGTTTTTGGCATGTATCGCCTGCTTAGAATCCTCAGCAATCCCGTGCATTTTGAATTCTTCACTTTGTGCGAAGTTTGCATTTTCATTTCTCGCATTCTTATAACTTGTTACCGTAGGAGATAATACATCATATTTTTTTTGTAAATGATTACGCAATTGCCCATAATTTTCACCTAAGAAATGGATTGCGTCATCAATAGCTGAGACATCTTGATTGTCTATTTGTGGCGTAGCAATTAAAGTTTCTAATAAACGAATCATTCGTCCCGCCTTTACTTGCATTGGGTATGGTTCTCCCTTTTTTTCAGACCAGAAAGAACGTAAATTCTCAAAGTGTAACTTCTGACTATTTGAAAAATTATCATAATTGATAGGTCTTATCATCTCTTCATATACTGGTAAAAGTTTACTTTGAACTTCTTCATTGCCACTTTCTTGTGCTTTTTTTAGAAGTGCAAGTGCTTTATCAATAGTATTAGATTGGTTCATACATTACCCCTCCTTATTTTTCTCTTTTAGTTCCTGTTTTAGAATATCCATTATTTAAAAGCGCTGAAGCATCACAAACATCCCATTTGATATCTTTTTGACCAGCTTTAATGCCTCTAATTCTCGTACTGTAATATTTTTTATCTACAACAGCTTGTCTCTTTTCATAAATAGGTTCTCTTTTTTCAGAAGTTTCATATCCAGAAAGAACATTTACAACTGTATACAATGGTGTTTGTTCTGTTGTATATCCAGTACATACTGTTTGTGCTGTTGTAACTGGCGTTGCAGTTCTTGTATATTTTCTATATATATTGTAATTTTCATAATTGCATGATGGACAGTAAGTAGGCCCTGTTGAAACAAAAACATATGTAGTTGTATCTGTTGGTGTTGGTTTTGATAAGTATGGCAATTCACCTTGGCTTACCCAAGCTCCATACTGTACTTGCCCTGTACTTACATTTTGCGTTCCATAAGAAGCACATTTCTTTTCTGTTTTTGTACCAGATTGTACTTGTACTTGTTTATAGATTGGTTTACTAGAGTCTTTGTAAGTTGTTACTTTATATCCAGTAATTACATTTTGTGTAACAGTGGTTCTCTCTGTTTTAGATTTCACTTGTTTTAACTGTGTTGTATACTGTACTTTATCTGTCCAATTTGACCAAGTACTCCAAGCTGTAAATTGTGCATTTACCACTTTCAAATATTCACACTCATACGTTTTGTTTTGATTTGGCGTTGGTGTAGGCGTTGGTACATTCGGTGTAGGTGTTGGTCCTGGTTTAGGACAACACTCAGGACAAACAACATTGATAATATTGTTGGTCACATTGTTAATTACATTTGTAATATTTGTTACATTGGTTACGTTTGTTGTATTGGATTGTTTTGCTGTAGAAGTTTTTCCTGTTGTAACTTTACGTACGACAGGGGTTGCGATATCTTCTTTATTTTTTTCACAAATGGTTGTACTACAGTAGTCATAACATCCCATGTAAACAAGTAAATAATTTTCTTCGCCAGAACAGTTTAAATTCACTTTCATGACATATTCATCATTTTCTTTTGTTACTTCTACATAAGAATTTGTTTTGTCACAACTTTTACCGTTTTTATCTGTAAAGGTTAATAAAATTTTCTTTTCAAACATTTCTCCCAAAGTCATTGCTACTTTATCTCCCACGTTTTGTGGAAGTCTTGGTGTTGTATAATAACTTTTAGCAGCATCTTTCATAGCAATAATATTCTCATTAAAAATACGATCATATAAAACAGTGTTTGTTTCTTTATCGTTTTTATTAGAACCAAGTGATAATTTTGTTAAATCTCCTTTGGTTGGAAACAACCATAAAAGTAAAAATACAAACAATGCGATAAACAATATTTGTAAGACAAGGTCCCTCACTGAAAAACGATCTTTTTTCTCTTCGTACATAAAAATTTTCCCCCTCCATAAAATTACCACATATCCTAGCACTACTTCGTCTGAAAGTCAAGTAAAGAAAAGGAATATGTCACGATTTTTTAAACTCTATTTTTTCCATATCGTAAATAATATAATTGACATTTTATGACTTAATTTTATCATATTCGCAAAGGGAAAGTCAAACCTTTATCTGCACAAGTGTGCATCCATCATTAAAAGGTGCGATTTTAAAATCTAAGACCATTCTATTTTCTTTTAACACAAGTAAAGTTTCTCTTTTTAGAACGCCAGTTCCTATTCCATGTACAATAACAAAAAATGGGTTTTTTAGTTTCCCATTCTCTTTTATAAATTCTCCAATATAAAAACGTGCGGTATCTCTATCCATTCCATGTAAATCTAATGTAGGCAAATGACCAATAAATATTAAACTATTTAAAGTCACGGATTATTTTCCTTATATCTTCTTTACTAGGGACAGAGAAACGGCCCCCTATTTTCTGTGTTGAAATAGCACCTGCTACATTGGAAATTTTTAAGATTTTTTCAAGATCATAACGTTTACTAAGTCCGTAAATAAAAGCACCATGGAAGATATCGCCAGCACCTGTAGAATCAACTGGTTTTACAGAGATCGATGGCATTATTTTAATCATTCCATCTTTTTCATATAAACTACCCTTTTCTTCTAATGTTACAATTACTTTTCCTGAAAATTTTTCTTTTAAAGAAAAGTAAATATCACGAATGGTTTCATTTCTATTAAAGTCAAATATTTTACCTGTTACTTTTTCTGCAAATTCTTTAGAGCATACAACATACTGACAAAGCGTACAAAGTTCAATAATTTCTTTGGTATCTTTATCTGCATCAATTACTGCAATCGCATTTGGATATTCTTTTAATAGTTTTTTAGACATTGCATGTTCTTGTCCGTCCATCAATATATAATCTGGCGCAAATGGAAGATTTATTTTTTTCATTTGTAATGGTTTTCTATGTGTGATAACCGTTCTCGTTCCTTCACTAGAATTTGAAATGATATAAGAAGAGGCTGTTTTATAGGTTGGATTGATTTCTAAATGATCTGTTTTAACATTGGCTGCACTAAATTCTTTTTGAATCCAGTTTCCATGTGAGTCATTGCCTACCATACCTAAGAAGTAAACATCTGTATTCCATTTTCCTAGTAAATAGGCTGCATTTGAAGCAGGGCCGCCCCCACATTCAATAATTTGTTCAATTCTATTTTTGGTATTTTCAACCGGATATGCCGTTACGGGCATTGTTATATCATAAGAAGCATTCCCAATACAAACTATTTTCATTTCCATCACCTATAGATATTATACCAATTTTTGCTATATATTTCTAGTCATAATAAATAAAATTGTTTTTCAGGGAACAAAAAAAGAGATAAGAAATTATCTCCTTAGATTATTTATAAGTTTTAATTTTAATTTTTTCAAAATTATGAAATTTTATGAAATGACTGTGCGGAAGTAAATACTCGTATCTGAAGCACCATTAGAAGCACCAAACTTAAATGCTCCGTTCTTCTTACCTATGCTATTGCTTCCACCACGAACAAAACACATTGCGCTGCGTGCTAAAAAGAATGAGTCATCATCGTACCAACCTCTAGTTTCTTTTGTTGCGTCGCCTAGGATGGCTCTATTATAAGCAGTATCGTCGTTATATGTGGTTCCATAATCATATAAATCGTAATATTTTTTATCAGGAAATTGGTACCCTGTAGTTATATTGCCTGAATATAGAGTTTTTCCGTTAAACCCAGAATTGGTTTTATTATCGTATCCTGACATAGGCGTTGTACTACCTACTGCATCTGCCATTATTCCCATTACATGCTGTGGTCCTCCAACCATATCAAAAATGCCTGAGATATCCCCTGTTGTGCTTTGCGGATAGCTGTTTGTTGCATAATTTCCATACTTATGTGGACACTCAGTCATACTAGGACTGCCAACAAAGGAACCACATCCCGAATCCAATCTTGACATAGCATTATAAGCAATTTCACTATTTTTTCCATATTTACTATGTGATAGATACGCGGCTGCTCCCCATTCTGTATTTCTAATCATCCTTGATTCTGCTGTTAATCCATATTTACTTTTATCGAGATTGTTAGTTATTGTTCCATCCGTGTTTAAAGTTCGGTTTCCAAATACTAACGCTGATTTAAACTGTTCTCGTAAATTATAAACATTTGTCTGTAATGGTACCTGATTTGGTAGAATATTTGGTTCTGTTGCAGAACCGGTTGTTGTTAGAAACTTCCCTACCCATATTCCTGATAACTCTTCTTCCCCAAATGTAAAGGCAGGATGAATGATATAATCTTTTGTTGGCTCTGTTTTTTTCTTTGCTAAAAAATTGATTTGGATTTCTATTGGCGTTTCTGAGTTAAATAATTTATACTCATATCTTGGTACCCATACAAAATAGGCTAAGATTCCTGCTGTAATTGTGTCTCCCTCTTGATATCTATTTCTATAGTCGCTAGTCAACAGAATAGCATTTGCCCATCTTTTATCTCCGTAATTATACCATTCCTTTGTAGTATCTGCTTTTGTGACCGTTCCATAATCTCCAATTATTACTGGAATGAGTCCTTCTGGCAAGACTGGTTTCGCTCCACTTAATGCAGGTTCACTATATCCGGTGTCTCCATCTCCCTTACAGGTTGTTTCTTCATATTTATTTATAGTGACTTTCTCTTCATTTTCTGTTTTACTTGCACACCAATTCTTTGCCTTATCATAAATAGCTAAGACTTGTTTTCCTTTTGTAGTAACTTCTAAAGAACCACCACCTATCTTTTCTCCTGATAGTTTTAAATCGTCAGCATCTCCAGGAAAGGCAAATGTTTTCCCTACAAAATCATCATTTCCAAAGTTCTTTGCATAATAAAGCCTCCCTGCCTCCACTACTCCATACGCTGTATCCATAAACGCATTTTTTTTAGATTTGTTTATAACCCCTACGATTATAGGTGTAGCGATTAAAGCTATAATCGCTAGTATCACGATAACAGCAAGCAATTCTATTAGCGTAAATCCTTTTTTACCACTCTTTACCATGTACTCACTCCTCTATTCCTATTCTGCTATCAGTTTAACATATTTTATCCACTCTAGCTAGTACTATATTATAAATATCCATAGAAAATGGAGATTATATTTTACAAAGAAAAAATGAATAAAAATTTCCATTTTTATTCATTCTATATCGTATGATTTATTTTATTATTTTCCTGTTCTATTTTTAATAGCTGCTATCGCTGCAGCAAGGCGAGCTACTGGAACACGGTATGGTGAACAAGATACATAATCAAGTCCTATTTCATCACAGAAAGCAATACTAGAAGGTTCTCCTCCATGCTCCCCACAAATACCAAGTTCAATAGTTGGTTTGGTATCTCTACCAAGTTTTGTCGCAACGGCTACTAGTTTTCCAACACCATTTTGGTCTATCTTAGCAAAAGGATCATTTTCAAAAATACCTTTTTTATAATAATCTTCTAAGAATTTACCGGCATCATCTCTTGAAAAACCAAAAGTCATTTGTGTTAAATCATTGGTTCCATAACTAAAGAAGTCTGCTTCTTCTGCAATTTCATCTGCCAAAAGTGCTGCTCTTGGTATTTCAATCATAGTCCCTACCATGTAAGAAAGTTCTACGCCAGCTTCTTTTAAGATAGCATCTGCAGTTTCTTTAACAATATTTTTTACATATTTAAATTCATTTACATCACATGCAAGAGGAATCATAATTTCTGGTATGACATGCATGCCTTTTTTATTTACATTCAAAGCAGCTTCAATCACAGCTCTTGTTTGCATTCTTGCAATTTCAGGATACGTAATAGCAAGGCGGCATCCACGGTGCCCCATCATAGGATTGAACTCTTTTAAAGATTCAATTCTTGCTTTTAAACTTTCAAAAGTAATACCAAGACTCTCTGCAAGTGGTTTAATCTCCTCATCTGTATGAGGCAAGAACTCATGTAACGGCGGATCTAAGTAACGGATAATAACTGGGTAACCTTCCATGGCTTCAAATAATCCTTCAAAGTCTGCCCTTTGATAAGGAAGAATTTCTTCTAAAGCAGCTTCTCTTTGTTCTAAAGTTTCTGCTGTAATCATTTTTCTAAAGTGAAAGATTCTATTTTCTTCAAAGAACATGTGCTCTGTTCTACATAGTCCAATTCCTTCTGCACCAAATTTTCTTGCTTGGATCGCATCTTTTGGAGCATCTGCATTGGTTTTAATTTTAAGCGTACGAACTTCATCAGCCCATTTCATAAAGGTTTCAAAGTCTCCACTAATTTGTGGTTCTACAGTTTTAATGGTTTCTCCATATACGGTTCCAGTACTTCCATCTAATGATAAGAAGTCTCCTTCTTTATAAATGGTTCCATCTGCCGTCGTTACTGTTTTTGCATCTTCATTTACCTTGAGTGCACTACATCCACATACGCAGCATCTTCCCATACCACGCGCTACAACAGCTGCGTGCGAAGTCATACCACCACGAATGGTTAAAATACCTTCTGCATTTGCCATGCCTTCAATATCTTCAGGAGATGTTTCTAAACGAACCAAAATTGCTTTTTCTCCTCTTTTTTTAGCTTCTGTTATATCATTTGCATAGAAATAAATTTGTCCAGTAGCTGCACCTGGTGAGGCTGCTAACCCTTTCGCAATTTCCTTTGCATTTTTTAAAGATTCATTATCAAACATAGGATGCAAAAGCTGGTCTAAGGCATTTGGTTCTACTTTAAGAAGAGCTTCTTCTTTAGTAATCATACCTTCTTCTACCAAACTGGTCGCTACTTTTAAAGCAGCTGCAGCTGTTCTTTTTCCATTCCTTGTTTGCAACATAAATAGTTTTCCATTTTCGATAGTAAACTCCATATCTTGCATATCTTTGTAATGTCTTTCTAACTTTTTCGCAATATTATGAAATTCTTCATAGATCGTTGGCATTGCCTTTTCTAAAGTATCGATGGTTTGTGGGGTACGAATACCAGCTACTACATCTTCTCCTTGGGCATTGATTAAATATTCGCCGTAAAGTTTGTTTTCTCCAGTAGCAGGATTTCTTGTAAATGCAACGCCCGTACCACTGTTGTTTCCTGTATTTCCATACACCATTTCCTGTACATTGACAGCGGTTCCCCAAGATGTAGGAATATCATTCATTTTTCTATAAATAATGGCTCTTTCATTCATCCAGCTTCTAAAGACAGCTGTAATAGCTTCTATTAGTTGTTCTTCTGGATCTTGTGGAAATTCTTCTCCTGATAAATCTTTATAAATCGCTTTAAATTTTTGTGTAACTTCTAGCATGTCATCTGCTGTAAGATCACTATCATAATGGACATTTTTTTCTTCTTTGATTTGATCAAGTACTCTTTCAAAGGATGCTTTTGAATATCCTTTTACAACATCTGCAAACATCTGGATGAGTCTGCGGTATGAATCATAAATAAATCTTGGATTGCCTGTTGTTTTAGCAAACCCTTCTGCGACTACATCATTGAGTCCTAAATTTAAAACGGTATCCATCATGCCTGGCATGGAAGCCCTAGAGCCACTTCTAACAGATACAAGTAGAGGATTTTCTTTATCTCCTAGTTTTTTAGAAGTGGTTTCTTCTAATATTTGTAAACTTTCAAATATTTGTTTTTTTACTTCTTCACTAATGATTTTGTCATCTTGATAGTACTTATTGCAAGCTTCGGTTGTGACGGTAAAACCTCTTGGTACAGGTAGACCAATACTAGTCATTTCTGCTAGATTTGCTCCTTTTCCACCAAGTAAATCTTTCATGTCTTTGTTTCCTTCTTGAAATAAATATACGTATTTCATATGCTTCCTCCTATACTACTAAAGTATATCAAAAAGAATAGAAAATATCAATCATTCTCTATTCCTTATTTATACAATATTTTTAGTTTTATTTGTTGTTTTGATGGGCTCTTGGATGGGCATGCAGATACACATTTCTGAGTCTTTCACTAGATACATGGGTATAAATTTGTGTGGTAGATAAATTTTCATGACCCAAAAGTTCTTGTACCGTTCTTAAGTCAGCCCCTTCATTTAGCATGTGGGTCGCAAAGGTATGCCTTAGCATATGGGGTGTAATATGTAGTTTTTCTCCCCCTACTTTTAATATACGATCAATAATAGTGCGAACACCTCTTGTGGTAAGGGAATGTCCATCTTTATTTAAAAATAAAAAATCATTCTGGTTTCCTTTTAAGAGTTTATATCTGCCATCCTTTACATATCTTAACATCTTTTCTTTACACATGTTTCCATATAAAACATATCTTTCTTTATTTCCTTTTCCTGTGATTTTAATACGGTCTTCAGAAAGTTCTACATCTGAAATCTTAATGTTTACAAGTTCGCTAACACGAATACCACAGGAATAAAGGACTTCTAATAAGGCACTGTCCCTTTGTCCTAAAGAAGTAGAAATATCAGGAAGTAGTAATATGGTTTCTATTTCATTATATCCAATTACTTTGGGTAATTTTTTTTCTTTTTTAACAGAACTGATTAAAAGAACGGGATTTGTATTTATTTTATTTTCTTTTTCTAAATAGTGAAATAAACTTTTTAGAGAACTGATGTGTCGATTGATTGTTGTCCCTTTATATTTTCTATTATAAAGATATTCTAAATATTGCCTTAAAATTTTATAATCGACTTTTCCTAAAGAAGAAATTTTCTTTTCTCTTAAAAAAAGCATAAAAGTATCGATGTCTTTTTCATAATTTAAAATGGTATATTTTGAATAGTTTCTTTGGTATTCTAAATATTCTAAAAAATCATTTATTTCTTTTTCCATTTTTTTCCCGTCTTCCTATCATATAAAAAAGAGAAACCTTATCTACTTTTATAAGTTGGAAACTCTTCTTCGTCACATGTGCCGTTCATCATCAAAAGTTCATTTGGTTCAAAAAATTCCTCTGTCTCAGTTGCTTCATTATATAAAACAATGGTTAAATCTTTTTTTATATTTGTGTCTAGGTTACTTGTATACTTTGTTTCTCTTTTATCTACTTTCAAAGGAGAACTCGGTTTACTAAATACCCTTGTTACATTAAATGTATTCTTCTTTTCTAATTTTTGTTGTAAAACAATATACTTTCTTACAACATTATAAATACTAAAATGATTGCGTAAATTTCTCATGTCATTTTCACGATCAAGTTCATTGTCATAAGCATTGCTTAAAACACGATAAATTAAATTTTTAAAACGAGAAGCGTTTTTTTCTTCCATAAATAATTTATCAAAATATTCTTGGTCAAAAGAATCTATCTTTTGTTCTAATTCTCTCCATAACATTTGGAAGCCTAATGCTTTTTTATCCACTGTATCATATATAATACCCTTTGCAATATAGTAATTGTTTAATGAATGATGAAATCGTACAGGAATAAGATCGTGCTGAAGACACTCCTGAAATGCTGGTGCATTATAAACAATCGGATAATAAATACTACGGTGTGCGGTTTCTGTTAAATAAAAAGAATTATTTAAAACAGAAATACCCTTCTCCTTGAATGCTTCGATTAACTGGTATTTTCCTAATAAAGATGATGCCCATACATCAAATTCTTTAAGAGAAGAATAAGTTCCTAAGATCTGTTCATTACTTGTTTGATTTGTATCTCTATTATAACTAGAGCATTTTAATTGAATAGTTTCCATATTGCCACCTCAATCTACCCATATTATAACTTGATTTTGTTTAAGTGTCAAAAAAAAGAAGGTTTTTACACTTCTTTTTCGTAGTCACAACTACTGCATTTAATTTTATCTTTTTTGATTGTTAACATAGCGCTACAATCTGGACATTTTTCTCCTGTTGGTTTATCCCAGTAAGCCGTTTTACATTTTGGATAATTGTTGCATCCATAGAAGACTTTTCCTCTACGACTTTTTTTCTCTATGATTTTGCCATCACAATTTGGACAATCACAAATAATCGCTTCTTCTTTTGGTTCTTGTTTGATATATTTACATTCTGGGAAATTGCTGCAAGCAACAAATTCTCCATATCTTCCTTTACGAATCACAAGAGGATGCCCACATTCTGGACATTTTTCTCCTGTTTCTTTAGGTGCTTCTTTTTCTATTTTATCAAAAGCTTCTTTTACAGAAGGTTCAAATTCTTTATAGAAAGCTTCTAGTACTTCATACCAAATTCTATTTCCTTCGGCAATTTTATCTAAATCATCTTCCATACCTGCTGTATAATCTACATTGATTAAATGGCTAAAGCATTGTTGTAATTTATCTGTAATTTCAAAACCAATTTCAGTTGGAACGAATTTCTTTTCTGTAACCAGTACGTATCCTCTTTTCTTAAGAAGATCCATAGTTGGAGCATAGGTACTTGGTCTACCAATGCCAAGTTCTTCCATTTCTTTAATAAGTTTTGCTTCTGTATACCTTGCAGGTGGTTTTGTGAAGTGTTGTTCTTTGTTGATTTCTTCACTTTCTAACGCTTGCCCTACTTCGATATTTGGTAAAATATGATCTTTGGTATCTTCATAATCTTTATAGACTTTTAAATATCCATCAAAAGTAATGATTTGACCTGTTGTTTTAAATTTATAATCGTTATTATCTAAAATAATGGTTGTATTTTCTGTTTCTGCATCTTTCATTAAAGAAGCAAGTGCTCTATAGTAAACCATTCTATATAATTTATATTCGTCTGGTGTTAAAAAAGGTTTTACAGACATAGGGGTTCTATGAATACTCGTAGGACGGATGGCTTCATGCGCATCTTGGACATTTTCTTTTTTCTTACCTTTTTTTACATATCCAATATATTCTTTACCATAATTTTTATCGATAAAAGCATATGTTTCTTTGATAAAATCATCTGATAAACGAATGGAATCGGTACGCATATAACTGATAAGACCTACGGTTTCATCTTCCAGTGCAATTCCTTCATATAGTTTTTGCGCAATACTCATAGTCTTTTTAGAAGTAAATCCTAATTTATTAGAAGCATCTTGTTGCATAGTACTTGTAATAAAAGGATATTTAGCTGCTTTATTTTTCTTCTTTTTATCAACAGATTCAATCATAAAGCTAGAAGATAATTTATCTAAAACAGCATCTGTTTCTTTTTCATTTTTTAATTCTATTTTTTCTTTTTTATAACCAAACAAATCTGCTTCTAATTCATCAAAAATAGAAGTGATAGTCCAGTATTCTTCTGCATTAAATGCTTCAATTTCTCTTTCTCTATCCACGATAAGTTTAAGTGCAATACTTTGTACCCTACCTGCTGAAGATCCGGCTGTTTTAGATTGTACAAGTTTACTTAATCTAAACCCTATAATACGGTCTAGTATTCTTCTCGTTTCTTGTGAATTGACTAAGTCTTGATCAATTTTTCTTTGGTTTTTAAATGCTTCTAAAACAGCATTCTTTGTAATTTCATTGAAAACAACTCTTTCATATTTGTCTTCTTTTAAACCAAGTGCATCAAAAAGGTGCCAACTAATTGCCTCTCCTTCACGGTCGGGGTCGGTTGCTAGATACACAACATCAGCATCTTTTGCTTCTTTTTTAAGTTCTGTTATAACACTTTTTTTACCTTTAATTGCTACATAGTCTGGTTTAAAATGGTCTTCTGTATCTACACCAAAACCAAATTTTCCTTTGGTTGATAAATCTCTGATGTGACCTTTAGAAGCAACTACTTTGTAGTCTTTTCCAAGATAATTTCCTATAGGTCCTGTTTTATGTGGTGATTCCACGATTACTAATTTTTTTGACATACTATCCCGCCTTTTTTATCAATATCATTTATACACTAGTTCATTTGAAATGTCAAATATAATTTATATGTATGAATGTTGTTTCTCAACTATACCATCTTTTTCTTATTTTCTTAAAGTATTGGTAGCCCTATTATTTTTGTATAAAAAAGAACGCTATACACCAACGCTCTTTGTTTCAGGTAAAGTAGAACCTCCATCTATTACAATGCCTTGTCCTGTAATATAAGAAGAAGCATTGCTTGCTAGAAAGGCTGCTAGTTCTCCTAGTTCTTCTATTGTACCAAGTCTTTTCATAGGAATGCCTTCTGCAATTCCTTCTATAACTGTATTTGGTTCTGTTTCATTTGTATCTAGTGCGATTCCTTCTACCATAGGTGTCATAATATATCCAGGCAAAATCGCATTGACACGGATCTTTTTACCAACAAGTTCCATAGCAAGAGCTTTTGTAAATCCTAAAATAGCTGCTTTTGTTGTTGCATAAGCCACTTCTCCAGGATCCGCTACCATAGGACCTGTTACAGAAGAAAGATTGATAATACTTCCCTCTTTCATGTAAGGAAGAGATGCTTGTGTTACATTCCAAGTTCCTTTGATATTGATATCAAAATGAAAATCTCTTATCGCATCACTCATGGTATCAAATGTACCTAACTGCGCAACTCCTGCATTGTTTACGACAATATCAATTTTTCCATATTGAAGAGATACTTCATTCATAATTTCATCTAATTGGGTACGGTTTCTAATATCACAAAGATATCCTTTAACTGGCATTCCTTCATTTTGAAATTCTTTTACTACATCATCTAAGATTTCAGCACAATCGATAATCACGACATTGGCTCCATATTTTAGAAATGTTTTAACGATGCCAAGTCCATTTCCCATAGCACCACCTGTTACGATTGCGACTTTATTTTGTAAGTTCATATTTACCTCCTATGTTTATCTATTTATAATAGTATCATACTTAAAGCATTTTGTAAATTAGACATTTTTCTTTAGAACAAATAAAAAAAAGTGCCTATTTTTCACCAACTGGGCACTTATTACCAAATGTATCTATGTGTTTTCCTTCTTTATAAATTTTAACAATTTCACAGTGATTTGGACAGTGTGTACATTCTATTCCTTTTGTTTCAAAAGAAATATTTTCTATACTTAGTGTATATTCTTTTTCTGTTTCTTTTCTTTTTGATAGAATCGCAATTCCAATGGCCCCCATTAAATGACTGTTCTCATCTACTATAATATCTTCTTTTAAAATTTCTTTAAAGAATTTAACAACGCCTTTATTTTTACTAACGCCTCCTTGGAAAACAATAGGTCCTTCTATTTTTTTACCTTTTCCTACATTGTTTAAATAATTTAAAACAATACTTTTACAAAGACCTGCGACAATGTCTTTTTTTTCATATCCTACTTGTGCTTTATGAATCAAATCTGACTCTGCAAAAACCGTGCATCTAGCGGCTATTTTTACAGGGTTTTTAGAAGTGAGCGCTACATCCCCAAATTCTTCTACTTTTAAGTCTAATCTCTTTGCTTGGCTTGATAAGAAGGATCCAGTTCCCGCTGCACATAGCGTATTCATGGCATAGTCTTTGATAATGCCTTTGTCTAATAAAATAATTTTAGAATCTTGTCCCCCTATTTCTAAAATGGTTTTGACATTGGGATAGTAATGTAAGGTTCCCACAGCATGGGCTGTAATTTCATTTTTGACAGTATTCGCACTTACCAGTAACCCAATGAGTTTACGAGCAGAACCTGTGGTTCCAATTCCTTTGATTTTGACATCTTTAGGTAGTGTTTGTTTTAATTCATGTAATAATTTTTTAACAGCCGTGACAGGACTTCCTTCTGTCCAAATATAAAGAGAAGATATCATCTTTCCTTTTTCATCTATAATGACGCCTTTGGTAGAAATGGAACCTATATCAATGCCCAGATACCCTTTTCTCATTTTCCCTCCTCATTTCTATCATATCGTAAAAAGCTTCTATTCTCGTCTGTACCCCTACTTCAGAAGATGCTGTATCAAAAGAAAAGTATAAAAGAGGTACATCGTGTGCTTTACATATTTTATTAATAATTGGCATGGCCCCTATTTCTGGTGTACAAAAGGAAGACTTAATATGAATGATGCCATCATAATCATGTTCGCACAAATACTTTGCTCTTGCGATATTGTCAGCTGCATCCGCTCCCATTTGGTATTTGATGTAGTCTCTTGTTTTTCTTAAATATTTTCTAATCGCATTTTTCTTTTCAAAAACCAAATAATGGACATTGGTATATCTTTTTATTGAAATGCCATACTGCGCCAACAAATACTCTAAATGGTAATTGGCATTTGGTTCCATTACCGTATATAGTTCTCCTATAATCCCTACTTTAATAGGATGTTTTGGTTTATTAATTTCTATTTTTTTAAATTCCTTTTTATATTTTCTATAAAGCAAAAATAATGACAAAGGATTTTTTACTTTACTAAATTTTTTTAACATTTTCTTTTTCAGTCCTACAAAACTACCTTCTTCTGTTTCAAAACCAATATTCTCTCTTATATATACATCTATTTTATCCATATACTTTATCATTTTACTGGTTATAAAAGTATAATAAAGAGCGGGTATAGGTTTAAAAGAAGAATCCATATTTTTAAAATATTTTACAATTCTTCCTACTTTTGTAACCCCTTCTGTTACTAGATTAAAATAAGAAAATTCATATCCCAAATCTTTTAAAATTTGTTCTTGTAATTCTCCATAATACCCATACCGGCACCCACCACCGGCTTGTACCAAAACATTGGCTCCTTTTTCTAAACATTCAATAAAAGTGCCCAATGTATATTTAAAGGGTGTACAAACAAAATCAGGACTATATTTAGAACCTAGTTCAATTGTTTTTTGCGTAATAGGAACGGGATTCATCACTTCTATTTTTAAAATGTGGGTCAGTAAATATTTAACAGGAACGGAATAATCTCCCATAACAGGAAAACAAACTTTAACCACAGAATCAGACTTGTTGTTCAATGATATCTATAAAACTTTCTATTCTGGTTTCAATTCCTGTTAAAGAATGTACATCATCTATGGTTAAATACAAATATGGTTTTTTTACTTTCCTCATAGCAAGTTCATAGGCAAGACTATCTAAAGCACAAGGAAAACTAGATAAAAAAATCATACCATCAATCCTTTCTCTTGACAAGGGAATACTGCCTAGTGCTTCTTTACTATAAATCCAATACAATTCTTTAGATATTTGTTTTGCTTTATCTCTAGCTAATGTAGGATCAAAAGCATCACTATAAATAATTGTAACACCTAGACTTTCCAAATACTTTACAATCGGTTTACCAATCATTTCATCATACAAATTATAAGGATGTGAAATCAGTAAAATCTTTTTATTTTTTTTACTTAAATTTTTATAATTTTGTAACCACATTTTTCTCTTTTTACTTTCTGCATATTCTTTTGCATTGCGGTAGCACTTTAGTGTATCAGCATCTCTAAATCCTAAAATACGTCCCATTTTTAAGAAACCATCTGTTTCATCTTGTCCATGTGCTTCATCAATATTATAGTTAAGCAATTTGAAATCACCCATATTGTTTACAATATCGTAAAGCGCTAAAAAATACGTACAAGTTTGATTGGAAAAACCATAGTTATCAATTCTAGGCAAAACAATGTAATCGCACTTGTCTTTTAAATAAGAAATATGTCCAAGCATCATTTTCATAGGAAGACACATCTCATCTACGGATTCTTTTGTTCCTTCGTTTAAAATGGAAGGATTGCTTGGAGGACTTATAAGTACTTCTACTCCTAAATTTTCAAAAAATTTTATATATAAATCTTTAAAAAAATAAAAATATAAACCTCTCGGAATGCCTATCTTTTGTTTCTCCATATTTTCACCCTCACTTATCGTACGAAGAAGGAAAAGAAGATATGAATAAAAACCTTTTTTTTGACAAAAATAATACTGGGTGATAAAAATGAAAGAGAAAAAACAAAATATCAATTGCGATGTCCACGACTGCAAGCACTGCGAATGTGAAGAAGATCTATGTGCTTTAGAAGAAATCAAGGTGTGCTCATGCAGTCCTGATGCTGAAAAAGAAGCAACCATGTGTAATAGCTATAAAAAAAAGGCTTCATAAGAATAAAATTATGCTATAATAAAAATAGAGAGGACTTTGAAATTTATTCACAGCCTTTTTTTATACAAAACTAGTATATTAACGAAAAATATGGTATAATGATATAATTTGAAAGGAGTCACTACTTATGTATTTAAAAGAACTTACCAATGAAGAATTTTCAAATTTTACAGATGTTTTTTTCCAAAGTTCTGTTTATCAAACAAAAGAATATGCTTTCGCAATGAATAAACAAGGATTTGATAGTGTTTTTTTAGGACTCATCGATGATAACAAGCATATAGTAGCGGCTTCCCTTTTATTGATTCAAAAAAAATCTGGATTTAAATATGCCTATGCACCTAGAGGATTTTTAATTGATTATACCAATTTTTCTCTATTACAAAATTTTACAACGGCTATCAAAAAGTACTTAGGTAAAAAAGATATTATTGCAGTTAAAATAGCGCCTATGATTGTAAAATCTATTTACAACGCTAAAAATGTTTTGATAGGAAACAATCGTAATTATGATACTTTATTTGAAAACTTAAAAAAATTAAATTATTATCATTTAGGATACAATAGTTATTTTGAAGCCTTAAAACCAAGATTTGAAGTCATTTTAGATATCGATAAAGATCTTCCCTCTTTATTTAAAAACTTTAATAGAGGTATGAAAAACAAAGTTAAAAATTCTATTTATAGAGGCACTAATATTTATAGAGGAAATAAAGAAGATTTGCAGGAACTCTACTTACAAGTAAAGGATCGTTATTCAAGAAAACTAGGCTATTACGATGATATTTATCAATATTTTGATAAAGGAAAAAAAGTAGATTTTTATTACTCTAAATTAAATACAGAAATATTTTTAAGGGTAAGCAAAAGATTATATGAAACACAGGAACAATACAATACAACACTCAATAATATTATTATGAATAAAAGTGTTCAAAAAAAAGAATATTACATCAGTAAAAAAATAGTGGCGGATACAAATTTAGAAAGATATAAAACAAGACTTGTGAAAGCAACGAACTTGCTTAGAGATAACCCTGGTGGTATTATTACAGCTACTGCTCTTGTTTTAAAACATAGAGACACAGTATATCTATTTATGGATGGATATGATAAGAGATATAAAGAATTTAATGGAAAACATTTATTACTTTGGTCTTTGATTCAAAAATATTCTCAAGAAGGATTCAAACATTTCTCTTTAGGTGGCGTTTCTAACGTTACTTTAGAAGAAAACGATTACAAGGGTCTTACAACCTTTAAAACAGGTTTTGGAGGCATTACATACGAATATGCAGGTGATTTTGAACTGATCACCAACCAAGCTTTATATTTCATGTATAAAAATGCTGCTCCACTTAGAAATATATTTAAAAGATAAAAACATTTACAGAATTTGTAAATGTTTTTTTTACTTACCAAACAAAAAAAGAAAGCGAATATTCACTTTCTTCATTATTTCATCATTATTTAATAATTTCTGAAACGTTACCAGCACCAACTGTTCTACCACCTTCACGAATAGAGAACTTAGTTCCATTTTCGATAGCGATAGGAGCAATTAATTCAACTGTCATATCAATATTATCTCCAGGCATAACCATTTCTACACCTTCTGGTAATTCAATAACACCTGTAATATCAGTTGTTCTGAAGTAGAATTGTGGACGGTAGTTACTGAAGAATGGAGTATGTCTTCCACCTTCTTCTTTGCTTAGTACATATACTTGAGCTTTGAATCTAGTATGTGGAGTAACACTTCCTGGTTTAGCAAGTACTTGACCTCTTTCAACTTGTTCACGAGAAATACCACGTAATAAGATACCAGCATTATCTCCTGCTTCTGCATAATCTAATTGTTTACGGAACATTTCAATTCCTGTAACAACTGATTTGATAGTTGCTTTAATACCAATGATTTCAACTTCATCGTTAAGTTTTAATTGACCTCTTTCAACACGACCTGTAACAACAGTTCCACGTCCTGTGATAGTAAATACGTCTTCAATAGGCATTAAGAATGGTTTGTCAGTATCACGAGCTGGAGTTTCAATCCAAGTGTCAACTGCTTCCATAAGTTCATCAATTTTTGGAGTCCAGTTTGCGTCTCCTTCAAGTGCTTTAAGAGCAGATCCTCTAATAATTGGAGTATCGTCTCCTTCAAATCCATATTCACTTAAGATTTCACGGATTTCCATTTCAACAAGGTCTAATAATTCTTCATCATCAACCATGTCACATTTATTCATGAATACAACCATACGAGGTACACCAACTTGGCGTGATAGTAGGATATGTTCACGAGTTTGTGCCATAACACCATCAGTTGCAGCAATAACTAGGATAGCTCCATCCATTTGTGCAGCACCTGTAATCATGTTCTTAACGTAGTCAGCATGTCCTGGACAGTCTACGTGAGCATAATGTCTTGCTTCTGTACTGTATTCGATGTGTGAGGTATTAATTGTAATACCACGTTCTCTTTCTTCTGGTGCTTTGTCAATATTTGCAAAGTCAACTTCTTCGTTGCCATTTTTACCAGCTAAGCATTTTGAAATTGCAGCTGTTAAAGTTGTTTTACCATGGTCAACGTGTCCAATAGTACCAATGTTAACATGTGGTTTTGAACGATCATATTTTTGTTTTGCCATTTTTTATTTCCTCCTTATAATAATTACAATTCTTATTTTATATCAACCAAGAGAAAATAGCAAGCATTTTCCCTTCGTTTGACATCTTTTTAATTAATTTCCACCGTTTTTCTTGATGATGTCTTCCATCACACTTTTTGGTGTTTCTTCGTAGTGATCGAATACCATTGTAAACTGACCTCTACCTTGTGTATTACTTCTTAAACTTGTTGCATATCCAAACATCTCAGCAAGTGGTACCATTGCATCAATCGCTAAAGCGTTTCCTCTAGATTCTTGACCTAGTGGACGTCCACGACGTGATGTAACGTCTCCCATAACATTTCCAAGATATTCATCTGGTACAATCACTTGTACTTTCATGATTGGTTCTAAAAGAGCTGGTTTACATTTGTTTTTAGCTTCTTTAAGAGCCATAGATGCAGCAATTTTGTATGCCATTTCTGATGAATCGACATCATGGTATGAACCATCATATAAAGTTGCTTTTACGTCGATCATTGGGTATCCTGCAAGAACACCAGTTTTCATAGCTTCTTGAAGTCCCTTATCTGTAACTGGAATGTATTCTCTTGGAACCACACCACCAACAACAGCATCTACGAATTCATAACCTTTATCTTTATTTGGTTCAAATTTAATCCATACGTGACCATATTGTCCACGACCACCAGATTGTTTAATGTATTTACCTTCACATTCAGCAGGAACTGTAAGTGTTTCACGGTAAGATACTTGTGGCTGTCCAATGTTTGCTTCTACATTGAATTCTCTTTTTAAACGGTCAACGATGATATCAAGGTGAAGTTCACCCATACCAGCGATGATTGTTTGTCCTGTTTCATGGTTTGTACTTGCTCTAAAAGTTGGATCTTCTTCAGATAATTTTTGAAGCGCAAGTCCCATTTTATCTTGGTCTGCTTTTGATTTTGGTTCAACCGCAAGTTCGATAACAGGTTCTGGGAATACCATAGATTCTAGAATAACAAATGATTTTTCTTCACATAAAGTATCTCCTGTTGTTGTATTTTTAAGTCCTACAGCAGCAGCGATATCTCCTGCGAATACTTCTGAAATTTCAGTACGAGAATTTGCATGCATCTGTAAGATACGTCCAACTCTCTCTTTTGTATTCTTAGTTGCATTTAATACATAAGAACCACTACTTAAATGTCCTGAGTACACTCTAAAGAATGTAAGTTTTCCAACAAATGGATCTGTCATTACTTTGAATGCTAATGCACTAAATGGTTCTGCATCAGATGGATGACGATCTACTTCTTCTCCATTTTTATCTATTCCTTTGATAGCTTCGATATCAGTTGGAGCTGGTAAGTAATCGATAACAGCATCTAATAATAGTTTAGCTCCCTTATTTCCAAGGGCATCTGTACAAAGTACTGGGAAGAATTCAACTGCAAGTGTTGCTTTACGAATAGCACCTTTGATTTCTTCAATCGAAAGTTCTTCACCTTCAAGGTATTTATTCATCAATTCATCATCGAATTCAACAACAGTTTCAATTAAATCACTACGTTTTTCTTCTACTAAATCAACCATATCAGCAGGAATTTCAATCACTTGTGATTCTTCTTCTGCTTTGCCATCATAATGATAAGCAGTACGAGTTAGTAAGTCGATGATTCCATCAAATTCATCTCCAGCACCAATTGGCCACTGGATAGGTTTTGCTAAAACACCTAAACGCTCTTTAATTGATTTTAAACTGAATGCAAAATCTGCACCCATTTTTCCCATTTTATTACAACAAATCATACGAGGAACCATAAATTCAGTTGCTTGTCTCCAAACAGTTTCTGTTTGTGGTTCTACACCAGCTTGTGCATCTAGAAGTGCTACTGCACCATCTAGTACACGTAAACTACGTGATACTTCTACAGTAAAGTCAACGTGTCCTGGGGTATCGATTATATTTAATCTATGCCCTTTCCAGAAAGCGGTCGTTGCTGCTGAAGTGATTGTAATACCACGTTCTTTTTCTTGTTCCATCCAGTCCATTTGAGATTCACCAGAATGTGTTTCTCCAATTTTATGGATTTTATGTGTATGGAATAAGATACGTTCTGTTGTAGTTGTTTTACCCGCATCAATATGGGCCATAATCCCAAAGTTACGAGTATTTTCTAAGCTATATTCACGAGCCATACATGTTCCTTTCTAATTACCAACGGTAATGTGCAAATGCTTTATTTGCTTCTGCCATTCTGTGAGTATCCTCACGTTTTTTTACAGCTGCACCTACTCCATTCGCTGCATCCATAATTTCGTTTGCAAGGTTTTCAGCCATAGAATGACCTCCTCTACCTCTTGCATATTTGATAAGCCAACGAAGTCCTAGTGCCTGACTTCTGTCTGGTCTAACTTCGATTGGTACTTGGTAGTTTGCTCCACCTACGCGGCGAGATTTAACTTCTAGTTGTGGTTTGATTTTATCCATAGCTTCCATAAAAACTTCGATAGCTTCTCTACCAGTTTTTTCTTTTACAGTATCAAAAGCTTTGTAAACGATTTTTTGTGCAGTACCTTTTTTACCATCTAACATTGTTTGGTTTACTAATTTAGTAACAAGTTTAGAATTGTATAGTGGATCTGCTAAAACATCTCTTTTAACGGCTGCTCTTTTACGCATATATTTTTCCTCCTTCCTTATTTAGGCCTTTTAGTTCCATATTTAGAACGTCCTTGACGTCTTTTATCGATTCCGGCAGTATCAAGTGTACCACGTACAATGTGATAACGAACACCGATAAGGTCTTTTACACGTCCACCTCTTAAAAGTATAACGCTGTGCTCTTGTAAGTTATGTCCTTCTCCAGGGATGTAAGCTGTTACTTCCATTCCATTTGATAATCTTACACGCGCATATTTACGAAGCGCTGAGTTTGGTTTCTTTGGTGTCATAGTTCCAACACGTGTACATACTCCACGTTTTTGTGGTGAATTTTGTTGTGTTGTTCTTTTTACTCTACTGTTATAACCAATCCCTAAAACAGGTGATTTACTTTTTCTTGTTTTCTTAGATCTGTTTTTTCTAACAAGTTGGTTTATTGTTGGCATCTTTATTGCTCCTTTCTAATCCACACATCCAGGTGTTTCATTTTTAACCTTAATTAAAGATTTACCGAGGTAAACCTTAATTAAATGCGTTATTAATATATCATTTTTTTGTATATGTTGTCAAGGCTTTTTTTGTGATTTGCCTGGCTTTCATAACAAAAGGTCATAATTTTATTTATAATAAAAATAATAATTTGCTATAACTATTTTTTATTGAATAAAAACCTACATAGTATTGTATGCGTTTGCCCATTTTAATGAACCATTTTTAGTTATTTTTATTTAAAATCACTGTAAATATTTCTTTTTTAAAGGAATACTATTACGCTATAATAAACAAAAAAAGATAATTTTTATCTTTTTTATTTTGCTTTATACCCTGTTGTTTCATAATTATCGCCACATTTGACATATGGATGATATGTTACAGCCCAATTTTCTTTTTCTACAATCACATATCCATCACAGATAATAGCACCATCTTTAGGATCTTTATATTTTGAAAAGTGTTCTTTCTTACGTAAAACGTCTATAGTAATTTTCATTTCTTCATCAGGAAAATTGTTACTATATTTTTTTTCTATATAAGATTGTGTTGAAGATACCATTGATGCTTCAATACTTTCGTATGTATACATCATAAGGGTTTCGTTCATATTTTTTTTCTTGTGATTAAATTTTGATTGAAATAAAATAACTGAAAAAACAAGGCAAAAAGTAAGTACACCAAGTCCTGCTAGTAATTCATTTAAACTCCATCCTTTATTATTCATAACTTCCTCCTAAAAAAGATTGATTTGACTAATACCCTCTTTAAATTTATAGAGTCTAGCAGGTCTTCCACTAGCGCTTTCACTTTTATCTCCTGTATCTTCTAAAATAGAAAGTGCTAATATTTTTTTTCTAAAATTTCTTCTATCTAATTCTTTTCCTTCTATTTGTTCACAGAAAGTTTGTAATTCTGGTAATGTAAAATCACTTGGAAATAGTAGTGATATCATTTCACTATCTCTAAGTTTCCTTTTTAAATAGGTAAACATACTTTCTAAAACCTCTTCATGATTATAAGCAAGTTTAGGAAGAGATTCTAATGGAAACCAATCACTTTCTCTACCTTCTATTTCTTTTCTTTGATAAGAGGCAGATGCAATATCGGTTAAACCAATCGTAGTCACGTGGACAACAGGATCTGTAAGAACGGTTTCTTTATCATCAAAAGCTTTAAATGTTTCTGTATATACTTCATCTAAACCTATGTGTTCTTTAATAAGAATATCCGTATTACTTTGAAAGGTTTCATTGTATGTAAAAGGTTTCCAAGGAAGAACCCAATAGCCTTTATAAGGTTCTCCTGCTTTTTTGAACAGTAAAACTTTTAATTTTCCTTTATCGACAGTAAAAAGACCTAAGATCATTTTTATTTTAAAATCATCAGCTGATTTCATTTTGTCACTCCCTTTTGCGTTCTTTAGACACTGACTATTATAGCACGTATTTTATCTTTGTCAAATGAGGGCAGGAAAAACAAAGAAAAATGGCACAAAAAAAAGAAGAAATTTCTCCTTTTTTATTTATATTTCTGTCATCATTATTTATCTGTTTCGTAAACATATCGGTTCTTTAATACCAATTGTTTTTGATTAGAAGAACCTTCCGATGGTTTTATCGTAATCTCTTCTATATCACTTGCAAATTTATCATTTAGCTTGTAGAGAAGGCCTGTAGAAGGAGCCAATTTAGTAACTCCATCTGATAAAATAAGAGCTGTAGTCTCATTTTCCCAGTAGCCAAAAGCATGCTTGAAAGGGTGCATCATCCCAGGTCCAATAAAGCCCATATTCATAGGTATATAAGGCTGCCATGCTTTTGGCATCAAACCACCGTGATTGTGACCTGATACTATTACATCCACATTTTTCATAAAAGGCATTTGTTTTTCTGTAACAAGTTTATTCCATTTAACAAGAGGATTAGAAGAGTGTGTTAGAAGATAGGTAAAATAATTTTCATCAAAAAAATCAGGTTCAATTCTAGATGTCACAATATAGAAATCTTCTTTTTTTTGTTTTCTTCCCTCATACCACCTAGGAGGCATATTAATAGCACCAAAATTGACTTTATTTCCGTTAATTTCTTCTATACACTGACAAACCACATCATTTAAAACAATAACGGATTGTATATCATCCAATTCCTCAAAGAAAGTGTTTTCTTCTGCTGGCACGAATTTTGTTCCAAAAAATCTTCTTTTAACTAAATTTAATTCATCATGATTTCCAGAACAAACAACAATTTTATTTGTTAAATTAGTAGCTGATTTGTAAAACTGTAAAATCGGTTTATGATCACTATTTACATAATCAAGCGAATCTCCGGGTACACAAATATAGTCTGGCTTTATACTTTCTACTCTTCTTAATATAGCATCTAAATTTTTACCGTCATTGTGAATATCTGATAACACTAAAGCCTTCATTTCATTTAAGATTTTATTGCTTTTTAATTCAAAACTATTAACTCTTATTTTTGTCATAATCTCACCTCTTTCATTATCTAATAAAAAAAAGCTTTCAAAAAAAGATAGTTTTTTAACTTCTCAGTCTATACTCTATTTTTTTTATGTAATAAGTTTTTTTATTTTCTTCGTTTATAAATTAAGTGCTACTTTACCATTTTTATATGCATATGTCAAATCTTTTAGACAATCGATAGTGTAAAATAGTTTTGGGATTGGGTATACAAAAAGGAAGACCTTTTGTTAAAATGTAATTGTTGAAAAAACATTTAAGGAGGTCTTCCATATGAACAGTATACCAAATAATTATATAAATGTC
>JAQUWE010000012.1 GCA_028693035.1 Bacilli bacterium | reverse complement strand
GAAAAAGATAAAAGTTTACAAAAAGGTGCTTGTAGTATTGACGAGCGCTTTTGTACTTGTCCAATTGTCAAAATGTTCGGATGAAGTACCTATGCAAAATAGTGAAATTTCGACAGAAACAAAGGAATTACCAGACTGGGTACAACGTAGAATTGATTTAACAGAAAAAGCAGAACAAGAGAAGAAGATATCAGATGAAGAATTACTTGCTATGGTAGATACATGGGAACAGGATATTGATGGCTATCTAGCAAAAGGTGATTGGGAATCTGTAAAAGAGAGAGCCACAGGCCATTTTATTACGATTACTGACTTTTTATTCTTTGAAGGAACGCTTACAAATAAAGAGGGTAAAACACTTACAAGAAAGGATATTTCAGAAGCTACAGCGGAAAAAGTTGCGACTACCTATCTTAATGCACTTGCAAAGGTAGAATCAATACGTCCTGGATTTGTTGATACCCTTACCGATAGATACGAAAAGGGAAAACCCTATATTTTTGGTGTCTTTTCAACATTAGGTCAAAAAACGTTAGAAACGGGCCGAGAACAGTTATCAGAAGAACAATATAACAACATACAACATTTATTAGATATAGCAAAGTACCAAACAAACAATACTATTGAAAATGCTAAGGAATTATGGGAAACGGGTAGTGAGTGGGCAGCTAGCACCTATCAAGATTTTAAAAACAATAGAGAAAACAATGAAGAACAGGGATATACGAGGTAGAACTTTTTATAAAGTTCTTTTTTTATAGTAAATTGACCAATAAAAAAAGCTCTTTAAGAGCTTATATTTTGCGGTATAAACCAATGGCTTTACCTAATATAAAAACTTGGTCTAATATAATAGGGTCCATTGTATCATTTTCTGGTTGTAAACGGAAATGGTCTTTTTCTTTATAGTAGGTTTTAAGAGTGACCTCGTTTTCTTCTGTCATGGCAACAACAATTTCTCCGTTTCTTGCTGTATTTTGCTTTTCAACAATTACAATATCTCCATCTAAAATTCCTGCATTAATCATACTTGTTCCACTTACATTTAAAGTAAATACTTCTTTTTGTTTAGGAATTAAATAAGTAGGTAGGGAAAAGAATTCATCCGGTTTTTCAATCGCTTCAATAGGACTCCCAGCAGTGATTTTTCCCAAAAGAGGAACTTTTGTTACTTCCTCGTTTTTATTTGCAAACTCATTTTCTACCAAAATTTCAATGGCTCTATTTTTAGAACCATCTTTTTTGATCATACCTTTTCGCTCTAAGTTCGCCAAATGCGCATGAATAGTTGCAGGAGAAGAAACCCCTAACGCTTTACCGATTTCTCTTACAGTAGGTGGGAATCCATGTGATACTATATATTCTTTCATAAATAATAAAATTTCATCTTGTCTTTTTGTTAATTTTTCCAAATGCTATACCTCCTTTACAATCTATGTACATGATAACATAGCCTTTAAAAAAAGTCAAACAGATGTTTGCAAAAACCATTGACACGAATATTTGTTCGTGATATGATTGACTTACATTGAAGGAGGTATATCATATGAAGGATATTTTAAGAAGTAAAATAATGGTAGGATTTATGGTTCTTTTAGTTGGTTTCTTTTATATAAGTGCCAGAGATACTAAAAAAATGGATGAAAGTCATCAAGAAAGTACAAATCAGTATGTATATGTGAATATGTAAAAGTCCTAAATGAAACTTTATTATCTATGGAAAATTTGTTATAATAGTAAAATAGAATAGGTGATAAAATGGATACAAATATAATTGCAAATATCAAATCACTCGGAATTGATATGATTGAAGAATCAGGGAGTGGGCATCCGGGCATTGTTTTGGGTGCAGCACCCATTATTTATACAGTTTATAGTAAGCATTTACATTATAACTTTACGGATAAAAATTGGTTAAATCGCGACCGATTTGTCTTGTCAGCAGGACATGGTTCTGCACTCCTTTACGCAACTCTTTATATGGCAGGTTTCGATTATAAAGTAGAAGATTTAAAACAGTTTCGTAAATTTGGTTCTATAACACCAGGGCACCCTGAATACAATGTAGCAAAAGGAGTAGAAGCAACTACAGGTCCCCTTGGACAAGGACTTGCTATGGGTGTTGGTATGGCTTTAGGAGAAAAGATTTTAGAAGATATGTTTCGGATGCCAAAGACCAGTTCTATAGACCCAAACCAATCTATTTTTGATTACTATACATATGTCTTATGTGGAGATGGGGATCTTATGGAAGGGGTTAGCTATGAAGCTTCCTCTTTAGCTGGTACACTAGGACTTTCTAAATTGATTATTTTGTATGATGCCAATGAAACGACTTTAGATGGTACTGCATCTAAAAGTTTTACTGAAAATGTATTGGCAAGATTTTCGGCAATGGGTTTTTACACAGCAGAAGTAAAAAATGGGGACCGGGTAGAGGCAATTGATAAAGCAGTTTTAAAAGCCAAACGTTCTGGGAGACCTTCTTTTATCAAAATTCACACAAAGATTGGAAAAGATTCGCTTTTAGAGGGCGATCATGCTGTACATGGAAAACCGCTTACTGAAGAGGATAGGGAACAAACCAAGAAAAAACTAGGAATAAATAATACCCCTTTTTATGTAAATGAACAAGTGCGTGAAAACTTCCATAGTGTATTGGTTGCAAAAGGGGCTAAAAAATATGAAGAATTTGCCAAAAAAATAGAGCAATACCGAAAAGAAGTCGCAAGTGATAAAAATTTAGAAATGCTTTTAAAAGATCAACCTCTTGATATTTCTGCAATTCCTTATGAATTAGGCACAATAGAGAAAGAAGCTACAAGAATAAGCAGTAGTAAAATTTTAAATACGTTAGCTCGTTATATTCCTCACTTAATAGGTGGAAGCGCAGATTTAAGTAGTTCAACCATGACATATCTCAAAGATTATAAGGATATTCAAAAGAATGATTATGAAGGTAAAAACATTTGGTTTGGTGTAAGAGAACATGCTATGGGTGCTATTTTAAATGGTCTTTCTTTATCACATTTAAAAGTATTTGGTTCTACTTTTTTAGCTTTCGCAGATTATATGAAACCAGCCATCCGTCTTTCAGCACTTATGAAAAGACCTGTAAATTATATTTTTACGCATGATTCTATTTATGTAGGAGAAGATGGTCCTACACATGAACCCATTGAACAGCTCGCTATGTTAAGAGCGACTCCAAACTTGCACGTTTTTAGACCAGCTGATGCAAAGGAAACATTAGGCTGCTACCAGTGTATGCTCAAAAGTAGTACCACGCCTAATGCCCTTATTTTGTCTAGGCAAGATCTTCCAGTTTTAAAGACAAGCAAGAGTAAGGAAGTTGCGCAAGGGGCTTACATTGTTAGGGAAGAACAAAAACAGTTACATGCTATTTTTATTGCAACTGGTTCTGAAGTATCTACTGCTATTCATTTGGCAGATAAGTTTGCTAGAGAAATCGGACTGGATATCCGTGTCGTAAGTATGCCATGTAAAGAACTTTATGAAAAACAAAGTCTTGCTTTTAAACAGACACTTCTTCCAAAAAATGTGCATACGTTTGTAATGGAAGCTGGAAGTTCCTTTGGATGGGGCACACTTGCTACAAGTGCAGCACATTTACTTACAGTAGATCAATTTGGAGCAAGCGGGAATAAAAATGATGTTTTAGAAAAATGTCAGTTTTCATTTGAACAATTGAAACAAAAAGTAGAAAATGTGCTACAATTAAAAAGAGGTGACAAACATGAATCATAAAGGTTTTACATTGATTGAAATTATTTGTGCAATCACAATTCTTACCGTTATTGCCCTTATTGCGACCCCTATTATTTTAGATACCTTACAAGAGAGTAAGGAAAAAGCTTATGTAGATCAAACCAAAGTATTAGAGGAAACCGCTGAAAAATGGTCCATAAAAAATGCAAGTTTACTTACAGAAGACAAAGAGTATTATTTAGAATTGGAACAACTTGTAGATGAAAAATTAATTACATCTGCAGATGTAAAAGATCCTAGAACCAATCAAACTATGAAAGGTTGCCTTGTAATTTCTTATGACAAAGAACATTTACAATATGATTTTAATTATAATGAAAACACATGTGCAAGTTTAAATACAGCCAAATGAAAATATTAGTATCTGATTTTGATTATACTTTTTTTACCCTTTCTTATAAGGAAAATATTGATGCCGTACAACAATTTGTCGCAGAAGATGAAAATAATATGTTCATTATTGCCACTGGGCGAAATTTAAAACAGGTTTTAATTGATTTAGAAGGACTATATGTTCCTTACTTTTTCTTGATTTGCAATGATGGTGCTCTTATCTACAATCGGAAAAATGAACTTCTTTATGAAAATGAAATTCCAAAAGAAGTAGTGAAACCTATATTTGAAAGATTGGATTCTTGCCGTTTTCTATCTGAAGCCTATATTGATACAGGTACAGAATATACAATAGATACGGAAGAAAAGGCAATTAAGATGATTGCGAAACCCTTAAATTATAAAAAGACAGAAAAGTTTTTAACCAAGCTTTTGTCTGATTTTCCAGAAGTAGATGGTTATATTAGTGAAAACTGGATCAATATTACAAGTAAAGAGGCTTCTAAGGGAAATGCGATTTCTATATTAACAGATAAATTTCATTTAAATAAGGAAGATGTCTATGTAATAGGAGATGGTGTTAACGATCTTTCTATGTTTGAAGAATATAAGGGATATGCCATTACAGATGCTGTAGATATTATTAAGGAAAAGGCAATAGACAACGTTTCTACCTTTAAAGAACTTATTGAAAAAATAAAAGATAAAGGACAGGCATAAATAATTGTAAAACTCATATAATAGGATATACCTAGTAAAAAGGGTATACAAGGAGCTTGCAGGATTGCGGCTCTTTTTTCTTTACATTATTTTAAAAAAATATCTAAATCCCTCTTTTAAATGTAGCGAACGTATGTTACAATCAAATTGTAAACAAATGATAGTTACAAATAGAAAAGAGGAAGAAAATGATAATTAATAAGCAAGACTATAAGATTAACCGTGCAACCGCAAAAGTAACAGAGTGGGATACAATGTACTGTCAAGCGGTAAAAAATATTATAGATCACGGAGAATTATGTGAGAATAGAACAGGTATAGATACTTTGTCTTTACCCAATGTAAATTTTTCCATTGATTGTGACAAATATTTTCCTATTTTAGAGACTAAAAAAATGGCTATAAAAAACACTTTATCAGAATTGCTTTGGATTTATCAAGCACAGACAAATAAAGTCTCATGGCTTCAGGAAAGAAATAATCATGTTTGGGATGAATGGATGATTGATGAAGATGGTATTTATAGAACATACGAGCCATATGGAAATGAGGATCCTGATAGAGAAGTTCATGTAGTGGATGTGAATAATGCTATTATTTTGGACAAAAAAGCCAAAAGTAAAATAGAGGGAAAAACAATCAAAACTGCTAAATTCTTTGGATTAAAATATGCGGGTACAATCGGAGATGCATATGGAGGTTCTCTTAGTAAAACAAAGGAATTTGATCGAAATGTTTTAGAACCATTAAAAAACAATCCAAATGACAGAAGAAAAGTTGTTAATTTATTGCAGAATCAATTTATGAAAACAGCGGTTTTGCCGACATGCGTTTGGGCAAGTACTTATAAAGTTTTCCAAAATCAACTATATCTTGATGTATCTGCAAGAAGCAATGACATGGGACTGGGGAATCCTTTTAATATAACTCAATATGCAATTTTACAAGCTTTGGTTGCGAAAGTTTCTAATTTGGATATTGGTCGCTTAGACTGGCATATTTCAGATTGCCATATATATGTAAATCAATTAGAAGGTATTAAAAGACAATTAGAAAGATACAATATATTAAAAAAATGGGAAGTTTTTATAGCGGAAAATTCTGATCAAAAAATAGAAAGAAGTTATGTTGATTTATTAAAACAACAAAAAATTGTAAACGATAAATTGGAGCATGAAAAATATAGAGAACCATATAAGGAAATAAAGAAGGAAATTGATACAAATGTTTTAGCTTTAGAACATTTGCTTACAAGAGTAGTTCCAACACTCGAAGTTGCAAATAAAACAAACTTCTATGATTTTGATAATTCTGAACACAATAAGGATATCAAGGTAAAAGGCTATTCTTCATTACCAGCAATTAAAATGCCAATAGCAGCATAAATATAAAAAACAACAAAAATTAGTCAGAATATATTTGATTAATTTTTTTTGATTTCAAAACATCAATTTAAAAAGATACTATTATAGGATACTTGTCGTTTTTTCCTGACATTTTTCGACAATCATCTATACTTTTTTTGCCTTTTTTGTTATAATTGGACTAGAAAGGTAAAGGGGATATATATGAAAAAAACAAAAAGATATTTATTTATATTATTCCTATGTTGTTTATTTTTACCGATTACGAAAGTCAGTGCGGCTAGTTATGTAGTTACTGTCGTTAAAAGTAATGGAAGTGAGCAGGACATTGGAAGTTATGGAGACTATGATACAGCAAGAAACGCTATGATGAATTATGGTTCAGATGCAAATAATGTTGCTGTTGTAAAAGAAAACGGAGAAATCATCAATGCCAAATATGGAATTGTTCATTTGGCTTACAATAAAAACAATCCTACCGGAGAAGGTACAGGCGACAACGAACACCGGCTTTTTCCAAGTGAGAGTGCTTCTACCGCACATACAGTAGTGCATGCAGCTTATGGAAATGATGCTGCCTTCTTAGATTATAATAATACCTATAGAAGAGCTAAAGTAAAAATAAGTGGATATACAGGTTGGATTAATCGTGGCTATTATACGATTGTACCTATTTCTAGACTACAAGGAACCAGTTCTTGGATAGCAAGTTTAGATAGTTCATGGGTAACAGAACTAAGTTCTAATACCATTAAAGTTGCATCCTCTACACCTATTAATTTAAGAAGTGGAGCAGGTACCAATTATGCGGTGGTTGGCGCTGCCTATAGTGGGAATACCTATACGTATACAGAAAAGGTAAAAAACGGTTCTTATACTTGGTATAAGATTGGCGGAAGTCCTATTAAAACATATTATGAAAATTATGCCCAAACAGGATGCTTAATTCATTATTATGCAACTTATAATTCACAAGGTTATAGCAATTTAGGAAAGGCACCGTCCTTCTTAAATGCAGGAATGCAATATTACAGTTTTGATGGGAACTATTATTATACAAGTCTAACAAGTATGCTCGATGATTATAGAGAAGGAAATAGTGGTAGGGCAGTAAATGCCAGCGCTCCATATTATCCCTACTATTTATATCTATCAAATCACAGTAAAACAAAATATACAGCAAACGATTTCAATCAAGGAATTATAAATAAAGGCTTTTATAGTGCTGCTGCTTCTAAAATGTATGGCCAAGGGGAATATTTCATTTTAAGCCAGGAGCGTTATGGCGTAAATGCACTATTAACATTCTCAGCTGCTATCAATGAAAGTGCAACTGGTACAAGTGCAATAGCTATGCAAAAAAACAATTTATTTGGACACAATGCCTATGGAACAGATCCATTTGCGAATGCAACAACATATGCTACAGTAGCAGATGGTATTTTAGCCCATGCTAGTATGACAGGAAATGGTTACAATAATCCAAGAGATGACCGCTATTATGGTGGACATTACGGAAACAAACAAAGTGGAATGAATGTAAAATACGCTACAGATCCTTATTGGGGTGAAAAAGCTGCACAAAATGCATATATTACAGACAATTCCTTTGGTTTACAAGAATTTAACGGAAATACAATCGGTGTAAAACAAGTAACCGAAGCAGTTCCAGTAAGAAAAAATGCCGATGAAAATTCGGGCATCATTTATTATTTAAAAAACAATATAGAAAATGTAGGCAATATGTCTATCATGGTTACAGACAAAGTTTACGGTGGTGGCAAAGAATGGTATAAAGTAAGAACAGACGCTGCATTAAATGATAACCAAGATATAGCTGATACAACTTATTCATTTGATAAAAGCTATGGATATATAGAAACTTCTAAGCTTTATGTAGCAAATAAGCAACCTATTATTGTAGCATCAGATAGAACTATCAATAAAGGAGAAAATATTGATTTGATGAGTGGTGTAATTGCGACAGACCCAGAAAATGGCAACATTACTTCCAGCGTATCGATAAGTGGAGAAGTGTATATCAATGTACCAGGAGAATATAAAATTACTTATACGGCAACAGATAGCCAGCAATTTAGTGTCAGCAAAACCATTACTGTAACAGTAAATGGGGAATCTATTCCTACTATAACTGCTTCCAATAAAAGCGTAACACAGTATACTTCTTTCAATCCAAAAGACGGTGTAACAGCAGAAGATGGTATTGATGGAAATATTACCGATAAAATTGAAGTCATTACCAATACTGTAAATATGGATAAAGTAGGAACCTATAAAGTAATTTATAAAATAACAAATTCAACTGGTAAGAGTGTTACAAAAGAAATTAGTGTTACTGTTAAAGCCAATGAAAAACCTGTAATTACAGCTAAAGATCAAACCATTGGATTACATAGTACATTTGATCCTTTAAAAGATGTAAGTGCAAGCGATACAGAGGATGGCAACATTTCTAATATAGAAGTTATAGAAAATACAGTGAATACAAACGAACTTGGTACTTATAAAGTTACTTATAAGGTAAAAGACAGTGCCAACCAAGAAGTAACAAAAACAGTTGCTATTAAAGTAGTAGAAAAAGCATTAGAACAGAAAAATGGAAGATTTTATTTAGAATACTTGAAAAGTGAAGAGGGAAAACTTACTATTAAGGGATATCACACAATTGATGGAATCGACAATGATTTGAAGGCAGGCATTTCCTATGAACTTGTTTTAGTAAATCAAAACAATGGAAAAGAAGAAACAATCTCTTTAGATGCATTAACAGATACCAACCAAATGAGTATGCCAATTTCATCACCTGATGGTAAAAATTATAAGTATGCTTGGTTTAAATCTTCTATCAATATAGATACTATAGCAGATGGTGACTACACCGTTTACATACGTTCTTATACAAAAAAAGAATATGCACTTTCTGTAGTACAAAATATACTATTCAATGAACAAGCAACACACTACGCAGGTTCTAAGAAAGATGTAACCATTACAAATGATTATTTGGATAGTTCTATCCCAATGAATTTCATTGTCAGAACAGAAAAAATTGGTACGAAAGAATCAAGACCAGAAGATAATCAATATAGTTATATTGACAAATTTGAACTTGTAAATCAAAAATTGCATTTGAAAATCGCATCTTATTCAGTGGGAATTGATATGCGTAGCGGAACCAACATAACAAGAAAAGTTATTTTCGAAAACATAAATACTTTTAAAAAATATACTTTTGATGTAGGGTATACAGATCAAGCTACTTTTGATATTAAATTAATCAATCCAGATGCATATGGTATCAAAAAAGAACGTGCTTGGTTTGATAAGGAATTAGATATTACAACGCTTGAAACAGGCAAGTATGCTATCTATATTACCAATCAATCTAATATATCAGATTATGCAGAACTTAATGACCTATTATTTACTGATTTAAGCAGTGGTAATGGCGTTATTAACGGAAAGCAATACCAATTTACCTTAAACGAAAAATTACGCAATAGAATAGAATTATTGGTTAAATAAAGTACACAGTTTAAAGTTGTGTACTTTTTTTGTGAACATATAAAAAAAGAAGCTTGCGCTTCTTAATTGCTTTTAATATTAACAGTAACCGTTTTACAACTACTAATAGTGGTTCCATTTAAAGAAGAACTATTTAATACTTGCCCTTTTCTACCACTATTGCTTTCCATGTAATTACAACTGATATTATATCCACTGTAAGCAGATTTTATATTACTACATGTTTTTTCGGGATTATCAATTGCGATATGATCTGGTTGAATATAAAAGCTTCTTGTATTACAATTTGGTATTGGGGTAGGAGTAGGCGTTGGATTTGTAGTACCACCACCTGTATTTGGTTTATTAGGACTTGTATTAACCCCAGGAGTACTTGTTTGTTTACCACTGCTTAAACCAATATCTACATAAGTATCTTTTTCAACTTCAGAGCCAGCTCTTTTATTTTGTGAAAGTGCTGTGTCTTTATCTTTGCTAGATAATCCAGCATAATAGAAAGTACAATTTAATTTCATAGTAGAACAAGACTTCTTGATTTCTTCTTTATTTTGACCAATAAAGTTAGGAACAACAATAGTTTCTCCACTAGAAATGTAAATAATAATAGTTTCATTAGCATTTAAAATATCGCCTGCTTCTGCAGATAAACGAATCATTTTGCCCTTTTCAACGTCTTTATTTACCACGTATTCTTCTCTGTAAGAAACACCATATTTAGTAGCCCATGATCTAAAGTCATCAACAGAATCAAATTTAGGTAATTTTAATTGTCCTTTAGAAAGCGTGATTTTAATAGTTGTACCTTCTTCTATTTCATCATTTTTATTATAGTTCGCATTTATTACTTTTCCAAGTTTTATTTTTGTATCATAACGATCTTCAAATTCGATTTTTAATCTATTTGCAATAATCCACTTTGTAATGTCTTTTTGGCTCATATTTAATAAATCAGGAACGACAATCTTTTTTCCTTTAGAAATAGTCAATTCAACATTTTCATCGTTTGGCTTTATTTTATCATCCGCTTTTTTACTTTGTTTAATAACCGTTCCTTTTTTTACTGTATTTGAAAAATCTCTATTTATCGAATATTTAATATTATTTCTTTTCAACCAGAGGGTTGCTTTAAATTCTGTTAGATTTTGAAGTTTTTCCATAGAAAGTTCTTCTGTAGGTGCTTCTTTGCCAAAGGAAACATTGAATTTAATTTCATCATTTCTCTTCATTTGCCCACTTTTACTTTGTTTGATAATAATATCTTGTTCTATATCATCATTGGTTTCAAAGTCTACAGTAACGTTATTTAAATAGTTTTCATCTATTGTTTTGATTACATCATCAATATTGCGACCAATCAAATTCATCAAAATGACTTCTTTGTTGTAATCAGGACCACTGGATACTGTAAAAGTAACTTTTTTGATAGAACTAGCAAGTACATTTGGATAAACAGATTGTTTGATAATATGATATTCTTCCGTGGTATCACTGTCGTCATATTCTTGTTCTACTGTGACACGATTTGCTTCTGCCCATTTTAACGCTTCTTCAATACTTTTTCCTGTAAAATCTTTCATTACTGTATTCTGTGGAAGTATGAGAATAGAAGTAGCAGAAAGAATATTAAAAACAAAAAATCCTGTCATTAAAATACTTTCTAGAAAAGCAAATACTTTTCTTTTCTTTACTTTTTCTGCCTTATAGCTAGTAATCATACAAAAGGTAATAAGCAAGAGTATAATACTATTAATTAGAAATTCTGTTTGCTTAATTTGGGCATCTCCAAAGAATAATGCATAGCCCATATAGGCAAAAGCACTAACAAGCATAAGTGTAAATAGGAAAGATAGGGGAGCAGACCCTTTAGGAGATTTGCTTCTCGTCTTTTTTTCTTGTATAGGTTCTTCCTCTTTTTTATATTCCTTTGCCTTGTTTACAAAAAGATTTTCAATCTCTGGTTCTTTTACATCTATTTTAGGAATAGGCATAGTTACATCTGTAATAAAGGAATCATCTTTTTGTTCTACCTTAGGCACTTCTTGTTTCTTATTTTTTTCTTTTTCAAAGTGCTCTGGTATATATGTATTTAGATCAATTTCATGATTTTGTTTCTTGTTGGTTTTCTTTCTTTTTTTAGAAGATTTAGCGTCTAAAAAATCAGTTGCGATTGTTTCTTCTTCTTTAATGCTTTCTTCATTTATTAGGTCCCTTTTATTCTTACGACTCATTTACATCACCACCTCCATTATACCGAATATCTACGTAAAAAGAAACTGTTTTATTCCTCTTTATTTCACTTTACATAAAAAAAAAGAACGCTTGCTTATATATTAAAAATAGAACTTATATACATCGCAACAGCAGCTAGTAAAAGAATCACACCAATCACTTGTTTTGTTCTTTTCTGTCTCTTCTTTGATTTCATATGATCACCTCTATACTCATTATAATCTATTTATGATAAAATAGGAATATTTTTTATAAATTTTAGTATACTTTGTTAGGTGATTGCAGATGATAAAGAAAATAGAAAAAATCAAAGAAAATATTAAAATTAATAAAAAAATCGTTGTATTTTTAGTGGGACTAGCTATTGTAGGAATTGTTTTAGGCTCTTTTTTTACAGTCATTTTAAAAGATGCGGATAAATCACTTGTAAAAGACTATATGTCTTCTTTCTTAGAAAATGTACAAAGTGGTAAATTTGAGTATATGAAAAGTTATATAAATGAATGTTTTAATTCTCTCTTCTTTGTAGGAAGTATTTGGATTCTTGGTATTTCAGTAATAGGTGTACCTATTATTGTTCTTATGTATTTTTCAAAAGCATTTGTCCTTGGATTTTCATTAGCGAGTTTTATATTAAATATGAAAGCCAAAGGTTGTTTGTTAGCGTTTGTTTACTTAATTCCCCATAGTGTTGTTTTATTTATTGTCTATATTGTTTTAATGAATTATTCTATTACGTTATCTTATAAACTCGCTACTTCATTTTTAAAAAAGAAAAGTATTGATTTTAAAGGAATTATGCAGAAATATATATTTATATTATGTATAAGTCTAGGTGTATGCTTTGTGATGCATTTGTATGAAATCTTTATTGTTCCTAAATTGATGCAGGGATTATTACAAATTCTTAAATAAAGGAAGACCTAAATAAGGTCTTTTTACATGCATTTATCAAGATCTATTTTTATGAAACAGCAAGTTGATAAAGAAAAAGGTAATAAAAAAGGAAAAGTTTATTTGCAAAATATGATATAATATAAGACAGAGAGAAGGGATTCATTTGAAAACAGTTGTAGTAGGTATGAGTGGGGGTGTGGATAGTAGTGTTGCTGCTATCTTATTAAAGAAACAAGGCTACCAGGTAATAGGTCTTTTTATGCGTAATTGGGACAGTTCTATAAATGGTGATATTGAAGGCAATCCAACTTTAAATAATCAAATCTGCCCACAAGAGCAAGATTATAATGATGCCAAAGCTGTTTGTGAAGCTTTAGAAATCCCTCTACATCGAATTGATTTTGTGAAAGAATATTGGGATTATGTTTTTACTTATTTTTTAGAAGAGTTAAAAAAAGGAAGAACACCAAATCCAGATATTATGTGTAATAAATATATCAAATTTGATATGTTTGCTAAAGAAGCAATAAGGCTTGGAGCTGACTTTATCGCTACTGGACATTATGCACGTATACAAGACGGAAAATTATTAAGAGGTTTAGACGACAATAAAGATCAAACATATTTTCTATCACAGGTATCAAAAGAACAACTTGCTAAGGTATTATTTCCAGTGGGTGAATTGCAAAAAAAAGAGGTAAGAGAAATTGCGGCGCAGTACAATCTCATTACTGCAAAGAAAAAGGATTCTACAGGTATTTGCTTTATTGGAGAAAGAAATTTCAGTAAATTTTTAGAAAATTATCTACCAAATACACCTGGGGATATTGTAGATATAGAGACAAAAGAAGTTTTAGGAAAACATGTTGGTCTTATGCACTATACAATAGGACAAAGAAGGGGACTTGATGTAGGCGGAACAGATACACGTTTATTTGTAGTAGGAAAAGATATGGTAAATAATGTTCTGTTGGTTGCGCTTGGAGAAGATAATACGTATTTACTAAGTGATGCAGCATTGATTGAAGAAGTCAATTGGATTGGATCACATAAGCCTACAAGGTGTACAGCTAAATTTCGTTATAGACAAACAGATAACGAAGTGACCATAACATATCTAGAAAACAATCAAATTCGTATTTCTTATCCGCAAACCGTGAAAGCAGTTACTCCTGGACAAGCTTGTGTATTTTATGATGGAGAAGAGTGTTTAGGTGGCGGTATTATTAAAGAAATATATAAAGATAATGAAAAAATATGGTATTTGTAAATAGACAGGTTTATGTCTTCCGTTAACCTTTTGTTTACACTTGACATTTGACACAAAAATGATAAAATGATAATGGAGGTCATAACGTATGAAAAAATTAAATGATATATTACATGAACTTGGAATTTCTAAAGTTAAATTAGCAAAATTTTTAGGTGTTTCAAGACAAATGATTTATAACTATTTGGAGTTTGATAGTATTAATAAATGGCCAAAAGATAAAAAAGTTTTACTTTTAAATTTACTTGGAATTAAATCTGCAGAAGATATGGATGATTTAAAAGTAGATACAGATTATATTATGACAGTAGAATCTAGAATGAATAGTTTTTTAAAAACATCAGAAGAAAATAATAAGGGAAAAAATAGCATAGAGTCATTAAATATGAATACCCACAATTTAGGTAGAAAACAAAAAGAACTACTTGAAAACATTGTGTTGTTTATCAAAGAAAAACTTGAAGATGACGATTCAAACGATGATAGTGCTTATAAAACATTCCAATATATATATTATTTTTTACAAGCAATGAATACATCTAAAGAAACAAAATATATTTTAGGATATGTTGCGAAAACAACAGGATTTGTAAAACCATTAGAATTTGCATTTGATGAAGAGGAACAATTTTTGTTTGAAAGCATTATGTTTTCAGCTATGACATTATATACAAACGGTGGTGCTTCTAAACCTAAAATTGCTGAATCACATCGTCGTTTTGTAAATCAAATCGAACATAAGATGGAAGAAAAAATGAGTCGTACAATGGAATTAAATTCAGCAAAAGTACAGGCATTAAAAGAATTAAATTATACGGAAATTAACGAATTAAATGCTGCTGAGGTTTTATCTAAAATTGTTGAAATCCAATCAAGAAAAGTAGTGGATTAATAAAAAAAGAGAAGGGGAGAACACCTTCTTTTTTTGAGTTATAAAATACTTATATACCATTGTTTTTATATCATTTTCGTTTAAAAATATAATAAAAATTAAACACCATAATTAGCTTACCTGCTTTCGGTAATGGTTGTCAGAGATGCTATAATGTAATTTCCAGAATTATATATGCTCTGCTAGTTTTGCATTTATTCATGATAATTCCCTTGATAAAAAAATAAAACACTTCCCCTATTTTATTTTTTCTTTTGCTTCCCTACTTCTTTTTTTAATTTTTTTGAAGAGGGTAGTAGAGTTGTTATACATTTTATCTATTATTTTAAATATTATTTTGTTCTCTATATATGTACTATTTATATTGATAATTTGATAAGCATATTTAATAGTGTGTAATCTACATACAAATATTATAGAAATATATAAGAGTTATACAATATATTGTTTCTAATGTGACAGGTAATTTTAACACTTAAAAATATTTTTAAAATCGATTTTAAAAAAAGTTGTATTTCAATCAATAATAATTATATAATAGATAATAATATAAATATAAAATTAGATATATAGACCAATAACTAACCATCTTTTTAGATTAATAGTTAAGTTCCTATAATATATATTATGTTAACTTGTATGAAATCAACAAAAGGTATATGAACAAACCTTTTATTAAGTGTATTTAATCAATATAAAGTTAGTATATTTCTTTGCATGGATAATTTTTTTTTAATTCTTCATAGTCTACCACATTACATATTTCAAACCTCTCATTGCAATAGCACCACCTATTTCCTAATATTTTTAATAATTCATTGCCCAATTTTCTGCTACAAAAATAAAAGATTATACCATCTTCTAAATCAAAAGAAATATTATTTTCACTATCTGTATCATGCTTTGCAAAATTATAAACGTTTATATAATATTTAAGATAATTGTATAATTTCTCATCAATAATTTTGTTTGAGTATAAAAATTGTATATTTTTTCCAAATGCTTTTGTATTACGAAAAACAGGAATTTTCGAGAACTTCTTAATTAATAACTTACTGATTGTTTCTAAATGTAATCCTGAATTAGTAATTATACTTCTACCACTTATATTTAAAAATATATAAATTCTTCCATATTGCAAACTTCTATAAACATTTCTGTAGTCTCCATAAGTATTATAAAAATTCATTGTAGCGTTTAGCGGTGCCGCATAGCCTCCTAAACCTAATAACGATTGGTCATATTCCCAAATTTGACTTTGGGCAACAACATTGTTAGGATTATTTGTGACTATATTTTTAAACTGTTTAATTTTTATTTGTTCATTATAATCAAATAGTTCATGCAATAAAAATTTTGATTCTTTTCTTATCAATTTTATTATTCTCCTTTTCAATATGCAAACTATATTAACACACGAACAAAAGATTGTCAATATTAAATTACCATTTATTACCACTTCCCTATTCATAATCTCTTTATTTGGATAAAAGCAAGGAGTATGATAGAATGGATAAAGAAAGAATACAGAGGTGTAACTATGGCGCTATTTATAATAATTGTAGGTATATTTTTTTTGGCAATAGCTATTTTAATTTCAATAAGTAAAGATGTAAACAATAAAACGGATTTAGAACCAAATCAAAGAAGATATATATATTCGAAGAAAAAAATAATGACAGAAAGTGAAAAGAACTTTTATTTAAAACTAAGAAATATAGAAAAAGAAATGCCTATTATTGTTCATCCACAAATTTGTCTAGCTAGTATTATAAAAAAAGAAAATTATAATAGATATATAAATGAACTTTTTAAAATCATTGACTTTGCTATTTTTAATGAAGATTATAGTGAATTATTACTTTTAATTGAACTGAATGATCAATCACATAACTATTATAATAGAAAAAAAAGAGATAGTAAAGTAAAAGAAATATGTGAATCTGTTGATATAAAACTTATTAGTTTTTACACAAGTTATGCAAATGAAGAAAGTTATATGAAACAGAGAATCCTAAAAGAAATAGGTTTAAATAATAGTGAAAAGAATGAAATGCAGCAAGATATTATTTGATTTTTTTCCATTTATTACCACTCCCCTATTTTCTAAAAAGAGAATATTAGAATAAACCTTGGTTATACTAGTAATGGGTGATTATGAATGAAAAAGAATAAGAAAATGCAACAATCTACAAACAAGATGAATAAAAACAACAACATCTCTAATAGAAATCAGAATCAAGTAAATTCTAAATCTAAAAGATGTAATGAAGTAAGTAATTCAGAACATGATAGTATTGGCTTCGATGACGATTCACACGAAGATTCAAGATCGTTTGAATTAGATGAAGACAACGGCCATTCATTTGAATTAAAATAGATTGTGTAAATCCCAAAAAAAAAGAAACGCTTACATGTTTCTTTTTTCTTTATATAGTTTTAAAGCTAAAGCAATTTGATCAGGACAAGAGGTTTTTCGGTTTCTACAAGGAATACCTGATAATTTATGAATAATGGTATCAATATTGTCTCCTTTTATAAGCGCACATATGCCTTTAGAATTCCCACTACACCCACCTTCAATACAAATATCGGAAAGTTTATCCCCTTCTATTTCAAAAGTCATTTGAGAAGAGCAAACTCCCGTAGGTTTATATATATACTGCATTCTATCACCAACTTCATCATAACATATTTCTAATGAAAAACAAATAGGTTAATAAGCATAAAAACAACACCTATTAGTAAGAAAGAAATAACCATACTCTTTTTTTGATAATTTTTTGCTTCTTTTAACAATTCATAAGTAGAAATGTGAATCATAATACCTGCAATAAAACAAAACAACATACCCATAATGGTATTGGTAACAAAAGGTTTCAAAAAGAAATATGCCAAAATGGCACCAACTGGTTCTGAGAGTCCAGAAATAAAAGTATATAAAAAGGCTTTCTTTTTCTTTCCTGTTGCGTAATAAATAGGAACAGAAATACTAATTCCTTCTGGAATATTATGCAAAGCAATGGCAATTGCCAAGGAGAGACCCAAAGATTTATCTGCACTACTTGCTAAAAAGGTAGCAATCCCCTCTGGAATATTATGTAGGACAATTGCTACCATAGAAATTAAACCAACCTTATATAAAGAGTTATTTCCACTAGGCATGTATTTATCAATTAAGCCAGATAAAATAAGCCCTATATTCATACATAGCAAGCAAAGCAATATAGAAAAAAGAGATGTATATTTGCTATGTATTAAAGAAAAACCTTCTGGAATAAGTTCAAAAATTGACACACAAAGCATAACGCCTGCTGCAAATCCTAAAGAAGCAACAATCATATTTTCCTTATTCTTAACTTTTATAAAAATAATAATAGAACCTAACAAAGTCGAAAGTCCTGCTAATATTGTTAAAACAAATCCATATACCGTATTACTCATGTAGATCACCTTATTAAACTATATGAAAAAAAATGAAATATTTTCATTTCTTTACAAAGTACTTTTAACAATAGTATGTATCATTCTTTATACAAAAAAGTATAGTACTCTTTCTATCCATGGGGATGTGCATCATGATATACTTCCTTTTTAGTATCATTTTCAATATGGGTATATATCTGGGTCGTAGAAAGATCACTATGTCCTAGAAATTCCTGTATAGAACGTAAATCAGCTCCATATTTCAATAAATGGGATGCAAAAGAATGACGTAAGGTATGCGGAGAAAATTCTGTTTTTATTTGTTTTTCCTTCGCAATTTTTTTTACAATTTTAAAGAATCCTTGTCTTGTTAATTTACGCCCATGATTATTCAAAAACAAAACATCTACATTGTCTTTTTTTAACATCTCATTTCGTACTTTTAAATAGGCTTTTAAAGATTCCAAAGCCATATCTCCAAAAGGAATAACCCTCTCTTTACTTCCCTTTCCCATCGTTCTCACAATTGCTTCTTCTATATCAATATCATACAAAGTCAAATTTACAAGTTCGCTTACACGTAAACCAGAGCCATACATGAGTTCTAACATCGCTTTATTGCGGTAACTAAAAGGATCCGTTAAAGTAATATTTAGTAATGTGTTGACTTCCCCTTCTGACAAAACTTTTGGTATTTTTTTCTTCATCTTTGGTAAATCAATTAACTCAATAGGACTTTTTTTAAAATTGCTGTTGGTAGCTAAGAATTTATAAAAACTCCTAATAGAAGAAATTGTATGCGCAATAGTAGCCATGCTCATTTGTTCTAGCTTTAGATATTTTAAGTATTCTTCAATATCTTTTTTTTCTACATCATCTATTTCTACTTTTCTTTCTTTCATAAAAATCTCATATTTATATAGGTCATTACGATAAGAATCTATGGTATGGACGCTATATTTCTTATCAACTCTAAGGAATGTCAAAAAATCTTGAATGGTATCCTCAAATGTTCTTTTCATGTACTTCACCTATTTTTATTATAGCACATTCTGACTATGATTTTGTTCTTTTTTTTGATAAAATAGTAATAGGTGATAAATATGGAAGAACCACTTGCAATAAAATTAAGACCTCATCAAACTAGCGAAATTATTGGACAAAAACATCTTATAGGGGATGGCAAAGTGATCAAGAATATGGTCAATCATAAAAAGCTTTTTTCTATGATTTTATATGGAAAACCAGGTATTGGAAAAACCAGTATTGCAAGCGCAATTACAGAGGAACTTGGGCTTCGTTTTCGTCTTTTAAATGCCGTTATTAATAACAAAAAAGACTTTGACATTGTTATAGCAGAAGCCAAAATGTATAATGGCATTGTTTTAATTATGGATGAAATACACAGAATGAATAAAGATAAACAAGATCTTCTACTTCCTTATTTAGAAAGTGGGCTGATTACTTTAATTGGTATGACAACAGCCAATCCCTTTCATAAAATCAATCCTGCCATTCGTAGCCGGTGTCAAATATTTGAACTTAAAGAACTTGCAGAAGAAGACATTGCAGTAGGACTTACTAAGGCTGTAGAAAGTGATTTTTTGCCAGAGATTAAGCTTGATGAAGAGGCAAAAAAAGGCATTGCTAGACTTTCTGGTGGTGATTTAAGGTACGCATACAATTTATTAGAAGTTGCCTACTATTCTTCAAATGACTTTCATATTACGATGGAAACATTGGATGAAATCAATGCCAAACCCGTTTTCTTTCATGATAAAAATGAAGATGGTCATTATGATGTCATTAGTGCTTTTCAAAAATCAATTCGAGGAAGCGATGTCAATGCTGCTTTGCACTATTTAGCACGCTTAATTCAAGCAGAGGATTTAGATATTGTCTATAGACGTATGACAGTCATTGCTTATGAAGATATTGGACTTGCCAATCCAGGTATGGGTCCTAAAGTAGAAGCAGCTATCAATGCTGCAGAAAGACTTGGTTTACCAGAAGCGCGTATTCCACTAGGCAATATTGTGATTGAATTAGCACTTTCTCCTAAGTCCAATACAGGACATCTTGCTTTAGATGCAGCACTTGCTGATATCGAAAAAGGAAATGTAGGGAATGTCCCTTCTCATATAAAAACCAACTCGCCTGATTATAAATATCCTCATGACTATCCAAATGCATTTGTAAAACAGGAATACTTACCCACTCCTTTAAAAGGAACCAAATATTATAACCCTAAAACCACTAGTAAATATGAAATAAGTTTAAAAAGCGTATATGAAGCTTTGGAAAGGAAAATGAAATGAAAATAACAATATTAGGAACAGGTGCCTATGGAATCGCTCTAGCACTTATGTTTCATGAAAACAAGAATGAAATAACAATGTGGACACCTTTTGAGGAAGAAAAAGAAAAAATTGTAAAAGAAGGCCGACATGAAAAGGTTCTACCAGGCATTGCAATCCCCTCTGACATTACTTTTACGACCGATATAAAGGACGCTATAGAAGGAAAAGAACTACTTGTTTTAGCTATTCCTGTTCCTTTTATAAATGGTGTCATCCAAAAAATAGAACCTTATGCAACATCCCATCAACATTTCTTAATTGCCTCTAAGGGAATCGAACAAGGAACAGGACTTTTTGTGCACCAAATTTTATCAAAATACATCCATACCGATTATATAGCAGCCCTATCAGGACCTACTTTTGCAATCGACATGGCAAGTTTGGTACCATGTGGTTTATCTTTAGCAAGCAAAAATCCCAAAACAACAACATTAGTGAAAAACGCTATAGAAAATCAATATTTAAAAGTTCAACTTATAGAGGATATCTTGGGTGTAGAGATATGTGGTGCTATTAAAAACGTTCTTGCAATTGCATCTGGTATGATTGAAGGAATGCATTTGCCTATTACCACCAAAGCTTTGTTTATTACCAAAGCCGTACAGGATTTGAAAAAGCTTCTTATAGAACTAGGTGGACAGCCTGAGACGGTTTTATCACTTGCTGGAATTGGTGACCTCCTCCTTACATGTACCAGTCCTAAAAGCCGTAATTTTACTTTAGGAATGTATATTGGGGAAGGAAAAAGCAAGGAAGATGTACAAACGTATATATCTTCTACTACAGTAGAAGGGCTTTCTACATTAAAATCTATTTCAGATTTAATAGAACAAAAAGGAATTAAGATGCCTATTATTTCTATATTAGATGATATTATTTCTTATAAAAAAGGAAAAGAAATATTGCTAGAGTATTTGTTAGAAAAGGAATAGGTATATCTATCCTTTTTTTATTTGACAAAAAAAAGAAGAAATCTCTTCTTACATACCTAAAATAAACAATTCTAACGCTAGATACTTATCTGTTTGCCCTGTTTTAATTTGTTTATCTAAATCCCCTAATTTTTGTAAATAATTAAGTAAAGTTTCAGAAGTATAAGTACCTGTTTTTTCTAAAGCCTTTTTAACCCGATATGGATGGATATTTAAAGTTTCAGCAATTGACTTTTCAGTATATCCTTTTTTTAATAATTCTTTAGATTGATACATAATACGAAATTGATTGGCAAGCATAACAATAATAGCAAGTGGTTCTTCGTTTCTTTTTATAAGTTCATCATATGTTTCCATAGCCTCTTTTTTTTGTTTTGTAATGATGTGATCAATAAAATTAAAAATATTTAAATCAATGGTTTTGCTGGTTAAAGCATCAATATCTTCTTTTTTTATTACTTTTTCATCATATTTATAAAGTTTGACTTTAGTAGCTTCTTGTTCTAGTAAATAAAGGTCTTCTCCTATTCTTTTTATGAAATAGGGTATTAGAGAATATTCTATTTGGTAATCTTTAAAGAGATTTTGTACAAATGGAATAAGATTCCCTTCTCTCTTACATTCTTTTACAGTAGCCACTTTTTTGATTTGTTTAACAATTTTTTTTCGTTCGTCTAACTTTTCCGTAAGAACTTTAAATACTAAAAAGTTATCTTTGTCTTGGTGTTTTAAATATTCTTCTAATAGGGTAATATTTTGTTCAATCGCTCCCCTTTTATTTTGACCTGTAAATATATATGCATTTTCACAAATGACAGCTTTATGATTTTCAAATAAAGAAGGCATGGATATATCTTCTAAAATATCTTCTAATTTAGTGGTTTCTAAATTATATTTTGTAACCCCATATTCTCCAATTTGTTGTTTTTGAATAAGAGTATCAATTTCTTTTTGTAAGAGAAATTCTTCAGTTCCATAAAAAAGGTATACCATATTATGCCCTCCTTCCTTCTTCCCAAAGCAATACTATATTTAAAAGCAATGCGCCTAAGATAAAACCAGCCATTACATCACTAAAATAGTGTGCGCCTAGATAAATACGACTAAATCCAATTGTAATTGCTAAAACAATAGAAAATAGTGCGAAAATATACTTACATTTTGATTGCCCCTTTTGCATGCATAAAGAAGCAATATATAGATAAAAAGTACTAGACATAACAGAATGCCCACTAGGGAAACTATAACCGTTAAATATAAAATAACCCATAATATCTGGTCTTTGCCTTGCAAAAATAAATTTAAATAAAAGAACAAGTAACAATGAAGCAGCCATCAGAATTAAAAAAGGCATAATCTTTTTAGGTTCTTTTTTATGTAAATAAATGACTGTAAAAATTACAAATACAGGGAGAATATAAATATCTCCAAAATCAGTAATTGGTTTATATAGCCATATAAGACTTTCTCCGTAAACATCTTTAACCCAGTAAGATATAGAAAGATCAGAAGGAAGTAAAGCCTCTCTAACTAACAGAAATGCTAGAACACAAAAAAGCAAAGCCAAAAAGGAAATGGTCAGTTTTCTTTTCATAACATGTCCTTTTTCTTTAACCAAAAGGCTATTAAAAGAGCTAAGGCAAAAGAAAATAAAGCAATTAAAATAAAGGCAAAATCATTATTGGCCAAAACACCTAAAGGAACATTCATGCCAAGGAAAGAGGCAATCATCGTTGGAATTGAGAAAACAATGGTAATGCCTGCTAAAAATTTCATAGCAATATTTAAGTTATTGGAAACAATCGTTGCGTAGGTATCTGTAATACTAGACAAAATATCTTTATAAATTGTACTCATTTCAATGGCCTGCTTATTCTCAATGCCAGCATCTTCTAAAAGATCTAAATCTTCGTTGTACATATCTAAAATGTTTCCTTTAGCAAGTTTTTCTAATACCAAATCATTGGCTTTTAAAGAAGTGATAAAGTAAACAAGTGTTTTTTCTATTTCTAATAATTCAATTAAATGTTTATTTTGAGTAGACTTTGAAAGTACTTTTTCCTTATTTGCTATGTCAGCATTTACATGATTTAATATTTTAAGATAATAGTTAGAAGTACGTAAGATAATCTGTAGAGAAAATCTTGTTTTTTTAGCTGTAAAAAAATCTCTTACAATATTTTTTCTAAAGTCTTCTAAAATAGTCGAAGATCTTAAAGAAATGGTTACCATATAATTGTTTCTAGAAATAATGATTCCTAAAGGATATGTTTTATAACGATTTTTACTTGGATCGTCCTCTAAAAATGGGGTATCAATGACAATAAGGGTTGCTTCCCCACTTACTTCTATACGAGGCAATTCCTCCTCATCCAGCATTTTGTTCATAAGGTCTTTATCAATTCCTGTTTGTAAGGATACTTGTTCGATTTCTAAAGGGGTTGGTTTTTCTAAATCTATCCAACAATCAGGAGCGATTTCTTTTATTTCTAATAGTTTTCTCTCTATTTCATCTGTTTTATAAATACGCATGTTGTCTCACTCCTTCCATAGTAATATTATATCATTTTATTGATTTTATAGGAAGAATTTTGATAAACAAAAAAGAACAATATTGTTCTTCTTCGAGGGATTTATTTATATATAAAGAAAACGAATGCGGTTAATGTTTAATCTTTCCATTTTCCAATTGGTATAAAATGTCTACATTTTCTTTTACTTTAGAAGAGTGTGATACGATAATGACACATTTTTCTTCTTCGCAAGCTAGATTTTTTAAAAGACTAATAATAGCATTTTCGTTGTCATTATCTAAATTTCCTGTCGGTTCATCTGCTAAAATAATTTCACTATCGTAGGAAAGGGCTCTTGCTATCGCAACTCTTTGTTGTTCTCCACCAGACAATAAAAGGACACGTCTATTTGCTTTTTCTTCGTTGATCCCTACTTTATCAAGTAACTGCAATGCTCTAGTATTCTTGTCTTTTACTTTTAATTGACTGATATCCATAGACAAAATAACATTTTCTAAAGCAGTTAAATGAGGCAGTAAATTGTAACTTTGGAAAATGACCCCAATTTCATTACTTCTGTAGATATCTCTACTCATTTTAGACAAATCTTTTCCTTTATAAAGAACTTTCCCTTCTCTTGCGATTTCTAGTCCAGCTAGTAAGGAAAGAAGCGTACTTTTTCCAGCACCACTTTGTCCAAAGATACCATATGTTTTTCCTTTTTCAAATATGATATTTATATCTTGCAAAACATATTTTTCTTTGTCATATGTAAAACGAAGATGATCTGTTTCTAATATATGCATTTTTTTCCTCCTATCTATCCTGTAATATTTTATTTGGTTCATACCGACTAATAAAGATAATAGATATTGCACTTGTCGTTAAGGTAAGTAGCAAACTAACTAAAAATAGTTGTGTAACGGTTGCTATATCCATATGAACTGCTAGTGTATCTACATATTCGACATTTGTTTTTTGTGTTGCATTTCTTCCTCTATTCATAGAGGGTCTTTGGAAGTTTCCATTTCCAAAATTTTCTGTAATTTGATTGTTTTGTGTTTGGGAATTTTCTATTTCATTTTTCAGCATAGCGTTTGTGACAGGTTGTGATAATCCAGTTCCTATAGCAGCGCCTACAACAAGGGAGACTAACGCTACCATAAAAATTTCCATTACAAATGCAAAAGCCACTTTACTTTTTTTCATTCCTATGGCTCTTAATACGCCAATTTCGTATTTACGTTCACGAATATTGATAAGATTGATAATACCTAAAATAACGGCTCCTACGACTAAAATAATAAGTAAAAATGTAAGTGAGAATTGGCTGACATTTTGAATAGGTTTAACAGAGGCCAACACTTCTTCTTCATTGGTTGTTACTGTGTATGTATCCGATAATCCTTTGTTACGTACTTCCTTTTCAAAGGCACTTAAATCACTGTTGCTATTTAAATAATATTTAGCTTCTATTCTGTTTCCTTTAGAAGAGGAATCTGAAGAAAGTAGATTTTGAACAGCTGTAAAATTGGTATACATTTGGTTTCTTGAATTCATGGCATTCATATTCATAAAGCTATTTGTTTCCACTTCACTATTGTCTTCATAGATTCCAATAATTTTGAAATCATAGGTAGTATTTTCATCTGTACTATTGTAAAGAGAAATAGTATCTCCTACTTTTAAATTGTTATTTTCAGCAAGTTCTTCACTAATGACAAGTACACTTTCTGTATTATCAGAAGTAACCATTTCTCCTTCTTTGATTTTTTTTGTTCCTTCTATGAACTCTGTAATATAAGATGGATTTGAATATCCAGTAATTCTAAAATCACCAGTTTCCATTTTTCTATTATCATCTGGCCTATTTTGATCTGTATTATCCGTTTCTGTATCTTCTTCTGTATAACTTACAGCTTCTATATCTTTCGCACTCATAGAGGCTTCTATACTGTAGTAGTAATCACTTACATAAGATGAATCTCCGTATTTTTTGATTTCCTCAAGGGTCAAACTTTGTATAGTAGGTTTTTCTGTACTACCCTCCTGTTTTCTAAAGTTTTCTGGATTCATATTAAAACTTATTTCTAACGGATTTTTTTCTTTGTAACTACTAACAAGTGCAGCTCCTGATTTTTGAATAGAAAGAGCAATCGAGGCACCTACTGTGATAACAGCAATGATAATTCCTATTAAAATATTTCTTCCTTTTTTTCTAGTGATATTTAAATATGCATTCTTTATTAAATACATGTATTTCCTCCTTTCTTTACCATTTTATCTTTTTTTAGTGAAGAAATGGTGAAAAAAAATTGATATAAATATGAAAAAAAGGAATCGTAAATATTCCTTTTTGTATTATTCTTTTTCTTGATTAAGTTCTACATAAAAATAGAATTCTGTTCCTTTAGAAGAACTAGTAACACCATATTTATAAGCATGCATTTCTAAAATATTTTTTACAATGGAAAGACCTAAACCTGTACCAATTGCATTTCTTTTATGTTTTTTTTCACTGTGATAGTATTTATCCCATATATATTTTTGTTGCTCTTTAGGAATTCCTTTTCCTGTATCACGTACTGCGATATATACCTCTTTTTTTAGAACTTGTAAAAGAATATATATTTTATTGTCAGATCCTGTATACTGGATAGCATTGTTGATTAAATTATAAATAACTTGTTCTATCCTATGTCTATCTGCTTCTATATAAATATCTTGTTTGTTTTCATAAATAAACTGATATTTTTCTGTTTCTTTTAAAATAGTATAACGAGATAAAATGGTCTCTATTAGTTCATGCAGATTAAATGTAGTTTTTTTGAGTTCCATGGTTTGGGACTGCATTCTTGATAAGTCTAAGATATCGTTGACAAGTAAATTTAGACGATCTGTTTCTTCAATAATAGTACACAAGTGTTTTTCTCTTTTGTTTTTATTTTTATAAGAAAGATCTTTTACCATTTCTGCATATGCTTTGATCATTGTAAGAGGCGTTTTTAAGTCGTGTCCTACATTCGCGAGGAGTTCCCTTCTAAGTTCATCGGTTTTAGAAAGTTCGTCTCTTGTATAGGAAAGAGTTTGCGCAAGGGATTGTAATTCTGCAATATCACTATCCGCATCAAAAACGACATTGTATTCTCCTTTGGCCATTCTTTTTGCAGATTTCTGTAATTTTTCCATGGGTCTAGATATTTTTTTAGAAATGAAATACCCAATTAGAAAAGCAAGGATTAAAACAATAAAACTAACATAAAGAAGCTGACTTTTTAAAATAAGAATAGAAGAATCAAGAGGTTGTAAAGACGCACTTACATATAGATAAACATCTTTGTCTATACGGCTTGCACTAATAATAGTCTTATTATTAAATCTTGGGTTGATTAGCTCATAATTTCTCTTTTTTAAATTGCTTGTAATAAAATCATCTTTGTAATTGCTTTCTCTGGTAGCGTCTCCTAAAAGACACCCTTTATTATAACTGTTAGAAATATACGTGGTACTACTACCTTGTACAACTTCAATACAAATACCGTGATCAAAAGCCATGTCATCAAGTGTATTGATATCTACTTGTTTTTTTTGTCTAATTTGATTGGATATATTTTCTATTTCTTTTGTTTTATACCACTTATAGTAGGTGTTTAATGATACCACTTGAAAGAACCATAAAAACAGTAAAATAACAACAGAAAAAAAGGCTAAATATAACCAAATTTTTGTTTTTAAACTATTCTTCTTTAAATGCAAATTTATACCCCATTCCGCGTACAGTTATAATTAAATCTCGGTATTCTCTTAAACTGCTTCTAAGCATTTTTATATGTGTATCAATCGTACGATCATCTCCAAAAAAGTCATATCCCCATACTTTACTAAGCAATTGTTCTCTTGAAAGTGCAATGTTTTTATTTTGGATTAAATAAACCAATAATTCATATTCTTTTGGTGTTAAAGAAATATTCTCGTTTTTAAGAAATACTTCTCTTCCTTTTAAGTCTACTTTTAAATCTTGATATATAAAATTTTCTTCCTCATTGCGATATCTTTTAATGATAGCTTTGGTTCTTGCAAGAAGTTCTTTAGGACTGAATGGTTTTGTTACATAGTCATCAATACCTAAATCAAATCCCATCAACTTATCATATTCTTCCCCACGTGCAGAAAGCATAATAGTAGGTATATTTTTTATTTTCTTTATTTCTTTGTAAGCAGAAAAACCATCTAGTTTTGGCATCATGATATCTAAAATCATCATATCAGTATCTGGATGTTTTTGTATCATAGAAATAGCATCCATTCCATTTTCAGCTTCTAATACTTCATATTTTTCATGTATAGCGTATTCTTTGATGACATCACGGATCAGCTGTTCATCATCGACAATTAAAACCTTCATAGCACACCTCCAATACGAGTAGCATAGCAAAGAAATATGTATTTTTAGTGAAATTCTTAATCAATACGTTTGATTTTGTTATCAAATTCTTTTTGCATTAAAAATTCATGAATAATTTCTTCTTTATTTTCAACAAAAATTTCTTCAATACGATCGACTCTACATTTTTCAGAGAGTAATATAGCTTCTACTTTTTGAATAGCAACATTTAAATCGTCATTTACTACGACATAATTGTATTTATTGACTTCGTTAATTTCTCTATAAGCCACTTCAAATCTTTTTAATATTTGTTCTGGATTTTCAGCGCCTCTTTCTTTAATACGTTCTTTTACAATTTCCATAGAAGGTGCCATAATAAAAATTAAGATGGTTTCAGGAAACATGCTTTTAACATTTTGTGCTCCTTTTACATCAATTTCTAAAATAACATCTTTTCCGTTTTCTAGTTTTTCTTCAATTTCCATTTTAGGTGTTCCATAGTATTGTCCATAATGTACTTTTTCGTATTCTAAAAAAGCATTTTGTTTTATCATTTCTTCAAATTCTTCTTTGGTAACAAAATGGTAAGTGACATCTTCTATATCCCCTTCTCGCATAGGTCTTGATGTATAAGAAATAGAAAGTTCCATCGTATCATGTTTTTCAAGTAATTTTTTTATAACAGTTCCTTTTCCAGCACAAGTTGTCCCTGAAATAATAATCAAATTGCCTCTTCTTTTTGTTTTAATCATGTGTATCCTTCTTTCTTGTATTCCCATTATATACTGAATATTTATATGTGTAAATAGATTTTTTTAGCTATTTATGGTCTGCCTTTCCTATTAAACTTTTGTTTATTAAATAAAGAAGATTCTCTAGTAATTTTTTTGTATCTTCTTGTGTTCTTTTTTTAGGACCTTTTTGATGACTTTGTTTTCGCATTTTTGCATTTACATGTCTTTCTAACAGCATAAAATCTATATTGTCTTTCGTATAAATCATGCCTTTGGGATGCAAGACATAAGCCTGTTTGGAAAGAGCAACGGTTGCGACCCCATAGTCCTGGGTCAAAACAATATCAAAGGGTTCTATTTGATTCATAAGTTTGATATCTGTACTTTGATATCCTGTATCTGAAAGAATAACATTGTCGTATTTTTCTTCTAAACGGTGTTCCCTATCACAATATAAAAAGGTTTCTATGCTTTTTGTTTTGGCAGTCTCTATTATCTTAGGAATATCTGGAAATGCATCAGCATCCAATCTTACTTTCATGTTATCACCTTTTTCTTGTTGTGTCTTATTATACCATATTTATACGTACAAAAAAAGAAAAGCAAGTGCTTTCCTATTCTGGAATTTCTTCAAATTGTGAATTGTATAGTTTTGAATAAAAACCATTTTTGCTAAGTAAATCTTCATGATTTCCTTGTTCTACAATATCTCCATTGTCCATTACCAAAATCAAATCAGCATTACGGATGGTTGATAGACGGTGGGCAATAATAAAACTAGTGCGCCCTTCCATTAAATGGTCCATTGCTTTTTGAATTAGGATTTCTGTTCTTGTATCTACAGAAGAAGTAGCTTCATCTAAGATTAAGATTTTAGGATCCTTTAGAATGACACGGGCTATTGTAAGAAGTTGTTTTTGTCCTTGTGAGATGTTGTCAGCTTCTTCATTTAAAACCATGTCATATCCTTCTGGTAGGGTTCTAATAAAATGATCTACATGGGCACTGATGGCTGCATCTTCTACTTCATCATTGGTAGAAGTAAGCTTTCCATACCGAATGTTTTCACGAATGGTGTCATTATAAAGCCATGTATCTTGTAAAACCATTCCAAATTGATCTCTAAGTGCATTACGATCAAAATCTTTAATATTATGATGGTCTATTTCAATACTTCCTTTATTTACATCATAGAAACGCATCAATAGTTTTACAATGGTTGTTTTTCCAGCACCAGTAGGACCTACGATTGCTATTTTTTGTCCTTTTTTAACTTGTGCACTAAAAGAGTTGATTACTGTTTTGTTTTCATTATATCCAAATGACACATCTTTAAAGACAATATTTCCATTTATTTCATCTTGTGAAACAGGATTTTCTATTGTTTTTACTTCTTCCTCTTCCTCAAGGAAACCAAAAACACGTTCGGCAGCAGCAGCAAGTGATTGTAATAAATTCATAACCTGCGCTGCTTGTGCAATAGGATTCATAAAGTTTCTAACATACTGCGTAAAGGAAAGGATATCTCCAACTTGAATTTTATTTTGAATAACAAGCCATCCTCCTAGAATAGAAACCATTACATACCCTATATTTCCAACAAACATCATAATAGGATGCATCATACCTGATAAAAATTGACTTTTCCAAGCAGAGGTATATAGAACCTCATTTGTTTCTTTAAAATTTTTTAAAGCTTCTTCTTTTCCATTAAAAATAGTAACAACATCATGACCTCCATAAACTTCTTCTACTTGACCATTGATATGTCCTAAATATTCCTGTTGTCTCGCAAAATGTTTCTGGCTTTTAGAAATCACAACTGCGATAAGGACAACAGAAAGAGGAACGATAAGAAGTGTTGCGAATGTCATAAGAGGACTGATGGTAAACATCATGATAATAACACCGATTACTAATGTAACAGAAGATATAATTTGTGCCAAACTTTGATCCATAGCCTGGCTGATTGTATCTACATCATTTGTTACTTTTGATAATGTTTCTCCTGTTGTTCTTGATTCAAAATAGTTCATAGGTAATTTATGTATTTTAGCAGAAATTTGTTTACGTAGTTGGTAGGTTACATTTTGTCCTACCCCAGTCACAATAATACCTTGGATGTAAGAAAAAATCATACTAATTAAGTAAAGACCTAAAAGGGTAAGTAAAATACCTGATATTTTAGTAAAGTTAACACCTGCTGATGTACCAAGTACTTTTCCAATTAAACCATTGAATATTTCAGTAGTAGCGTTTCCTAAAATTTTGGGTCCTACAATTGAAAATACAGAACTTCCTATAGCAAAGAGGAAGACAAAGAATAACTGAATTTTATATTTGCCAAGATAAGTAAATAGTTTTTTCATAGTTCCTTTAAAGTCTTTTGCTTTTTCAGTAGACATAGGACTATTTTTATCTCCAACAGGAGTTTTTGTCTTACTTTTTTTACTCATTTTCTAGTTCCTCCTTTGTAAGTTGTGATGAAGCAATTTCTGTATAAACATCGCATGTTTTTAGAAGCTCTTTATGAGTTCCTTTGCCAACAATTTTTCCTTCATCTAAAACGATAATCTGATCTGCATGCATAATGGTACTAATTCTTTGGGCTACAATTAAAACAGTAGCTTCTTTTGTTTCACTTTTAAGGGCTTTTCTAAGAGCTGCATCTGTTTTAAAATCTAATGCTGAAAAACTGTCATCAAAAATGTAGATTTCAGGATCAGTTGCAATCGCTCTTGCAATGGAAAGTCTTTGTTTTTGTCCACCAGAAACATTGGTACCACCTTGTGCAATTGGCATCTCATATCCTTCTTTTTTAGAAGCGATAAATTCTGTTGCTTGTGCGATAGAAGCTGCTTTTTCCATTTCTTCATCTGTAGCTTCTTTTTTACCATATCTTAAATTAGAAGCAATCGTACCTGAAAATAAGATTCCTTTTTGTGGAACGAAACCTATTTTTTTATGTAGATCTTCGGTTGCTGCTTCTTTAATATTGACACCATCAATAAGGATTTCTCCTTTTGTTACATCAAATAGTCTTGGGATTAAACTAATCAGTGTAGACTTTCCACTTCCTGTACTTCCGATGAAGGCAGTTGTCTCTCCTTGTTTAGCCGTGAAAGTAATATCTGTTAAAACATCTTCATCACTATCTGAATAACGGAAAGTTACATTTTTAAATTCCACTAAACCTTTGATTCTTTTACTAAATGTTTTTGGATTTTTTGGTTCCGTAATCACTGGTTTTGTATTTAACACTTCTGATACACGAGATGCAGATACACCTGCTCTTGGAAGCATAATAGAAAACATAGAAACCATAAGGAATGCCATGACAATTTGCATAGTATACTGGATAAAGGCTAGCATATCTCCTACTTGCATCACACCATCATTGACGCTGTGTGCACCTTTCCAAACGATTAAAATACAAATAGCATTCATAACAAACATCATAGTTGGCATCAATAAAGACATAAGTCTATCTACAAATAAAGTATTTTTCTTTAAATCCATGTTTGCTTTATCAAATCTTTTTTCTTCATGTTTTTGATTACTGAAAGCTCTTACTACAGGAATGCCATTTAATATTTCTCTAGTAACTAAGTTTAATCTATCAATTAATTTTTGTACTTTTTTAAATCTTGGCATCGCTACAAAGAACATAAATAACATAATACATAAAATAATAGCGATAGCAAGGGCAATGATCCAAGCCATAGAGGTATTGGTTTGTAAAACCTTAATAACCCCTCCTACTCCGATAATAGGGGCATAGAAAATGATTCTAAGAGCAAAAACCATTAACATTTGAATTTGTTGGATATCGTTTGTGGTTCTTGTAATAAGAGAAGCTACTCCATATTGTTTGAATTCTGTAGTTGAAAAAGATAGTACCTTTTCATATACAGAGTTTCTTAAATTCTGTGCCAAACGAGCTGCAGTTTTAGAACCTATAAAAGCAACTCCAATTGTACAAATCATACTAAGAAGTGCGATAGCAAGCATTTTAAGTCCTGCAAAAATAATATAATGAGATTGCATTTGTTCTGTATCAAGACCTACTTTTTGATACTCTTCTTTTATAGAAGAAATCGCACTTTGTGAAATGATTGAATCTGGTATTTTTGCAAAAGATTTATCTGTTTCCTTTTGCATTTGTTTTACTTGTTCTTTTGGAAGACTTTTTAAAATAGTCATAACATCTAGATTTCTCATAGATTCTGGCATATTTTGTTTGATCTGTTCTTGTACTTGTTTGCTTTGTTTACTATCAGAAGTAAGCATGTAACGGGCAAACATTGGTCGAGATAAAATATCACTTAATTCTTCTGTTTCTTTTTCAGAAATATTTTTTAAAAGATATACATTTTCTTCTTTTATGATTGGATATTTTTTTTCGTATTTTTCTTTTTCTGTTTTTGTCATTGTTTTGTATTCTAATACTTTATATGACTTTTTAATTACAGAAGCATCTTTATCATTGGTTAATAATAAAAACTCTTCCATTGTACTTTTGCTTAAGACTGTTGGTGCGGCATTTTCAATTCCTGACTGTTGTACTCCCACATTGATGATGCGAGAGGTATAATCTGGAAGTGATAAGTCACAAATAGCTTGCACTGCTAATAAAACAACAATAATAGCAAGGGCTTTCCATGACTTTCTTAAATGTTTAAAAATATGTTTCACGTTATTTTTCCTCCTCTTTGTATAGTCCTTGTTGGAACCACTTTAAACGGTTTTCGTATTTTTTCTTTTCTTCTTCGGCATTGTCTTGGTGTACAAAGGTATGGACCACAGACATATGGGTCATCATCATTACAAAAAGAAATGCATCTAATAATTCATCTTTATCTTCTGTTTTATAATGTTTTTTACAAATCGCATCTAATACTTTTTTATTCCATTTTTCCTTTTCTTCTTTAGATGGTTTAAAATGAAATTGTTGTTCATTAGAAAAACGTAGATTTAGAAAAATGTTTTTAAAAAAAGAAGCTTCCTTCGCATGTTTACAGAAATCTATAATTTCGATAAATACAGCATGCCATGCTTTAATAAAATCTCCTTCATTTTTTTCTAAATTAGTAAAAATTGATTTATGAAGTTTCTCTTTATATCTACTTAAAAGATATCCATATATATCTTCTTTGTCTTTGAAATACATATAAAAACTACCTCTTGAAATCCCTGCGTTTTTGATGATTTGATTGATGGATGCATCCTCTAAAAGATGGGCTGAAAATTCTGTCATAGCGGCGTCTATTAATCTTTTCTTTTTATCTTCTCTTAAATTCAAGAAAGTGTCGCTTGGCATATTTATCTCCTCTTTCCTAGACCTACATCATTATATATGACAAGTTGTCATTTGTAAACCCTTTTTTTTATTTTTTTCATAATTTACCATAGTTTTATATAAATTATTATGAAGAATATTCTTTTTATTATTCCCTTATTTTCCTTTACAAATAAAGAAAATGTGTTATAATATACGGTATCTAAGGGGGAACTAAAATGAAAAATGACGAAAAAATAAATCTTGTTATACAAGGAGAAAAAACAAGAGAGGAACTTATTTACAATAATGTAATTCGCAATCTCCATTTATCGAATGCGGATGAAGTAAAATATTTAAAAGGAAAAGTAAATACTTTAGAAGATGAATTAAAAACAAGAATGATGTATACTTTTATCTTGATTTTTGCTTTTGTTACCCTTTCTTTTGGGGTGATTTTACTCGCTTTTGATTTGTATTTACTTGGTATTATTCTTATTTTCTCTACTTTTGCTTTTGTTGTTGTAAAATTAATCCTACATTTTAGAAGTCATTTAAAAAATGTACAAAATGATGAGTTTTCTAAAGTAGATGAATTAAAAGAATTGTTAGAAAAGAAATTAAAATAAAAAGACCTGCGTTTTTGCAGATCTTTTTTATAAATGCATATTTTTCTTTTGATTAGGAATTAATATATATTGTTTTTCATTTGTTGTACGAGAAGAAATGTCTTTTGTATCAAACATTCCATGATATTGCATACTTTTGAACCATAGTCTCTTGACGGTAGAGAAACAAATTTCTTCTACTGCATATTTCTCTTTGTCTTGGTTAGAGGCAAATTTGTCTGCAGCATATGTGGTACGAAAATGACAAATGTTTCCGTTAATTTCATGTCTTTCACTTACAACTGCATTTGCAAAAGATTTAGGGACTGGAAAATACATTATTGTATTTCTAGTTCCTGTTACAAATTTTCCTTCTTCATCATAGTACTGAATTGCCATTTTTTTCTCAAAATTTTCTTTGATTTGATATGGGTACTTTCTCTTTTTAAAATTTTTCTTGTCCATTAGAGTCTCTATATATCCCTGTAATTTTCCATTCCTTAACATATCTGTGATAGCACTTTCTGATAAAGTATATTCTCTTTTGTATTTTTGTACCAATTCATATTTTATAAATTGTTGAACTTCTTCTGTGTCTGTATTAATATGAGGATATCTCATTGTAATGTAACTGTATAGTGCTTCTTCTAATTCTGTAATTTCTTTTTTAATTATACTATTTTCTTTCACTGTAATTCCTCCCTGAAATATTTATATAATAACACTTTTTTTATACAAAATCAAATCTTATATAACTAATTAAATAAGGATAATATCTTCTATATTTTAAAAAACCATGTTATAATAAATACAATAATTTATAAAACCATGCATGAAAGAGGTAAAAACAATGAGTCTATTTAATAATAAAGAGGAACATGTCAATAAAATTATATACTGTATTCTAGCCCTTTTTCTTGGTAGTATTGGTATTCACAAAATGTATGCGGGTAAAACTAATATTGGTTTACTGTATTTATTACTTTGTTGGACGTATATTCCTACCATTATTTCTGTATTTGATTTCATTGCTGCTTTATGTAAAACAGCAGATGTGAATGGAAATATTTTAGTATAAAATAGGTTTAGACGAAGTATTGTTTCTTAAGAATACTCTATTGGATATTCTTTTTTTATGCAATAAAAAAAACTAGGTTTTCCTAGCTTTTAAAGTATAAATTATTATAAATCAACTACTTCAGTATCATAATCTTTGTAAAGACTCAATGTTTTTGGTGTGAATTCTACTGTACATAAATCAAACTTACCTGTTTCTACTGCTTGGTAAATTTCAGAAATGCCAGCATCTACATTATCTATAATATTAAATTCACCTTCTAATAAAACACCAATATGTTGCATGCCATCAAAGAAATAAACACAACCTTCTTTATGATTTTTCATTTGACTTACCTTTACTGAGTTACTTTGGGTATTAAAATAAAACTTTTTTAAACCATCATTATTAATTTTAACAAGAGCCTTAATATTTGGATTCCCCATTTGATTGACCGTTCCAATCAAAGCAAAGTTATTTGTTTTAATGACTTCAAGTGCTGTTTCTATAGCTATATTTTGATTCATATTAACCTCCTATATTAGAATTATAACACAGGTCGTTTTATATGTATAGCCTATTTACACAAAAGAAAAACCTGATGATACATCAGGTTACTTATCATATTTGGTAGCGACGAGTGGATTCGAACCACCGACCTACTGGGTATGAACCAGGTGCTCTAGCCAACTGAGCTACATCGCCATTTCAAATGAACAAATTCATTATAGCAAATAATAAATCATTTGACAATACTAAAATTCAAAATAATTCCTTTTTCAATACTTCTCAAAAAATAAGCCTTGCTATAAATCTAACTTTTATAGTGAAAAATATACACCATTTTGTTTACCTAAGTATCCTACTATTTTCTTTTTTCTTGCATATCTTATACTAGGTGATGAAAATGAATATAATAATGCATAAGAATGAACTCTATCATATAGATACGTATTTAAAAATGATTTTTGATACACCAGATATCTATGGAGTTATGTTTGATATTTCTATGACAAATGATGAACAAATTGTTGTTTTTAGATCTGATAAGGACAATGGATTTTCATTAAAAGATATATGGAATATTAATTATAGTGATATTAAGTCAAAAGATATTATTACATTGAGTGAACTTTTAGAACATTTTGAAGGCAAAGATAAAAAGTTATTATTAAATATCCTTCCTCTTTGTACAGCAAGTTTTACCGAGAAAACACTGGCTGAAACAACTATGAAAAACAATACCTATATTTATAAAATAAGGAAAATATTAGAAAAACAAGAAAACAAAAATATTTCTTTAGTCAGTACAGATGCGCGCATTCTTCATCATTTAAAAAGTGATTTGTTTCATCATAAATTAGGTTTATTTATGACGGGTTTTGATTTGACTTATGATGATGTAGATATTTATATTTTTCCGGTTCATATGTACAAAAAAACAATATGTGAGCAACAAATGGCATTAGAAAAAGAAGTGATGCTTCTTATCGAAGATGAAAAAGATATGGAATGGTTAGCAGAATCATTAGAAGATGATGATATGCTTCCAAAAGGTATGATGGCTTCTCCACGCTTTAGTTTTATAACCAACCATCCTGTTCATTTAAAAGACATATTAAACTAAAAGAGCAGAAAGTATTCTGTACAAGGCAATTGTAGTACTTTGTAAAAACGGTGCCCGATATACTTTTTTTGGATAAGGATCACAAACAGCTTTCATAATTTGTTTTACAATTGTTCGATATTCCTTTTTGGATAGAACAGTCGATAAAATACTCTCTTTCATTCGTATTAGAGCTATTTCCTCTTTGAAGTAGCTCTTTTTGTCTATACCATATTTGTTTTCAAACATAACCTCATTAAAACCGGTACGATACAAACCTGGTTCAATCAAAACAACATCAATATCTGCTTCTAACAATAAAAGTTCCTTACGAAGGCATTCTGCCATTTTAATGATACTTGCTTTGGTAGCGCAGTAGCTCCCTAGAAAAGGAATTGGATAATGTCCAGCCAAGGAAGCCATCATAATGATTCTACCTTTCCCTTTTTTTATCATGTTTTTTAAAACCATTTGGATAATTTTGTAATTTGAGAAAACATTTACTTCAAAATTTTCTCTTACTTTTTCAATTTCTATTTCAGCCATAGAGCACCCACTCCCAATGGCTGCATTACTAATAAGTACATCTATATCTAAATTTTCTACTTTTTTTTGGTCTTTTTTATTTGTAATATCTATTTTTAAACAAGTAATATTAGAATCGTTTTTATATCTTTCCTTTGCTAGTTCCAATTGCATTTCTGTATGAACACTCATATAAAGATGCACTGGATAGGTTTTTAACTGACAAATGACTTCCCTTGCAATACCACCTGCAGCTCCTGTTATAAGTATATTCATATAAACCTCCTCTTTCCTAGTATGGAACAAGAAAGAAAAAATAAACAAAAAAAGAAAACCAAATAAAGATTTTCATTTCTTTTAAAATAAACCAAGTGGTTGATTGTCTATTAAATCCATTTTTTCGTAATTTGCGTGTTTAGCAAGACCTGGCATTGTCATAACATCTCCCATATAAACGGTAATAAAGCCAGCACCACTATTCAACTTTATATCAGTAACAGTCATTGTAAAGTCTTTAGGGTACCCAAGTCGTTTAGGTTGGTCTGATATAGAATATGGTGTTTTCGCTATACAGATAGGCAATATGGCATGTTTACTTTGTTCTAAAATCGCTAATTTTTCTTCTGCTTTTCTCTCTAAGATAACAGCGGATGCATGGTATTTTTGTTTACAAATACTATTGATTTTATCCTGTAGTGTATCCGTTTCTTGATAGATAAACGCTGTTGGTGTTGTTTTTTGCTGCGTCATTTCTACCAATTTTTCTGCTATTTTCATTCCACCAGCGCTTCCCTTTGTATAACAAGTACTGATTTCAAATGCTACATTACATGATTTACAGTGATTTTGAATGAATAGGATTTCTTCCTCTGTATCTTTTTCAAACTGGTTTAATACAACCAATATGTGATTCGTAAAGCCTTGCATATTTTGAATATGGTAGTTAAGGTTTTGTATGCCCTTTTCCAAAAATCCTTCTCCATTGTATACAAGACTTTTTACTGTTGTATTAATGACAACTGCATCAGGATAAATATTTGCTTTACGGCATTTGATATCAAAGAATTTAAGAGCTCCCATATCACTACCAAAGCCTGCTTCAGTAATGACATAATCTGCTAGTTTAAGCCCTAATTTAGTAGCCATTACAGAATTACACCCATGCGCAATATTTGCGAAAGGACCTCCGTGAATGATAGCAGGATTCTTTTCAAGTGTCTGCACTAAATTCGGATAAATTGCATCTTTTAATAAAACTGTCATAGCACCTTCTGCTTTTAAATCCTTTGCGTATACTTCTTTTTTATCAAGGGAATACCCAATAAAAATATTACCAAGTCTTTCCTTTAAATCCTCTATATCTTCTGCAAGGCATAAAATAGCCATAATTTCAGAAGCGACTGAAATAGAAAAGGCATCTGCTCGCTCTACTATAGGTAAAAAGACATCTCTAAGAGCTCTATCATTTACATCTAGGCATCTATTTATAGAAATAGTATCTTTGTCTAATAAAGGCTCTTCTTTTCTAAAAATATGGTTATCAATAATGGCACAAAGTAAATTATTAGCACTTGTTACAGCATGAATATCCCCTGTAAAGTGGAGATTGATATCATCCATAGGTGCTACCTGGCTCATACCGCCACCAGTAGCTCCTCCTTTGGTTCCAAACACAGGACCTAGCGAAGGTTCTCTTAATACAACAACACTTTTTTTGTTTAAAGCGCATAAAGCATCATTAATTCCAATAGATAAAGTTGTTTTCCCTTCTCCATAAGGGGTTGGACTTGTAGATGTAACCAAAATAAGTTTACTATTTTTGTCTGGTAAATTCTTTTCATTTATTTTGATTTTGGCTTTATCGTCTCCATATAAAGAAATATCTTTTTCTCTAAGATTTAATTTTGCTGCAATTTCCTTAATAGGAAGTAAAGTCGTTTTTTTATAGATTTCATAGTCAGTCATAAGGACACCTCCTTTATACATTATATCATTAAAGACCCTAAAAAGACATGTTATCAAACATTTTTAAATACTTTTAGGTCACAAAAAAAGAGCTTAATGCTCTTAGTAATTTTCTTTTAATACTTCAAAGTATGCTTGTGGATGTACACATACTGGGCAAACAGCAGGTGCTTTTTCTCCAAAATGTACGTGACCACAGTTTCTACAAATCCACATAGTTGGTACTTCTTTTGCAAATGCTTTTTCTTCTTTGACATTCGCTAATAAAGCTCTATATCTTTCTTCGTGTCTTTTTTCAATTTTAGCTACTTCTTCAAAAAGGAAAGCAATATGCGCAAATCCTTCTTCTTTTGCATCTTTTGCAAAGTTTGCATACATATCAGTCCACTCATAGTTTTCACCATTTGCAGCATCTTCTAAGTTTTCTGCAGTAGATTTAATTTCTCCACCTTGTAGTAATTTAAACCACATTTTGGCATGTTCTTTTTCATTGTCAGCAGTTTCTAAAAAGATACCAGCGATTTGTTCAAAACCTTCTTTTTTAGCTTTAGAAGCATAATATGTATATTTGTTTCTAGCTTGGCTTTCTCCCGCAAATGCTGCCATTAAATTTTGTTCTGTTTTAGTTCCTTGTAAATTCATTTTCATACCTTCTTTCTTTCATACATGTGTGACATATACCAGTAACTACAATGTTATAACTTTGGGTAACAAATCCTGATTCTTTTTCAATATTGTCTTTTAAAGTATCAATGAGTACATCATCTGCATCATAGACTTTGTGACAAACTGTACATAGCAGATGTCCATGGTCTTTCAGGGTTTTATCAAAGCGATCTTTTTCATCCAATCCTTTGATTTGCTTGATCATGCCAAGTTCTACTAAAATATGTAGATTGCGATACACAGTGCCTAAGCTGATACTTGGTAACCTTTTTCTGGCTTCCATATATACCTCTTCTGCTGTCGGATGCTTATCACTTTCTTTTACGATTGCAAGAATTATTTCCCTTTGTTTTGAGTACTTCATATATCACCTCTAAATAGTAATCATTCCTAATTACATCTATATTATAATTCTTTTTATAAGAATTGTCAATTATATATATGCAAAAGAATGTTCTTTATATGTCTTTTCTTTTATACCAAGTTACAAAATTAGTAACCAGCAATAAACCAATAATAAATAAAACCATAATACCCATATTGATTAAAATGCTTGGTAAGTCTGAAGCTGTATAAAGCGCCAGTAAATTGTTGTTTTTGATGTAATAATAAGATGGGAATATTTTGGCAACAGTAAGCACCGATTCTCCTAAGAATTCTTGTGTAACAAAAGCTCCACAAATAAAACTACTACCGAGCGCTATCACATTTACAATCCCATTTTGCGCTTCCTTGTTTTTTACGAGATTGCCTAGTAAGAAACCAATCGATAAAGCTACAAAACAGAGAATAAGGAAATTGGTAAGTAACAAAAGTCCTGGTCCAGTAAACAAGATATTTCCATATAAACAAAATCCAATAATAACAAAGATCAACCAGATACCAAGGGTCAATACCATATTGCCAAGAAACAAAGATAAATTCATTTTATGATAGGGAATCGTTCCCATTCTATTTCTTTTTCTTAGCATTTCTTTTTGATAAGTTGCCATAATGGTAGAAACAATCAAAAGCACAATCGCAAGTACTGTATAATTAGAAAAAGTATAAAAGATAGAAAAACTTTCCATATTGTTTTCTTCTTTAGTTTGTAATAATACTTTGGTTTCTTTGCTTAAATCCTTTTCTGTATATTGATTTACTTTTTCTTCACTAAAACCTAATTTCGTATAAGAAGATGCTGTATCTAAATATTTTTGGACAAGTAATCTTGCATAGGTTTCATTTTCAGAATTTGGAACTTTTTGAATCTGTAAATCTGGTTTTTTACCAGCAAAGAATTCTTCTTTAAATCCCTTAGGGATGGTTACTACAAGATCTACTTCTCTAAAAAACAAAGCATCTTTTATATCTTTTTCCTTTTTACCAATATCTTTTACATTGGCTTTTTTCTTCATATAAGAAATAAATTGATCTGCAAATGGACTTTTTTTATCTTCTGATAAAATCGCGATAGATGGTTTTGCTTCTTTAAAAGTATTAGAAGCTGTACCTGTCTGGCTTGCCATAATACCAAAAGCACTAAAAACAACTACATATATACAAATCATTGGAAGAAAAGATTTCATGATTTTTAAATAATTTTTAAATACTATCATATTTTTTCCTCCTTATGAAGAAATAAGAACCAGTAAGACATACAAGACCAAATAGAAATAGGTGGAAAATCATCTCATAATAAAGGGTAAACGTGCTATAGTAATACAGAGAATAAAGAGCATCTGTAATCATCGTAACCGGATTAATAGCTCCTAATATGGGTAGATTGGTTGCGATAATATACTTCATTCTCCAAGCCATCATACCGGCTAAAAAGGAGAATAAGAGATCAATAGTGATAAAGATAGGTATTTTTATCTCTACACTTTTCTTTGAGATAGCGCCTATTAGGGTACCAAAAGTAATGCCTGCAAAACTGCCTACAAACATCAAAAGTAAAATAAGACCTATATGAGAACCAAAGTCTACACCCAATACAAAGATCATATATGCAAGTAATACTAGGTTTTCTACGTACTGTAAGCCCCACCCTACTAATAAAAAGACAAGAAGTACTTTTCCTTTATGAACAGGCGAAATGCTTGTTCTAGCCCCCCTAGAGCTTAAATTGGCTTCTGTTTCGTTGACAGCATCTATTCCAAAGAATCCTGCATACATACAAACCATTCCAATTAGCGTATAAAAGAACCCTACTGTAAAGTCCATATTTTGATTGGCATCTTCTTTAAAAGAATAAGCCGTTTCTGTATTTTTGTTGAGCGCTTCCATTTGTAAAGCTGTCAATTTTTCCGTACTTATATTTTCAATCATAGAAATTTTACTATAATAGGTATCAATGACTGTTTTCAAAATGGTTGATGTGATTCCATTTTGTTTCGTTGTAACCAAGAGTTCTGGTTTTCCTTCAATATACCCTTTTATTTTATTCTCTTCTAGCAATGCATCTGCTTCTTTTTTATTTTTAACATACTTGATTTTAAATAAATTTTCTTCTTTAGCAAGTGTATCCATGGTTTCTTTAAAATGAATATTTTCATTTAAAGCTGTATTATCTATAATCGCAATGTCTATCTTTTTAAATTTTTCACTTTCTCCTATATTAGAAAAAGCAAAGTGAAAGAAGGTAGCTAGGACAAGAGGAAACATAAGGGTCCAGAAAATCATAGCTTTATTGTGTAATAACGTTTTACATCTTGTTTTAAATAATCTCCATAACATATTAATCACGAAGCTCTTTTCCAGTAAGCTCTAAGAAAACATCATTGAGCGTAGGTCTTTCAGAAAAGATTCTATCATAAGTAATCGCATGGTCTTTCATGTAATCAATTAATGTACTGATATTTTGTTTCCCTTTTTGGTAAGTTACATAAAGGACTTTTCCATCATAAATCGCATCTTCTACATTTTCTAAAGAAAGAATTTCTTGTAAATGTGTTTCTGCAAGTTCTTGCATTTCTACTGTTACCTTTTCTGAAGTTGAAATAAGACTTTTCAATTCTTCTTTGGTACCACTTGCGATAATATGTCCTTTATCAATAATCACAATACGGTTACAAAGGATTTCAGCTTCTTCCATATAGTGTGTGGTATAAATAATAGTAGCGCCTTCTTCATTTAGTTTTAAAATACCTTCTAAAATATGATTACGACTTTGGGGATCTACGGCAACCGTTGGTTCATCTAAAACAATGAGCTTTGGTTTATGGGCAATGCCACATGCGATATTGAGTCTTCGTAATAAACCTCCTGAAAGTTGTTTTGGATGAAATTTTCTGAAATCTGTAAGTTCTACTAATTCTATAGCGTCTTCTACATATTGTTTTCTTGTTTTTTTGTCTTGTATATAAAGTCCACAAAAATACTCGATATTTTCATAAACTGTAAGTTCTTCAAAAACAGCAACATCTTGAAAAACTACTCCAATTTTGGCTTTTAGGTCATAAGCATCTGGGGTCATTTCTTTTCCAAATATTTGGATGCTTCCTGAATCAAATTTTAAGAGTGATAATAAACAATTGATGGTGGTAGACTTCCCACTTCCGTTAGGACCTAATAGTCCTAGAATTTCTCCTTCCTTTGCTTCTAAAGTAAGGTTATCAAGGGCGGTTAATTTTTTATACTTTTTTGTAAGGTTTTTAATTTCAATGATATTTTTATGCATTGTTGTCTCCTTTTTCATTTTTATTTTGAACTATGAAATCTTTTCTTTCTAAAAGAATACTATTTAGTTATTTAAGAAAGACTTTTCACTTTTATTTTTTATCTTATTTCCTCCTATACTCTTATAAAATATTATATCATTATTTATATAAAAAAAGTTCCTTAAAAAGAACTTTTTTGTTACTTTGTATTGAATGAAGAAGCATTTTCTTTATGATTTTCTAATAGAATATCTTTTGTAACAAAGGTCTCCAAAGAATCCGTTACAAACCCTTTTTCTGTATTAGAGTAGATTGGGACAATATCCTTATCAATCGTAACATATAAAATATCCCCTACCACTTTATCTTCTTTAAAAACAGGGACTGCAGTGGTTTTAGATAATTGTTCTTCTGGAAGAAATGGTACAATATAATTACCTAATTTTTCAGGATGGATCGCAGGTTTTGCATCACTTAGGGTTCCTACAGCTTTACAGGTATTGTTTTGTATTAAATATTCTGTATAGTCCTCTGTTGTTTTCCCACTCTTAGAAAGATATACCAAAGAACCATCTTGCAAAAGAGAAGCAATTCCTTCCCCTGGTACTTCTCTTATATATAAAAGAGAATATGTATCCGTTGTTGTTTTTTGCGCAGAAGAAAGATGTGTAATAGGCATTCTCTCTCCTATTTGTTCTATATAGCTAGTATAAAAAACATTTTGTTCTTCTGTATGGATAGAGGGGTTATAAGAAGTATGCGCTTCTATAAAATTTTGTTCTTCTTGGGTGAATTCCATACCTTCCTCTTTAGAAGAATCATTGGATATATCTTTTGGTGGTTTCTCTTGCGTCTTTTCAGTCACAATTGGAGAGGTCGCACTCTTTTGTTGAAATGGATTTACTTTTGCGAATACAATGGTACTTCCTAAAAGGGCTAACGTAATATATACTTTTAATTTTTTTGGTTTCATACAATCACTCCATTTGTTTTATTATAGCATATTTTTAAGCAAAATTTTTGTCTATTTTGTTTCTAAGCAGTGTTAGTAAATCAATATAGATAGGAAGAACTGTAATATAGTATAAAAAATAAAGGAGAACTTTACTTGCTATATAAAAAAATTCTGATAAAACCCTTGGTGTAAAAGAAAAATCATAAATTCCTTTTAATAAATAATAGGAAGAATCATAGATATATCTTACATATAAATATAAAAGAAGCATAAAAGGTAAATTGATTAGATATAAAATTTTTGTAATTGATTTTAATGTATTGCTGGTTCCAAGAGCAACAATTTCTGGCTGTGATGGTTTTACAACATCTTCTCTTATTTTTTGTCTAAATACTTCTTTTCCATTGCTATCTTTCATGATACGATATTCAATCTTTGAAAAACCCATGACTCCTTTGGTGATGATTTTCTCTTCACTATCTAATATATTTTCATCTTCTCTATACTGGGTCGTATAATATAAGTTTTTTTCTTCTATCAGTGTTGTCGTAAATAAACAACTGCCATCCTCCATGTTGGCTTCTATTTTATAGTTATTGGCTTCCTTATTCATGCAACCTAAAATTTTTTGTTTACAGGTACCATCATCTTTTTCAGCCATACTGTTATAATTTACACTTTCTTTATCTGTACAACCGTAAATATAGTAAAAACAGGATCCATCATCTACTTTCGCCGTAGCATCATAGTTTTTGGCATTGGTATTCGTACACCCTTTTTTTAAAGTATTACTGCCTGTATTTGGTTTGTTTGGTGTGCCTGGTTTTTTACAGAGCTCATTATACGTAGGTGTTTCATCCTTACAAATTGCATATCCTTCTGCATTATAATTGCCAGAGAGTCCTCCCTGATTTTCACAGCATTCCTCTGCTTTTATAGAAAAACAAATAGATATAGATAGTAGAATCATACAAATTAAAATAGCTTTTTTCATAGAATTCTCTCCTCTGCAGTTTTTCTTTTCATTCTGTATTTTAGCACAACTTTTAAAGTGTTTTAAAGATTTCGACAAAGGTAGACCAATCTAGCTAAATAAAAAAAGCTATTTTTTGATTGTTATCAATTAGCATGCTTGTGTAGTAGTTTTAAAATAATTTTTAATCGCATATACTCTTAAAGAAGGAGGACTTTGTATGTACCCTATTTATAATTATATTGGTGAAACAGAAAGGTGTATGAAAATACCAATTGCCTTTACAAAAGAACACCAAGATGTCCAGCCTGGACTTGAATATTTGATGAACCCTAGGCCTATTTCAGAAAATCC
>JAQUWE010000029.1 GCA_028693035.1 Bacilli bacterium | reverse complement strand
GACATTTATATAATTATTTGGTATACTGTTCATATGGAAGACCTCCTTAAATGTTTTTTCAACAATTACATTTTAACAAAAGGTCTTCCTTTTTGTATACCAAATCCCAAAACTATTTTACACTATCATAAAATTACTTTTTTTGACAGACCTATCTGTTTTTGGTATCATAAAAGACGATTTAACTAAGTAGAAGAGAATTCGTATAAATGGTTTCTGAAAATAAGAATTATTACATTTATTAAAAACCATATTTTTGTTATTAGAATTGATTTCTATGCATTTTTTAGATACATATGTAGACCAAATGGTGATCACGTCAGACAATCCAGTGTATTTGAAAAAACTAAGATAAAAAGATACAATAGGAGACAATATGAAAGACATATATCCAAGAGAAATGGAAGTAGAAATAGAAAATCCTTATAAAATGGTACTTTCTTTTTATGATGGAAAAGAACCTAAAAAAAGTCAGATGATTATTTATCATGTTTTAGAGGGACTTGACTTAATCTATAATAAATTCAATACGTACACAAGTCCAGAACCTGCAGAAAAAACAGAGAAAGAATATATAGAAATCAATTATTGTAAAAGAGGTGTATTTGAATGTAAAATAGCCAAAGATAAATATTTGTATTTATCTGAAGGGGAAATATCTGCCAACACCAATACAATTAAAAGAGAAACATCTGGTTTTACTTTAGGGTTCTATGAAGGCGTAGAAATTTTAATTGATGTAGAAAAATTTCAAAAGAATTTACCAGACATGTTTATTGATATTGTAAAAAATATAGAGTATTTAAAAGAAGTCTTAGAAGAAAACAAAAGAGGAATTGTCTTAAAACCAATTAGGGAGATGCTGCATGTTTTTGATGAACTATGTGTAATGGATCCTGCACACAATCAAATGCATGTAAGACTTAAAATACTAGAATTGTTACTGGTATTTACAACCATCCCAATCGAAGATAGAAAAAGTCAAAAAAGATATTTGGAAAAGTTTCAAATCGATAAAATCAAACAAATCCATAAAGAACTTATATCAAATTTAGATAAAAAAATAACCATTCAGGATTTAGCAAGAAAATATGAGATAGGAACCACCCCGTTAAAAAGTTATTTTAAAGAAGTATATGGACAGCCTATATACACATATATAAAAGACTATAAGATTCATGCATCTCTGCACTTACTAGAAGAAACCTCAAAAAATATAAACGCGATAGCTGGTTTACTGGGATACGACAACAGCAGTAAATTCGCAAAAGCATTTAAAGAAAAAATGGGATGTACACCAACTGCCTATAGAAAACAAAAAGTCCATTTGGAGCATGAAAGACTTTTTGGAGTAGAAACCGACTAAAAAGAGATATATAATGTAGACACTACAAAGAGGTAGGTCTACATTTTTTAGTGACAAAAACGATAGAATAATAGAAAGAGGAGAAAAATAATGAAAAATAAAAACTTTAAACAATTGATGGGGTATGCAGAGAATTATAAAATACTTACCTATATATCCTTACTACTGTCTGGCATCTCTGCCATTCTGTCTTTACTTCCATTTATTTATATATGGATGATTATCAAGGAAATTATAGAAGTAATGCCTAACTTTGAGAATGCAACAAACATTGTCCATAATGGATGGATGGCTGTCCTTTTTGCTGGCTTATCTATGCTCATTTATTTTATAGGACTCATGTGTTCTCATGTTTCCGCATTTCGTGTCGCATCTAATATGAAAAGAAAGGCAATGCAACATATTACCCATATGCCTATAGGCAAAATAGATGAAATAGGAAGTGGTCGCTTACGTAAAATTGTCAGTGAATCTAGTGCGGGAACAGAAATGTTTTTAGCCCACCAACTTCCTGATATGGCAGGCGCTATTGTCACTTCTATTTGTATGTTTCTCCTTCTGTTTGTTTTTGATTGGAAACTCGGTTTGGTAAGTTTGTTTCCGATTGCGATTGGCTTTTTTACCATGACGAAAATGACAGGTAAAGGAATGCAAGAAGATATGAGAAAGTACCAGGATTCTTTAGAAGAGATGAATAACCAGGCAGTAGAATATGTAAGAGGTATTCCCGTTGTTAAAACATTTGGGCAAACGATACATACCTTTAAAAAATTCAAAGGTTCTATAGATAATTACAATGATTTTTGTATTTCTTATACAAAAAGATGTAGAAGACCTATGATTGCATTTCAAGTATTTATAAATAGTGTATTTGCCTTTTTAATAGTAGTCGCATTATTTGTTGCAAATGGAGGGCATGTACAAAATACTTTTTTATTAAATTTATTATTTTATATTATTTATACACCTATTATCGCAACGGTTTTAAATAAGGTTATGTTTTTAAGTGAAAATACTATGTTGGTAAATGATTGTTTGCAAAGAATCAATTTTATCTTTGAAATAAAACCACTGTCTGAAACCAAAGAAAATAATAAAATGAAAGATCATTCTATTGTTTTAAAAGATGTTAGTTTTAAATATGAAAATGGCAAACAAAACGCTATAGAAAACATCAATATAGCAATTCCTTCTAATCAGACAGTCGCACTTGTAGGACCTTCTGGTGGTGGAAAGTCAACAGTAGCGAGTTTGATTTCTAGATTTTATGATGTTACCAGTGGTCAAATTTTAATAGGCGATGTTGATATCAGAAATATAAAGAAAGAAGAATTGATGAGTACTATCTCCTTTGTATTTCAAAACAGTAAATTACTAAAAGCAAGTATTTATGAAAATGTAAAAATGGCAAAACCAACGGCTACAAAAGAGGAAATTATGCAAGCGCTTCATTTGGCACAGTGTGATGATATTATAGAAAAATTGCCAGAAGGTGTAGACACCATCATTGGAAGCAAAGGAACGTATCTTTCAGGAGGGGAACAACAAAGAATCAATATTGCAAGAGTGATGCTTAGAAATACAAAAATTGTTATATTGGATGAAGCCACTGCTTTTGCAGATCCAGAAAATGAAAGAAAAATACAAAAAGCTTTTGAATCATTAAGTAAACAAAAAACAGTAATCGTAATCGCACACCGTTTAACAACTATCAAAAATGTTAACAAAATATATGTATTAAAAGAAGGTACTGTTGTAGAAGAAGGTACACATGATCATTTATTAGATAAAAAAGGACTTTATCATAAAATGTGGATGGATTATCAAACATCAATTGCTTGGAAAGTAGGGGAAAATAATGCTAAATAATTTAATGAAGAAATATGCTTTATCTAGGCAAGGGGCTATCGATTTTATTAAAACAAGTATGTTATGTGCTTTAACTGACGTACTATTGATGTTTCCCGTTAGTTTACTTTATCTCCTTGTTGAAGATTTATTAAAAGGAAAGGTTCCAACTGCACATGCTATTTTCTATATAGTGGGTACCATAGTTATCCTTATTTTATTAGCAGTCACGCATTACTTTAGATATAATTATGGATTTTTTACTACCTACAAGGAAAGTGGTTTAAGAAGAATCTCTTTGGCAGAAAGGCTAAGAAAATTACCATTATCTTTCTTTGGAAAAAGAGATTTATCAGATTTAACAACTGTCATTTTAAATGATGAAACAGTACTTGAACATAATTTTTCTCATGTTATGCCACAGTTTGTAGGCTCTATTATATCAACATGTATAATTGCCATTGGATTGTTTTTCTTTAATTGGAAGCTAGCGTTAGCAGCCCTTTGGGTTCTTCCCATTACACTACTCATAGTAGGAACATCAGGTAAAGTACAAAACAAATTTAATAAAAAGAAAAATGATGCTGTTTTAGAATGTAGTGATGGCATACAGGAATGCATCGAACTTTCTAAAGAATTAAAAGCCAATAATTGCGAAAAAGAGTATTTAGAACAATTAGATAAAAAAATAAAATCTGTAGAAAAAGAATCTTTATTTGCAGAACTTGGCGTTGCTATCTTTGTCATGAGTGGTTCCTTGTTATTGAAACTTGGCATTGGAACAGTCGCAGTAGTGGGTTCTTATTTACTTGTTCATCAAGAAATTACTGTAATGACTTTCTTTATGTTTTTACTTGTTGTATCAAGAATTTATGAACCTATGGGAGGCACTTTAATTAATTTAGCCGTTGTTATATCCCAAAAACTAAATATTGAAAGAATGAATGCATTTAAAGAATATAAAGTACAAGAGGGGACAACAGAATTAAACAATAAAGGCTACGACATAGAATTTAAGAATGTAGGTTTTTCTTATCAAAAAGAAGAAGCTATTTTAAAGGACGTTTCCTTTGTTGCGAAACAAGGAGAAGTAACCGCCTTAGTAGGCCCTTCTGGTTCTGGTAAAACCACCGTTTCAAAATTGTGTGCTAGATTTTGGGATACCAGAAAAGGACAAATTACTTTAGGAGGCATGGATATAGGAAAAGTAGATCCAGAAACATTACTCCAAAACTATGCCATTGTCTTTCAGGATGTTAATTTATTTGACAACACCATTTTAGAAAATATAAGAATTGGAAAAAAAGGTGCGACAGAGGAAGAAGTATTAAGAGCCTCTAAAGAAGCCAATTGTGATGATTTTATCAAAAGACTTCCAGAGGGATATCATACTGTTATAGGAGAAAACGGTTGCAATTTGTCTGGTGGAGAAAGACAAAGAATCAGTATAGCAAGAGCGATATTAAAAGATGCTCCTATTATTTTACTTGATGAAGCAACCGCTTCTCTGGATGCAGAAAACGAAACCCAAATACAAGAAGCTCTATCCAAACTAGTAAAAAATAAAACGGTTTTGATTATAGCCCATAGAATGAGAACCGTTACCAATGTAGACAAAGTAGTGGTAATGAAAGAGGGGATTGTTGCTGAAGCAGGCAGTCCTGCAGAACTTTTAAAAAAGAATGGTATTTTTAAAGATATGGTAGAAAAACAAAAAGAGTCAGCGTACTGGAATTTGACGGATATAAAAGAAATTTAAAATATAAAAAAACAGGAAATTTATTTTCCTTTTTTATTTACGAAATTATAGAAAATATGATACACTTTATGTAAGTGAGGTGTTCTATGACACAGGATGATTTGAAAAATATAAAAAGAGAAATGGAAGCAATAAAAGAAAGTAAAGAAAAGGGCGAAAATTTAGAAAAAAGGTTAATGGAGTTAGAAAATAATTCTATTGTACAAGAATATTTAAGAATCAAAACAACCCTTCAAAATGACAAATCATTATATTGGGCAAAAAAAATAAGCGATGACAGAATATTAGAAAATGCAATCAATTATGTAAGAATAACAAATACAGACCATATCTATATATGCATGGGGACTTATAGAGAATCTACACAAATAGATATTGAACATGGTTCTTCTGATATACGTGTAGAAAGAGATGACCCAAGTGCTTCTTATAGGGAGTACAGAAACATTGAATTGCCACTACATGACATGGATTGTACTCAGCAAATTTCTATTTCAGAGTGTGCGCAATTTGAACAAGATAATATAGTGTTATATCCGTATAGAGAATCCAATGCAAATGGACAATATTACTATAAAATGAGAAATATGTATTTTGAAGATGCCCTTACGATAGGCAAAGAAAAAGCTTTAGAAAAAGTTTTAGCAATAAGAAACCAGCAAAAAAATAATTTAAAATAAGAGATAAAAAAAGTTGTAGGAGGCAGTATATGACACAATTTTGTTTTATAAGACATGGACAACCCGATTATTCTTATCTAAAAAATGCAGAATCACAAATAGAAAGTGAAGCGCTTGCTTTTTTAACAAACATAGGAATAGAGCAGGCTAAAAAAGCTGCAGAAGATCCTAGAATAGAGGGAGCAGACATTCTAATTGCCTCCCCTTATACGAGAACCATGCAGACGGCTGCTATTGTAGCGGGTCAATTGGGCTTGCAGGTTTATGGTGAAATGGATCTTCACGAGTGGAATGCAAAAACAGATAATGAAAAATTAACGTTAAAAGAAAGAATAAAAAGATATATCCAGGAACAAGAAAAATTTGATTTAGGTATAGACAATGAGGAAGAATATGAGTCTTTATATAGTGTACAATGTAGGGTATTGAAAGTTTTAAGAAAATATTTAGAATACAAAAAAGTGATTGTCGTAACACATGCTGGTGTTATTTACTCACAGACTCAGGAAAATTGTCATTATTGTGATATTGTAACCAAAGAATATCATTTTTATGAAGCCAATAAAAATTTACCAAAAAGACCTAGAAGTTTAAGCTTACCAAGAAAATAAAAGGAGTGATATTTATGAAAAAATGTATTGTACTTCTTTATCATCAACTGAAATTTGATTGCAGTCTTTCTTTTTAACAAAAGAGAGGAGAAAAGAAAGCAGAAAATTTACAAACAGAGATAAGAAATCAAATTATACAATTAGCCTTATTGCAGTGTCAAAAAAATTATGTACATACAAAAATGGGTCCTGAAACATTTGATTGTGCGGGTCTTGTACGGTATTTATATCATTCCCTTTTTGATATAAATATTTTTATGGGAGGATATGGACGCAGTACAACAACAAAACTAATGACAACCTATTATGGAAGATTAATTCTTTTTAAAGAAAATGGTTATAAGGAGTTAACCTTACTAAAGAGAGGAGATGTCCTTTTCTTTCATAGGCAATCCTTATCAGATGATACACCAAGGGTAGATAATAAATACCCTGGACACTGTGGCATTTATTTAGGAGAAAATAAATTTATACATGCATCACGCCCAAAACAAAAAGTAATCATTAGTAATTTTAATTATAATGAATATTGGAAAGAGGTTTTGGTAGGGAGCAAGGATTATGTATCCGATAAGACTTTACTATTAAAGTATAAAAAACAATAGTTTATATGAATAAATAAATGAATCAAATCTAAAAAAAATATATATAATAAATAAAGGGTAGAATATTTTTATATTCTGTGTTATATTATTGATAATATTAATTAAACAAAGAAAAATACAAAGTAGTTATTTATATTTGTTAAAGAGAGTTTATGGCTGGTGAAAATAAACCTGTATAAATAATGAATTACATATTTTGAGTTTAACCGGACAAAGTCCGTTATAAAAACAAGGGTATAGATGATTTCTATAAACTAAGGTGGTACCGCGATAATTCGTCCTTAATACAAGGATAATTATCGTTTTTTTTTATTAGAAAGGAGGTGATGGCATGGATAGTGATTATGACTATAGTAACAAAACAAAAAGAAAAGGAGAATATAATATGAATTGTTTTGAAACACTAAAGGAAAGAGGCTATATATACCAAGTTACGCATGAAAAAGAAATAGAAAAATTGTTAAATGGAAGTCCTATTACATTTTATTTAGGAATTGATCCAACTGCGGACAGTTTACACATTGGACATTTCTTTGCTTTAACATTAGCAAGATGGCTGCAAGATTTTGGACACCATGCTATCATCTTAATTGGAGGAGCGACAGCACTTATCGGAGATCCTACGGGCAAAAGTGATATGCGAAAAATCCTATCTAAAGAGCAAGTTGCTATTAATAAGAAAGAAGTCAAGGAGCTTGTCAAAAGATTTGTCAAAGAAGATACAGTAATTGTAGATAACGCGGATTGGTTTAAAGGAAAAGATTACATAGATTTTATGAGAGAAGTAGGCATCCACTTTAATGTAAATAAAATGCTTGCTACTGATTGTTACAAAAAACGTTTAGAGCAAGGAGGACTTACCTTTTTGGAAATGGGATATATGTTAATGCAGGCATACGATTTCACGTATTTGCAAGATAAATACCATTGTATACTAGAAATTGGTGGTTCTGACCAGTGGGCTAATATAATTGCTGGTGTAGAACTTGGTAGAAAATTCAGTAATAGAGATGAAAAAGATATGGATGCTCTATTCGGGCTTACCTGTCCCTTATTGGTAAAAGCAGATGGAGAAAAAATGGGCAAAACATCTAGTGGAACATTATGGGTATCAAGAGGAAAGACAGATAGTTATGATTTTTACCAAGCATTTATAAATTCCTTTGATGAAGATGTAGAAAGACTGTTATCCTTTTTTACCAGAATTGATACCAAAGAAATAAAAAAAATGTGTAAAGAAAATATTATAGAAGCAAAAAAAAGAATGGCTTATGAAGTAACAAAATTAGTACATGGGGAAGAAGAAGCCATAAAAGTAAAAAAAACAGCAGAAGAAATATTTAATGGAGATGGTACTTCTTCCACTATGCCAAGCATTCATTTGAATGCATGCAAAGAAATGTTAGTAACTGAATTTCTTGTTATGATAGGTCTTACTTCTTCAAAAGGAGAAGCAAAAAGACTCATAGAAGGAAATGGTATTTCTATAAACCAAGAAAAGATAACTAACCAAGAATTAGTTGTTACCAAAAAAACATTTATAAATAATGAACTTATTATAAAAAAAGGAAAGAAAACTTTTCTTAAGGTAGTATTAGAAATAAAATAGAAAAATGCCGTTAAATAAAAACTAAATGCACAACTATTGTGCACTTTCAAATTTAATTTACTAATAGAAAAACGCTTTGTTGTACAAATGATCAAATTAAAAATGTACTATACAATAAAAAGGATTTGTGATAACATTGTACTAAGAGTAGAGGAGTGAAAAGATGGATTGCAAGCACAAAAAGGGATTTACCCTAATAGAGTTACTGGCAGTCATAGTAATATTAGCGGTTATTGCTTTAATCGCAACGCCAATTATAGTAGGTGTTATAAATAAAGCAAAGAAGAATAGTTTTATGGATACAGCCTATGGAGTAGTAGAAGCAGGAAAACTTTATTATGCCAAGAATTTTGGAAATGATGATTTTGCTGGACAGACATTTGCTTTTCCGGCAGACTCTGAGGAACTCAGATTGTCAGGAGAAAAACCAGGTGGAGGATCTTTGGAAGTAACAAGTACGGGGAAACAAATCTTGGCGATTTATGATAAGGGAAAGAATTGGTGTGCAACCAAGGAAGAAGAAGATCCTAAAATCAGTGTAGAAAAATACGAAGAAGGAAAATGTGGTGTAGAAAATAATAACTATAAAGCCCCGGAATTAAACGGAACAGATCCTGTTTTAGGAGAAGGCATGATCCCCGTAACCATTGCAGGTGATGGAACTGTAAAGAAAGCAGATACCACAACCAAATGGTATGACTATGAGAATAAAGAGTGGGCGAATGCAGTACTCGTAAGTAGTGATGTAAGGTCTACCTATCAAAAAGGAGATGCGATTCCAGAAAACAAAATATTAGGGTATTTTGTCTGGATTCCAAGATATAAATATAAATTATTTAATATGAATAATGAAGGAGTCCCAGAACAAGAAATAGAAATAGTTTTTGAAAGTAAGGAAACTACTAAGTCAAAAGGAAGAACCAATGGAACTTATTTAACGCATCCTGGGTTTATATTTGGTTTTAAAGAACTAGATGGATTTTGGGTAGGAAAATTTGAAACAACAGGATCTATGAGTGCCTCTTGCGTGAACGAATCATGTACAGTTGCAAATCTTACTGTAAAACCAAATAGTACAAGTGTAAGAGAGCAAAGCGTAAGTAGTATGTTTTACGCCACTAGAAGCATGAGTACCGTAAGTAGTAATATTTATGGATTAAAAGCATCAGAAGTAAATACGCATATGATGAAGAATAGGGAATGGGGTGCAGCAGCATACCTTACCCAATCCAAATATGGAAGATGTACAAATGGTGTATGTACAGAGGTTAGTATCAATGCTAATTCTAGTTATTTAACAGGAGCAGGTAACTATAAAGCAAACATAAATCAATCTACAACAGGAAATATCACAGGTATCTATGATATGAGTGGAGGTGCCTGGGAATTCGTAATGGGCAATATGAAAGATACATCGGGTAATTTCTATTCAAGTAGTGCAGGATTTAATGGCACAAGTGAACCAAAAAATCCAGATTCTATGTATTATGAAAGTTATACAAATGATAGTACTTATACAAATCATCAAAGAGGACTGCTTGGTGATGCCACAAGAGAAACTTTAAAAGTATTCGGATCAGAAATAGGAGGCTGGTATAGTGACTATGATTACTTTCCATATGGGACTGAGAGTTGGTTCGTACGTGGTGGTTTTTACAATGATGGATTGAATGCAGGAATGTTTTCTTTCGGTACAAACACAGGTGACTTTCACAACCGCAATTCTTTTCGTGTTGTCATCAGTAAATAAAACATTGCATATATGAACTAGTCAAGTAAAAGTAGACAGTTTATAAAAAGGACTATTAAAACCCTGATTCAAGTTTAAATTGAATTGGGGTTTTATATTCTAATGCATATGAGGGTCTTTCATTATTAAAATAATAAATG
>JAQUWE010000011.1 GCA_028693035.1 Bacilli bacterium | reverse complement strand
TTTATATTTACTACTACAATAATGAGCGACTAGCATATTCATTAAATTATAAAACCCCAATCCAGTATAAATCTGAATTGGGATTCTAAAATGTTTTTTATCTGTCTACTTTTTCTTGACTAGTTCAAAATGAGTAAATTGACTTTTCTTTTTTTTTGTGTTAGAGTATAGCACAAATTCAAAAAGGGGGTTATGAATTTTATGAAAAAAGTTCTTTTAAAAACAATGTTTTTATTTATTACTTTCTTATCTCTTGGAACTGTTTCAAATGTATCCGCAGGAAGTGCTTCTTTAAGTATTAAAGGAAATGATACAGTTTTTGTAGGGGATACCATTGCTGTTACTGTAGCTGTAGGAAATATTCAAAATATTGAAAGTGGAATCGCAACCATTCAAGGCACCTTATCCTATGATACAGCAGCCTTTGATTACGTAAGTTATGAAAATATGTCTTCCTTATATGGTAGCTATGGGGCAAACAGTAAAACATTTATTATCTTAGGTATGAATGGAGAAAATATTTATAAAGAACAAAACATCTTAAAAATTTATTTGAAAGCTAAAAAAACAGGAGATGCTACTATTTCATTAGTAAATCCTATTATAGGAAATCGTAATGAACAAGTAGAAACAGCTTATATATCTTCTAAACTACTTCATATAGTAGAACCTGTTATTGAAACAAAAGTAGAACCTACTAAACCTGTTCAAGCCAAAGTAAAACAAGTAACAAATACAGAAAGTGTTACACAAGAAAAGAAAGAAGATTCTAGTCAAGAAACTTCTATTTCTACAACAGAAGAAAAAACAAATACAGACAAACAAGAACAAAAAGATGACAAAAAAGAAGTAAAAGAAGTAAAAGAAGAAAAGAAAAAACAAAAGAAAGAAAACATTATTGATTCAGTTGTTTCCTTCTTTACTTCTCTTATAGATTCTATATTTGCATAAAACAGTAGTTGCTAAATCAGCACTACTTTTTTTGTGGATAAAAGTCTACAGTTGACTAAAAAGAGTAGCTTTGAGATAATAGAATCATAGAAAGTGTGATTATGTGAAAAAAGATATGACGTTACTTATTATGGCAGCCGGAATGGGAAGCCGTTTTGGAGGACTTAAACAAATAGAACCAGTAGGACCTAATGGAGAATTTTTAATTGATTACTCTATATATGATGCAATAGAAGCAGGGTTTACAAAAGTTGTATTTGTTATCAAAAAAGAAAACGAAGAAGTATTTAAAGAAACGATTGGAAAAAGAATTCCAAATACAATGAAAGTGTTCTATGCTTTTCAAGATATAAAAGAGGTACCACAAGACTTTACTTTTCCAGAAGACAGAGTCAAACCATGGGGCACTTCTCATGCAATCATGGCAGCTGAATCGCTTATCAATGAACCTTTTGCTATTATCAATGCAGATGACTTTTATGGAAGAGATGCATATCAAAAAATGGCAACATTTCTTAGAGAAAACGAAGAAGAAAATCAATACTGTTTAATTGGATATCAAATTCATAATACTCTATCAGAAAATGGATCTGTAAAAAGAGGAATCTGTATTACCAAAGACGGACTTTTAGAAAAATTGATTGAAAGTAGTGTCGAAAGAAAAAATGGAGATATTATTGCTACACCACTAGATGGAAGTGAAGCTTTTAAAGTAAGTGATACTAGTTTGAGTTCTATGAATATGTTAGGTTTTACACCTTCTTTATTTCCTTATTTAAAAGAAAGGTTTCCACTTTTCTTAGAAAAAAACAAAGAACAAATTTTAAAATGCGAATATTTAATACCAGACTCTATGTATAATGCTATTAGAGAAGGATTTGCGAAAGTATCAGTGATTCAAACAAGTGCTTTATGGCAAGGTATTACCTATAAAGAAGATAAAGAAAAAGTAATGCACACAATCCAATCACTTACAGAAGAAGGAGAATATCCCTCTCCACTTTGGGAAAGATAGAAGGAAAAAAACATGAAAAAAGATTTAATACTTGTTATTATGGCAGCCGGTATAGGAAGCCGTTTTGGAGGACTTAAACAAATAGAACCGATAGGACCTAATGGAGAATTCTTAATTGATTACTCTATATATGATGCAATAGAAGCAGGGTTTACAAAAGTTGTATTTGTTATTAAGAAAGAAAATGAAGAAGTTTTTAAAGAAACCATTGGAAATAGGGTTTCTAAATATATTGAAGTGGCTTATGCTTTCCAAGATATACAAGATGTACCAGAAGGATTTGTAGTTCCAAAAGAAAGACAAAAACCATGGGGAACCGCACATGCTGTTTATGCAGCGAGAAACTTTGTAAATGGCGCTTTTGCTGTTATCAATGCAGATGACTTTTATGGAGGCGATGCTTATAAAACAGTGGCAGACTTCTTAATGCAAAAAGAAAACAACTACTGTATTGTAGGATATCTTGTAAAAAACACCTTATCAGAAAATGGTTCCGTAAAAAGAGGTGTTTGTAAAGAAACCTGTGGAAAACTAATTTCTTTAATGGAAAGTTCTATTCAAAAAGAGACAGAAGGTATCAAGGCCACTCCTTTAAATGGAGAAACGCCTTTCTATGTAGGGGAAAATGACCTAGTATGTATGAATATGCTAGGATTTAGAAAAAACTTATTTGATTATATAAAATCAGATTTTTCAAACTTTTTAGAAAAAAGTAAAAACAATATAGAAACAGCAGAATACTTTATTCCAGATGTAATTTGTGGAGCACAAGAAAAAGGATATGCAGAAGTAGAAGTGATCAAAACTACATCTATATGGCAAGGGGTTACCTATAAAGAAGATAAAGACCTTGTTGTTTCTTATATAAAAGGACAGATTGAAAAAGGAATATATCCTTCTCATTTGTGGAATTAAACGATAAAAGATAGAATAACTATCTTTTTTTCTTGCATTTACAACTCCCTATGTACATGATATAATTTTGCTATAACAATATCCTTTTTATATAACAAAATAATAAAAGGAAATAAAGGAGGAACCATATGAAAATTATAGGACTATGTGGAAGTGCAAGAAAAAAATCATATAATAGAGCTGTTTTACAATATATAAAAGAAAATCATAAAGAAAATATTGAATTAGAAATTTTAGATTTAACAACACTGCCTATGTATAACCAAGATTTAGAAAGTGATTTACCAAAAGAAGTAATAGAATATGTGGAAAAATTAAAACAAGCAGATGGTTTTGTAATCATTACGCCAGAATATAACTATTCCATTCCTGCTCTTTTAAAAAATGCTTTGGATTGGGGATCAAGAAGTAGAGAGGCAGTTTTTGATAGCAAGCCAGCTTGCTTAATGAGCGCTTCTTTAAGCATTTTTGGTGGGGCTAGGGTACAATATCATTTAAGACAAGTGTTAGTATGTCTTAATGTAATTACCATGAATAAACCAGAAGTATTTATTAGTAAAGCAAGTGAAAAAATTGATGAAAATGGAAATATTACAGATGCTTATACAAAAGAAAAAGTACTAGGGGCTTTTCATACCTTTATAAATGGTATAAAAAAAGAATCATAAGAATAAAAAAGAAGGAAAGGCTTCTAAAACAGAAGAACCTTCCTTATTTCCTAATATTTTGTTTACTTTTAACATAATATTTGCTATAATCTATAACGAGTATGAAATTACTCCTTGCTTTTATAAGAAAAGCCAGAGACCATAAGGAGGTGGAAAAAATGAGAAACTATGAAATCATGTTTATCGTTAGACCTACACTTGGAGAAACAGAAATTAAAGAAGTTGTTAAAAACTTTGAAAACATCTTAACTTCAAACGGGGCTAAAGTAGTTGATTTTAAAGAAATGGGTCAAAAAGAATTTGCTTACGAAATCAAAAAAATGAAAAGTGGATACTACTTCGTTTATAATATCGAAGCTACTGATGACAAAGCCATTAAAGAATTTGACCGTTTATCTTTAATTAGTAACGATATCGTTCGTCACTTAATTACTAAGATCGAGAAATAAGAAAAGAGGTAATAAGATGAACCGAGCAATGTTGATTGGCCGTTTAACGGCTAAACCAGAACTAAGATATACAAGTAGCAATTTACCTTTTGCAAGATTTTCAATCGCTATTAACCGTACTTTTGCGGGAAGAGATGGACAAAGAGAAACAGACTTTATCAATATTGTTGTTTGGAGAAAGCAAGCTGAGAATGTATGCAATTTCCTAGACAAAGGAAGTTTAGTTGGTGTAGAAGGAAGAATTCAAACTGGAAGTTATGATGACAAAGATGGAAACAAAAGATATACTGTGGAAGTGGTTGCTGATTCTGTGCAATTCTTAGAAAGTAAAGCACAAAGATCAAGAGAAGATGGAAATAGCTCTTATGGAGCTCCAGCATCATCTGGACCAAGTCCTTATGATTATCAAAATACAAATCAAGTAAATGTGGATGAAGATCCATTTGCAGACTTTGGAGATAGCGTTTCAATCGACGATAACTTCTTAGACTAATAAGGAGGAAATGAAAATGGCAGAGTTTCGTAGAAAAAGAAAAAAAATATGTCAAATGTGTGCTGGTAAATCAGTAGATTATAAAGATACTGAAATTATCAAAAAATACATGAGTGCTGATAGATGTAAAATTTTACCAAGAAGAGTTACAGGTGCTTGTGCTAGACACCAAAGACATATTGCAAATGAAGTTAAAAAAGCTCGTTTTATGGGTTTAGTACCATTTGTTAAATAATAAATACAATCACTAGTTAAAGCTGGTGATTTTTTTGTTTACTTATTTTTATCCACATATATAAATATATAGAATATAAAAATACCAAAAAATGTAAATAGAATGTTTAAGCAAAACAAATTTAAAAAAAGCATAAAAAAAGCTTGCATTTCATATAATATTTCGGTATAATTTTGAATGTGTGGTATGCATTGATGTGTGAGGTTGCTGATACGCCGGGATAAGTTGTTAAGTAATTTAAACCGACAATCAGGTTTTTACACGGAGCTAGTCTATACCAGATGTAGGCGAAGGGAGGAAGAAAAATGTCAAACAAGAAAGTGAATGTCAAATTAAAAGCATTCGACCACAAAAAAATCGATAGTGCTTGCACGAAAATCATCGATACAGTAAAAAGAACTGGTGGGAACGTAAGTGGACCAATTCCATTACCAACCGATATTGAAAAAATAACAATTCTTAGAGCTGTTCATAAATATAAAGATTCTCGTGAACAATTTGAAAAAAGAACACACAAAAGACTTATTGTTATTAACAACCCAAGTAAAGAGACTATTGAGGCTTTAACTCATGTTGAAATACCAAGTGGTGTTGATATCCAAATAAAATTATAGGAGGAATAAATTATGAAAGGAATCTTAGGCCGTAAAGTAGGAATGACCGAAGTATTTACAAAATCAGGCAAATTAGTTCCCGTAACAGTTGTTTCAGTTGAACCAAATGTGGTAACACAATTAAAAACAAAAGAAACTGACGGTTACGAAGCTATTCAACTTGGTTTCGATACTAAAAGAGAAAAATTAGCAACCAAAGCTTCAATCGGACATACGACTAAAGCTGGCTCTGCACCTAAGCGCTTCTTTAGAGAAATTAGAGGAGTAAATACAAGTGATTATACACTTGGACAAGAAGTTACATGTTCAGTTTTTGAAGCTGGAGAAGTAGTAGATGTAACAGGTACTACCAAAGGACATGGTTTCCAAGGTGTTATTAAACGTCATGGACAAAGCCGTGGACCTATGGGACATGGATCTCATTATCACAGAAGACCAGGTTCAATGGGAACAATGAGACCAATGCGTGTTTTCAAAGGTAAAAACTTACCAGGACATATGGGAGGACTTACTGTTACTGTTCAAAATCTTGAAATAGTAGCTGTTATCCCAGAAGAAAATGTTATTTTAGTAAAAGGAAATGTTCCAGGTGCTAAAAAATCATTAGTTGTAATTAAAACAGCTATTAAAAATCCAGGTAAAATAAATGAGAAAGATGAATTGATTTCTTATGCTCCTGTAGCTGACGCAACTGAAACCGCAATCGAAAAAACTGAAAGTACAGAAGTAGCAGAAGCTACTACTGAAAACTAGTTGGGAGGCATATAGATGGGAAAATTATCTGTATTAAATATTAAAGGTGAAAAAGTCAGTGATATTACCTTAAACAAAGAAATTTGGGGTATTGAACCAAATGATGCTGTTCTATATGATGCAATTATTCTTGCAAGAGCATCTATGCGTCAAGGAACAAGCTCAACAAAAACACGCGCAGAAGTAAGTGGTGGAGGAAGAAAACCATGGAAACAAAAAGGTACAGGACGTGCTAGACAAGGTAGTATTCGTTCACCTCAATGGTATCATGGTGGCATCGTATTCGGACCTAAACCAAGATCTTACGATAAAAAACAAAACCGTAAAGAAAGAAGACTTGCTCTAAAATCAGCTTTAGCATATAAAGCAATCGGAAGTGAAATTGTTGTTTTAGATAACTTAAATCTAGAAAGCAATAAAACAAAAGATATGAAAGGACTTCTAGCAAATCTAAAAATTGAAGGAAAAACTTTAATTGTTACAGATGAACTTACAGAAAGTCTAATTTTAGCAACAAGAAACTTAGGAAACTTATTATTATTAGAAGCTAGCGAAATCAATGTTTTAGATTTAGTATCAGTAGATCACTTAATCATTACAGAAGCAGCTGTAAAACAAATTGAGGAGGTGCTTGTTTAATGAATAATTATAGAGATATCATTAAAGCGCCAATCATTACTGAAAAAAGTAGTGACTTAGCATCACACAATACTTATGTATTTAGTGTTGATCTTAGAGCAAACAAAACCCAAATCAAACAAGCAATTGAAAATGTATTTGGAGTAAAAGTAGAAAATGTAAATACAATCAATGTAAAACCAAAGAAAAAAAGAGTTGGTCGTTACACTGGTAAAACAAATAGAGTGAAAAAAGCAATTGTTAAACTAAGCGAAGGCAGTTCAATTGAACTCTAATCTAAAGGAGGATATATATGGCTATTAAGAAAATGAAACCTATGACTCCTGGTACTCGTGGAATGTCTAAACTAACAAATGAAGAAATCACAACATCTGTACCAGAAAAGTCATTGGTCGTTACACTCAAAAAAAATGGTGGTCGTAATAACCAAGGTAGAATTACAGTAAGACACCGTGGTGGTGGAGAAAAAAGAAAATATCGTCTTATTGATTTCAAAAGAAATAAAGATGGTGTTGTAGGTACTGTAGCTACTATTGAATACGATCCAAATAGAAGTGCTAACATTGCTTTAATTAAATATGCTGATGGAGAAAAAAGATATATTATCGCTCCAAAAGGTATTGCAGTAGGAAGCAAAATTGTAAGTGGAGAAAGCGTTGATATCCAAATCGGAAATGCAATGCCACTAGCAAGTATACCTGTTGGTACTATGGTTCACAATATTGAACTAAAACAAGGAAAAGGAGCAGAACTTGCACGTAGTGCTGGCGCTTCTGTACAAATCCTTGGACGTGAAGGAAAATACACATTACTTCGTTTAACAAGTGGAGAAGTTCGTAAAGTACTAAGTACTTGTAGAGCAACTATCGGAGAAGTAGGAAATGCAGATCACGAACTTGTTAATATCGGAAAAGCTGGACGTAAAAGACATATGGGAATTCGTCCAACTGTACGTGGTTCTGTTATGAACCCTAATGATCACCCTCATGGTGGTGGTGAAGGTAGAGCACCAATCGGACGTAAGGGACCTCTTACTCCATGGGGTAAACCTGCACTTGGATATAAAACACGTTCTACGAAAAAGGCATCTGATAAATTAATCGTACGCCGTCGTAAAAAGAAATAATGAAAGGAATGGTTATAAATGGCTAGAAGTTTAAAAAAAGGCCCTTACGCTGCAGAAGCTTTATTAAAGAAAGTAGCAAAGACAAATGAGTCAGGTAAAAAAGAAGTAATTAAAACTTGGTCTCGCCGTTCCACAATATTTCCAAACTTTATTGGACTTACATTTGCTGTTCATAATGGAAAAGAATTTATTCCTGTTTATGTAACAGAAGATATGGTTGGTCATAAACTTGGAGAATTTGCGGCAACTCGTAAATTCGGTGGACATGGTGACAACAAAGGGAAAAAATAATAAGTAACCAGGAAGGAGGACTAAAATGGAAGCAAAAGCGATTGCAAAAACAGTTAGAATTGCACCTCGTAAAGCTCGTTTAGTTATAGATTTAATACGTGATAAAGACGTAGCTGAAGCAGACAGAATTTTAGCAAACTTAAACAAAGAAGCTTCACGTCTTATCCGTAAAGTACTTATCTCAGCAACAGCAAATGCTGAAAATAACTTAGGGTTAGATAAAAATAAATTAGTAGTAAAACAAGCCTTTATTAATGAAGGAGCTACAATGAAAAGAATGCGTTTTGGTTCACGTGGACACGTAGATCCAATTCGTAAAAGAACAAGTCATATAACAGTTGTTGTTGGCGAAAAATAAGCAAAGGAGGAGTTCTTAAGTGGGACAAAAAGTTAGTCCAAACGGACTTAGATTAGGCATCAAAGGTCAAACAAAAACTTGGCAATCAAATTGGTATGCAGAAAAAGACTTTGCGAAATACTTAAATAATGATAACAAAATTAGAGAATTTTTAGGTAAAAAGTTAAAAGATGCAGCTGTTTCAAGCGTTCTAATTGAAAGAACCAAAGATAAGACAGAAGTTATTATCAATACAGCAAAACCAGGTGTCGTAATCGGTCACGGTGGAGAAGAAATCGAAAAAATCAAAAAACAATTATCTAAACTTGTTGATGAAAACGTAAATATTTCTATTAAAGAAATTAAAAACCCAGATATGGATGCAGCACTTGTTGCTGAAAATATCGCACGTCAAATCGAAGGAAGAGTATCGTTCAGAATGGCACAAAAAAGAACCATTAGAAATACGATGAAAGCAGGAGCTAAAGGAATTAAAACTTCTGTATCTGGAAGACTTGGTGGAGCTGATATGGCAAGAAGCGAAGGCTATACAGAAGGAAATATTCCATTACATACTTTAAGAGCAGATATTGATTATGCAAATAAAGAAGCAGATACTGCTTATGGAAAAATCGGCGTTAAAGTATGGATTTACAAAGGAGAAATCCTTCCTCAAAAAAATGGTAAGGGAGGTAATGTAAATGGCAGTCATTCCAAAGAGAACTAAATATCGTAGACCACACCGTTTACGTTATGATGGAGAAGCAAAAGGAAATACAGAATTACACTTCGGAAGATACGGACTTAAAGCAATGGGTGGTGCTTGGATTACACAAAACCAAATCGAATCAGCTCGTGTTGCTATGACTCGTTATATGAAACGTGGTGGAAAAGTATGGATTAATATTTTCCCTCATTTATCTCTTACAAAAATCCCATTAGAAACTCGTATGGGTAAAGGTAAAGGGCAACCAGAAAAATGGGTTGCAGTTGTTAAAAAAGGCAAAATTATGTTTGAAATTGATGGTGTATCAGAAGAAGTTGCACGTGAAGCATTACGTTTAGCGATGCACAAACTTCCAATCAAATGTAAATTTGTGATGAAAGAAAGTGGTGAAGCTCGTGACGAATAAAGAACTTAGAGAATTAACAAGCGAAGACCTACTTAAAAAAATAGAGGAAAGTAAAGAAGAACTATTTAATTTACGCTTTAGCCAAGCAACAGGTAATTTAGAAAAACCAGCACGCATTAAAGAACTTAGAAAGTTAGTAGCACGTATGAAAACAATCATAAAAGAACGTGTACTAGAAAATAATTAAGGAGGGTATATATGGAAAAGAAAACCAAAGAATTAATTGGCAGAGTTGTAAGCGATAAAGAAGATAAAACTATCAAAGTTTTAGTAGAAACTTACAAAGTAGACCCATTATACAAAAAACGTGTTAAATATTCTAAAAAATACACAGCACACGATGAAAAAAACCAAGCAAAAGTTGGCGATAAAGTACGTATAACAGAAACAAGACCTATTTCTAAATTAAAGAGATATCGTTTAGTAGAAGTTATTGAAGAAGCAATTATTTTATAGGCTATAAGGAGGATTTAATATGATTCAACAAGAAAGCCGTCTTACTGTTGCTGACAACACCGGTGCCAAAGAAATATCTGTAATTAGAGTATTGGGTGGAAGCAAAGTTAAAACGGGAAATATTGGAGATATTGTTGTTGCAAGCGTTAAAAAATCTATTCCAAATGGAAACATTGGAAAAGGTAAGGTTGTAAGAGCAGTTATCGTAAGAACAAAACAAGGTCTAAGAAGAGAAGATGGTTCTTATATTAAATTTGATGATAATGCAGCTGTTATTATTAAATCTAGAGAAGATAAGACACCAGTCGGAACACGTGTTTTTGGACCAGTTGCGCGTGAATTACGCGAAAAAGATTATATGAAAATTGTATCACTTGCTAAAGAAGTGTTATAGTTTGGAGGGAAAAGCATGAACTTTAAAACAGGAGACACAGTACTTGTGATTGCCGGAAAAGACAAAGGTAAAGAAGGCAAAATCATTAAAGTATTAAGAGACAAGAACAAAGTCGTTGTAGAAGGCGTAAACGTTGTTAAAAAACATATCAAAAGCAACGGACAATCAGCTGGAAGCATCGAAGAAATGGAAAAACCAATTCATGCATCAAATGTAATGATCAAAGATCCAAAAACAGGAAAAAGATCAAGAATTGGACATACAATCGATAAAGATAAAAAAGTAAGAGTAGCTAAAAAATCAAATAGTAAAATTGATTAATGGAAGGAGGGCAAACAATGAACCGCCTAAAAGCAAAATATAATGATGAAATCAGCAAAGAGTTAATGACAAAATTTAAATACAATTCAGTTATGGAAATACCTAAATTAGATAAAATCGTGCTTAACATGGGTGTTGGAGATGCAACAGACAATAGTAAATTACTAGATGCAGCCGTAAAAGATTTAGAAATCATTACTGGACAAAAAGCAGTTGTAACAAAATCTAAAAAAGCAATTGCTGGATTCAAAGTTAGAGAAGGGCAAGGAATCGGATGTAAAGTAACACTAAGAGGAGAAAATATGTATAACTTCTTAGATAAACTTATCAGCATTACCCTTCCACGTGTAAGAGACTTTAGAGGAATTTCTAATAAATCATTTGATGGTAGAGGAAATTACACTTTAGGACTTACAGAACAACTCATCTTCTCAGAAATTAATTTTGATGACGTTGTAAAAGTACGCGGAATGGATATTGTTTTCGTTACAACAGCAAAAACAAACGAAGAAGCGCACGATTTATTAAAAGGTTTTGGTATGCCTTTTAAAAAATAGCTCTAAAATAAGGAGGAAATTATGGCTAAAACAAGCATAAAAGTAAAAGCTAGTAGAACACCTAAATATAAAGTACGCGCTTACACTCGTTGCACACGTTGTGGAAGACCACATGCAGTACTTAAAAAATATGGAATTTGCCGTATTTGTTTTAGAGAACTAGCTTACAAAGGACAAATACCAGGCGTGAGAAAATCAAGCTGGTAATTAGGAAGGGAGGATATAGTTATGGCAGTAGTGTCAGATCCAATCGCAGACATGCTTACGAGAATTCGTAATGCGAATCAAATGCGTTATACTGAAGTTGAAGTACCCGCTTCAAACATAAAAAAAGAAATCGCTAGAATCCTAAAAGAACAAGGATTTATAGTAGATTATAAAATTAGAAAAAACGATGTACAAGATACAATTATTCTTACTCTAAAATATGGAGAAAAGAAAGAACGTGTTATCACTGGTCTTAAAAGAATTTCTAAACCAGGATTACGTGTATATGCAAAAACAGAAGATGTACCAAGAGTTCTAAGTGGACTTGGAATTGCAATCATCTCTACTTCTAAAGGTATTATAACTGATAAAGAAGCAAGAAATGCAAAACTTGGTGGCGAAGTTTTAGCATACATTTGGTAGAAAGTTAGGAGGAAATAACATGAGTAGAATTGGTAACAGAGAATTATCTCTACCAGAGAATGTTACACTTACTACTGACAGTAATATTGTTACAGTTAAAGGTCCTAAAGGTGAACTTTCTACTGAAATTAACAAAAATATTACTGTTACAGTAAAAGAAGACAAAGTAATTGTTGAAAGAAAAAACGATAACTTCAAAAACTTTCATGGTACAGCAAATGCGAATATTGCAAACATGATCAAAGGTGTAACAGAAGGATTCGAAAAAAAATTAGAAGCAATCGGTGTTGGGTACCGTTTTGCAATCAAAGGAACTACATTAGTTGTAACTGCTGGTTACTCACATCCTGTAGAAGTGGAAATACCTTCTGATATTAAAGTAGAAGCTACAAGTAATACAGAATTAACCATTTCAGGAATTGATAAATGTAAAGTAGGAGAATTTACAGCTAATATTCGTAAAATAAGAAAACCAGAACCTTACAAAGGTAAAGGAATTCGTTACAAAGATGAACAAATCCGTCGTAAAGAAGGAAAAAAAGCATCTAAATAATTAAAGTAAAGGAGAATTTACTATGATAAAAAAAGTAATTCGTAATGATGTACGTAAAGCTAGACACGCAAGAGTAAGAGCAAAAGTATCAGGTACTACTGCGATTCCAAGATTAAACGTGTTTAGATCAAATAGTAATATTTTTGCACAAATCATCGACGATGAAAAAGCTATTACTTTAGTTAGTGCCTCTTCAATCGACAAAGAGTTAAAACTTGAAAATGGTAGCAATGCAGAAGCTGCTACCAAAGTTGGAGAATTATTAGCAAAAAGAGCAAAAGAAGCAAAAATTACAAAAGTAACATTTGATAGAGGTGGATACCTATATCATGGTCGTGTAAAAGCTTTAGCAGAAGCTGCACGTGAAAATGGATTAGAATTCTAATAAGGAGGGAACTAGATGGAAAAAAGAAGAAGAGAACCACGCCCAAAACAATTTGAAGAAGAAGTCATCAATATTGGTAGAGTTACAAAAGTAACCAAAGGTGGTCGTACTTTCCGTTTCACAGCTACAGTAGTTGTTGGTGACAAAAAAGGTAGAGTTGGTCTTGGTACTGGAAAAGCAAATGAAGTACCAGATGCTATCAAAAAAGCTGTACAATCTGCAACTAAAAATGTAGTAACTGTATCTATCGTAGATGGAACAATCCCACATGAAGCAATTGGTGTAAGAAGCGCAAGCCGCGTTATGCTTAAACCAGCAAAAAAAGGTACAGGAGTTAAAGCAGGTGGACCTGTTCGTTCAGTTCTAGAAATGGCTGGAATTACTGATATCTTATCTAAATCACTTGGTTCAAATACAAAACTTAACACAGCATATGCAACTTTAGAAGCACTTAAATCACAAAGAACAGTAGAAGAAGTAGCTCGTCTTAGAGGAAAAAAAGTAGAGGAGATTATCTAGATGAAATTACATGAGTTAAAACCTAACGAAGGTTCTAGACATAGAAGAAAAATCGTTGGACGTGGTGTTGGAACAGGAATTGGAAAAACATCAGGTCGTGGAGAAAACGGACAAAAATCAAGAAGTGGTTATAGCCACAAAGCTGGTTTTGAAGGTGGACAATTACCACTTTACAGAAGACTTCCAAAAAGAGGATTTACCAATGCTAGATTTAAGACAGAATATGCTGTAATTAATATGAGTGATTTAAATAAATTTGAAGATGGTGCTGTTGTGACACCAGAAATTTTAAAAGAAATGGGACTTGTTAAAAATCAATTAGATGGAATTAAAGTTTTAGGAAACGGAACTTTAGAAAAAAAAGTAACTGTAAAAGCACACAAATTTTCAGGTGTTGCTAAAGAACAAATAGAAAAATTAGGTGGAAAAGTAGAGGTGATCTAATATGTTTGCCAAACTTAAACTATTAGGAAATGACCGTAACAAAGATCTAAGAAATAAACTCTTATTTACTTTTCTATGTTTATTTGTTTTTAAACTAGGTACTGCTATTATCGTACCTGGGGTAGATACAAGTGCACTAGGAAATGGTTTGGGTTTCCTTGACTTAGTAAATGCGATGGGTGGAGGTGCAATGGAAAAATTTTCCATTCTATCTCTAGGGGTTATGCCTTACATCACCGCATCTATTATCACACAACTTCTTTCACAAATGGAACTTATTCCATACCTTGCTGAATTATCAAAACAAGGTGGTGTAGGAAGAAACAAACTCAATCAAATTACCAGAGTTCTTGGTATTGTATTAGCGTTTATACAAGGTTATATCCTATCTTTCACATTACTTCCAAACGGAAGTGCAATGGATTATATGATGTTTTCAACCGTTCTAACTGCAGGAACTGCATTCTTGCTTTGGATCGGTGATCAAATTACTTCAAAAGGAATTGGAAATGGTATTTCCTTAATCATTATGGCAGGTATTATTGCAACTTTACCAAATATGTTTAAAGATGCATTTGCAGCCCTAGTGGTAAATGGAGATTTACAAGTACTTCTACTTGGTATTACCAAATTTGTCCTTTTTGTAATTATATACTTAGCTATTATTTTAGCTGTTGTATATGAAGAGACATCAGAAAGAAGAATCCCTGTACAATATGCCAACAAAAGCAATAGTGTATATGGAGCTAATAAGAACTATATGCCATTTAAATTAAATTCATCTGGTGTTATGCCAGTTATCTTCGCATCAGCGATTATCTCTATTCCAGGGTTATTAGCAGGTGTGATCAAGAATGAAGGATTTAGTTTATTTGTAAGTAAATGGATGACGTTAAATACCATACCTGGATTTATTCTTTATCTAATACTTATTATATTATTTACATTACTTTATACATTTATGCAGATAAAACCAAAAGAATTATCTGAAAACTTAAATAAACAAGGTGGTTTTATTCCTGGGGTAAGACCTGGAGATGAAACAGTAAAATATATCAATAAGATATTAAAAAGAATTTCAACAGTAGGTGCTTTATTCTTAGCATTTATCGCTGCTCTACCAATCGTATTTGGAATGATATCAAATCTACCAAGTAGTGTTAGAATTGGTGGTACTGGACTTTTGATCGTTGTAGGTGTAGCACTTGAAACATACAAGCAAATTGAAAGTAAATTAGTAACAGGCGAATATGTAAGAGGAAGAAGACGAAGATAAATTGAAAAATATAGTATTTATTGCCCCTCCCGCTGCGGGAAAGGGAACACAGTCTAAAATGATTTGCGCCGCCTACAATGTTCCACATATTTCAACAGGTGATCTTCTTAGAGAAGCAGTAGAATCTGGTACAACAATAGGAAATCAGATTAAAAACCAGATGACACTGGGCACTTTGATCGATGATGAAGTGGTATTAACCCTTCTTAAAGAAAGACTTGCCAAAGAAGATTGCAAGGATGGTTACATCTTAGATGGCTATCCAAGAAATGTGGCACAAGCAAAAGTGTATGATGCACTTTTAGCTGAAAGTGGTAAAAAAGTAGAACATGTACTTGTTCTAGATTTAGATTATGATACAGCAAAAATGCGTATTACAGGGAGGTTTACCTGCCAAAGATGTGGGCATGTATATAATACCAACATCGAGGAATTAAAACCAATGAAACAAGGAGTTTGCGATTATTGTAAATCCAAACTCATCCAAAGAAAAGATGATAACGAAGAAACTTTTAAAAAACGTTATGAAACTTATTTAAAAGAAACAGAACCTTTGATAGCGTATTACAAAGAGAAAGACATTGTATCACATATAAATAGTAAACGTGATGCCTATCTAATCTTTGCCGATATCAAAAAGATTCTAGGAGAGCCAAAACATGATTGAGATAAAATCAAAAAGAGAAATTGAACTTTTAAAAATTGCAGGCGATATTACAGGACAAACGCATCTTTATTTAAAACCATACATAAAACCTGGTATCACTACAAAAGAGCTTGATAAACTCGCATATGACTTTATCTTAGAACATGATGCAACCCCTTCTTTTCTTGGATATGATGGATTCCCAGCTTCCATTTGTGCATCAGTCAATGAAGAAGTCGTACATGGAATTCCTGATAATAGACGCCTTGTAGAAGGTGATATTATCTCTATAGACATTGGGGCCTGTTATAAGGGTTACCATGGAGATTCTGCTTGGACCTACACAGTAGGAAAAGTAGATAAAAACAAACAATATTTGATGGAACATACCGAAAAAGCTTTATTTGAAGGACTTTCTGTAATCAAAGAAGGAGCTCATGTAGGTGATATTGGATATGCTGTAGAAACTTATGCTTTAAAACACCGTTTAGGTGTTGTCAAAGAACTTGTAGGACACGGTGTAGGAAGAGACGTACATGAAGAACCAGATGTTCCAAATTATGGAATAAAAGGTACAGGACCAATTCTTAAAGCAGGTATGGTACTTGCTGTTGAACCGATGTTAAATTTGGGCACTGCCGATATAGGCATATTAGAAAACGATTGGACCATCGTCACACTTGATGATGAACCATCCGCTCATTTTGAACATACGGTACTCGTAGAAAAAGATGGGTATACAATTTTAACAAAGAGGTGAAAAAATGGCAAAAGATGATACAATAGAAGTTGAAGGAAAGGTTATCGATAAGATACCAGGTGGCAAGTTCAAAGTAGAACTTGAAAATAAACATACTGTAATTGCTCATGTTTCTGGTAAAATCCGAATGCACTACATTCGCATTCTACCAGGTGATACAGTAACCGTTGAACTCTCAACATACGATTTAACACATGGGCGTATAACCTATAGAAAGTAGGGAGGGATAGAGATGAAAGTAAAATCATCAGTAAAAACAATCTGTCCAGATTGTAAAGTTATTAAAAGAAGAGGTACCTTACGCGTAATTTGTAAGAACCCTAAACACAAACAAAGACAAGGTTAATAGGAGGCGAAATTATGGCACGTATTAAAGGTGTAGATGTACCAAATAATAAGAGAAGTGTAATCGCACTTACTTATATTTACGGTATTGGAACTAGTCTTTCAGAAACAATTTTGAAAGATGCAAAAGTAAATCCTGATAAAAAAGCAGGAGAATTAACAAATGATGAACTTATTGCAATTCGTAACGAAGTAGACAAACATATCACAGAAGGTGATTTACGTCGTGAAGTCAATATGAACATCAAAACAAAAATGGAAATCAATTCTTATGAAGGAACTCGTCACAAAAGAGGACTTCCTGTAAGAGGACAAAGAACAAGCAGAAATGCTAGAACTCGTAAGGGTAAAGGAAAAACTGTAGCAAACAAGAAAAAATAATGCATAGATAAAGGAGGTTATAGGCATGGCTTATAAAGCAAGAAAGCGTAAAGTGAAAAAGAATGTACCTGAAGGAAAAGCTTTCATTCATTCTACCTTTAATAACACTATTGTAACACTTAGTGATAAAGAAGGAAATGCAGTGAGTTGGGCTTCCGCTGGTACACTTGGATTTAAAGGAAGTAAAAAATCTACTCCATTTGCCGCTGGTATGGCAGCTGAAGCAGCTGGAAAAGCAGCTTTTGATATGGGTATGAGGAAAGTAGAAGTATTTGTAAAAGGACTTGGTTCTGGACGTGAAACAGCGATTCGTTCGCTTCAAACAGCTGGTCTTGAAGTTACGACAATTTCTGATGAAACACCTATACCACATAACGGATGTCGTCCACCAAAACGCCCTCGTGGATAAGGTAAAGAAGGAGGAACGAAGCAAATGTTAAATTTTGAAAAACCAATATACAAAATAACTGATTATATTGAAAAAAATAACTATGGTAGATTTGAATTAGAACCTTTGGAAAGAGGTTTTGGTACAACTATTGGAAACGCACTTAGAAGAGTGATGTTATCTAGTATGCCAGGTTCTGCTATCGTAGCTGTTAAAATCGATGGTATTATGCATGAATTTCAAACAATCGAAGGTGTATACGAAGATGTTACAGCAATCATTTTAAATCTTAAAAATATTGTTGTAAAAAACAGTAGTGAAGAAGCACAAACTTTGAAACTTTCTGTTTCAGAAGAAAGAACTGTAACTGCTGCTGATATCGAAAGCAATCCAAATATTGAGATCATGAATAAAGACCAAGTAATCGCAACTTTATCTAAAGGTGGAAAACTGGATATGGAAATTATTGTTGGAAGTGGAAGAGGATACGTTCCTTCTAGCGAAAACAAAAAATTCATTGAAGATGCAGCTGTTGGATTTATTCCAATCGATGCTATTTATTCACCTATTGAAAGAATTAGTTTAGAAGTAGAAGATGCTCGTGTAGGACAGGATGCCAATTACGATAAATTAATTATGGATGTGCATACCAAAGGTTCTATTAGACCTGAGGAAGCTATGGCTCTTGGTGCTAAGATTTTAATTGAACATTTAAATATTATTACCAATTTAAGTGAAATTGCTGATAAAACAGGTATTATGAATGCAAAACAAGAAGATAGTAAACTTAAAAAATTGGAAACTCCAATTGATGAATTAGATTTCTCAGTAAGAGCTTATAATTGTTTAAAAAGAGCAAACATTAATACTTTAGGTGATTTAACTGAAAAATCAGAATTAGAAATGATGAAAATTCGTAATTTAGGTAAAAAATCTTTAAAAGAAGTTATTGATAAAATTAAAGATATGGGACTTAGATTCCGCGAAGATGATTAATAGTTAGGAGGAAGAATATGTACAGAAAATTAGGACGTACTAATAAACATAGAAAAAGTATGCTTGCGAACCTTACTAAAGACCTTATCATGAATGAAAGAATTCAAACAACAGAAACAAGAGCTAAAGAAGTTCGTAAATTTGTTGATAAAATGATTACATATGGAAAAAATGGTTCACTTGTAGCTAGAAGACAAGCAGTTGCCTTCTTACATAATGACAAAACAGTTGCTAAAAAAGTATTTGATGATTTAGCACCTCGTTATGCATCTAGAAATGGTGGTTATACAAGAATCCTAAAATTAACAGAACGCAGAGGAGACGATGCTTTAATGGTTATTTTAGAATTAGTTGAAGGAGATGCTAAATAAGCATCTTTTTTTTGTGTGAAATAATAAAAGTATACGATATGGAAATTCTTTGTATATATTGCACTTTTTTGTGAAAAATAATAGTAAAATATTGCAATAAATGGTAAACTATAGATAGTTTAAAATAAAGGAGTGTATATATTGAAAACGAATAAGAAACAAGGATTTACATTAATAGAGCTTTTAGCAGTTATCGTCATACTCGCTATCATTGCTTTGATTGCGACCCCTATTATAGTAGGTGTCATTAATAAATCTAAAAAGAATGCATTTATGGATACAGCCTATGGTGTATTAGATGCAGGAAAGCTTTATTATGCGAAAAATTTTAATAATGATGCTTTTACAGGTACTACCTTTACTTTCCCAGATGGTGCTGATGATTTAAAACTATCAGGAGAAAAAATTGGTGGTGGTACTTTAGAGATCACTGCAAAAGGTAAACAAGATCTTGCTATTACGGATAAAGGTAAAAATTGGTGTGCTACTAAAAAGTTGGAAGAAGAAAAGGTAACAGTTGTTGCCTATAAAAAGAGTGCTTGTGAGGCTCCACCGGAACCAACCCCAACACCTACTCCAGAACCAACGCCAACGCCAGAGCCAACCCCAACACCTACTCCTGTTCCTGCTAACTATTTGGCAGATACAGTAAAACAAGGAGATTATGTGTATTACGATGGTGCAGATTCTAAAAATTATCGTGTATTAAAGACTACGGGTACAGGTTCTACTGGAACAGTACAAATATTAAGTGCAACCCCAATCGGTAGTGTAAAATCTAGTGGTACTAATATGGTAAATGTTGTAGATTATGCAAATGCTTTAGTTACATCGCAAATGAATGCAACAGTTGCATCAAAAGTGATAGTTGTCAATGACAGTATATTAAAAATTATGAACCCAGGATTTAAATTGTGTGAAACAACTTATAGTTGTTCAATTGCAGCGACAAATAAAGTCAATCATTTCTTACTAGAAGGATTGAGTTTCTGGTTAACCAACACGTATGACTATGGTCGTCAAATCGCATATTTCAGTAATTATAAACAAGATCTTTCTGGTACAGGTGGTGCTGCTAAAGGAATTATGCTTGCTATTACTTTAAAACCAGGTGTTCAAATTACTGGTGGTGACGGTGTAGCAGCCGCTACTGCATATCAAATCAAGGCTTCTTAATAAAAAATGTGGTAAATAAGACAAGTATAAAAATACTTGTTTTTTTACATTCTATGACACTTAATAATTCTTTTTAAATTAGAACTTTTCTTATTTCATGTTATAATGAAAATAGGTGATAGTATGAAAGCATTGATAACAGGCGCTAGTAGTGGTATAGGAAGAGACATCGCACTTACTTTAAGTGAACAAGGATATGATGTTATTTTAGTAGCACGTAATAAAAAAGCATTGGAAAAATTAAGAAAAGAAATCAAAACAAAAGTAGAAGTACATGTGATGGATTTATCTTCTTCTTATAATTGTATAAAATTATATAATAAAATAAAGAGTGAAGATATTGATGTTGTTATTAATAATGCTGGTTTTGGTGTATGGGGAAAATTCGAGGATACCAATATTGATAAAGAATTAGATATGATTGATGTCAATATAAAAGCCGTACATATTCTAACTAAACTCTTTTATAAAGACTTTAAAGAAAAGGACAAAGGATATATCCTGAATGTAGCCTCATCTGCAGCCTTTTTACCAGGTCCTTTAATGGCAACCTACTACGCAACCAAATCTTATGTTTTGCGCCTTACAGAGGCTTTATATGAAGAATTAAGGGTAGATAAGAGTAATGTCTACGTTGGATGCCTTTGCCCAGGACCTGTTGATACCAATTTTAATACAGTTGCGGGAGTTCGTTTTAGTGCCAAACCACTTACAAGTAAGGAAGTTGCTATATATGCTGTTAAAAAAATGTTTCAAAGAAAACTTGTGATTATTCCAGGTACAACAATGAAGCTTACTTTTTGGGTAGAGCATTTACTTCCTACTAAATTATTAATGCGTATTGCTTATAAGTTTCAGAAAAAGAAAACAGAATAAATTTATTTTAAAATATAATGAATTTGGATAAAAAAATGAGAAAAAAAGTATATTAAAGTATTCAAAAACAAATTAAAAATAATGAATCAAGAAAATAATCTTGGTTCTTTTTTTGTAATATTAGAATATTTGCTAAAAAAGTCTATACAAATCGCCTAAATTAAGAAGGTTATCTGTAGAATATAATAACTTGACAAAGGAACATAGAAAGTATATAGTAATACCCATCAAAAAGGAGTGATTGTATGAAGTTAGGTAAAGGAAAAACAAAGCAATTGAGAAAAGATGTAGAAGAAATGTTAGAGGAGGTTCCAGATAATCAACAAATTTATTTAGATAATAAAATAATTGAAACTTTACTTTTTCATACAGAGTATAAAAGTAAGAACAATGATTGTTCTTATGAAATGACCCCAGTCAAATATGTTATGTGGTCAGGCCCTTTTTTAAGAAAACTAGATTTAAGTGAAATCTCTTTTGACCATGTGAATTGGAATGTTTATTATGAATTGTTATCAGAAGATAATCATTATGGGGAACATCATGTTGAAAATATTAATTTAAGTGGTACAAACGCTTATATAAATTTTGCAAATGCTTTCAGAAGTAAAGAGGGTATTCAAGTAAGTAGTTGCGACTTTTCGCATATGAATCTATCAAATTCTCATTTTGATATGATTGATCACGTAAGTGAATCAGATTTTTCCTATTGTAATTTACACTTTGAACAAAATAAAGCTGTTCCACAAACATTGTTTGATTCAAAATTTGTAGGAAACGATCTTTCTGACTTTTTTGTAGATTTATCCTTTTTTGTAGAAGATTTTAAAAATACAAATCCTTGTTACAATAGATCTGCACTAGACTGTGATTTTTCTGATACTGGGATTAGAGTTATACCAACCTTCTTGGAAATGGATAGAAGGATAGATAATCAGAGATCTATAGAGCAGTATAATGAATGTTTAGAAACTGGGAAGCTAAGAAATTACACAATTATTTCAAAAGAAGAAGTGGAAAAATCGTATAAAAAATTAAAACAAAAAATATATCAAAGTATTCAAATACAAGTTAAAAATAATGAATCAAGAAAATAATCTTGGTTCTTTTTTTATAAAGTTAGAATATTTGCTAAAGAATCTATACAAATCGCCTAAATTAAAGGAAAATCATTGCTCTAATACGTGTTTTATATTATAATAAATTACTATGGTGATGTATATGAATGAAGTCATTGTTAGAGAACTTTCCTTTTCTTATAAAAATAAAAAAATCCTAAATTCTATTAATTTTGATTTAGAAGAAGGGTCTTTTACAACTATTTTAGGAATAGGTGGTTCTGGAAAAACAACATTTGCTCTTATTTTAGCAGGACTTTTGCCCCATAAAGGCTACATAAACATCAATCGCACTGTTTTAGATAAATCGCAGATACACCAGTTAAGAAAAATCATGGGATTTGTGATGAATCCAACTTATTCCTATTTTGCAGGTGAAACCGTTCTGAATGACCTTATTTATATACTAGAAAATCTAGGCATGGCAAAGCAGGACATTTCTAATAGAGTAGAAGAGATTGGGACCTTGTTTAATTTACAAAAATATTACCATTTAAGTCCAAATGAACTAAATGATAGTAAAAAATCATTACTTCGAGTAGCCTCTGCTGTTATCCATAATCCAAAGGTTCTTGTCTTAGATGATGCCTTTGTTTACATGGATGATATCGATAAAAGTACTGCCTTTACAGCTTTACAAAAACTGAATAAAGAAAAGAAAATGGCAATTATACATTTTACAAACAATGTAGAAGATGCCTTATATGGTACCAGTATTATGGTTTTACATGATACCCATATTTTATTAAAAGGGTCTTTATCTCTCTTCTTGCAAGAAGAAAAAAAACTTACAGAAATTGGTTTATCTCTTCCTTTTTTAGCAGATTTATCGCACCGTCTTTCCTATTATGAATTGTTAGAAAAACCTATTTTTGATATGAAAGAGATGGTGGATGCTTTATGGAAATAAAAATAAAAGATGTAACATATAAAGAATCTAAAAACACCATTTTAGAAAATATTAACATGACTTGTAAAGCAAATAAAATTACAGTTTGTATAGGAAAAAGTGGCTCTGGAAAAACAATTCTTTTAAATCTGATTGATGCTTTAAAACTTCCTACAAAAGGAGAAATTATTATTGATAGTTTCGTCATTCAAAAAAGGAGTAATCGCTTATTTAATACGTTAAGAACACACATTGGTTATGTTTTCTCTGATCCTTCCGCTCATTTCTTTTGTAAAACTGTCTATAAAGAACTTTTATTTGCCCTTGCTTCTTCTGGAATCAAAGAGGAAAAAGAAGAAAAAATAGAACGTGTTTTAGAGATGGTAGAATTGGATAGTTCCATAAAAAAACAATCTCCTTTATCTCTTAGTTTTACAGAACAAAAAAGAGTAGCGCTTGCGATTGCGTTACTTAAAAATCCAGAAATATTTTTAATCGATGAACCCTTTCTAGGTCTTTGTTCTAAAGCAAAGAAAGATTTTATTAAACTTTTTAAACAACTGAAAAGAGAATACCAAAAGACAATTGTAATTACAACAAAAGATACGGATAGTGCTTTAGAATTAGCCGATTATATCTATCTTTTAGGGGATAAAAAAATACAGTTAGAGGGTACCAAATATAAAGTATTAAAAGAAGAAAAAACACTTTATAAGTATGGTGTAAAAATTCCTGATTTTATTAGATTTTCTAATATGGTACTAGAAAATAAAGGCATCAAAATAGGATACCGCAATGATATCAATGATTTAATAAAGGATGTATATAGATATGTTAAATAATATAAATAAAAAAGAGCGTACTGGAGCGCCTCCTATACACAAAATGAATCCTATTTGTAAATTTATTTGTTTACTTCTTTTTACTTTTTGTACTTTGTTTTCTACATGGTACCTTCTAGCTTTTCTATTTTTGTTCGTTTTATGGAGTATGTTATTTTCTAAGATTTCCTTGTCTACTTATTTTAAAATGCTTTATGTACTTCGTCTTCTCTTTCTTTTATTGGTTCTTGTTTTCCTTTTCATGCAAGTTCCTTTCATACTTATTTGTCTTTATCTAGTAAGGATTGTTATACTTTGTTTATCTGTTTTTGTATTTACTTTAACAACTCCTATTACAGAAATGACATATACCTATGAAATCTTCTTGTTTCCTTTATCTAAAATACATTTATCTCCTTCTAAAATAGCTATTAAATTAGCTTTATATTCTCAGTTCATTCCTTCTTTTATCAATAAAAAGAAAGAGCTTTTATATACCGTTTCTTCTCTTGGAATTGATTACAATCACTCTAGTAGAAAAGGTAAATTATTTGTATTCAAATCGATTATAGGACCTTTATTTTCTTTATCTAGAAAAGAATGTCACCGTGTAGAAGAATCTATGAAATTAAGAAATTTTGAAATTGGTAAAGTAAGAACCAATTATCAAATGAATACCTGGCATATTTTAGATATCGTATTTATAATAATTCATGGTATAATGATAGTATTAACAGTAAGTGAGGTATTTTTATGAGATATTTAATTACATTTTCTTATGATGGTTCTAAATATAGTGGCTATCAAAAACAACCTAAAATGAAGACGGTACAAGGAGAACTTGAAAAAGCTCTAAAAACACTAAATGACAATACCAAAGTTGTATTAAATGCTTCTGGTAGAACAGATGCTGGTGTGCATGCTTTAAATCAGAAAGCCCATTTTGATTTACAAATTAAAATAACACCTGAGAAATTACAAAAAGCTTTAAATAGTATGATTCCTGATACTATTTATATCAAAAAGGCAGAAATTGTCGATGATAGTTTTCATGCTAGATTTGATGTAGTTGCGAAGGAATACGTTTATAAAATCAATTTAGGAGAATACAATCCTATTGAAAAAGATTACATTTTACAATACAACAAGCCTTTAGATGTTGTGGAAATGGAAAGAGCTTTAAAGTATTTAGAAGGTACTCATAACTTCAGATCTTTTGTAAAAATAGATGAAGAAAAAGAATCTTATGAAAGAACCCTTGTAAGTGCGAATTTAATTCGTGATGTTAAACATGTAAATACATTAACACTTTCTTTTTTAGGAACTGGTTTTATGCGTTATATGGTGCGTAATATAGTAGGAACTCTTATTGAAATAGGAGAGGGAAAAAGAAAAAGTGAAGATATGATTCCTATTTTAAAAGAAGAAAATAGAATGTATGCAGGAAAGACAGCTCTTCCTAATGGACTTTATTTAAAAGATGTTTTTTATAGATAGGAGGTACAAATGAAAAAAGTTTTAAAATTACTTTTGCTTTTATTTGTTTTTTCTTTAATAATACAAGGTTTTTTTGTCTTTTTTGGAAAAGGATATGAAAGAACTTATACAAGAAAAGAAAAGAAAAAATCTCATGTTATTTATGAAAAATATAGATCAAAAACAAGTATAGAACCTGCTTCTTATACACTTTTGATTGATCAAAACTTTTCTTTTAAAGTCTTTGATTCTTTAAATAAAGATTCTGAAATTATAAAAGAAATACATTCCTTTAAAGATGAACAGTATGAATGTGTATATCCTGTTTTTAAGAACAAAAAAATAAAAAAAGATGTTCTTTGTAAAGGAAGTTATTATGTTTATTATCAAAACATTGTGGGTAAAGATAAAAAACTAGATGCTTTTGTAGAAAATTTACCTGCATATAATCAAAATGATTTTATAGATAGTAAAGTAGATACAATAAAAGAACCCTTTCTAACTGTATATAAAAATAATATACAAGCAGGGCATTATACAGTCGTTCAAAATTATAGAGGAATTTACAATATTAAACAAAGTAAAGAAAAACCTATCAATACTCTTTCTTACTACAATTCTGATGTATATGAACCTAAAATAGCCGCTCTTGCCTCTAAATATTTTATAACGGCTTCTTATAATCGTTCTTATGATTTCAATGAAATTTATATTATTGATGTAACCAACAACAGTAAAAAGGAATTAACTACAAAATCCATTTCCTTAGATAGTTTTATACAAGGAAATATAGATCATTCTGTTTATTTACTTGATAAAAGCAACCGTGTACAATACAAAATTGATAGTAAGAAAAAAGTAGTCACAGAAACAGGTCGTGGAAATACAATACCTTTTTATGAAAATGGAGAATGGATACAAAAAGATATGAACGAAGTTCATAAAGATAAAAGCTTTAGTAATAAGTTAGAATATCAAAATAAAGAGTATGATTCTATATACAAAAGTACAGATGGCCTTTATTATTTAACCAAAAAAAGAAATGGAAAAATAGAAGTCAGTCGTGTCAATCCTTCCTATCCAAATCAAATTGTCTTTCTATTTAAAACAAATGAATTAAAAAACATTTCTTTTGGAAAAGGATTTATTTACTTTTCAGAAGAAGGATATTTAAAATATTATAGTGATCAGACAGGACTACGCACACTAGGATACCAATCTGAAATGAACTTTAATAATGATTTAAAAACATTTACGTATATAAAATAAAAGAAACATGTATTAATGTTTCTTTTTCTTAGGGAAAATTTTCTCCCAAATTGTCTTTTTTAATCCAACAATAATTTGATTAGGAAAAGCCATAAATAGTCTTCTAAATGGATAAGATTTATTCATAATTACTTTTCTTACCTTATCACTGATTTCACCAGTATAATCTTTTTGAATATTTTCAACAGTATGTTTAAAACGCACAATAATATTACCTGATAGGATTACATCTAAAATAAAAATAATAAGCAATGGGTAGGCAATATAGAAGAAATATTCTTTTGGAAAATGATATAGATTTTCTAATAAAAAGGGTTGAATATATTTTAAAAGAAAGACAGCACCAATCCCAAATAAAATAGAATTGCTTAAACAAATTCTGCCATTTACATTAAAGGGCAGTTGTGAATAATCCCACCATCTTGCTTTAAATAATTTTTCCATAATATAACTTGTAATATATTCCATAACGGAGCAAATGTTAGCTGCCATTACAAATAAAACAACAGGATCGTTTACATATTTATGAAGGAAAAGCATCATAAGTAGAGAAGCACTTCCATAGATAGGGCAGTAAGGTCCTAGTAAAAAGCCACGATCTGTGAAAACTTTTTGATCAATTCCTGTATATACAATTTCAGTAACCCATCCTATAAAAGAAATAATTAAAAACAGTGTAAAATAAATTAAAATGTCATACATCTTTTTACTCCTTTTCTACCGAACATTACCATTGTACATGGCTATTTACTATTTGTCTAGTCCATTTTAAAAAGAAAAAAGGTTATAACCATTCCTTCTTCCTTTTTTTATAAATATATTTAATACCACTTACCATCATATAGTAAATGATAACGAATAAGAAGACAAAACCATAATAGGGAATAGGTAGAATTACAAAGTGGAAGGAAGATATCTTAGTAAGCAGAATAGGGGTTATTACCGTAAGTACTAAAGATAGTCCTGTTAAATATAGCAAGGGTTTACTAGCACATGATTCTATAAATGGTTTTTTTGCTGTTCTTACATTATGAATAATCATGAGTTCCGTAATCAAACACATTACAAACCAAGCAGTTTGAAAGTATGCTGCTTCGGATGGGGTATTGTATTTGAAGACAAACCAGAAAATAATAAAGGAAACTATATCGATAATAGAACTTGTAATCCCCATGACTTTCATAAAAGAGGAGATATCTCTTGTATTCCATTTTTTTGGTTTTTCTAAAAATTCTTTGTCTACTGTATCATAAGGAATTCCTATTTGAGAGAAATCATAAATAAAGTCCTGTAATAACATTTGAATAGGCAGAAGCGGTAAGAAAGGTAAAAAGATACTGGCTATCATAATACTGAAAACATCTCCAAAATCAGCACTTAAGGCCATTTTCATATATTTTATGATATTTCCATATACTTTTCTTCCTTCGATAACGCCTTCATAGATAACATGTAAGTCTTTTTCAAGGAGGATGATATCAGAAGCTTCTTTGGCAATATCTGTGGCACTATCGACTGAGATACCAATGTCTGCTTGGTGTAAAGAGGGGGCATCATTGACACCGTCTCCCATGTAACCAACGACATGTCCTTTTTTTCTATATAGATTTACAACCCTTTCTTTTTGCAAAGGATTTAAACGTGCTAGAATATCCGTTTTCTCTATTTTAATAGAAAGTTCTTCATCGCTTAAAGCATCTATCTCACTTCCTAAAATCATATCATTGGTTTGCAAACCTACAATTGTACCAATATTTTTGGCAGCATAGGGATTATCCCCTGTTAATATCTTTGTTTTTACACCCATATTTTTGAGGGCTGCTAATGTTTTTTGAACATCTTTTTTAGGAGGATCTAAGAATCCTACAAAACCGACAAAGGTCATATTTTGTTCATGTGTTTTATTAAAAGTATCCTTTCCAGGGTATTCTTCTTTAGCGGCAAGCGCGATGACCTGCATACCTGTTTCCGCAAGTTCTTTTGCTTTGGCCGTAACGGTTTCAATTAAGGTCGACTGAATAGGTACTGTTTGATTTCCTACCTTTACCTGTGTACAACTTTTTATGACTTCTTCTAATGCCCCTTTTGTGATCATTTTATAGGCATTGTTTTGCTGTACTATGATGGACATTTTCTTTCTATCATAATCAAAAGGGATTTCATCTACTTTTTGGTAAGAAGTGACGATTGTATCTATGTTATTTTCTTTCCCATATTGTAGAATGGCTCTATCTACTAGATTCTTCATACCTGTTCCAAAATAACTATTTAAGTAGGCATAATTTAAAATAGAAAGATCTTCATCTCCATTTATATCAATATATTTTTGCAAAGTAATGTGATCTTCTGTCAAAGTGCCTGTTTTATCAGTACAGAGAATATCAATCGCACCTAGATTTTGAATAGATTCAATTCTTTTTACTAGAGTCTTTTTATGGGCAAGTGTTTTGCTACCTTTTGTTAAGTTCACATTGACAATCATAGGAAGCATACTAGGTGTAATACCGACCGCTACTGATAATGCAAATAAAACGGCTTCTTTCATATTGCCTTTGATGAGACCGTTTACAACCAGTACAAATAGACAGACACCAATCATATATTTTATCAACATTTTGGTAATGTTACGCATTCCTTTATCAAAATTGGTAAGTTCTTTTTTATTATCTATTTCCTTTCCCATTGTACCTAAATAAGTATGAAAGCCTGTACGTACAACAAGCCCTGTTGCGGAACCACTTACAACACTAGAACCCATAAAACAAATATTAGAAATTTCAAACATTGTTTTGGCTTCTTCTATGTTAGATTTCTTTTCTGTAGGAATGCTTTCTCCTGTAAAAACAGATTGATTCAAAAATAAATCTTTACTTTCGATAAGAAGTAAATCCGCAGGTATAATAGAACCCGCATTTAGTTTTACAATATCTCCTATCACTATTTTCTCTGTACGAATGTTTTGTTCTTTGCCATCTCTTACAATATTCGCACTACTATAAATACTTGCTTTTAGTTTTCGATTAAATTTATAAGTTGAATAGTCCTGCGTAAAACGAAGAAGAGAACTAATGATAGCGATGCCAACAATAATCAAAGACCCCAAACGGTCTCCTAATGAAAAATTGATTAGGGCAAGTAAAAAGAGGATAATAATAAATTGATCCTTAAAGGAAATCAGAAAAAAGTAAAACCATGATTTTTTGTCATCTTTTACAACAACATTGGGACCATCTTTTTCTAATCTTTCCTGTGCCTGTATTTGCGATAAACCCTTTTCTTTAAATCCATAATTTTGGACCCAATCTTCCCTAGGTACTTTTGATAGTTTTACATACTCTTCAAATAGGGAAGTATCATGGGAAGATAAATCTTTTCTTTTTTTTATATTAAAAATTTGTATCATATATTCTCACCATCATTATTATATCATTTTCTTTTTAAACAGGTATTTAAATTTGATCAAACAAAATAAAACTTTACATTTTGAAATGTAGATAAGAATTGTATCCTTTCCTTGTAAAACCTATCATTTATTTACTAATAAACAAAATTCGTGGTATAATAAACAAAGGTGATTTCTTATGAAAAGAGCAATTGTTCTCTCTGGTGGAGGCGGCAAAGGTGCTTATCAAATTGGTGTATGGAAAGCATTAAGAAAAATGCATATTTCCTATGATATTGTAACAGGAACTTCCGTAGGGGCTTTAAATGGGGCTTATATGGTTCAAAAAGATTACATAAAAGCTTTAATTGTTTGGAAACAAATGAATTTTGGACAAGTATACAACAAGGTGGTAGCAGGTGATGTCAATACAATAGAAGGTATGAAAGAAGTAGCTTCTATGTACGCAAAAGGTATTATTGTAGATGGTGGAATGGATATTCATAATCTAGAAATGCTTGTAGAAAAAACATTCAATGAAAAAAAATTCAGAAAATCAAACATAGATTTTGGACTTGTTACGGTGAATTTAAGTGAATTCAAACCAATCGAACTTACTAAAAAAGAAATTCCAAAAGGAAAAGTAAAAGATTACTTGATGGCATCCGCTACGTGCTATCCAGTATTTAAGAAAAAAGAAATTGGGGAGAAAACATATATTGATGGTGGTATGTATGACAATCTACCTGTTAATTTAGCTATAAAAATGGGTGCTGAAGAAATCATTGCAGTTGACTTAAAAGCAGTTGGAATCAAACAAAAAGTAAAAGATACAAGTGTAAAAGTAACAACCATTTCTCCAAGAAATAGGATTCAGTCCTTTCTTGTCTTTGATAAGGCAGCTTCTAATAGAGCCATTCATTTGGGATACAATGATACTATGAAAACATTTCATAAATTAGATGGAAATACATTTACTTTTAAAAAAGGACATTTGGCTAAAAATTATAAGAAATATTCTACACGTTTTTTAGGAATTGCACATACTATTTTTCATTTTAATCGAAATAAAAGTTTAATGGATAAAATCGTAACAGTATCTGCTTTTCATAAATTATTTAAAGATTCTAAAGAAAAAGAAATTCATAAAATCATGCTACAAACCATTGAATACTTAGGAAAAATATTTGACATGAATGAAGAGAACATATATGATATACATATGTATAATAGAGTTTTGTTAGATAAAGTAGCAAGAGAAGATTTAGAAGAAGTAAAAAACATCGATAAATTAATCAAACTTGGTAATGTAAAGAAACTCATCAATACCAAACAAATTATTGAATACATTTTTGTAAAAACAAAACATACAGAAGAAAATAATAAATATAAAAAAGAACTTGCAAGTTTAGCACTTGTCTTTTCTAAAGAATTTTTAGCAGCTCTTTATTTATATACAATTTCAGATTAAAAAGGAGGATATATATGAGTCAAAAAGTAATATTAACGGGAGATAGACCGACAGGGAATTTACATATTGGACATTATTTTGGGGCTGTTAAAAAAAGAGTAGAAATGCAGTATGACTATAATACCTATATTATTATTGCAGATGTGCAAGCACTAACTGATAATTTCGAAAACCCTGATAAAGTAAGAAAAAATGTCAAAGAATTAGCACTTGACTACCTATCAGTAGGAATAGATCCTACCCATAGTCATATTTTTATCCAGTCTATGATTCCAGCGATTGCGGAACTGACTGTTTTATATTCTAATATGGTAACAGTTTCTAGACTTTATAGAAATCCAACGACCAAAGCAGAACTTGGACAAAAAAAGAGTGTTTTTGGAAATGATGGAGAAAGTATTACCTATGGTTTCTTAGGATATCCTGTTAGCCAAGCCGCTGATTTAACAGCCTTTGACTGTGAAGTTTGTCCAGTAGGAGATGATCAACTTCCTCACTTGGAACAAGCTAGAGAAATCGTAAGAAAATTCAATCATATATATGGGGAGACACTAAAAGAACCAGAAGCGGTTCTAAGTAAAACACCAAGAATTAAAGGATTAGATGGCAATGAAAAAATGGGGAAAAGTCTTGGAAATGCCATCTTTTTAAATGATACAACAGAAGTCGTTTCTAAAAAAATTATGAATGCTTTGACAGACCCTTCCAAAATACGTAAAGATGACCCTGCCAATCCTGAAATATGTATGGTTTACTACTATCATAAATTATTAAACAACCCAAATGTAGAAAACGTATGCAACGAATGTAAAAAAGGCCTTCGTGGATGTGTTTCTTGTAAAAAAGAGCTAATTGAAAAAATGGAAGAATTTTTAACACCGATTCGTAATAAACGTAAATATTATGAAGAACATCCAGAAGAAGTGGATACTATTTTAAAAGAAGGAACAGAAAGAGCCAATAAAAAAGCAGCAGAAGTTCTAGATAGAGTGAAAAAAAGCGTAAAAATTGATTATTTTGAATAAAGTATAAATAAAGTAGTGTATACTATGTATAAGAGCTAGGAGGAAAAGAAATGATAAGAAAAAGAGATATAGCAGTATCCGTTGTTTTAAGTATTATTACTTGCGGTATTTACGGAATTATATGGTTTATTATGCTTACAGATGATGTAGCTTATGCGAGTGAAGACAACACCATGAGTGGTGGGATGTCTTTCCTGTTAATCCTTATTACTTGCGGAATTTACCGTTTTTATTGGAGTTATCAAATGGGCAAAAAAATGTATAATGCAAGAGTTGACCGTGATATGCGTGCTACAGATAACTCTGTTTTATATTTGATTTTAAGTATTTTACAATTAGATATCGTCAATTACTGTTTGATTCAATCAGAATTAAATGAATTAGATGAGGCATAATGAAAAAAAGAATATGTAGAGTACTTATTCTTCTTTTTTTAGCTATTCTTTCCTTTTTTGCTTTTCTTTATTTACATACAAAATATGGGTTTTATATTCCTTGTATTTTCCATGAAGTTACGGGTATTTATTGTCCAGGCTGTGGTATTACAAGATGTATTTTGGCTATTTTAAAATTTGATTTTGCTTTAGCTTTTAGATACAATTCCTTGGTTTTTGCTCTTTTACCTATCTTTATTCCTTATTTTCTATATAAACTATATCTTTATATTGGCAATAAAGAAGATCAAATACTTCATAAAATACCAAGGTTCTTTTGGTATGGCTTAATTATAATTGCTTTCCTTTTTATGATTTTAAGAAATATTCCTATGTTTTCTATTTTAGCCCCACTTGAATAAGGTATTTATACCCTTTTTTTCATATCTTTTCCTACCTTTTCATATACTAAGATAGGGGTGAATCTATGAAAAATGCGATCATGTATTATTATGGACTAGAACCTATAGATATTCACCAGACAGGTAAGCAATATCGTTTTATGGTGGGAGAAGATACATACCTTCTTCTTCCTTATGATAGAGACATAAAAGAACTGAAAGATATCCATACGATATCAGAACAATTACGTGTTATGGGGCTTCCTATGCATATGCTTGTCAGTAACCGTGAACAACAATTGTTTACTACAATAAACCAAGAATTATATGTATTATTACAAATAACAGCTGAAAAAAAAGACAAAATTTGTTTAGGAGAAATTCTATCTTTTTCTAAAGTTATTATGGATTTAACCCCTTATAAGTCACTATATCGCAATGATTGGAATACACTATGGAGTACTAAGATTGATTATTTTGCATACCAAGTAAGTCAATTTGGTAAGAAATTTCCTGTAATTCGTGAAAGTTTTAGTTACTTTTGTGGGCTTGCAGAAAATGCGATTGCGTATACAAATATGATGCAGAAAAAGACATTGTGTGTAGCGCACAAAAGAATTCATAAAAATATGATGCAAATAGAACTCTATAACCCATTAACACTTATTGTAGACTATAAAGTAAGAGACGCTACTGAATATTTCAAAGACAAATTCTTTTATGGATATCTTTCTTTTGAGGAAGTGTCTTATTATTTATCATATCATCTCGATAAAGAGGAATACGATACTTTTTATACAAGAATGCTTTTTCCTAGCTTTTACTTTGATTTATATGAAGATGTAATCGAAAAAAAAGCTCCTGAAAAGGAACTTTTACGCATTATTCATAAAATGACAGAGTATGAACAGTTTTTAAAAGATATTCACTCTTATATGAGCAATACTGTAACCATTATAAAACCAGAATGGCTTTAAATTATTCAGCTGTTTGTAGATTGATTACTTCTTCTACAGTAGGAATTTCTTCTTTGATAGCAGCTTCAATACCTTCTTTAAGAGTTAAATCTAACATATGACAATTGGCACAAGCACCCATCATCTTAATATAAACTTTATGGTCTTCATATTTAACAAATTCAATATTTCCCCCATCGTTTATTAAAAAAGGTCTTAATGTATCTAATATTTCTTTGATTTTTTCTTCTTCAAGAATACTTTGTTCTTTATCCATTTTCATCACCACCGTTATTATAACCTATTGTTCTTATAAAGTAAATATTTCTTCTCTTTATAAAAAATATTTATGGTTTGCCTCATTCGTGTTATACTATATATGAGGTGTTGGTATGGGAAAATATGAAAAAGGGCAGATAGTAAAAGCAACAGTAACAGGTATTACAGAGTATGGTATATTTGTTTCTATAGATGATATTTCTAGTGGACTTGTTCATATTTCAGAAATTTCGCATAGATTTGTAAGGGACATGAATGATTTTGTAAAAATGGGTGAAACTATTTATGTACAAATATTAGACAATGTAGAACAACAAGATAAGCTAAAATTAAGCATTAAAAACATTCAATACCAAGAAGGTAAAAAGAAAAGATTTAGAAAGGGAATTGTTGAAACACCAACAGGTTTTAGCACTCTTGCTAAAAAATTACCACTATGGATAAAAGAATATGAAAAAAAACAGGAAAAAATAAAAAACTCTATTGACAAAGAAAGTATTAAATGATATATTTAATTACGTCAACGCACATTCCGGGCGATTAGCTCAGTTGGTTAGAGCACCTGCCTTACAAGCAGGGGGTCGTAGGTTCGAGTCCTACATCGCCCACCATATGCCGGAATAGCTCAATTGGTAGAGCAACTGACTTGTAATCAGTAGGTTGTGGGTTCAAGTCCTATTTCCGGCACCACTTTTATTTGGAAGGGTAGCGAAGTGGTCAAACGCGGCAGACTGTAAATCTGTTCCTTCGGGTTCGATGGTTCAAATCCATCTCCTTCCACCACTTTATGTTGTTGGTGAGATTTAGTTTGCCTCGTAGCCAAGCGGTAAGGCACCACACTTTGACTGTGGCATGCGCTAGTTCGAATCTAGCCGAGGCAGCCATATAATGTCCCGTTAGCTCAGCTGGTAGAGCATTTGACTTTTAATCAAAGGGTCCCGAGTTCGAATCTCGGGCGGGACACCATTTTAAAAATTAAAAAACCTTTATTTATAAGGTTTTTTTTATGCCTTGATATATTTATAAAAAAAGACAAATATATTAATATAGTATAGAAAACATGCTATTTTATTTGCGTTGGCAACACGTTGGCAACACTTTATATTTTCGCCAAAGGATAAAACATAAAAAAATTCACTTGTACTTATAGTGAATTTTATAATATTTTATTTATTGCATCTATTTTTTGTTTTAACGTGATTTTAATATAATGCTTTTCTGTAACGTCATGGATAGTGTGTCCTACAATTAATTTATAAATTAGTGGTGGAACATTTGCATTGAACATTTCGGTTGTTGCAGTATCTCGTCCGTCATGTGGAAGGTGTTCCATGCCTAGCCTTGCCATTAATTGTTTATATATATCTAAATAATGCCTATAATTGACTTTTAAGCCATTTTTGTTTGTAATTAAGTATTTATACCTATTTTGCATTCTTGACTCAATAAGAGGTATAATTCTGTCGTGTAGAGGTATTTCTCTGCCAATTCCTGCTCTTGATTTGATTCCACCAATAGCTACCTTTTCATAGATGTTTATATTTTCAACCTCTAACTGTAACAATTCGGTGGGTCGAAGTCCCATGTAAATTTCCATTAAAACGGTATCTATAATTTTATAAGGATCAATTTTTCGATTTCCTAGGTTATTCCATAACTTCTGTTTTTCTTTTTGTGTAAAGAAAGTGTGAATGTCAGAAACATCAGGAACCCCTAGGTCAATCATTTTTGCTAAATCAAGATCAACAGGTATTCCTATAAACTTGCTGTATTTTAGCAATTTTCCATAAAGAAGCTTAATATACTTTTTTGTCGAATAACCATATTCACAAGAATCTACACAATCTTGTATGTCAGCAATAGACAATTTTGTGATTGGTATGTCATATAAATTTTGACATTGATTGTTATATGTGGAAGTATAGTTGTCAGCAAACGCCTTCTTTTTTCTTTTTTCGGGTGGCAGGGAGTTATTTCTTCTTTTTTCATGTTCTGTCCATAGTTTAAAAATTTCAGCAAAAGTGATATTTTCTTTTTCAATACAAGTAGTATCTTTATTGTAACGAATTAAAGTTTCGATACCAGAATAATAATCATCTGTGTATCCTATTATTTTCCGTTTTTCTTTTCCTACATCATCGTACATTGCTGAAGCTCTTAGCATAAAAGGTCTGCTTCTTTTTTCTCCTAAATAAGAAATAGAACCAAATCCATTTTTTAATTTTGAATGTTTTGTATTTGAAATCTTCTTGTTCTTTTTTATATATTCATTATAACCCATTAAAAAGCCCCCTTATCTTGCAAACAAATTACTTTTTGTGATATAATAAGGGTACACAAAAAGTAATTACCTATCCTGGTTTTTATGATTATGTGTAAGAGTGTCTTTGCTGCCAGGCTTGCACTCTTTTTTTTCGTCTAAATAGACAATTTTTGTTTTATTTCCTAATTTTATAACTAACTGCACCATTTTTTATTTCCTCCTTTGCTATAATCACTATAGCAAAGAATTGTTTGAAAACTTTGTTTTAATGCCTCAAAACACAAATTTTACACATTTCGCTTCCGACGAAATGGCGTTTTGCTCGGCAAACGAAAATTAATGGTTTTTTTTCCAATTCTGTGATAAAAAATAAATCGGAATCCACAGGCCTAATGTAATAATACTCATAAATATATATAAACCTTTATTCGTATTTTCTATATTGAATATTTCTGTTATACCCACAGAAGTTTTATTGTATATTTTATTATACACTGCTTTTTTAGGGTTATTGATTAAACCCATTCCTTTTCTTCCATACAATGGATTTATGCTTCTTTTTAAGGCTCTTTTGATTCTTCCTGTCGTTCTAGCCTTTATTGATTTCGATATGCTTGGAGTTCTAATTCCTATTTTCATTTATAAAAAGTCAACCCTTCTTCAAAATCAGGATATTCAATACTTAATTCAATCGCTTGTTCAACAAGTTTATTATATTGTTTTTCGATTTTATATTTTCCAAGTACTTCCATTTTTTTAGTTATTATAAGATTCTTTTCGTCCATGAGTTTTCTAATATCTTTATTAAACCACGTTTTTAATTCTTCAAAGGTATCAGGTTTTAATTGTATTTTATCAGGTACATATTGTGCATATTCATACAATGTTTTGTATTCATCTAATATTATTTTATATCTAGACAGGTATGCGTCTATATTTTTGAATCCTCTGTTAATATCTTCTTTCATTTTATTAATAGAATCGTATTTGTTACTAGCATCAATCGTTATTAAATATTCACACTCGTTACATATATTGAAATTTTCTTTTTTATTGTGGAAAACTTTACCACATTTCTGACATGTATGGGTTTTTCTTTTTACCGATTCTTTTAAGGTAAAAACCACATTTGAAATAATATTCATAAATCCTCCTACTTGCCTCTATACTAGCAGGTCTTTTTTATATTTCCCTACCAATTATACATGATAGTAGGTATGAATACAAATATAAAGAATGAACACAAAATAAAAGGAGAAGAATTGCCTTGTGTTTCTTTTCTCTTTATCGTTTCTGTGATAAAATAGGAATAGTGAATTATATGTAGAAAGAAAGGGTGAAACCATATGAAAAAGATCTTCAGCTTACTATTTAGTAGACTTATTATGACATGTCTACTCATCTTATTACAAATTTTAGTCATTGTTTATGCTCTATGGTTCTTGAGTGATTATTTTGTATATATTTATATTGGTTTTATCCTACTTAGTTTTTTAATTTTGATCTATGTCATGAATGAGGACAGATCTCCCTCTCTAAAATTGCCATGGATTTTACTAATATTTTTACTTCCTGTTTTTGGAGGCGCTTTTTATCTTATGTTTGCCCAAAATCGCTTTTATAAAAAAGATAGAGAAAAATACACCAAAATGTATAATCGTAGAAATAAAACAGCGTTAGATACCTATCAAAAGGATATTGATAAAGCAAGTAAGATATATGGAAGACAATCTTATTATATTGCGACAAAAGCATTGGCACCTGCTCATAAAAATACAACTGTAAAATACTTTTCTGTTGGAGAAAAAATGTATAAACAAATGTTGGAAGATTTAAAAGCAGCCAAACATTTTATTTTTATAGAATATTTTATTATTGGAGAAGGAAAAATGTGGGATGGTATATTAGATATACTTGTAGAGAAGGTAAGAGAAGGCGTAAAAGTCAAACTTATTTTCGATGATATTGGGTGCATTTGTACACTTCCTAGTGGCTATGCACACTTTATGAAAGACCTAGGCATTGAAACAGCTATATTTAACCCATTTAAGCCGGTTTTATCAATCGGACACAATAACCGTGATCATCGTAAAATCATGGTTATAGACGGTTATATTGGCTATACAGGCGGTATTAATATTGCAGATGAATATATTAATGAATATCCTAAATATGGACACTGGAAAGATACCGCTGTCCGATTAGAAGGAGAAGCGGTTGAAAACCTAACAGATATCTTTCTATTATCGTGGAATTACTTTGGAAAAGCTACTGAAAAACTAGATAAGTATCTTCCACATGTCTATCACAAAGAAAGATTTAAAAGTGACGGATTTGTACAACCTTTTGGAGATACCCCTATCGATAAAGAATTGCTTGGTGAAACGATCTATTTAAATCTTATTTATGGTGCTACAGATTATATATATATCAATAGTCCTTATCTTATTGTTAGTTATGAAATGATACAAGCCTTGTGTATTGCTGCTAAAAGAGGGGTAGATGTAAGAATTACAACACCTTATATTCCAGATAAATGGTATGTACATATTGTGACACAATCTCACTATAAGGTTTTGATGGAAGCAGGCGTTAAAATCTATGAATATAAGCCAGGCTTTAATCATGCCAAAAGCTTTGTAGTAGATGATGTAGCAGCTGTAATTGGAACCATTAATTTAGATTATAGAAGTTTGATTCATCATTTTGAAGATGGTGTTTGGTTATATAAAAATAGTGCTATTTTAGATATGAAAGAAGATTATCAAAAAACATTGCACAAATGTATTCGAATTAAAAAGGAAATGGTAGAGAATATGCCTTGGCATAAGAGATGGGTACGAAATATTATCCAGTTCTTTTCTCCACTACTTTAGGAGGTAATCTATGTTAAATAGAAAAAAATTATTATTTATGTCAAAGGTATTTTCTATATTGATGATTTTATTTGCGATATTGTTACTATTTAATTATGAAACTGTAATGAAAAGAGGATCTGTTTTAATTGGTATTATCTTTTTAGCAGTCGCACTATTTTTTCTCATTAAATATATTATGAACCGAAATATGATGCAGACATTTGATTTAAGCATTTTATTCATGGTATTTAGTTTAGGCTTTGGAATTCTATTTCTTTTTATTCCAACCCTTACAGAATCTTTATTAAAAGGATTGATTGGTTTATGTATGATAGCCTTTATTATTTTACATGTGGAATCTATCTTTACAAACGGAAAAGATTTAGGTAAAAAATATATCACTTTTCTTGTGGTAGAGGTACTGTGTTTTTTAGGTAGTATTATGGTTCTTTTTAATATCAATCAAATTATGAAAGGTATTTTACTTAGTGTCTTTTTAATTGCCTTTGGTGGGCTTCATTTCTTTATTGGGATAAATCTTTCTAAAGAAGTAAGTGAAGAATAGAAAATAGAGAAAGGAGGTCAGAAAATGAAAAAGATAGATAAAAATTATATTTGGTTATGTTTAATAAGTGTTGCACTTGTATGTATAATAATCCCTATGGGAAGTTTATTTGGATCTTTGGTAGACTGGCTTCCACAGCACGTGGTGTTTCCAGATTATTTCCGTAAGTTATTTTATGAAACAGGAAATTTATTTCCAAACTTTGCAGCTGCCTTAGGGGCAGGTCAAAATATCTTTAATTTCTCTTATTATGGACTTTTTAATCCAATTATTTTAATATCTTATCTACTTCCTTTTATAGATATGACTACTTATTTAATAGGTGCTAATATCGTTTTATATGTAAGTACAGGATTACTTGGTTATATGTTCTTAAAAAGACATTTTTCTACTAAAGTATCTTTTATAAGTACAATCCTATTGTTACTTGCTGCTCCTTTACTTTTTCATTTTCACAGACATTTTATGTTTGTATCTTATATGCCATTTCTTTTTATAGGACTTATGAGTATTGAATCTTATTTTGAAAAAGGAAATAAATGGGCTTTAGCACTTTCTACTTTTTTGATTATTTTAATTAGTTATTATTATAGTATACCTTCTATTTTAGTCTTCGTTTTATATGGTATTTATGTATATATGAAATATACAAAGAAAATGACAGTCAAGAAATTTATTATAGATGGTTTTTGTTTTATCCTTCCTATTATAGTGGGTGTAATGATGGCTGGTTTATTGCTTCTTCCTACTTTTTATACTTTAATAGAAGGAAGGAGTGCTGGAGGGGCAACCTCTCTTTTATCCCTTTTTATTCCTGATTTTGATTTTAGTAATATTTTATATGGAAATTATGCGATTGGTTTAACCGCCCTTGCTATTGTTTCTTTATTTTATTCGTTTTTAAGTCATAAAAGGGAAGACAAATTTTTATCTATCAGTATTTTTGTGATTTTACTTTTTCCTATTTTTTCTTATCTCCTGAATGGTACTTTATATATTAGAGATAAGGTATTTATTCCTTTTCTTCCTTTATTTATTTACTTTATTGCTTCTTTCTTAGAAGATTTAATGCACAAAAAAATACCAAAGTATTTTAGTATTGCTGTAATTGTATGTATTTTATGGTGCGCGATTTGGGGACTTTCTTATTATCCATTTTATCTTGATATCGCAATTGTGTTATTATTTACTTACTTTTATCAGAAGAAGAAGTGGTCTAGCAATAGTTTGTGGTTTTTAGTACTTCCATCCCTTATTCTATTTTTTGGTATTAATTATAATGAAAGCTATGTCTCTAAAAAATTATATGATGATTCTATAAAAGTTAATAAGAACTTAGAAAAAGAATTAAAAAGTGAAGCAGATTTTGTAAGGACGTATCATTTAGAAGAAAGTTTATATAATGTAAATAAAATATATATGAATGGATATTATACAGATTCTGTATATTCCTCTATTTATAATAATGAATATCGTAATTTCTATAAAGATACATTTAAAAATCCTTTATCTTACCGTAATAAGCTTATTACTGCTTCCAACAACAATCTTTTTTATCAAATGTTTATGGGTGGCAAGTATATGTATGCGAAAAGTGGGATGCAGGGATACGAGAAGATAGAGGATAATCTTTACCAAAATAAAGATGTTCTACCTGTATTTTATGTAACAGACCATATTATAAGTGAAAAGGATTTCGCACAGTTAAAATACCCTTACACAGCTGAAACCCTTCTTAAGAATACAGTTGTAGGAAATCAAACCAAAAATGTGATAGATACCAGTTTAACTGAGGAAGTCCTCAGTGGTGAAGTCACAAACAAAAAAGGTCTTCAAGTAGAGAAGAAAGAAGATTTTTACCATATTAACGCAAAAAAGAAAAATCAATTGACTTTTCATTTAGATAATTCTTTACAAGATAAAATTCTTTTATTAGAATTTAGCATTGGGAAAGAATGGTCTTGTAAAAATGGAGATGCTAAAATTACAATTAATAACGTTTCGAATACTTTAACTTGTCAAAGTTGGATTTATAAAAATGAAAATAAAGTATTTCATTTTGTTCTATCTGATCAAAATATCAAAGATTTAAAGGTTACTTTTGCGAAGGGAAACTACAAAATTGGAAATATAAAACTTTATACTACTTCTTATCAAGATATTAAAGACATCAAAAACAATGTGGTTCCAGCCAAGAGAGTAAAAAATAAAACCTTTGGAGATCAATTTACTGTAGAAGTGAAAAATGAGAAGGCAGGATATTTTGTTACCAGCATACCTTATGATAAAGGATTTCATATTTATGACAACGGTAAAGAAATTTCTTATACCAAAGTAAATACAGCTTTTATTGGTTTTTCGATCAAAGAAGGAACACATCAAATCACAATGAAATATAGTTCTCCTTTATTTAAAGAAGGAAAATATGTAAGTATAATTGGCTTTTTATGCTTTGGTATATTGGTTTACCAAAGCAAAAGAGGGTATAAAAGAAATAAAAAAAACATATAGTAGATATAGAAAGAAACATCCTATAACAAGCTAATATTTAGTAGAATGTTTCTTCTCTATTTACATATCTTCATAAAATATTCCTTTTTTGAAAGAACAAAATTTATTTTAATAAGATAAATAAAAGAAATTGAAGAGTTTGTATTGACAACCATAGGTTATTTATATTATAATTAATGTGCTTTCAGTTGTTGGAAGTGATTGTTTTAAAATAAAAAGTGGAACTGTATATAAAATGCCTGAGTGGCGAAATTGGTAGACGCAAGGGACTTAAAATCCCTCGGGAGTCAAATCCCATGCCGGTTCAAGTCCGGCCTTAGGCACCAGGTGGAGAAATACCCAAGTCTGGTTGAAGGGACCGGTCTTGAAAACCGGGAGGTCGGAGACGGCGCGGGGGTTCGAATCCCTCTTTCTCCGCCACTATTTATTTTTATTATTAATATCGCGGAGTGGAGCAGTGGTAGCTCGTTGGGCTCATAACCCAAAGGTCGTTGGTTCAAATCCAGCCTCCGCAACCAATAATGGTCCCGTGGTGTAGCGGTTATCACGTCTGCCTGTCACGCAGAAGATCGCGAGTTCAATTCTCGTCGGGACCGCCATTATTTTTTTTTGAATCTGTAGCTCATTCAGTTAATAAATTTTTTTATATATTGTGTGAGATTTAGATATATATAGTTTGAATTTAATAGATTTAAACATCATGGCTCTGTAGCTCAGTCGGTAGAGCAAGGGACTGAAAATCCCTGTGTCGATGGTTCGATTCCATTCGGAGCCACCATTATATGTAAGCAAAATCAACGTTTTCTAAGATGACGTTGATTTTTTTGTCCACAAAATAGTACTCTGTATTTGTCCATACTGTCCATAGAAATGGTTTTCTAAATAAATTATTGATTTTTATTTTAAAAAGTGTTATACTATATTAGCAATATTGAATTTGCATCCGTAGCTCAGCTGGATAGAGTGTTTGGCTACGAACCAAAAGGTCAGGGGTTCGAATCCCTTCGGATGCACCATAAATTTGTAAATAAAAGCCTTATAAATTAAGGTTTTTTTAGTACTCTAAATTATGATTGATTTTTGATAGAATTCATATAAATGTGTTCAATATATGATGGTAGCACGCAGGTAGCATACAAAAAAAGAAGATCAATATCTTCTACAGCTTCCGCAGTTACGGTTTGGATTGCAGTTACAATTATTTCCACCACTAAAAATAAAATTAAGGAAAGAAATAAGTAAGATAATTGGAAATATAATAATCCAAAATGGTAAAAATATAATAAAAAATATAAAACAAAGAAAAAACATACATACCGCCTCTTTTAAATACTATATGAAGAAAAGGAAATTTGAGTAATGATGTATTTATTAGGTCGTGCTGTTTAAATACCAATAAATTTTTGTTTTTATTGACAAATAAAAATTATATATTATAATAGAACAAAAAAAGGGAGAAAAGTATGAATTTGATAAGATTAGATACATTATTATTAAGTAGACTTAGTGCTGATTTTGAAGAACATATGCAAGTATTAGAGACATTAAATGAAGATCAAAGGTTAAAGCCTATCTATGGAAGTTTCGTAGTCAGTTAAAATTTGTAAAGAGCCAAGATATTTATATGTCACAGTTTATTGTATATAATCAAGATATACCTGTGGGATACCTACAAACCTCTTCCAGGGTAGCTATATATAAGCAATATCCAAATACGATTTCTTTAATATGTGCAGTTTTACCAGAACATAGAAGGAAAGAGTATGGAACAAAAATAGTCAAAGAAACGATGGATTATGCATTTAATAATGGTGCTGTGTCTGCTTCCTTATGTATTTCTCCATGGAATGAAAGGGGTAAGAAAATCGCCAATAAACTTGATTTTCATGAAGTTAACAATAGGGATCATATATATGTTAAAGTCAAAAGCTAACAAGGCAATATGTAGTAGATATTCTTATTTTTTATTCTAAATAATAGTGTTGAGAGTTGCTCTTATTTGTAAGAGCAATTTTTATGTGCTATAATGACAGCAATGTGTAGTATAAGGAAGTGCTGTTATGAAATTTTTTTTGTTTTTTTATCCTCTTAGTAAAGGAACCTACTTAGAAAGAGCATCTACAAATGAAAAAAGGCTTTTAGAGGAAACCATACAAAGACGCTATAGAAATAAGGGATATCAAATATGCTGGTTAGAAAGTAAAGGATTACCATGGAATCAGAAACTTCATGAAAATTCTGAAACTGATATGCGTATTGAAAGTTCTATGCATTATAATTGGAATTACACCCGCTTTGGAAATGAAGATTACCGAAATAAACTCAGTAGAGAAGGACATGTCTATATTGATTATCCTTGTTTTGAAGATATAAAAAATAGTCTCATACAAATATATAAGGATATTCAAAAAAAAGAAAAAGAACATCCTGTATATTCTTCTGAAAAAATACAACTTGTTATAAGTGGGATTGACGGTATTGGTACTATAAATAAGTTTTCGGCGTATTTTGCAAATGATAGTACATTTGATGTATGTATAGATAGTGGTCTAACACCACGTTTCTTTAGGGATTGTGCACGCTATAGTTTTCAAAAAAATATATCAATATATAACCCAGCCAATTTACAGATATATGACCAGGCGGATAGAATATTTGATTTAGGAAAAAGTTTTTGTGAAAAGAATGTATTGTCTTCTATAAAAAGTTGTTTTTGTAAAAGTACAACTTGTTTACCTACGATTTCCTTATTAGAGGCCTATTTAGAGAGAGTTTTCATAAATGGCTGTCAATTGCCTGGAAAAAGAGAAGAACTATTAGAGATGTTCAAAGAAATGCTATCAGGGATGCCTGAGCCTGATCAAATTACAGCACTGTCTTCTTATGTACAGACTGTCTTTCAGAATATAGAAAAAGAACTCTATACAGATAGTTTTCCACAGTATAAACAAAAAATATTGAAATAAAAAAGTCATAAACAATGACTTTTTCTTTTTTTAGTATGATTTTCCCCAGATAACCATATGTTTAGCAGGTTTTCCACAGTAAATACAAGTATCAGATAAATGTTCTTCCTCAAATGGAATACAACGGCTTCCAGCGCCTCCTGTTTCGTATTTTATCTCATCTTCACATTTTTCACTGCCACACCACATTGCTTTAATAAAACCACGTTTATTAGTGAATTTTGTGATCATTTCTTCTAATGTAGTTGCAGAATCAATATGTTCATTTAAGAATTTTTCAGCTTTATTATACATATTTGCTTGAATCTCTTCAAAAATCTTTGGCAATTCTGTTTGAATAGCATCGATTGCGACTGTGATTTTTTCTCTTGTATCACGTCTTACAATAACAACAGTATTATTTTCTATATCTTTTGGACCTATTTCAATACGTGCTGGTATACCAAGCATTTCTTGTTCACTGAATTTCCATCCAGGTGTTTTATCACTTGTATCCATATCCACTCTAATATTTGCTTGTAATAATGTATTTACAATTTCTTGTGCTTTTTCAATTACGCCTTCTTTGTGCTGCGCAATCGGAATGACTCTTACTTGTGTTGGTGCAATTCTTGGTGGAAGAACAAGGCCACTGTCATCTCCATGAACCATAATAAGGGCTCCAATGATTCTTGTAGATAATCCCCAAGAAGTTTCATGAACACTAGAAAGTTCATTGTTTTTATTTAAATATTTTATATCAAAAGCATCTGCAAATCCGTTTCCAAAGAAATGACTTGTTCCTGATTGTAATGCTTTTCCATCATGCATCATAGCTTCAATTGTATAGGTTTCTTTTGCACCTGCAAATTTTTCACTATCTGTTTTACGGCCACAAATAAGTGGGATGGCTAAATCGCTTACAACAAAGTCACGGTAGACTTCTAACATCATAAGGGTTCTTTCTTTCGCTTCTTCCGCAGTCGCATGAATGGTATGTCCTTCTTGCCATAGGAATTCTCTTGAACGTAAGAATGGTCTTGTTGTTTTTTCCCATCTAAGTACAGAGTTCCATTGGTTGTATATTTTTGGTAAATCTCTATATGATTTTACTGTTTTAGCCCAGTGGTCACAGAAGAGAACTTCTGAAGTTGGTCTGATACAAAGTTTTTCTTCTAATCTTTCTAGTCCACCACGTGTTACCCACGCTACTTCAGGAGCAAATCCTTCTATATGATCTGCTTCTTTTTGTAATAGGCTTTCTGGAATGAGAAGAGGTAGGTATACATTTTGTACTCCAGTTGCTTTAAAGCGTTTGTCTAAATTATTTTGTATATTTTCCCAGATTGCGTATCCATTTGGTTCATAGATAAGACAACCTTTAACGGAAGTGTAATCACACAGTTTGGCTTCCTTTACAACGTCTGTGTACCATTGTGCAAAATTTTCATCACGGGCTGTAATGGCTTGTATAAATTTTTTATCGTTTGACATATTTTCCTCCTATAGTTAAGTATATTATTCATTTTTGTATTATATCCTAATAAAGATAACATCATTTCCATGATCTTCAATTATTTTTTTTACATCTTTAAAAGGTAAAAAGATTGTTGCTTTATTTGTGTTTGGATGAAATCCTACTTTTGTTTGATTTTCTAAGTCTCTATCAAAGATAAAGATTACAGATTCACTTTCATCGTTAATGACACCAAAGGGCGAAACGTACCCATTTTCAAGTTTTAGATATTTGTCTAATCGTTCAGCAGAACCAAAGCTAAGTCTAGATGAACCAATTTTTTTAGCAATTTCATCTAGTTTGACTTCTTTACTATGGTGACAAGAAAGTAAAAAATGAATTTTACCTTTGGCATCTCTTAAAAAAAGATTTTTACATACATATCCATTTTCTAAAAGATTTATTTTATCCATATCCTCTATTGTATGTACTTCTTCGTGTTCAATTAGTTCATATTTGATATTTTTCTTATTTAATAAGTCTAGGACCTCTTGCATTTTATCACCCTTATATTTCTATTTTAAAATATTATAAAAATAAGCATATGGGTCGTGGAACCACCTTTGTATAACTTGGTGCTGGGCACTGTCTTGTTTTTAGTTTTAAACTCTTCATTTTCGTCACCTACAATAGGGTTAGTTTATCATAATATGGAGTAAAAGTCAAAGAATACTCGTATTATAGATGGAAATCACTTTGTAAGAAATCAGCTAAAATATATATGAAAATTATAATTGTTTTAGCATTTTTTAAAGAAAGATACATATTATATATTGACAGTGTTAGTGTTGAGTGCTATAATCAAATTATCTTCTATTAGGAGTATATTCGGGAAATGGCTCAACTTGGTAGAGCACCTGGTTTGGGACCAGGGGGTTGCAGGTTCAAATCCTGTTTTCCCGACCATTATGAATTTAACCTTATTTATATAAGGTTTTTTTTTGATTTTTATGTTATAATTGCAATAGAACGTGAGGGATGATACATATGAAATATGAAGAAACTGTGACTCCTGACCAACTTATTCAATATATGACTCAAAATATTCATTATGGTTTTG
>JAQUWE010000010.1 GCA_028693035.1 Bacilli bacterium | reverse complement strand
ATGGAAAATATGAATTGGTAGGAGAAGGAAGAAGTCTTACTACTGAAGAATTAGTAGCGTTCTATGAAGAACTCACTACAAAATATCCAATCATTTCTATTGAAGATCCAGTAGATGAAAATGACTGGGAAGGATTTAGACTTGTTACAGAAAAACTTGGAGATAAAGTACAACTTGTTGGAGATGATTTATTTGTAACAAACAAAAAATGTTTACAAATGGGTATTGATAAACATGCTGGAAATGCTATTTTATTAAAAGTAAACCAAATTGGTACAATTACAGAAACTTTAGAAACCATTGAACTTGCTAGAAAACATGGATATGCTACCATTATTTCACACCGTAGTGGAGAGACTGAAGACACTACTATCGCTGATTTAGCAGTAGGACTTTCTTTAGGACAAATCAAAACAGGTTCTTTATCTAGAACAGATAGGGTTTGTAAATACAACCAATTGATGAGAATAGAAGAAGAACTAAATAAGTAAAAAAATAAAAAAGATTCTTACAATGGAGTGTAAGGACCTTTTTTTATTTTGTTTTGTTTGATATCTTCTAATTCTTGTTCTTTTGTGGATTCTAACGCTTCCAATTCTTTTCTTAATTCTTTGCTTCTTTCGTCTTTTGTCATTTGAATAGGAGCTGTTTTCTTTCTCATATCACTAAAATCAAAATTAATTTTTTCTTCTGTAGTGAGAGACTGTTCTTTTTCTTGTCTGTCTATTAAAGCATTATTATTATTTATATTTACTGGGAATTTTTCTATTTTTACTAACGTTCCTTTTTCAATCTCTTTTTGGATTGTATCATTGATGTCTTTTTTTGAATTTACCAATGTCCCCCATAAAACATACAAATTGACAAGTGGGAAAAAAACCGCAAAAGCATTCAATAGAATTTCTTGTCTTTTTTCTTTCTCAAAAGAGTATAAAAAACGTTCTGAAAGAGATAATTTTTCAACTTTTTTTACTTTCTTGTAACCCATTCTTTTTATTTTATTATGCATGGCTCTTATTTGTATGAGTCTGGTTCCCCCAATAAGAACTGCAGGAACTACACCAATACCACCAACAACCGCAAGTGCGTATAGAATTTCAGTCATAATACTGTCTCCTTTTTTGTTTTTAGAATACACTTTTTCTAAGAGGATGTCAATTCTTATAATAAACACTATAAATCAAACAGTTATTATTGGTCATATAGTTTTCCTGTGTTATAATAAAAAATAGGTGATAGAATGATATATTTAGATTATAGTGCAACGACAAAACCTAGAAAAGAAGTATTAGATACTTTTGTAAAGGTTTCTAGTGACTTTATAGGGAACCCTAATTCTTTACATAAACTAGGTGTCGACGCAAATGCGATTATAGAAAGTAGTACAAACCAAATCAAAACATTATTACATACAGAGGAGGATATTATTTATACAAGTGGTTCTTCTGAATCTAATAATTTAGCGATTATTGGTCTTGCTTTAAAATACCAAAATAGAGGAAAACATATTATTACAACAAGGCTAGAACATTCTTCTATTTATGGTCCTTTATCTTTTCTTATGAAACAAGGTTTTAGGGTAGACTTTGTAGAAACAGATGAAAATGGAATGATCAATTTAGAACAAATCAAAGAGAGAATAACAGAAGAAACAATCCTTGTAAGCATATCGGCTGTTAACAGTGAAATTGGGCTAAGACAAAGGGTAGAAGAAATTGGTTTGTTTTTAAAAGACTATCCAAAATGCTTTTTCCATGTAGACGCAACACAGTGTATAGGAAAAGACAATCTCTCTTTAGAAAATATTGATTTAATGAGTTTTTCAGCTCATAAATTTTATGGTATCAAAGGAATTGGTGCTTTAGTGAAAAAAAGGAAAATAGAATTAGAACCTTTAATTCATGGAGGCAAAAGTACGACCAAATATAGAAGTGGTACACCAGCACCAGCTCTTATTGCTTCTTTTGCCAAAGCCCTTCGTTTGGCTTTAGAAAATGTTAAAGAGAATTATCAATATGTAGAACAATTAAATAAAGAATTGCAAGAATTTGTAAGTACCTATCCAAAAGTAGTTATCAATCATAATGCATATTGTTTACCACATATGTTAAATTTGAGTATACTAGGAGTAAAACCAGAAACTTCCCAGCATGCTTTAGAAGAATTTGATATCTATGTATCTACCCAAAGTGCTTGTGCAAGTGGAAATTCTTCTTCTCCATCTGTACTTGCTTTTACAAATGATCCAGATCGTGCCAGCTCTAGTATTAGAATTAGCTTATCTCCTTTTACAACCAAAGAAGAAATAGAAGCATTTAAGAAAGCATTTACAATATGTTACAAGAACCTCGCATAAAAATCATAAAACCTGTTTTGGCAGATGATTTAAAACAAGGTGCTTTATCCGATTGTTTTAAGTATGAAGAAATGGATGGATATACATTTAAAGAAGAAGGCCTCCAAAATCAAAAGGGAAGAATTGATGTTAGAGATAGTCATTTTTATAAAATATCTCTTCCATCCTTTGAAAGTGAAGGCACTTCCTTTATAAATGTTTGTTTTGAAAACTGTGACTTTTCCAATGCAGTCTTTGAAAATAGTACTATGCATCGTCTTATTTTTAAAGATTGTAAACTTGTAGGAACCAATTTTATGACTTCCTCTATTATGGATGTTACTTTTGACTCTTGTTTTATGAGTTATGGCAATTTTACGCATTCTAAAATAAGAAATGTTTGTTTTGATTCTTGTAAAATAGAAGAAGCTAGTTTTCAAGATATTGCTTTCAAGGATGTTTCAATTAAAAATTGTTCTTTTATCAATACAGAATTTGCCCATACCTCTTTAAAAAATATTGACTTCAGTACTTCTAAAATAGAAGGTATTAAAATCGATATAAACGATGTTGCTGGTATGCAGGTAGGGATAGAAGGAGCACTTGCTTTGTCAAGACTTCTTAAAATTGAAATCAAGGAGGATTTATGAAATGTATTAGAATAGGGGCTGTTTGGTGTCCTGCCTGTTTGATCATGAGAAATCGCTGGAAAAAACTAGATTCTTCTTTGAAAGATATAGAAATAGTAGAATATGATTTAGATATGGATGAAGATAAAATCACTTATGAAGTTGGCAATATCCTTCCTGTTTGTATTTTTGAAAAAGAAGGAGTAGAGATAGAACGTATCATAGGTGAAAAAACAGAAAAAGAATTACAAGAAGTGTTGAAAAAAGTAGGAGTGAAAATATGAAAAAGTTAATAGCGTTAGTACTCATGACCCTTTTTCTTTTTATGCCAAATGTAAAGGCAGAAGAAAAAATAGATGTGTACTTATTTTATGGAAATGGTTGTCCTCACTGTACGAAAGAAAAGACCTTTTTAGAAGAAATGAAAAAGGAATATACAAATATAGAAGTACATGAATATGAAACTTGGTACAATGAAGACAATAATACGCTTGCAACTAGAGTGAAAAATGCTTTAGGAGAAAAAAGCGAAGGTGTTCCTTATACAGTCATCGGTAATACAGGTTTTATTGGTTACAATGACAATATTGGGTATCAGATGGAAAATAAGATCAAAAAATATGATACTAGTGAAGAAAATATTGTTTCAAAAGTGTTAGAAAATCCAACACAATATGATGTTTTACAAAAACAAGAAGTAAAAGAAACAGATACAAAGGTAGAAAAGAAAGAAGAAAGTAAAGTCGTTGTTCCTTTCTTAGGAAAGGTAGATGCGAAAACAGTATCTCTTCCTATTTTAGCTGTTGTTATTGGTATTGTAGATGGATTCAATCCTTGTGCTATGTGGGTTCTACTTTTACTTATTAGTATGTTGCTTGGTATGAAAAATAGAAAAAGAATGTGGGCACTTGGTATTACTTTTTTAGTAACATCGGCTCTTATGTACATGCTTTTTATGTTTTCTTGGTTAGGATTTGCCAAAATGGTAACATCGGTTACACCAATTAGAATTATTATAGCTGTAGTAGCGCTTCTTGCAGGTCTTATTCATTTATCCAGTTATTTGAATAAAGAGGAAGACGGATGCAATGTCGTAAAAGAGAGTAAAAGAAAAAAAATGATTCAAAAAATCAAAAAGTTAACAGGGGAACGTAGCTTTTTGTTAGCTATTTTAGGCATTATTACTCTTGCAATTACTGTAAATTTGGTAGAGCTTGCATGCTCTGCAGGACTTCCTTTATTATTCACACAAGTGCTTGCGATGAATAGTTTAAGTACACCAGCTTACATTTTTTACATATTACTTTATATCTTCTTCTTTTTAATAGATGATATTATCGTATTTGTAATTGCGATGAAAACATTAGAACTTACTGGACTTTCTAGTAAGTATAGCAAGTATTCGCATTTGATTGGTGGCATTATAATGCTTATCATAGGGATTTTACTCTTATTTAATCCAGGGATTTTGATGTTTAATTTCTAAAGGATTGATAAAGTAGGATGATAACAAAGGATAGAAACTTTCTATTCCTTTTTTGTAAAGAAATCTGTCTACCAATTGTAATATAAAGGGCTCCATGGTATAATATACATAGAATCTGGAGGTATATTATGGCAAAGAAGAAAGCGAGAAAAAGTCCTAAAAAAAAGGGGAGTAACTATCAAACAGAATTAATTGGTCTTTTACTTATCATCCTTGCTATTATAGGGTTTGGACGATTTGGAATGATTGGAGAACTTGTCAGTAATTTTGCAGCTTTTCTAGTAGGAACATGGAATTCTCTTTTACTTGTTTTCCTTTTTCTAACAGGTGCTTATATGATGGTAAAAAGAGAGAAACCTAATTTTTTTACTTCAAAACTAATTGGATTATATATTATCGTTGTATGTATTTTAATTTTTTCCCATTTAAATTATATTCAAAATGGCAAAATCAATCCAGCTGATATTATTAAAGCTACCATTGATAATTTCTTAGGTTCTACCAAAGTCATTGCGAATATCGACGGTGGAGGTATTATAGGGGCTATTTTCACTATCTTTTTTGTAAAACTCTTTGATATGCAAGGAACAACAATTGTAACATGGTCACTTGTTGTATGTGGGACTGTAATGTTTACCGGTATGAGTATTGCAGAAGCAATCAAAGGTGCGAAAGATAAAGCTAAATCAGCACTTAAGAGAAAACCAAAAGAGAAGAAAGAAGAAGTAGAAATTCATGCTCCTGATACAGAAAAAGAACCAGAAAAAGAAGACAATAAAGTCATTGTTTCTAGTATGGAAGAACTGATTCATACAGGGGAACCCAAAGAAGAAGTTTCTTATGATGATAAAACAGGAGAAATCAAGGAAGCCAAAGAAGAGGCAAGCCATAAAAATGATAATACAGAAGAAGTTGAAAATAAAAACTACAAATATCCTTCTATCAATCTTCTTAGTAAACCAGCTAAAAATAATAACAAAGAAAATGAATCTGCCATTAAAGAGAATGTACCAGTCTTAACACAAGTATTTAAAGACTTTGGTATCGACGGTAAAGTTGTGACTGTCAATATTGGTCCTTCTGTTACACAGTATGAAATGGAAATCAAAGCAGGAACAAAGGTAAACAAAATCCTTAGTATTCATAGAGAAATCGCTTTAGCTTTAGCGGCCAAAGATGTTCGTATAGAAGCACCTATTCCTGGTAAAAAAACAGTAGGAATCGAAATTCCAAATAAAAATATTTCAATGGTTACCGTAAGAGAAGTTCTTACCAATGTACCAAAACACTTAGACAATAGTAAACTTCTTGTTGTACTAGGTAGAGATATTATGGGACAAGTCAAATGGATGGAAATAGGCAAAACACCCCACCTTTTGGTAGCGGGTTCTACAGGTAGTGGTAAATCTGTTTGTATCAATAGTATTATTGTATCTTTATTGATGCGTGCACGACCTGATGAAGTTAAACTCGTTCTTGTTGATCCTAAAAAAGTAGAACTTTCTATGTACAATGGTGTGCCTCATTTATTAGCGCCTGTTGTTACAGATCCTAAAAAAGCCAATATTGTTCTTAAGAAAATTGTTGTAGAAATGGAAAACAGATATGAGCTTTTCAGTAACAGTGGTACTAAAAATATTGCAGGTTATAATGCATACTTAGAGAAGAAAAACGAATCATTAAGTGAAGGTGAAAAAATTCATAAAATGCCTTACATTGTCGTTATCATAGACGAACTTGCTGACTTGATGTTAGTAGCGGCCAAAGATGTAGAAGACTCTATCATGCGTATTACACAAATGGCAAGAGCGGCTGGTATCCATCTTATCGTCGCAACCCAAAGACCTTCTACAGATGTTATTACGGGAGTTGTTAAAGCAAACATTCCATCACGTATTTCATTTGCGGTTTCATCAAGCATCGATTCTAGAACAATATTAGATGCGACAGGTGCTGAAAAATTACTTGGTAAAGGAGATATGCTCTTTTTGCCACAAGGAGAAAATACACCCATTCGTATTCAGGGAACCTTTGTTTCTGAAGAAGAGATTAAAGGGGTTGTAGACTACACCATTTCTCAGCAAAAAGCAAGATACGATGAAACCCTTCTTATGGATGATGAAGAATCAAAAGCAACTTCTATGGTTGAAGGAGAAAGTGATTACGAAGAACCTTTATATAATGAAATTGTAGAATTTGTAGTAACCCAAGGAAAAGCAAGTGCTTCTTTATTACAAAGAAGATTTAGACTTGGATATAATAGAGCAGCTAGATGTATTGATTTATTAGAAGACAGAGGCATTATCGGACCTGCTAACGGTTCAAAACCAAGAGAAGTCTTAGTCAAAGTAGAACAAAATGAAGAATAAGAAGAAAACAAAATCGTTTTCTTTTTTTTGTAAATTATGAAAAAGGCAATTGTAAAGAAAGAAAATATATGTTACAATAGTATTGTCTAAACGGTAGATCTTGTAAGAAAAACTCTATAATTTAACGATAGGGAATCTAATTGGCTTATGGTGTAGAATACTTGTAAATACAAGGATCCTAAAGTAGGTCATGTGATGCCCACCTGGAAAGCAGGGTTTTATCGTTAGAGGTCTATCCGTTTAGGCTTTTTATTTTGATAAAAAGGTGAGAGTATGAATCAATATGAACGATTAGAACTATTATTAGGTAAAGAACTTGTAAACAAAATACAAGCAAAAACAGTCCTTGTTTTAGGACTTGGTGGCGTTGGTGGATACGCGGTAGAATCGCTTGCTAGAACAGGAATTCAAACCCTTATTATAGTGGATTATGATACCATTTCACTATCTAACATGAATAGACAAGTGATTGCGACCTATGAAACCATTGGTACTAAAAAAGTAGATGCTTTTGAACAAAGAATTGCTTTATTATCTAAAAATTGTCATGTTATTAAAATTGATGAAAAAATTACACCTGAAAATATAGATTTATTATTACAGTATAGGCCTGATTACATCATTGATGCTTGTGATACCCTTCCTGTAAAAATGGAACTGATTAGAAAAGTTTCAAAAACAAAAATAAAACTGATTTCCTCCATGGGAACTGGCAATAAGCTAGATCCTAGTCAGCTAAAAATAATCGATATCCGTAAAACAAGCTATGACCCTCTTGCTAAAAGAATGAGAAAGATGGTTACAGAAGAAAAAATCAGAGGCAAAGTGATGGTTGTCTCTAGTGAGGAAAAACCTATTAAAACAGGGAGTACTACCATTGCTTCCAATGCCTTTGTCCCACCAACAGCAGGGCTTTTACTTACCAGTTATATAGTAAATGATGTGATAAAAAATGAAAAATAAAATAGTAAAAGAAATAAAACAATTAAAAGGCTTTGTTTTAGGAATTGGACTCGATGAAACATTAGAAGATGCCCTTTATGCAAACGAAAACATTCATAAATGTGATTTGATTTCTAACATGAAAAGTGGCAGTACTTCTATAGAAAAAGGAACAAATAAAACCATCAGTATTTATAAATTAAAAAAGAAATATAAAAAAAATAAAGTAGACTACATTATCTGTAATGTAGAAGATGTCGAAGAATACATGAAATACTTCTTAAGAGATGGTACGTATATTGTTAAAAACAAAATATATTTATATGGAAATTTAAACAAAATAAACATAGAAGATTTTTCTAAAGTATTAAAAAGATATGATTTTGTAGTAAAAATAGAAAAAAATAAAAAAGAATACCTTCTTACACTTCAAAAAAACCAATGTCATTATAGTAAAAATTACTTTTATTTCCTTGTGGATGGCTTTTTAGAATATGTAGAAAAAATAAGTTCTTTTTTAGAAAAATAAAAGAAATAAAGAAAGCCTTTGTAAACGACAAAACAAGGCTTTTTTCTTGCTTTTCATAGAGTTTTCATAGTATAATAAATAAGATGAGGAGTGGAGCAGATGTATTTAAAAGAAATCAGAGCGCATGGATTTAAATCCTTTGCAGAAAAAGTAAATATTGAACTTGGAAAAGGCATTACAGGGATTGTAGGACCCAACGGAAGTGGGAAAAGCAACGTTGTAGATGCAGTAAGATGGGTACTTGGAGAACAATCTGTAAAATCTTTACGTGGGGATGGCAACATGACAGATGTTATTTTCTCAGGAAGTAGTACAAGAAAACCCCAAAATGTAGCCTCTGTATCTCTTGTTTTTGACAATACAGATCAGTATTTACCACTCGCTTTTAATGAAGTTGCTATCAAAAGAAGAGTATATAAAGACGGAAGCAATGAGTATTTTATCAATAATGAAAAATGCCGACTTAAAGATGTTACCGATATTCTTATGGATAGTGGTATGGCAAAAGAAAGCTTTAATATTATTTCACAAGGAAAAATAGATGAAATTTTATTAAGTAAACCTACAGATAGAAGAACCATTTTTGAAGAAGCTGCGGGTGTTTTAAAATACAAAAAAAGAAAACTAGACGCACTTCGTAAACTAGAACGTACCCATGACAATATGAACCGTGTAGAAGATATTATCAAAGAATTAGAAGGTAGAGTAGAACCTTTAAAAAAACAAAAAGAAAAAGCTTTATACTATGAAAAGGTACAAGAAGAATTAAAAGAATTGGATTTATCTTTACTTACTTTTGATATTTCTAATCTACATCAAATCTTTGAAGAATGTAAACAAAAAAGAGAAGTGTTAAATACAGAAATATTAGGACTTTATTCACAAAGCAATAAAGGGGAAGCAGAAGTAGAAGTCTTTAAAAATAAAATCTCTATTTTAGAAAAAGAAGTTACAGAAAAACAAAAAGAACTTTTAGAAATCACTTCTTTAACAGAACAATTTAATAGTAAAAAACAAATTCTATTAGAAAGAAAAAAATATGAAGTAGAAGATGCTAAATTACATACGGCTCTTGTTGCTTTAAAAGAAGATGAGTTAAAATTAAAAAACCAAATCAGTTCTTATGCGTTAGAATTAGAGAATCTAAAAGAAGAACAACAAAAAGTATCTGGCAAAGTGGAACTTTTAGAAAAAGAATTACAAACAGAAAAAGAAAACAAACATACAGAAGAACAAACTTTATTCAAACTCCTTCGTTATAAAGAAAATGTGAAAACAAAAGTAGAATCTTTAAGAGATAGTATAGAGTCAGGTTCTTCCTTACCATATGCTATCAAATCTATTTTAGAAAATAAAAATCTAAAAGGCATTCATCAAATTATTTCTAATTTAATTGAAGTAGAAGAACAATATACAACAGCTATTGCGACTTCCTTAGGAGCAGCCGCAACCCATATTGTCACAAATGATGAAATTGCTGCTAAAAATGCCGTTTCTTATCTAAAAGAAAACAGATTAGGAAGAGCGACTTTCTTCCCATTAAATATTATTGAAGAGAGAAGTCTATCTATTCCTTTGCTTAACAGTATTAAGGATGCTTATGGTTTTGTAGGCATGGCAAGTGATTTGGTACAGTATGATCCTAAATATAAAAATATTATTAAAAATCAATTAGGAACAGTTGTCGTTGCGAAAGATATGGATAGTGCTTCTGCCATTCATAAAATCTGTCATCATAAAGTAAAAATTGTTACGCTAGATGGAGAACTTTTACATATTGGTGGTTCCATTACGGGTGGACAACAAAAAACTAGAAATATACTAAATGATAAATATGAACTAGAAAAACTTCTTAAAGAACAACAACAAACGATCAATCATATTCAAAAAGCAGAAAACAATATCAATGAAATTGATGAAAAGCTAAAGAATAAGGAAGATAAAGTTTATTTAGGAAATAAAGAAGTTCTTAAAATAAAAGAAATGTTATCAAACAAAGAAGCTTCTCTTACTGTACTAAAAGAAGAACTTTCTAAAATAGAAAGTGAAATAGAAGGTACAGGACATATTTTAAATAAAACCTTAGATAAAGAAGAACAAGATATTATTGATGGCTATTATGCTGCTGAAAAGAAGAAAACAGAACTTGAAAATACATATCGTAAACTACAACAAAATAAAAAAGATGTAGAAGAAGAATTAGAAGAATTTGAATTTGCATTAAAAAAAGAAAATAGTTTATATAACCAAAAAAGTAAAGAATTAAATACATTAGAAATAGAAATCAATCGTGCGGATGTAAAATTAGATAATTTGCTTTCTTATCTTACAGAAACCTATAGTATGACTTATGAAAATGCAATATTAAAATATAAACTTACGATGCCAGAAAAAGAAGCTAGAGAACGTTTACAAGTCCTTAAAAAACAAATTCGTGAAATAGGTCCTGTCAATATGGACGCTATCGCAGAATATGATGAAATCAGTAAACGATATGAATTTTTAATTACGCAAAAAGAAGATTTATTAGGAGCTGAAAATGTTCTATTAGAGATTATCGAAGATATGGATAAGATTATGGTCCATGATTTTGCAGAAACTTTTGCTTTAATTTCAAAGAACTTTGCAGAAACTTTTAGAGAACTTTTCAAAGGAGGAAATGCTCGTCTTACTTTAACGGACCCTAATAATTTATTAGAAACAGGAGTAGAGATAGAAGCGTGTCCACCAGGCAAAAGTCTGAAAAGTATTTCTTTACTATCAGGTGGAGAAAAAACCTTTACCGCAATCAGTTTACTATTTGCCATCTTAAAATCAAGACCTGTACCATTTTGTATTTTAGATGAAGTAGAAGCTGCATTAGATGAAGCTAATGTTGATTCTTTTGGAAAATACCTAATTGGATTAAAAGAAAAAACACAATTTATTTTAATTACCCATAAGAAAAAAACAATGGAATATGCAGATGTCTTATATGGAATTACGATGCAGGAATCTGGTGTCAGTAAACTTGTGAGTGTAAGATTAGAAGAACTACAGTAACATAAAAAAATTAGTGAAATTACTTTTAATTTTAATAGAAGTAACACACTATATAATAGGAGGCATTCATAATGGAAAAAAAATCAAATTTAACTAAAATATTATTTATAATTTATTTAATTGCACTTGTTTGGATTATATTGTTTAAACTTAGTATTCCATTTACAGATATGGGAAATCTTAGAAGCATAAATTTAATTCCTTTTAAAGAATCATTGATTGTTAATGGTAATTTACAAATTGATGAAATTTTAATGAATATTGTCATATTTATGCCACTTGGAATCTATATGAGTATGCTTTTTAAAAACCACACATTTAAGAAAAAACTCTTATTCGTTTTTCTTATCAGTTTTGTACTTGAGGTTTCACAGTTTATTTTAGGTGTTGGTGCTTCTGATATTACAGATATTATAACAAATGTACTTGGAGGTATTCTAGGAATTATTTTATATAATATTTTATTATCACTTTTTAAAGATTCAAAAAAAATAAACAAATTTATAAATGTTATTGCTACAATTGGTGCTACAGCAATGCTCATTCTTTTACTAGTACTGGTTTTAGCAAACATATAAAGATATTTGCAAAAAAATAGAGAAACAGAAATGTTTCTTTTTTTCTTGTTTTTTCCTTGTTTTTCATGGTTTGAAAAAAATAGAAACTATGATATAATGGATAAGTGCGAAAAGGAGTGATTCTATGATAGCAGCGCAAAATATAGGACTTCGTTTTGGAAAAAGGGTTTTATTTGACAATGTTAACATTAAATTTGAAGGAAACAATTGTTATGGACTCATTGGAGCAAACGGCGCAGGAAAATCTACTTTTTTAAAAATACTAAGTGGGGAAGTTGAATCGACAAGTGGAGAAGTTATTTTAACCAAAGGAGAAAGACTTTCTGTATTAAGACAGAACCATAATGAATATGATGATATCACTGTTATTGAAACTGTAATTGGTGGAGATAGTGAACTGTATGACATTATGAAAGAAAAAGAAGAGTTATATTCTAAAAGTGATTTTACAGAAGCAGATGGTCTTAGAGTAGGCGATTTAGAAGATTTATTTTTAAAGAAAAATGGATGGGAAGCAGAAGCAAATGCGGCCATTTTATTAGCGGGCCTTGGTTTACCACAAGACTTATATGAAAGTAAAATGGGAGAGTTAAAAGATACAGACAAAGTAAAAGTATTGCTAGCTCGTGCTTTATTTGGAGATCCAGATATTCTTCTTTTAGATGAACCTACCAATGGACTCGATATCAAAAGTAAAATGTGGTTAGAAGAATTCTTAATTGGATTTAAAAACACTGTTTTAGTTGTATCCCATGATAGACATTTTCTAAATGCTATTTGTACGTATATGGTAGATATTGATTTTGAAAAGATTACTTTATTTGTTGGAAACTATGATTTCTGGTATGAATCTAGTCAATTGTTACAAAGACAAATGAAAGAATCTAACAAAAGAAAAGAAGAAAAAATAGAGGAATTACAAGCTTTTGTTCGTAGATTCTCTGCCAATGCTTCTAAATCAAAACAAGCAACATCTAGAAAAAAATTACTTGAAAAAATTACTTTAGATGATATAATTCCTTCTTCTAGGAAATATCCTTATGTTCATTTTGAAATAGAAAAAAGGATTGGAAAAGAAGTATTATCTTTAGAAAAAGTAAGTGTTTCTGTAGAAGGAAAAGAAGTAATCAAAAACTTAACCCTTCATATTAAACCTGGCGATAAAATTGCTTTAGTAGGAGACAATGAAGTCGCTAAAACAGCTTTATTTAAAGTATTAGCAGGAGAACTTACACCAGACTCTGGTACTGTAAAAATAGGTTCTACAGTTGTACTTTCTTACTTCCCTAAAAACCATGATTCTTATTTTGAAGATAATATAAACTTAGTGGAATGGCTTAGACAATATTCTACGAATAAAGAAGATAGTTTTGTAAGAGGTTTCCTAGGAAGAATGCTTTTCTCTGGAGAAGAATCTCTTAAAAAAGCAAATGTTTTATCTGGAGGAGAAAAAGTAAGAAGTATGCTTGCTAAAATAATGCTTGAAAAAGGAAATGTTTTACTTCTTGATGAACCTACCAACCATTTAGATATTGAATCTATTACTTCTTTAAATAAAGGGTTAGAAGAGTTTGATAGTGTCATTGTTTTCACAACACATGACCAAGAAATGACAGAAACTTTAGCAAACCGTGTTGTTAATATTAAAACAGATGGAAGTTATCTTGACAAGCAAATGCCTTATAGTGAATATTTAGAAAAGTTTGAACAATAAAAAAATAATTTATAAAAAGTGATTTTAAAAGAAGTCACTTTTTTTAATGTAATTTTATAAAAAAATGAGAGTAAAAAAAATTGTTTTATGTTATACTAATGTTTAGAGTAGGTAAGGAGAGGTTACATGAATAAGAAAAGAAAAAAAGGGTTTACTTTAATAGAGTTATTAGCTGTTATTGTAATCCTCGCAATTATTGCTTTAATTGCAGCCCCTATTATAGTAGGAGTCATTAATAAGTCTAAAAAGAATGCATTTATGGATACGGCTTATGGAGTGGTAGAGGCTGGGAAATTGTATTATGCAAAGAACTTTAGTAATGATGATTTTACTGGAAAAACATTCACTTTTCCAGCAGCTTCTGATGACTTAAAACTATCAGGAGAAAAGATTGGTGGAGGTTCATTAGAAGTAAACGGTAAAGGTGGACAAACACTAGCTATTTATGATAAAGGAAAAAACTGGTGTGCTTCAAAGAAGGAAACGGATTCTAAAATCAGTATAGATAAATACGAAGAAGGTAAATGTGGAAGTACGTCTGGTGGTGAAGAAGATCATAATGGAATTGCGAATGCACCAACATTAGACAATGGGCTTATCCCTGTTACAATAGAAAATAATGGAACTGTAAAAAAAGCAGACACAAATAGTAAATGGTACGATTATGAAAATAAACAGTGGGCCAATGCAGTCTTAGTGAGTAACGATGTAAGAAGCACCTATAAAAATGGGGATGTCATTACCGAAGATAAGATACTTGCTTATTTTGTATGGATACCAAGATATGAATACAAGTTATTTGAATCAGATACACCAATTGAAATTCAAATGAATTTTATAGCAAAAAGTACTACAAAAGCAAGTGATGGGTATATTGTGCATCCAGCTTTTACATTTGGTACTGAACAATTATCAGGTATTTGGTTTGGTAAGTTTGAGATGACAGGTACTGCTACTAAACCAACGATTAAACCTAATACAACTAACTTGAATAATCAAAATATCAAAACACAATTTTCTACAGCTTTAATTTTTGGCAATAGAGTGCTGAATACAGATGGTACAATTACTAGTAATATTGACAAGAGTGTTTATGGACTTACAAGTGAATCTAGAATGATGAAAAATACAGATTGGGGAGCTGTTGTCTATTTAACAAACTCTAAATACGGTATTAATAGTAAAATAAGAATCAACAACAATACTGGTTCTAAAACCGGTTGTGGTGCAAATGTAGAAGATGGTCCTTCTACAACAGCTTGTCAATTGGTTTATGGAGCAAGTGCTACTTACCCACAAAGTACAACAGGAAATATAACAGGCATATTTGATATAAGTGGAGGAGCTACAGAAAAAGTAATGGCAGTAGTAGAAACCTCTTTAAATAGTGGTGTTCCTATAAATGCTTCGTCTGGTTTTACAAGTACTGTGAAATTTCCGGAGCAAAAATATTATAATTTATATGCATACGGTACAACAGAGAATGATGCAACTGCCTATAATCGTTCTATTTTAGGAGATGCTATAAAAGAAACCAAAGGATGGTATAAGGGTTTAACATATTTCTCTAGTTCATCAGCACCATGGGTTCTTCGTAGTAATAGTAATAATGCTGCCACATATTCAGGCACTTTCAATTTCAATCGTAATAGTGGTCAGGCAGATGGTAATCAGTCATTCCGTACTGTGATTTCATAATCATAAATATTATATAATCTATAAAAAATAAAAAGAATAATATGCAAAAATATAGATTAAGTAAGGAGAGGTTACATGAATAAAAAAAGAAAAAAAGGGTTTACATTAATAGAATTATTAGCTGTTATTGTAATTCTCGCAATTATTGCTTTAATAGCAACCCCTATTATAGTAGGTGTCATTAATAAGTCTAAAAAGAATGCATTTATGGATACGGCTTATGGAGTGGTAGAGGCTGGGAAATTGTATTATGCAAAGAACTTTAACAATGATGATTTTACTGGAAAAACATTCACTTTTCCCGCAGCATCTGATGACTTAAAACTATCAGGAGAAAAGATTGGTGGAGGTTCATTAGAAGTAAACGGTAAAGGTGGACAAACACTAGCTATTTATGATAAAGGGAAAAATTGGTGTGCTTCAAAGAAAGAAACAGATTCTAAAATCAGTATAGATAAATACGAAGAAGGAAAATGTGGAAGTACGTCTGGGGACAATGGTACAGAGTACACCGATCCTGTTTTAAAAGGATCTAGTCCAGTGCTAGAGAATGGGCTTATCCCCGTTACAATCGAGAATAATGGAACTGTAAAAAAAGCTGATACAAACAAAAAATGGTATAATTATGAAAATAAAGAATGGGCCAATGCAGTATTGGTGAGTAGTGATGTGAGAAGTACCTATAAAAATGGAGATGTGATTCCAGAAGAAAAAATACTTGCTTATTTTGTATGGATACCAAGATATAGGTATACATTATTTAATGTTGAAGGTGCGCAAGTAAGTCCTCAAGAAATAAACATTGTATTTGAAAATAAGACTAGTACAAAAATAAAAGGGACCACAAATGGTTCTGATTTAACACATCCAGCTTTCACATATGATGCAAAAGAAGTAAATGGATTTTGGGTAGGTAAATTTGAAACAACTACAAAAGCAAGTGCACCTACAATTAAGCCAAATATAGCATTTTTAAGCAATCAAAATGTAAGTACCCAATTCATAACAGCACTTAAGTTCGGAAATAGGACTTTTAATCAGGACGGTACGATTACAGATAATGAAGACAAGAATCAGTATGGTCTAATAGAAGAATCAAGAATGATGAAAAATATCGAGTGGGGAGCTGTCGCATATTTATCTCATAGTAAATATGGTATCAATAATGAAATTAGAGTAAATAATAATAAAAAGGGCTTGACAGGATGTGGTGCTGCAACAGAAATTCTCGCAGCAGATACAGATGTTTGTGAAATTGAATATGGTAAAGCAGCTGCATATCCACAAAGTACAACAGGAAATATTACGGGAGTTTTTGATATGAGTGGTGGTGCAATAGAATATGTAATGGGTGTTACCGCCGATAATACAAATACCGCAGCATTTTATTCGGGATTTGACAGTTCAAATAATTCTGGATTTAATGGAAGAAATGGTAAAGATAATAGTTATACATCAGGAAAAAACATTCCAAATATAAAATATTATGACTTATATAAATATAGTACTTTAGCTACACCTGCGGAATGGGCAAAAAGATTTGTTCTAGGGGACGCCACTATGGAAACAAGGGGCTGGTATGGAGATATAGATGGTTTTTCTTATTCAACGTTACCATGGTTTGAACGTGGAGGTGGACATGGGGGAAGTTTTACCACACAACCAGGTATATTTGGAGTGAATGGACAAAGAGGTGGAGCAGGAACATCTCATGGTTTTAGAACTGTTATTTTCTAAATAAAAAATAGTCTTATAAAACACAGTCATCACATGGTACTGTGTTTTTCTTTGCACAAAAAAAAGACTACAAATTGTAGTCGGAATAATTATATATTTTTTAAATTAAACGCATTTCTGAATCACTATAGAAAGGCTTTTTAGGATCTATTTTATCATAGAATAAAATACCATTTAAATGATCAATTTCATGCTGGAAAGCAATCGCTAAATCTTCTCTTGCTCTACATCTTATTTTATTTCCTTTTTCGTCAAATCCTTCTACCGTAACTCTAGCATGTCTAGGTACATGTCCTTCTACCTCACGGTTCACACTTAAACATCCTTCACCAGCTTCTGCTGCAATAATTTCCTCTGAAGAACTAACAATTTTAGGATTGATAAATACATAATTATCAAAAATACCTTCTTCTACTTCATGTACAATTATAATGATTCTTTCTAAAATACCAAGCTGTACAAAAGCAAGTCCCATACCAGGTCTTAAATCATATTTTTCTGCATATTCTTCAATTTGACTATATGTAAGTTCATCAATTACTTTTTGAATTGTATTTTTATCTTCTTTAGAAAGAGGGAAGACAACGTCTTTACTTATTTTACGAAGTGTTTTATCCTTCTCATCTAATATATCTAATTTTTTAAACATTTTAACACCACATTTCTTTTTAATACTCTCTTATTTTACTTTTTTTTGTCGTTTTTTGCAAGTGTATTTCTAAAAAGCTAAGAAAAAAGAAAGAATTTAGCTTCTTTCAATCGTAACATCATAGAAATAACATCCTTGATATTTCATATTAGAATCAAAATCTTTTTCATTTTGATATAAAAAAGTAGTAAGCGTAATCGGAGATGCGATTTGGTTTGTATAAGTAGAACCTGTCAGCTTAATGGTTGTTAATAGGGTATTCTCTTCCATATTTACAATATGACTATACCATTTTCCTTTTGTTTGGTGAATATCATCATATAGATAAATTTGCATGTAATTATAAACACTTTCAGCATCCGTAGGATTTAGAATTGTTTTTTGAATGATTGTACCATTCTCTAAAGTAAATTTAATAAAATAGCCTATTTTATAGTTCTGTTCCTGGTATTTTTGATAATAAAGAGGAAATACATCCATAATAGAATTGCCACTTAACTCTGCTTCTTCTGTTAAGAAAGTGGTAAAAACAGCAAGGTCCTCATTCAAAACAAAGGAATGTTGATAAGAGGTCACTTTCTTTCTAACGCCATTTTCCTTTTGATAAAACGCTACAGGAACTGTATTTTCTTTATCACAATGTAGGGGCTCTCTTGTTGAAATAGGGGTAGGAGTTGGTTTGATTTTTATTACTTTTTCTTCTTTTTTACCACATCCGGAAGCCAAAAATACAACCAGTAAGATCACGATATATCTTTTCATAGTATCACCTAAAAGTATTGTAACACAAAGCAAAAGAAGGCACAAGAAAAGAAAGTTTTTTAGACCTTCTTTTTATCAAGACAAAAGCCTTACTTCTCTATACATTTCACCCGTACTATTCCTAGTTCCAAGCTCTAGCACCAAGGATAATTACAAGTAAAATGAATAAAACTAAAATAATAGCTCCGCCAGAGCCTGTGTTATTGCCAGCACCATATCCACCGTAAGGGTTTCCACAGCCATAGCCTTGGTATCCGCCATAGTAATACATATATATACCTCCTTTTACTAGTATAGTGTACGCAAAAGGATTTGAAATGGTTAAACAAAAACCTATATTTACATAAAGTTTGTATGGTATTTTTATTTGTTATTTAAAATAAAGGGAAACTATGGTATGATACTATTAGGATGTGAGGCTATAGATGAAAAGGATAAAAAAAATATTAAATGACATGGATAAGCCTTTGCTTGCCCTCACAATTTTTATGATAGGGTACGGACTTCTTAATATTGTAACCGCTTCTAGTAGAGAAGCCATCAGTCAAGATGTTACTTTATATCACTATTTTTACAAACAAAGTCAAATGCTTTTTATTGGATTTATAGGTTCGTTTTTCTTTCTTTTATATAATACAAAGAATTATGATAAATGGGCACTTTTAGCCTTTGTTGGGATTTTTCTTGTACTAGTTTATTTGTATATAAGTGGAGATTCTCATAGAGGTTCTATCAACTGGATTAGCGTGGGTGGCATTCGTTTTCAGCCTAGTGAATTTGCAAAACCAGTTATGATTGTTTGTACCTCGATTTTATTTGAAAAATTTTATCGAAAATTAAGAACAAAAGATATTACACATTATGATTTAATAGGGATTATCCTTGCAGTAGGTTGCATTTTCCCTCTTATTGTTATTATGCAGAAGGATTTAGGTACAGGTATGATTTTACTAGGTACTTTTGGAGTTATGTTTCTAGCAAGCCCTATTTTAAAACTAGAAAAGTTTAGAACCATTTTAACGCTGGGTCTTGTTTGTGTCTTTTCTGTATTAATACTTGCTGTTTCTGGAAAAAAACTACTCACAGAAGAACAATTGGATCGTTTTAATTTTATCAATCCTTGCAGCAATTATGAAGAGGGTGGATACCAGGTATGTAATGGTATGATTGCCATCAATGATGGTGGTTTATTTGGACTTGGAATCGGAAAAAGTAAACAAAAATATTCCTATATTCCAGAACCTCATACAGATTCAGTTTTCTCTATTATTATGGAAGAATATGGACTTCTTTTCAGTTCTGTTTTGCTTTTGTTTTATGTTCTTATCTTATATCGTATTTTTATGATTGCTTCTAAAGCATCTACGATAAGAGGAAGATTCATTTGTCTTGGCGTAGGAACGTATATGTTTTTCCATATTTTGTTTAATTTAGGAGGTTTGTTTGCTGTACTTCCTTTAACAGGAGTGCCACTTCCTTTCCTTTCTTATGGTGGATCTTTTACCATATCTCTTATTTGTTCTTTAGCTATTGTACAAAGGGTAAATATAGAAACCAAAAATCAAAAAATAAAAGTATAGGAGAGTATTTATGAAAAATCAAAAAGGTTTTACTTTAATAGAATTACTTGCAGTTATTATTTTATTAGGTGCTTTGATGCTGATTATTGTGCCACCTCTTGTATCACAAATGCAAGGACTACGACAAGATTTATCAAAAAGCCAAATTAGTCTTATCTATAGCGCAGCTGAAACGTATATAAAAAACAATAAAAATACCTTTCCTTCTATTGAAGGGACTAGTTACTGTTTTCCATTACAAACGCTTGTGAATGAAGGACTTTTAGATGATCATATTACGGATCAACTAGAGGATAGTGAAATCCCACTTTCTACAACAGTTAAAGTTACTGTAGATTCGCAGGTAAGTTATAGTTATGATTTTAATTCTAAAGAAAATGTATGTACAGCTCCATAACGCTTGATGCGTTTTTTTTGTAGGATTTTGCCTTCCTCTTATAGTATGTAATAGTAGGGAGGTATCTATGAAAGCAGCAAAAAGACATTTTTTAAAGTATTATAAAATATATGGAATTTTGTTTCTATTTCTAATCTCGGTTCTTTTTTCCTTTTTGAAAAATCCTACTATAGTAGAAAATGAAGAAGATTTAGAACCTACGAAAGTAGAAAAAGAAGAAAAAAAAGAAGAACTAGTTTTGGTAGATGTAAAAGGCGCTGTCATAACGCCTGGTGTATATAAGGTAAAAGCAGATGCTAGAATAGAAGAAGCACTGAAGGAAAGTGGAGGCCTTAGAGCGGATGCAGATACAAATTATATTAACTTAAGTAAAAAAGTAAAAGATGAAATGGTTATTATTATATATACCAAAGAAGAAATTAATGGGATGGTAGAAGGAAATACAACCATTAAATATATAGATAAAGAATGTGTTTGTCCTGTCAAACAAAATGATGGTTGTATTGGACAAAATAAGGTCACCAATCAAAAAGAAAAGAAAACAGAAAGTAGTGGACCTGTCAACATCAATAATGCTTCTTTAGAGGAATTACAAACCTTATCTGGTATTGGAGAAGCAAAAGCAAAATTGATTATTTCTTATAGAGAAAAAACACCTTTTTTAAAAATAGAAGATATACAAAATATAAAAGGAATTGGAGCTTCTATTTTTGCAAAAATTAAAGATAATATTACGGTCTAATATCTTTTATGTAGGACTATTGTTTTTTACTGTTGTATATAGTGTATGTGTTTTATTGAATGCAGAACCCCTTTCAAAATATAAAACAAGTGAAACAATTTTAAAAGGAAAAATAATATCTTATACAATCAAAGGAGAAAAAAACACTTTTGTTATAAAAGGAAAAGAAAAAGTAATTGCTTACTTTTACAGTAAAAATATAGGAGATGAAAAGAAGTTAAAAACATATCAAATAGGGGACTTTGTTTCTTTAAAAGGTTCTTTTTCTAAAATAGATACTTCTTCTAATTTTTATCTTTTTCAGTATAAAAAATATCTTTATAGTAAGAAAATATATCGTTCCTTTACAATCAGTTCTTATAAAAAAATAACAGAAGCATCTTTTTTGTACAAAATGAAAAATAGGGTATATACCTTTCTTTCTACGTATCAAAGCAGTGCTTATATGTATGCTTTTATTTTAGGAGATACAAATTTTTTAGAGGAAGACGCAAAAGAATCTTTTAGGAAAAACGGGATTTCTCATTTGCTTGCGATTTCTGGAATGCATGTTACCTTATTAAGTGTTTATTTATTAAAAATAGGGAGAAGGATTTTCAGTAATGAAAAACAAAGTTACATACTATGTCTTTTCCTATTGTTTTTCTACTTATTTATTACAGGCTTTCCTATTTCTATGGTAAGAGCTGTCCTTTTCTTTTTTATTGCGGCTTTTGATAAGTTTTTATATTTAGGCATTTCTAAAATAAAAATATGGATACTTACACTCTGTTTTTTTCTATTACAAAATCCATATTCTATTTATCAAATTGGTTTTTTATTTACTTTTGCAGTCACTTTCTTTCTTATTTTATCGAATTTTCGTTGGCAATCTTATAAGAGTTATTTCAAGAAGACTCTTTATACTTCTAATATTTCCTTTTTAGCGAGCATTCCTATTTTGGTAAATACTTTTTCAGATGTTCCATTGCTCACTCCTTTATACAATCTTTTCTTCATTCCTTTTGTTACTTTTTGTATCTTTCCCATTTCTCTTTTTTGTCTTATCTTTCCCTATGGAGATACCTTTTTTTATATAATAAGCACTTTTTTTGAAAAAATATCGTTGTTTTGTTCTACTTTTTCTTATACCATATCACTTCCTCATTTGCCTTTTTTACTTATCTGTTTTTATTATATAAGCCTTTTTTATTTTATTAAAAAAAGTCGTATTCGGTATAAACTTATACCTTTTTTACTTCTTATTTTGTTTTGCTTTTTTTGGCAATTTCGTTTTTATTCTACCATTACAATGCTGGATATTGGGCAGGGAGATAGTTTTTTAATTGAACAAAAAGATGGCAAAAACATTTTGATAGATACAGGAGGCAAAGTCTTTTATCAAAAAGAAAAGAGGGAAGCAGAACAAGGTAATTTAGCCAGATATACAATTATTCCTTATATGAAAGCACGTGGCATTCATCAAATAGATGCACTTATTTTGACACATGGCGATTATGATCATGTAGGCGAAAGTCTTTATTTAGTAAAACATTTTCCTGTCAAACAAGTTTTTTTTAATAGTGGACAGGATAATGGATTTGAAAAAGAAATCATGAGAACCTTAAAAAGTAAAAAAATTACATATGAAAAAATCAGTAGGAAAAACATCTATATAGGCAAACAGAAATGGCAATTTTTAAATCAAAAAAACACCAAAAATGAGAATTTAGATAGTTTAATCGCCTATACCAAAATAGGAAAACATAATATACTATTTATGGGAGATGCTGGTGAAGAAAACGAAAAAAAGCTTCTTGATGTATATAAATTGCCAAAAATGGATATACTGAAAGTAGGACATCATGGTTCTAAGAAAAGTACATCTTCTTTTTTTCTAAAACAAACCAAACCTAAAATAGCACTACTTTCTGCTGGCGCTAATAACAGGTATGGGCATCCTCATGAAGAAGTTATCAATCGATTAAAAACAGAAAAAACACAAATATATATGACAAACAAAGTAGGTATGGTACGCATACAATTGAAACAAAATTTACAAATAGAGATATGTGGCCGCTAATGCATTAGCGTTTATATATAGATGGATTTTTCCTTGAAAAAAAGACATGGCTATTGTCTTTTTTTCTAATACTTCTAATTTGAAAAATTTTATTTAGGATTTATAAATTTTATGATAAAATGTAAATAGAGGTGTTATAATGAAAAATTATTATATAGATTTAGGTTCATCCACTATCAAGGTATATCAGCATGATGACAAACTTGTTTTACTAGAAGAGCATTCTATTTATTTTAAGAACAACTTTGATTCTGAAAAAGGAATCAGTGAAGATAATTTAAAAAGTCTTTGTCTTTACTTTGAAGAAATAAAAACAAAATATGATTTAAAATACTTTAATACAAATATTTATGTAACAGGTATTTTTAGAGAATTATCAGCAAGTAAAAAACAAGAATTGGTACAATTGTTTAATGATAAATTTGATTTACATTTCAATATTATTAGCCATGGTATCGAAAACTATTATTTATCAAAAGCTATGCAGAACGATTATAACAATAAAAAAGTTTTGATTATCAATATGGGTGGCAAAACCACTGAGTTGATTACATTCCAAGGTTCTAAAATAACAGATACTAAAAATTTGAAATTAGGAGTCGCAGACTTACTCAATCATTTTGATAAAGTGAACGAAAAATTTAGTGGGAATACAGTAGAGGAAATGGAATCTTTTGTAGAAGAAAAACTAAGTGACGTGCAGTTAGAAGAAGATTATGATTGTGCTATCTTTACGGGTGGCGAAGAAAGATTTGAATTATTAACTGGATTTAACCTAGTAGAAAACACATTATTTAATGATGGAATCCACAAATATATGCTAACACTAGACGAATATATAAAAGGAACAGAGAAGGTTTTCTATGACATTTCACTAGAAGATTTATACAAATTAATGCCACTTAATCCAAAATGGATGGATGGGGCAAGGAGTGGTGCCATTATTCCTTTGGTTTTATTTAAAATGACACATGTAAAATGGATTATCCCATCTGATTTAAACTTAATCAACGGCGTTATTAATGATGCCAAGTAATCTCTATTTTATACATAAAAAGCATACAAAAAAATGAATTTGTTTTTACACTATCAAATTCATTTTTATTTACTTTAATATATCTGATTTTCCATAAAAAATTATTCAAATACATATTCATGTATCCCATATTTTTCTTCCATAGTATCAAAAAACATGGAATGATGTAATGGACGATAGGTTAAATACCCAAAAGCTATGTAGGCAAGAATAATAAGACAAAAAGCTATTCCGTTTTGTTTCTTTATTTCACCAATATTTTGTACTTTATAACCAAGAAACGATATAGCAAGTAGGACAAAAAATAATAAAACAAGGGTTACAAGTAAATGCTCCCCAAACTTATAATAAATAGGCAAATAAATAAGTAAAAACAATGGGATACTAATAAAAGCTTTTAAAAATAAAGAAATAAGAAAGTTATTGCTTGTAATTTTCTTTTTTTGTATTATAATAAACTCTATTATTCCAAATAATAAAACACTACTATAAATCATTTTCATATGTTCCCAAATACTTTCATTAACAGGAAAGAATATCGCAAACACAGGATTTGGAAACCATGTATAAAGAAAATGAGTCAAAAAACAAAGTAAAAAAGTACCTATTGTATTTATATAAATCATTTTTTTTAGATTCATAAAAAGTCCCTCCTACTATTAGAATACGAATAGAGGCATACATTATACATTTTTTTACAAAATAATCACTAAATTTAGGCAAAAAAAAGGATATTAGATATTTTTGTCGTATATTATTAATAAGGAGTATGGTATTTATGGAAAAATTGAGTACAGATACAATTAATTTAATTCGTGAAAAATCAGATATTGTAGAAATCATATCTTCATATATACCATTAACGCCACGAGGTAAAAATTACTTTGGTGTTTGTCCTTTTCATGATGACAATCATCCTAGTATGAGTGTAAGCAAAGAAAAACAAATTTACAAATGCTTCTCTTGTGGTGCAACCGGAAATGTCTTTACCTTTGTTTCTGAGTATGAAAACATTAGTTTTATAGAAGCCGTGCAGATGCTTGCGGACAAAGCAGGGATTCCTATTCAAGGAAATTATCAAAAAACAAAACCAAAAGAAGATCCTGTTCTTTATGAAATATATGAACTTTCTAGTAAATTTTATCAAAATAATGTGAATACTAAAGAAGGTAGAGAAGCTAGAGAATATTTAAAACAAAGACAAATAGATGAACAAGTCATCAAGGAATTTGGCATTGGACTTTCCTTAAAAGATAACAAAATGCTTTCTAAATTGTTGGTAAGCAAAGGGTATAGTGATAAAAATTTAGAAAAATGTGCACTTCTGGTTAAAAGAGATTATCAATATAGTGATTTATATTACAATAGAGTGATGTTTCCTTTATGGAATTTAAGTGGACAAGTTGTTGGTTTTAGTGGAAGAATCTATAATAGTGAAGATCCTTCTAAATACATCAATAGTAGAGAAACTGAAATCTTTAAAAAAGGTGAACTTCTCTATAATTACCATAGAGCCAAAATAGAAGCCAGAAAAAAGGGGACTATTATCGTAATGGAAGGCTTTATGGATGTCATTAGGGCATACACCATAGGGATTACAAATGTGGTAGCGACAATGGGAACCGCTGTTACCAAAGGACAAGCCCAGTTACTTAAGAAAATGGCAAGAGATATTATTTTGTGTTTCGACGGAGATGAAGCTGGAGCAAAAGCAACCTTTGCTTGTGCGGATATTCTCTTAGAAATGGGTGTAACCCCTAAGATTGTTCGTTTGGAAAACAATATGGATCCAGATGACTTTATCAAAAAAAATGGGAAAGAATCTTTCTTAAGTAGACTAGACAATCCTATTACCATTATGGATTTTAAATTAAATTATTTAAAAAAAGACAAAGATTTAACAAGTACAGATGACATGGCAAAGTATGTAAGTGCGATGTTAGAAGAACTTTCACGGATAGAGGATGTTGTGGTGAGGGAACTTACCTTAAAAAAAATGAGTGAAGAGAGTAAGCTTGATTTTACATTTTTGAAAGACCAACTTACAGATAAATTAAAAGAAGTTGTACCTAAAGAAATTCTGTTACCAAAAAAAGTTTCGACAAAGAAAAATAGATATCAGATGGCTGAACAAAACCTTTTGTACTATATGTTATGTGATACAGAAGTTATAAAGATTTACATGCAAGAAAAACCATTTCTACCAAGAGATACCAGTAGAATGTTAGCTTTAGAGATTGTACACTACTATAAAGAAAATAGTAAGATAGAGCTAGCTGATATTATTTCTCTTGTAAGTGAGCAAAAAGAAGTTGCTACACTTTTACAAGAGATTCTTCTTTTACCACTTAACGATATCTATAAAAAAGAAGAGATACTAGATTACTGTAAAGTGATTAGAGATTATAATGTAAATTATGAAATGAACCGTTTAAAGAAAAAGTTAACAGAAGAAACCAATATTGAAGAGAAAACAAAAATTGCTGAACAAATTGTGCAATTAAAAAAAGGAGAATTAATATGATAAAAGAAGTAAAATCGTTTGAAGAAAGAAAAGAAGAGTTATTAAAAATAGGAAAAGAAAAAGGGGTTATCACTTATGAAATTCTAGCAAGTCACTTAAAAGGACTTGAACTAGATTCAGACTCATTAGATGAACTATACAATACTTTAAGTGAAAACAGTATTGCCATTGTATCAGAGGAAGAAGAAAGTGGAGAAACACCTACTGAAAAAATCTTACTAGATGATCATACCATTACAAAAGATTTAACCATTAATGACCCTGTTCGTATGTATTTGAAAGAAATAGGACAAATTAAGTTATTAACTATGGATGAAGAACTTTCTTTAGCAGATCGTATTTTAGCTGGAGATGATACAGCCAAAGCTACTTTAGCAGAAGCCAACCTTCGTCTTGTTGTTAGTATTGCAAAAAGATATGTAGGACGTGGTATGTTATTCTTAGACCTTATTCAAGAAGGAAATATAGGTCTTATGAAAGCTGTTGAAAAATTTGATGTAACAAAAGGATATAAATTCTCTACTTATGCAACATGGTGGATTAGACAAGCAATTACAAGAGCTATCGCAGACCAAGCAAGAACCATCAGAGTTCCCGTTCATATGGTAGAAACAATCAATAAATTAGCACGTGTACAAAGACAATTAACCCTTGAATTAAATAGAGAACCTTCTGAAGAAGAACTTGCTGAAAAAATGAATATTTCTGTAGAAAAAATAAGAGAAATATATAAAATTTCACAAGAACCAGTTAGTTTGGAAACACCTATTGGAGAAGAAGATGATTCTCATTTAGGAGATTTCATTAAAGATGAAAGAAATATGAGTCCTGAAGAATATGCAACAAATGAAATTCTAAAAGATGAAATTTCTGATGTTCTTTTAACTCTTACAGAAAGAGAAGAAAAAGTAATTAAATTACGTTTTGGTTTAGAAGATGGAAAATCAAGAACTTTAGAAGAAGTAGGGCAAATGTTCGGGGTAACAAGAGAACGTATTCGTCAAATTGAAGCAAAAGCACTTCGTAAATTACGTCATCCTTCTCGTTCACGTAAATTAAAGGATTATTTAGGAAACTAATGAAGCTATCAAAACGTTTACAAGCACTTGCAGAAGCAATTCCAGAAAACAGAGATGTGATTGATGTAGGCTGTGATCATGCACTTTTGGATATTTATCTAGCATCTACAAGAAAAGGCATCCACTGCACAGCAACTGATATTAGTGCTTCTTCTATAGAAAGTGCGAAAGAAACAGCTAAAAATGCAGGAGTAGAAGATAAAGTATCCTTTTATGTAACGGATGGTCTTAAGGACATCCCGATAAAAAAAGAAGATGTGATTGTAATAGCGGGTATGGGAGCGCATACAATGCTTCCTATTATCAGCTCTTTAAACGAATTTCATACACTTATTTTAAGTGCCCATAAAGATACTTCTTTATTAAGAAAAGAACTTTGTACAAAGGGGTATAAAATTAAGGAAGAAACACTTGTTTTTGAAAAACATTGGTATTTTATTTTAACTTTTGAAAAAGGACAAGAAAAATATGATGAAATAGACTATATCATAGGTCCTAGTGCAAGAAAAAACAAAGAATATATAAATTATTTATATAAAAAAGAAAGTAAAATTAGTAAGCAAAAAAGCAAGAAAACAGATTTATTAAAAATAATAGAGGAAGAAATACTTCCTACTTTTAGGTAAAAAATTTAAAACAAACAAAAAAGAACTATTTTTTAAATAATTCTTTTTTTATATGAAAAAACTTGGACCATTATCATCAGTAACAGATTGCGCTACTTCCTCTACATTTTCATAAACATTTCCCGTATTTGCAGAAACATTAGAATTTGAATCGACAGTGTCATTCTTTTGTACTGAATTACGATTCAAACCTTTTGTAGGAGTATCCACTTTTTTAAATTCGTTCATGACCTTAAACATCGTTTTGGCATTTTGCATGACAGGGGAAATTTGTTTTACTACCGGAATTGCTTGGTTTGCTATTCCAATAACTTTCTGTGTATTGGTTAATAAAGACCCCCAGTTAATACCTTTTCCAAAAAGAGATTTAAGAAGCCCAGGAGAAGATGCACTAGCAGCTGCATTCGGGATATTATAGAAGTATGGGTTATAATAATTCATAAGTCTACTCCTTTCTAATACTATTGTATGTTTTAATCAGAAAAAGTTTAAAATTTGTTTTTTTTATACAATATTTATGCTATAATAATTTATAGAATAGAAGATAAGAGGGATTGGCAGGTGCTTTTATGAATAAACCATGGTATTTTTTGCCTTTTATTTTTGTATATAAAGTGGTATTCTTTATACTTTTACTTCCTTTTAATGTGATAAAATTCATAGTAGAATATATTCCATATGTAGGATATTATTTTTATAAATATGTGATTATGAATGTAATAAAGGGAATGGGTATGTTATGTATAGCAGTATATAAAGCTATCTCTTTTGTAATACAAAAGGTTTTTACTTTGCTAATAAAGTTCATTACCTTGCTTTCTTACTTGTTTTACAGATTTACTCTTTTATTAAAAAAAGCTTGTATTTTCCTTTTTCACGCTGCAACTTATTTTTTTGAAGGTATTTTTACAGGCGTTTTTATTATTACAAGATTCTTTAGAAAATTAGGTATTTATTGTGGTATTGGAATTGCTTCTTTATTTGTTTGGCTTAAGAGTACATTAAAAAGTGGTACTTCTTACGCAGGGACAGGTTTAATGACTTGTTTCTTACTTGTTACAAATTTCTTAAAGACAACCATTTATCATTTCGGATTCGGTATATATGCTTTTTTAATCCTTATTAAAAATATCTTAAAGACAATTATATATCATTTTGGATATGGTATATTTGCATTCCTTTTCTTTATATATCACATCTTAAAATATATAGTTGTAATACTATATTCTATTGTAAAATTTGTGTGTATTGGTCTTTATACGGTTCTGTATACTATTAAAAGTCCACTATATAGAAGTTATTTGACAGCGCATGCTCGTAATCAAGAGAAGAAGTTGTTAAGAAAGAAAGCAAGAGAAGAGAAAGCTGAAAAAGACAGATTATTAAAATTAAAGAAAAAAGAAGAAGCCGAATTAAGAAAACAAAAGGCTTTAGCAGAAAAAGAAGCTAAAAAATCTAAAGATGGCATTATTCAAACAGAGAATGAATATAAAAACGAAAATGTTATTATAGAAAAAAAATCTTTCAAACAAACACTTAGAAAAATAGGACTTGCAATCTTACATGCTCCTAAAAATCTATTGCTTGCTATAAAAAATAAAATCAAAAATTCTATTTTCTTAAAAGCACATCGTAATACAAGAGAAATGGAAAGACAAGCATTGCTTATTAACTTTGATGGAGAAGATGCTGTTAAAAGTGATAAAAAAGTTCTTTATGAGTATGTAGCTAAAAATGCAGAAGGAAAAGTAGTCAAAGATTATTTTGAAGCTTTTTCTAAAGTAGAAGTACACTCTTATTTACTAAGTGAAGGATATGAAGTTTATAGTATTAAAACATCAAAATGGATTACTTTCTTACATGGTCGTTCTTCTGTCAATCATGTAAAAATAAAAATAAAAGATTTAATTTTCTTTATTACACAGCTATCAACGTATATTAAAGCGGGTATCCCACTTGCAGAAGCTTTAAAAATATTGTCAAGACAGTATAAAAAACCAGCCTATAAAAAGATATTTAGTGCTATTATCTATGACCTTACAATGGGAGAATCATTTAGTACAGCTTTGGAAAAACAAGGAAATGCTTTTCCTAAATTGCTTATTAATATGATTAAAACATCTGAAATGACTGGAGAACTTCCAGAAGCACTAGATGATATGGAATCTTATTATACAGAAGCAGATAAAACAAGAAAACAAATGATTACCGCAATGATGTATCCGTCTATGGTTTTTGTATTTGCATCTGCTGTTATTGTATTTATTCTAATTTGGGTTATTCCACAATTCGTTGCGATCTATGAGAGTATGGATGCTAGTAAAATTCCTGCCTTTACAGTCTTTATCATCAAAGTAAGTGCTTTCTTAAAGAAATATCTTATTTGGTTATTATTGGGTGTTGGTATATTTGCTGGTGTTATGGTTTATCTTTACAGAAAAGTTAAATTATTTAGATCGGTTATGCAATGGTTAGCTATGCACTTTCCTGTTTTTGGAAAAGTTATTATTTATAATGAAGTCACAATGTTTACAAAAACCTTCTCTTCATTATTAAAACACAATGTATTCATTACCAATTCTATGGAAATATTAAATAAAATCACAAACAATGAAATTTATAAAATGCTTATTTTAGATACAATTACCAACATTGCACATGGTGATAAAATCTCTTTGGCATTTAAAGATCACTGGGCATTCCCAATCCCAGCTTACGAAATGCTTGTTACAGGAGAAAAAACAGGGCAATTGCCTGATATGATGGCAAAGGTATCTACTTATTACCAAGAGATGCATGCACAATCTGTTACACGTATTAAAACATTCATTGAACCTGCTTTAATTATTTTCTTAACAGTTATGGTAGGTATCATCATTTTGGCAATCATATTACCAATGTTCGGTATGTATTCGATGATTGGGTAGAGGAGTAGAGTTAGCATGGAAATATATTATCTAATTGTATTATTTGTTTTTGGAACCATTTTTGGTTCTTTCTTTGCTGTAGTAGGAACAAGAATTCCTAATGGGGAATCTATTGTTTCTCCTCCTTCTCATTGTACAGAATGTGGCCATCAGCTTAAGTTTTATGAACTCATTCCTATTTTGTCTTATCTATTACAAGGTGGCAAATGCAGGGTATGCAAAACCAAATTATCTATTAAGTATTTATTATATGAATTAGCAACAGGTATTTTATTTTCTCTGTGCTATTTATCTTTTGGATATTCTTTAGATCTGCTGATTGCTCTTACTTTTGTATCTATTATCATGATTATTCTCATTAGTGATATTGAGTATTACATTATTCCTGATGAAGTCCTTGCTTTTGGATCTATATTATTGTTAGTAGAAATTGCTTCTATTTATGGGCTTAAAGCAGCTTTTTATCACCTTATAGGTGGAATTCTTGCTTTTGTTTTAATGTTTTTAGTCAAAAAGATGGGAGACTTTCTGTTTAAAAAAGAATCCATGGGTGGGGGAGACATTAAATTACTTTTTGTAATTGGATTGGTCATTGGTTTTAGAATGTCAATTGTTACGATATTTTTATCTTCCTTTATTGGACTTCCTATTTCTTTATTTGTCCTTTATAGAAAGAAAACCAATATTATTCCTTATGGTCCTTTTCTAGGAATAGCGGCTATTATCCTATATTTACTACATATTGATTTTATTAAATTATTATCAATATTAGTCGCATAAAAATGACTCTTAAAAAGTCTTTTTTTTGGTTAAAAATAGTAATATACTTTTATTGTATAGTGTGATAAAATATAGTTATTTTGTTAAAGGAGGAACTATAATGGCAGAGGAACAAAAGAAATATGATGATGAATTCTTATTTAAAATAGATAATAAAACTAGAAGTTTACAAGAAGAATTAGAACTACGTAAACAAGAAAATGAAGCAGATGTTAACTCATTGAATCCCTATTTCTTTAAAGAAGAAAACTTTCCTGATTTGGTGTCTCTTTTTAATCGTGTCCCCCAATACTTAGATTTTAGAGTCTCTCTTTTTGTTGTACAACATGCAAGAGAAAGAGGGTATGAAAGAGTTGTGGATGAAGACAATAAAGTGAAATTCAAAAAATCTGATTTTAGTAATCTATCTCTTACAGATTTAGAAGCTACACAGCAAGTAAAAGAATCTGTGACGGGTATTAAAAAGTTAATAAAAAAAGCGGTAGGTAAATTTCCAAAAATATAAAGACATTAAAAAAAAGAAGTTTAATCTTCTTTTTTTAGTGGAGTAGGAGAAATCACTTTACTCTCAATTTCTTCATTAGGAGAAGGTTCATTTTCCTTTTTTTCTGTTTCTTCTTTATATTCTAAATGTTCTGCATATTCATGATTGATATGGGTATTTTCTATAGCAGCTTTTAGATCGGATTGACCGGCTAAATTTTCATCATCATCTAATTCGATAATTTTAAGCAATTCTTCAAAAGAGGTTTGTCCAGAAATAACTTTCTCAAGACCATCTTGTAAAAGGGTTGTAACATCTGATTTATAAACAAGATCTCTTAATTTATCTTTTGTAACACCTTCACTTAAGGCATCTGTGATTTCTTGCGTAATAAGCAATACTTCGTGGATAGCAATTCTTCCTGTATATCCATTGCCACATTCTTCACAGCCTTCCGCTACATAGATTTCATCTGTAGTCGTACCTAATACTTTTTCAAATAATTCTTTTTCATAGGAATTGGTAGGTCTTTTAGAACGACAGTTAGGACATAAACGACGAGCTAGTTTTTGTGAAATAATACCAGATAAGGAACTTGCTAAAAGATATCTTTCAACGTCCATATCAAGTAAACGTTCAATCGTATTTAAAGAGTTGTTTGTATGGATAGTAGAAAGAACAAGGTGCCCTGTAATAGAAGCTCTAACGGCGATTTTTGCAGTTTCACTATCACGAATTTCTCCGATCATAATAACATTTGGATCCTGTCTTAAGATAGAACGAAGGGCAGTTGCAAAGGTAAGACCAATTTCACTATTGGTTTGCACTTGGTTGACACCTGCAACATCCATTTCAATTGGATCTTCTACAGTAATAATATTTGTTTCTTCTCTATTTAATCTTTGTAAGATAGAGTATACAGTGGTAGATTTACCAGATCCAGTAGCACCTGTAACCAAAATAATACCATTTGGTTCATTGATCATTTTTAATACTTTTTTATAGTTAGATTCACTAAATCCTAGGTGTTCTAGACCATTTAAACTCATGGTATAGTCCAAAATACGGATTACGACTTTTTCGCCTTCATTGGTAGGAAGAACAGATACACGAAGATCCAGTGGTGTATCTTTAAGTGTTGCTTTAATTGCACCATCTTGTGGCAGTCTTGATTCGGTAATGTTCATTCCAGATATAATTTTAATACGTGTTACTAGGTTTTTTTTGATTTCATTAGGTACTTCTGCATAATCAATCAAAAGGCCATCTACACGGATTCTAATTTTCATATGGGATTCAAGTGGATCAAAATGGATATCACTGGCTCCACGTTTAGAAGCATCCAGTAAAATGTCATTTACAACTTCTACTACGGGCATTTTATCAAATTCAAATTTTCTTAGCATGCTTTAAATCTCCCCTTTATGTTTCATTTGGATTATTCTTTTATTTATTTAGGACTAGTATTTATCCTAAATATATTATATAATAATTTTATGATAAAAACAAGGTAGAGGAGTGAGTTTTGTGCGAAAGATAAATAACAAGGGCTTCATGCTGATGGAAACACTTATTGTTTCTGTATTCGTTGGCGTAACGCTTATTCTCTTATTTGTACAACTACGTAATATAGAAACAAGCTATGATAGAACCTTTTCTTACAATACAACACATGGCTTATATAATGCTGCAAAAACAAAAAAATATTTGTTAACAAGAAATTATGAAGAAATGGTTTCTGATGTATTGTCTACAACCAATGGATATATTGATATTACCTCTTGTACAAGTGGATATTATACAGCTACGGGTGAAAATGCTTCTTTAACACAAAAATATTGTACAGACTTTTATAAAGCGACACGTATAAAAAAGATTTTGTTTTCTTTAGAAGATTTAAAAGATGCAAAATATAAGATTTTGACAACAGGTCGTGCCATTGGTGTTTCTCAAAAAATGATTGATTTCGCACAATATGTAAAATATGATGGACAAAATCACGTATATAGACTCATTATTGAATACGAGGATGAAACATATGCCTCTATTAAAATAGGAGAGTAGGTGTAAATATGAAAAATAAAAACAAAGGTTTTACATTAGTAGAATTAATGATTTCCTTTTCTCTTGCTACTGTCGTTATTATTTATTTGTTTAATGTATTAATCATTCTTAAAAATTTGTATGTGGATGATGGGATTAAGACAAAACTTCTAATCAATCAAACCAATCTTCTGAATTCGATAGAATCTGTAATGGCCCAAAATGAAGTGTCTGGCATTTCTTCTTGTGGGACTGGATGCATCAGTATTGATAATGGGGGTTCTCATACCCTAACGTATAGCAAGGATGCTGCAACCATCACATTTGACAATCATACTTTTAAATTAACAGAAGGTAGTGAGATTGGGGATATGCAGATAAAAAACACAGCAGTAGCAGGCGCTGCACTTACCGCTTCCTCTTATGATTCTATTTTAGAAGTGACCATTCCTGTTACCCATAAATCTGTAGATGGCGATTTTGGACTTCATTTTGTTTTTCCTTATAATGCCTCTACTATTTCTGTAACCGCAACCTAAGCAAATGCTATAAAAGATAAGTCCATAGATCAAAACTTATATAAAGCAAGAAAGAAGAAATAAGAGCGTGCATAATACGAGCTGTTAAGAATGGCAAATATTTGATTTTGGTATCACTTAGAATACTAAAAATCTGCATGTGTACAGAAAGTCCACCAAAAGAAATAATCATAACTGATAAAACAGCTTTTAATTTAAGGGGTATTTCTAAAATACTAACGTATTTAAGCCCTTGTGTCATTTCGACAAAACCATTTAAAAGACTTTGGTAGTATGAACCTAGTGGAAGCAAATGACTGATAATAGAAGTAATCACTAGAAATACAGTAACAATTCCCAAAATCATAAGTAAGGTATTGATTGTATTCATAATGGTTCTTACAATCATTTGTCCAAAATTTTCTGTGTGCTGCATCCTTTTTTCATGCATTTTCAAAATGGCTCTTTTTAAAGAGACTTTTTCATGCGTAGGCTCTGATACATCATAATTACGAAAAATAAGCCCAATAATAATATTACCAAGATAATGACAAAGTAAAATGAGCAATCCTACCTCTTTATTATTTAAAAATAAAAGAGCAATGGTTCCCAAAATAAATAATGGATTTGAAAAATGAGTGAAGGTAAGTATTTTGGTACCTTCTCTTTCATTGATAAGACCTTTTTCATAAAGTTCTCTTGTGTATTTAGCGTTGCTAGGAAATCCTGAAATTAAACTCAGAATCAATATAAAAGCACATTCTCCGTTTAATTTGAAGACTTTCTGCATGACCCCTTTGCAAAGTTCACTAACAAGTTCTATAAATCCATAGTATTGTAAAAGTTCTGATAAAACAAAAAAAGGGAAAAGGGATGGAAAAATATTATTTTGCCAAATCTGAAAAGAAAAAACAACTGATTTTAAAATCATATTGGATTCTGTTAAAATTTGTGTACCAATAAACAAAAGAAGGCACATAATAATAATACTGATGATTATTTTCTTCATAAAGTCACCATGATTTCTATATTCTATATTAAAGGAGGACATCCTATGTTTACTAAACTATATGCAGAAATAAAGAAAATTTTAAAAGAAAATAGAATAGGTATTTGTCTTTTTGTACTTCTTCTTATTCTTTTTTGTATCCCACTTCCTTATTACATAGATACCCCAGGAGGCGCCATTGACATCTCCAAAAAAATCAAATTAGAAGATTCTTATAAAAAGAAAGGGAGTCTTAATTTTGCTTATGTTTCTGAGCTGAAAGCAACGCCTCTTATCTATTTGTATGCTAAGTTTCAAGAAGACTGGAAAATTGTTAAAAAAGAAGAAGTAAAATATGACAATGAAACCATTGCGGAAATGGAATTTCGGGATAAAAAATTATTAGAAGAATCTTATGACAATGCAGTACTTGTGGCCTATCATCAACTGGGAAAAGAAGTTCATATAGAAAAGACAACTCTTTATATTACATATTTAGATGAAAAAGCACGAACTGATTTAGAAATAGGGGATGCTTTATTAAAAATGGATGGAGAAAAGATAACAGATAAGACTTCATTATTAAAAAAAATCCGTTCTAAAAAAGCAGGCGAAGAAATTACTTTTAAAGTAAAAAACAAAAATACAGAATATGAAAGACATGCGATTATCATTGAAGAAGAGGGTATTTCTTTGGTAGGGGCTATGGTCACTTCTAATAAGGATTTGAAAATGAATCCACCTATAGAAATTACTTCCGAAAAAACAGAATCTGGTCCCTCAGGGGGCTTAATGCTGTCACTTGCTATCTATAATGCTTTAACGAAAGAAGACATTACAGGGGGCAATAAAATAGTAGGAACAGGTACCATTGAAGAAGATGGAACAGTAGGTTCGATAGGAGGCGTTGCTTTTAAATTAAAAGGCGCTGTCAAAGAAAAAGCAACTTTATTTTTGGTCCCTGCTGGCGAAAATTATGAAGAGGCTATCAAACTCAAAAAAGACAAAAATTATTCCATTAAAATAAAGGCTATTTCTACTTTTGAAGAAGCCCTATCATATTTAAAAGAAAATAGAACATAAATATTAAAAACTTTACATTTTTTTGTAAAGTTTTATTTGACAAAAAAAACTACTTGTTTATATAATGTATATAGAAACATAACGAAGTAGGGGGAATGTTTTATGGATCCAAAACAAGGGAATATAGTAGATGAATTTGTAAGAACAGGAAATTGTATTGTAGAAAAAGAAGAAGCACTAAAAGAACTTGCACAACATTTTGTAACCGCCAAAAATAAAATGAAAACTTCTGAGCGTGTTTTGACGCTTGTTAGAAGGGTACAAGCACACAGTATAATAGAAAACGATAAAAAAAATAGTCTTACTTTGAAAGAATTATTTGAAATTAATAACAACAACAATATTGTAGAAAGAAATGCAATACGTGTACAGTTGGATGATGTGCAATTGAAGAAAGTAGAATGCTTAAAAGCGTATTACGAAAACGGTAACAAAAATATAGCAGTCGATGCTATGCGTGTTTATTTAAATAAAGAAGCAGCTCTTAGACAACAATTATTAATGTGTGATTTACAGGCACGCCGTCTTAGAAGAAGATATAAAGCTCAACTAGATAAAAAAGAGTTTGATGATAGAGAATTTTTAATGAGAGAACAAGAAAGTTTGTTAGGACTTGACTACGACAAAGGTCTGTCTTTATTGCCAGATAATGCGCTTTTAAATCCACAAATTTTATATTGTTATGCTTTAGAACTTGCCCTAGTTGTGAGAAATCATGTTAGTGCAGAACGTAGAGCAGGAAGAAGTTATTAATAACCAAAAAAACGACAAAAGGAAAGAATTTATAGCATTCTTTTCTTTTTTTTGATAAAATAGAGCTTAGGTGATGTAAAATGACGAGAGACCAAGTAGATATGAATAAAGTAACGCCTATGATGAAACAATACTTAGAAATCAAAGATAAAAATAAAGATGTGATTCTTTTTTTTAGACTAGGAGATTTCTATGAAATGTTTTTTGAAGATGCGATTACGGTATCAAGAGAACTAGAACTTACATTAACAGGTAAAAATGCAGGATTAGAAGAAAAAATACCTATGTGTGGGATTCCCCATCATGCTTCTACGATCTATATTGAGAAATTAGTAGAAAAAGGGTATAAAATAGGGATTTGTGAACAATTAGAAGATCCTAGAAACGTAAAAGGCATTGTCAAAAGAGGCATCATTCAGATTGTCAGCAAGGGTACAATCATGGAAAATGAAGCCTTAAGTGAAAAAGAAAACAACTATATCGGAAATATTGTTGATTTTAACCATGCGTATTGTGTAAGTTATGCAGATATTTCAACGGGAGAAATCGGTACCTTTATGGTAGAACACAATGCCAGTAAACTTGTAAGTGAAATTGTTTCAATGGGTGTAAAAGAAATTGTTATCAGTGATAAAATTGATAAAACCATTTCTTCTTTACTTAAAAATCAGTTTAAAATTGCGATTTCTATTTTTGATAAAAAAGAAGAAAACAAGGAATATGCTTACATTTATGAAGATATAGGAGATGTTCGTTATATAGAAACCATCAAGCATTTGCTTACCTATATCAGTGATACCCAAAAAAGAAGTCTTGTTCATTTACAAAAAGCAACCATTAAAGAAAATAAAGCATTCTTAAAGATGGATATTCATACCAAAAGGAATCTAGAACTTACAGAAACATTAAGACAAAAACAAAGAACCTATTCTTTGATATGGCTTCTTGATAAAACAAAAACAGCTATGGGTTCTAGAATGCTTAAAAATATGATAGAAAATCCTTTGATTGAAAAGACAGAAATAGAAAAAAGATACGATATTGTAGGAACTCTTTTAAACGAATTTATTTTAAAAGGAGAACTTGCAGAGGCTTTATTTGAAGTGTATGACTTAGAAAGACTGTCTGGTAGAATTGCTTTTGGAAGTGCGAATGCAAGAGATTTATTGCAATTAAAAACTTCTTTAAATGTATTACCAACCATTCATTCCATTTTAGAAAAAATACATTTTTCAAAAACCTTTCCTTTGTTAGAAGAACTTACTTCTTTACTTGAAAAAAGTATTTATGAGAATCCACCCATTGGTCTTAAAGAAGGATATCTTATCAAAGAAGGTTTTCATCAAGAATTAGATGAATTAAAATCTCTTAGAAAAGGTGGCAAAGACTTTGTCGCACGTTTTGAATTAGAAGAAAGAGAACGTACAGGTATTAAGAATTTAAAAATTGGCTACAATCGTGTTTTTGGTTACTATATAGAAGTTTCTAAAGGAAATACTTCTATGGTAAAGGAAGAATATGGATATGAAAGAAAACAAACCCTTTCCAATTGTGAAAGATATATTAGTCCTATTTTAAAAGAAAAAGAAGATTTGATTTTAAATGCCGAAGAAAAAATAACTGAATTAGAATATGATTTATTTGTATCCATTAGAGACAAAGTCAAAGAATATATACCAAAACTACAAGAGATTGCGAAAGTAATTAGTGAAATAGATGTTTTACAGTCTTTCGCAAGTGTAACTGAAGAAAACCACTATGTAAGACCTACCTTGGTAGAAGAGAGAAAAGTATACATTGAAGAAAACAGACATCCGGTTGTAGAAAAGGTTATGACAGATACCTATGTCCCTAATAATATCGAAATGGATGAGGACACTAACATCCTACTTGTAACAGGCCCTAATATGGCTGGTAAATCGACCTATATGAGACAAGTAGCCATTACTGTGATTATGGCACAAATTGGGTGCTATGTACCCGCTAACAGGGCAGAAATGCCTGTATTTGATGCTATCTATACAAGAATAGGTGCTTCTGATGATTTAGTAAGTGGGGAATCTACTTTTATGGTAGAAATGAAGGAAGCTGAATTTGCTATTCATAATGCCACTTCTCATAGTTTGATTTTATTTGATGAACTAGGTAGAGGAACCGCCACCTTTGATGGCATGGCGCTTGCGCAATCTATTATTGAATATATTCATCATAAAATAGGAGCCAAAACTGTTTTTTCTACGCATTATCATGAACTTACAGATTTGGAAGAATCTCTACCACATTTAAAAAATATTCATGTAAGTGCTTATGAAGAAGATGGTAATATTACTTTCCTTCATAAAATCGAAAAGGGCAGTGTCGATAAGAGTTATGGTATCCATGTGGCGAGACTTGCGAACCTTCCAGCATCTTTGATTGAAAGAGCAGATGCTATTTTAAAGGTTTATGAAAATAAAGAAATAAAAAGAGATATTAAAATTCAAGAATCTCTTCCTATTGATGATTTGATTCATGAACCATCAAAAGTAGAAGAAGCAATTAAAAAAGCCAATCCTTTAGAAATGTCACCTATGGAAGCCTTGAATTTCTTATATGCATTAAAGGAAGAAATAAAATAATAAATAGAAACAAAAACTATTTCATAAATGATAAGAAAAATGATATAATAGGAGTAGATTGTAGAAAGAAGGTACAAGAATGAAGATACTTAAAAAAGAAAATTGGTGGATATGGCTTTTACTATTCCTGTTCTCTTCTGGTTCTAGTACTCTTGTCTTAGGCGCTTTACTAGATGCATACGATAAAAATGCTTGGTATACAAAATGGCAATACTGGGTTTTAGGGCTCCTATTGTTTATTTTTCCATTCTTTATTATGTTAGCAATATTTTATATGCAAATACTAACCCAAACTTCTGCTAAATTAGGGGTAGCTGGTCATGAATATTATCTATCTCCTTATATTTGGATTGTCTTAATGATTATTCCTATTGTAGGATGGATTTTATTTACTGTTTTATTTGTATATTTAGAAATTATGACAATTGTATCGTTGTATCGTGGAAATGGTGAAAAATATATAGAAGGCGTATAGCCTTTTTTCTTTGTACCAAACTCTCTAAGTGAAAATTATTATTTTTATAAAGTAGGTTGACTTTATTTCTAAATAAATATATAATGATTAGCAACCCGTTAAAAGGAGAGATAAAATGGAACACAAAAATATACCAAACAAGAAGGACGAATTAAAACAGAATAGACAAGTCGAAATATATGAATTTAAACAAAATCTAAAAAGATTAGAATTCTTGCTTGCTATTCTTAAGGCAGAAAAAAACACAGTGGATGCGGAGGCCTTTGCGCTATTATGGCGCAAGTATGAAAATCTTTTGGATGAACAAGACAAAAAGTTTGATTTTATTAGAAAATATCCGGGATCTTTTAATTTGGCTAAAGCGCAAATGCGATTACTACGTTGTAGAACAGAACTATCTAATATAGTTATTGAAAGAGAAAATGCAAAAAAAGAACGGGAATTCTCGAAACGTCAAGCTGCTTTCTTAGGGTATTCAGATGAGACTGAAGATTCTCTAAACAATGGCAATAAACAAAAAAAGTTGTCCTAATGTGTGACAATAAAAAGTAAATTATTTTATAATAAAAGACAATCAGTCTTTTTATTTTCAAAATGTGTTATAATGCAAGTAGGTGATACTATGGAAGGCAAAACAAATTTTGGAACCATTCATGTTTACCCTGTTTCTCCCACACAAAAAATGAAATTAAAACCTGAAAAAAACCGAGAGTCACAGGGAAGAATAACAGCTAAAAAAGAAGGAAGAACAGATTCTACTTCTTTTGAAAGTTATTTTGCACGTGCACAGGAAGAACTACAAAACGAAACAAATTCTTCTAAAACAAGATAAAAAAGGAAAGATTTTATGTCCTTTTTTATTCTGTAGAAGTAAATGACAAGAAAGTGGTACAAATGAAAGAACATCCAATGATTCAAAATAAAAAAACGGAAATAAAAGTACTAGAAAAAGAAGTAAAAGTATTTGAACAAGAATATGAAACAGTACAAGAGCAAAACAATCAAATAAAAAATGAATATTGTAAGGAAAAACATAAACTAAGTGATTTAATACAAATACTAGATATCTCTAGTTATTTATCAGAAGAAAAATGGAAATGTCTTCCTCACGGTATTGGAATGTGGCTTTTTATCTATGTTTTTACTGCAACAGGCACCATAGATCCCATTCTTTCTTTGCCTACTGTTTCCTTTATTACTCTATATTCTGGGGCATCACAGGGCTTTATATATTTTCTTACTACAAAAGAGGATAGAAAAGTTTTAAGGCGTTGTAAAAAAAGAAACGCTATAAAAACATTTAAAATAGAAGAAATGAAAGAAGACGTAAAAAATCTTGGTCAGACTTTAATAAAAAAAGAAAAACAGGTTGAAAACAAAAAAGAGCAGTATCAAGAAAAGAAAACTTTTTATCACAAAAAAATAGCAGAACTTGCACAAGCAAAAGAAGATCTTACTTTTCTACATTCTATATATGTTGGACAACAGGAAATAGAGAAAGAAAGTGAAATATCTTTGGTAGAAGACAATCAAAAAACCAAAGAAAAGAAATATACAATAGCAAACAAAAGATTTACTAATTATAAAACAAACCATAATTAGTTTTTTTATGTCCTTTTTAATTATTAGTTAATTAGGACTTGACTACTGATAAGAAAGTGTATATATTAAGAAATAAATATTTAAAGGAGAAAAATTGTGAGTGAATATACAGAGATTATAAGAAAATTAGAAGACGAACTTTATTTTTTAAGGCAACAAAATAGAGACGCATATCAGAAGTATACAAAAAGTTGTGTTGCAGAACGCCAAGTTGATGAAAAAATCAAAAAATTAGAATTTGAATTAGACCTAATACAGGAAGAAAAAGAACTGCAAACTACAAAAGCACTTATTCAATATAACAGAAAAAATAGAATGGATTTACAAGAACAGTCAAGAGAACTAGGGCAACAATATGACGCCATTTATAAAAAAAACGAACCTTTGATTAAAACAAGAATGGAAAATCTCGAAAGAGCAAAAAAATGGAAAGCAGCCGCACTTTTTGAAATAGAAGAAAAATTATTAGAAGCAGTCCAAGAGGAAGACGTTCATTTAAAACGTTTAAAAGAGCAATTAAGGATAGAAGAAAGTAAGGGATACGAACTTATAAAAAATAAGGATCAGTCATAAAAAAAGTATCCAATAGGAGAATCATATGGTATACGAAACAATATTAAAAATTGGAAAAGAAAAAATCAATAAGTTAAATAAAGAATTAGAATATTTAAAAGAAGAAAAAGAGATTGTCTATCAAAATTATCTAGACGCCATGGACGTTAAATTTGATTTAGTTATGGAAGTGGAAAGGATAAAAGACAAAGGAAAAAAGTTTGAAAAAATAAAAGAGGAATTAGAAGAAGTACCTTCTTGTTTACGTAGTCAAATGCTTAAAGGTCTTGCAAAAGGTGCGGGACTCTGGCTTCTTACCTATTTTATAGTCGCTGCGCAAATGCTAATGCTTCTTTTGCCTCTTCCTTTTGTTATTGCGATCACACTTGTTTATGGAGTAAAGGAAGTCATCTCTTATCTTAAAGAGACAAAAAGTACCAGAAATTTAAAAAAGAAATATAAAATGGAAGATATTATAAGTCAAATAAAAATAGCAGAAGAAGAATTAAAAACAGAAGCGTTTTTGGATAAAGAAGCATTACTTCTTATAGTAAGAGAAGACTTTTCCAAAAAAGAACACATTTATAGAGAAGCAAAGTATAGGGTAGAGGAAAAAGAAAAGGAACTTGCTACAGAAGAAAAGAAATATGAGGAAATAAAAAAATATACAGAAGAAATAGAAGACACATTACAAGAGAACAAACCAAAATCAAAAGAATATCAAATAACAAGAAAAAGATTTACTTCTTACAAAATAAAAAAGGATGATCCTGTTTCTATATAAAGGAATATCATTCTTTTTTTTATATTTCAAAAGTCGTATCATCTAAAAATGTATAATTGGTTTTATATTTTAATTCTCTTACTAGTTTAAACAAAGCCATATCTTTTTCTTTGGCTTCTAACATAATATCCAAATCTATATCAAAATTCTTAACGGATTCTAAAAATGCAATAAAAGCATCCGCATCTATATAATCATGATGACTGCGCATATCCTTTTTGGTTTTGTTTTTAGGAGAAGAAAAATGCATCTTAGGTGTTTCCTGCTTCCAAGTTGCAAAGATTCTCTTATAGTAATCTTTAATAGCAAGACCGCCTGTGTTACAAATATAATGGTGATAATCTAAAATCATCCGCAAGTGTAAAGTCTCACAAAGGTATAAAACATCTTTAATATCAAAAGTTTTATCATCATTTTCTATCGCAATCATTTTTCCTATTTCTTCTGGAAGTGTTTTAAAAGTATTGATAAATCTTTTTAAAGAATTCTGTTTCCCAAGAACACTGCTTCCTGCATGCAAAACAAGAAGGGGATTTTGAATCCGTAAAGCATTTAATAAGGAAGCATGATAATATAAAATTTGTTTCGCATTTTCTTTAACTTCTTCTCTTGTACTATTTAATACCACATATTGATCAGGATGCATATCAATACGCATTTTATTTTTTTCTATGATAGAAGCAATTTCCTGATAATAAGAAAGATAGGGCGTAATATAATTGAATTCAACATCGTCTTTCGTCGCAAGAGGAATTAAATTAGAAGTCATTCTATAAAAATGAACATCGTTTTTAATATTATATTTTAATATTTCGATAGTATTTTTCAAATTATAAACAATGATATCATGTAATTTTTCCTTGTTTTCTTTTTTGCTATATTCTGTATATGTAATTGTTTTAAAAGGCATTTCACAGCTTCTACACATTGCGACATACCCAAGTCTTATTTTCATAGCTATCACCCTTTTTAGTATGGAATAAAGAGAACAAACCATACCATAGACTTTGTAAGAACCATTTCTTATATAAAAAGTTCTAATAAAAATGAAAATCTCGTATACTTTGATAGGTGATTCTTATGGAAGAATATGCAAGAATAAAAAACAAACGTAAAAAAAAGAAAAAAATAGTAGAGGAAGTACCTAAAGTTAAAAAGAAACTTCCTATTTTTTGGTTTATAACAAAACTCTTACTTACGGTAATTGCGACTTTAGCAGCCCTTATTATTTTAAAACAATTTCCAAAATACAAAGCCCCTTTCTATAAAGAAATTTATGAAAAAAGTATTTCTTTTGCGACCATCAATGCTTTCTATGAAAAACAGTTTGGTACAGCAATTCCTTTTAAAGACATTCTTAAGAAAAAAACAGATGTTGTTTTTAGTGAAAAATTAACCTATAAAGAAGTAAGTAAATATTTAGATGGCGCTAAATTAACAGTTGATGAAAATTATTTGGTGCCCGCTAGAGAAAACGGAATGGTTGTTTTTGTTGGAGAAAAAGAAGGGTATGGAAATACCATTATATTAGAAGGAACAGACGGAGTAGAGACTTGGTATGGCAATATTGCCAAAACGAGTGTGAAAGTCTATGACTATATCGATAAAGGGGCTTATCTTGGAGAAGTAAAAGAGAAAAGTTTATATTTGGTTTTTAAAAAGGATGGAAAAACACTTGATTATACTAAATACGTTTCGTAAGATGCAAATGCATCCTCTTTTGTATGTAGTCTTTTTTCTTGGTATGATTACAGGCTATTTCAAAGAATGCATATTATTTATGATATTTATCTTTGTACATGAGATGGGGCACGTCTGGGTAGCGCTCTATTATAAATGGAATATCAGTAAAATTATTTTTTTACCACTAGGTGGTATTACTATTTTTGAAGAAAAAATCAATAAACCAATGAAGGAAGAACTGTATATTGCAGCTGCGGGTATTTTCTTTCAAACTATTTTTTATTTTATTGTTACTTTTTTCTGTCCCAATGATACCATTTCTTTTATTCATTACAGTATTCTTCTTTTTAATTTGGTTCCTATTTATCCATTAGATGGTTCTAAAATCATCAATCTTTTTATGAATGTATTTCTTCCTTTTCGGAAAAGTTTTTTATTCATGCTTTTTTTATCTTTTTTAACACTCTTACTTTTGACAAGTATTTATTATAAAAATCTTGTTTTATTATTGGGTCTTTTCTTTCTTTGGATTGGTTTTATTAAAGAGTATAGAAAGAGACATTATCAATTCCAAAAGTTTTTATTAGAACGGTATATGGAAGAAATACCATTTTCTAAAAAAAAGAAAATAAAAGGACCTTATTATAAAAAGATGAAAAGAGACTATAAACATAGCTTTATCATCGAAAATAAGGAGATAAAAGAACGGCAATTCTTAAGAAAGTTGTTTGACAACCATAAATAAATGTGCTAAAATGTGTAATTGTGTAGAGCCTCTTAGCTTTACAACCGCGCGAACAAGGTTTTAAAACAAAATGTTACCTTTTAGGCGAGTCTTAAACTAAATATGAAGGAGGTAGAATATGAAAGCTGTTATTGTAACTGGTGGGAAACAATACTATGTAGAAGAAGGAACTGTTCTTTACATAGAAAAACTAGATGCTGAAGCTGGAAAAACCATTACTTTTGATGAAGTATTAATGGTAGATGGAACTGTAGGTGCACCATTTGTAAAAGGCGCAACTGTAGAAGCTGAAGTCATGAAAAACGGTAAATCTAAAAAAATTATTGTATACAAATACAATGCTAAGAAAAAATATCGTAAAACCCAAGGACATCGTCAACCATATACGAAAGTGGAAATCAAAGCCATTAGAGTAAAATAATGATAAAAGTCAAAGTAGAAAGAAAAGATAAAATTGCATTTGTCTCAATTAAAGGACATGCTGCGTATGAGGACTATGGAAAAGACATCGTTTGTGCGAGTGTAAGTTCTATTGTCACAACTACAGTAAATGGAATCTTATCATTTGATCCTAATAATATAGGATATCTTTGTAAAGAGGGATTTATCGAGATTGAAGTAAAAAAGGAAACAAAAGAAACGGAAATTTTACTTACAAATATGATTGCTTTATTAAAAGAATTAGAAAAAGATTATGCAAAAAACATAAAAGTAGAGGAGGTGTCCTTATGAATTTCATGAAATTACAGATACAGTTATTTGCCCATAAAAAAGGACAGGGTTCAACTAAGAATGGTCGTGACTCTGAATCAAAACGTTTAGGTGCAAAAGCAGCTGATGGTGAATACGTAACTGGTGGATCTATTTTATACCGCCAACGTGGAACTAAAATTTATCCTGGTAAAAATGTAGGTATCGGTAGTGATGATACTGTATATGCAAAAATATCTGGATATGTAAAATACGAGAGAGTCGGAAGAGATAAAAAACAAGTTAGTATTTATGAAGAAAGATAATCTGAAAAGATTATCTTTTTTTCATAAATACTCTCTTTATAAGTATCCCTACTTTGAAAATATTAGAATGCCTCATATTAACTTGACTTTTAAAAAAAAAAATGTATAATAATGTCAATTTATAAAAAAGGGGGATTTTTATGAAAATAATATATGATACAGATGGGACAACGACAGACTTTAACGCTTTTATTGAAAAAGTGGCATTACCATATTTCAAAAAGAAATATGGGATGGAGGTAGTCAATCCGAAAGCACTTGAAGCAGAGGACATTTTAGATATGCATAACTTCTTTATAAAAGAATCAGGCAATAGTATTGAAGCTTTAAACAAACAAAAGAAAGCCTTGGATAAGTTTTGGATTGGCCCTAATTTTGTTAAGTTTTCATTACTATCAAGATTTAGACCTGGTGTTAGAAAGCATATAAACCAAAATAGGAAAGATGGAAATGATGTAGAAATTCATACTTCCAGAGCTAAAACATGTAATAAAAATTTTATAGGATTTATTGCAAGAACATTTACAATTTTGCAATATGCTGTGAATGGGGTTCCTTTATCCCCTAAAAACTTTTATTTTTATAAAAATGATGAAGAAAAAGTACGTGGTATAATAAGTGCAAAACCTGATTTAGTTTTTGATGATAAACCATCAATTATAAAGACCCTTAGTGAAGAAAAAATCAAAACAATATGTGTAAAAGGAAAGCATAATGATGAGGTAGCCAACTCTGAAAATGTTGAAATTATTAAATCTTTTGACGAAAAAACTATTGAAAAAGCAAAGAATAATTTAATTGGTATTAAAAATTTGAAATTATATGATAGAATAAATAAATCAGATAGATTCTTCCAAAAATTAAAAGTATTTAGACCAATCATTATGCATAAATTCAATCCAATAATTTTACATGAAGAAAACATGGCTTCTTCAGAAAATGAAGTTGGAATATATGCTCCAAATCATAGAAGTACATTAGATCCTATGGTAATAACAGCAATCTTAGTGAAAAATATACATTGGGCTGCATTGAAAAGATTTTTTGACGGCAGGGATAGCATTTTTGCAAACAGTAAAAATTCGTTGTTGTGTAGAATTACAGCCAATTCATTTAAAAAAATGCACTATTTTCCTATTGAAAGAAAATGTGATAACGAAGAAGCTAATAATTTTGTTTCTATAAAAGATATGAATAACTTTTTAAAATTAAAACAAACTATTGGAATTTTTTCAGAGGGAACAACTAGAAGACCTGACGGAGAGGATTTTGGTACTTTTGATTCTTCATTTCTTTTATTAGCAAAAAGAAATGGGACAATTGTAAGACCTGTTACATCATTATGGGCAAAAAAGGAAAAGTTAAAGAATAAAGTAATAGTAAATTTTGGAGAACCTTTTTATGTTGAAAAGGATATGCCTATTGATGATGCTATGAATAAATTTAGAAAAATTCAAATTGAATCACTTAAAGAAAATAGAGAGCATTTAAAAATGTTAGTTGAAGAATCTGCTCAAAAGAAATTAATAAAAAGGTAATTTTGAAAAGGTGATTGGATACACTTCCTAAAGGATCTTCCTTTTATGTATTTAATCCCAAATTATGAAAAGAGGAAAAATAAAAATGATTTTGAATTAGAAAAAGACAATAATATTTCTGATGAAAGTATAAAGGATAAAATTGCTAACGCAGCATTAACGATTGCGCCTTTTGTAGGCGTTATGGCCACTAGTGGATTCTTTCTTGGGGTTTTGGCGGTGGGAATTAATAATTATAAAACACAATATTTTGATAACAATCCAGATAATTCTAAAGGATATTATGTATTTAAGGAAAATGGCAAAACCACTATATATGATACTTTTGGGTATAATGGAAAACAAGTAGACTATACAAAAAATCCTAATGCCATAGGAATAAACAAAAGAGCAACTAGAATTTATCAACCAGAAAATATTGACAAAGAGGATTTATTGATTCAAGAGCAAACGGTTAACAGAGATGGAATTGTGGTTTTTGTTGATAATTATGGAGTTGCAAGTTTTTATGAAGGTTATGAGTTAGTTGAAAAAATAGATTTAGTAGCAAAAAAAGTAATTAATATTGATGGTGAAAATGAAGATTTAATAGAAAATACGGAAAATGCGCATGAATATGCAAAACAGAAAAAATTAACTAAATAGTTAGTTTTTTTTATATTATTGATATTTAAATGATAAAAATTAAAGTAAATATTATATTTATTATGAAATCGTTACATTATACAGCGGGGTATTATGCATTGTTTGTGTAAAGAGTTTTTGGGATTTAAAGTAAAATCTTGAAAACTTTTTGTTTTATAAAATTTAAATATATCTAACAACATTAGGTGTATAAAGTTTGTCTTTGTAGTAAGGAACAAATTGTTT
>JAQUWE010000036.1 GCA_028693035.1 Bacilli bacterium | reverse complement strand
TATCTGTTTTTTTCCTTTTTGGAATCTGTTTTGTTAGATGTATTTTTCTTGGATGAGCACCTCTAGCACTTTTGAATCGCGCTCGATCATTATTTTATCTTTTGGTCCATGCTTTTTGTTTTTGTTTGCAAAAATAGCATCAAGAGGAAACACAAACTCAAGAGAAAATCTTTCTTCTAATTCATAACCTTGCAATGATTGTTTACCTATTTTTTCTTGTACATTGCAAAAATAGTAATAATTGTCTTGCACAAAAACATCTTCTTTTTTGCCTTTTTGGATGCGGTGAACCATGCCAAACTCCTTTATCGAAGAAGGAATGACTTCTAGCCCTGTTTCTTCTTGTACTTCTCTCATCAAAGCGTGGGATATACTTTCATTTGCTTCAATTCCACCACCAGGAAATTTATAGTAATCATATTTTAGGCTATGGACCAAAGCTATTTTACCATCGCAAATGATGATTGCTCTTACAGAAGGGCGAATCGCCACCGTCCCCTTTACATCATAATCTTTTGTGTCAATGTGAAATAAAGTTCGCATACATTCACTCCCTTTTTCATATTTATTATTATACCAAGAATTTCTTCTTTTTTGTATGACAAGTTGTATGTTTTTATAACATCTTATGATTAAATAGGATAAACACCCTGAAGATAATTTACTTAAAAATCTTAACAATGAACGAAATAGAAATTCTATAATGATATCGTCATAATCTATTATTAATGAAGGGATTACTTAGGGAAGTATGATTGAAACAAGACCTAAAATAATTAGAGGTTATATGAATAAAAGCATTATGAACCACATAAAATTTATTAAATATGCAAAAATAAGAAAGGAAAGGAAAAATGGTTTTTTAATAGAAACTACGCTTTAAAAAACGAAATAGATAAAAAAAGATTAAAAAATAATGGATGAGTACAAGAACACAGATTTCTTAGTCGCCAAGTAATTATAATGGAAGGAAAATAAATAGAGTTAACAATGAAAAAAATTAATCGTTATATCTTGAAATTAAAGACCTATTTTGCTATATTATTATTATAAATTAGAATGTATAAAATGATTGCTATACCTATAGAGTAGTAATGAATCATTTGATTAATAAATCATAAAAGCATATATGCTTTATTCTAATTCATCTGGCTAGATCCTAAGTATCTACAGTTTTCGCGTCTATAGGGGCCGCGGATTATTTTATTATCATACTTAAGAATGACTTGGTATTATTTGTACTAATGGTTTTAGGTGTCTTAATAAAGTAATCCGTTTTTATTTTATAATGAAAGGAAAGAGTATGGAAGAAAAAAGGTATGAGGTTGTGAAATTTGTTAATGAGGATTTAGAGATAGATGTGAACATAAATCCAAAAGAAGAGACAGTTTGGTTATCAATTGAACAAATAAGTAAATTATATACAAAAGATCGCTCTGTTATTAGTAAACATATAAAGAATATTACGAATGATGGTGAAGTAGATGAAAAAAGCAATGTGCATTTTTTGCACATTGCAAGCTCTGACAAACCTGTAAAAATGTACTCGCTTGACTTTATCATTTCAATAGGATATCGTGTTAAATCAAAAAATGGTATTTTATTTAGAAAATGGGCTAATGGTATTTTAAGAGAATTTTTGCTCAAAGGATATTCTATTAATGAAAATAGAATACTTGTTACAAATGATAATTACGTAGAATTAATGAATAAAGTAAATAGTATAGACAATAGAGTTTTAACGTTAGAAAACACTATTTCAACAAAAGCTTTATCAACAGAAAGAATATTTTATAATGGTGAGATTTATGATTCATATTCTTGGCTTCAACAGTTATTTGAACAAGCAAATACTGAAATGATAATCATTGATAATTTCGTAGATAGAACCATTTTAGATCGATTGGTTGTTAAGAAACAAAATGTCAAAGTAATCATTTATACAGATCTACAAAAATCACATTTACTGGGAATTGATATTAAGGCTTTTAATAAACAATACCCTACACTTGATGTTAGGTATACAAACCTTTTTCACGATAGATTTATTATTATTGATAGATTAGATCTATACTTAGTTGGAGCATCTCTTAAAGACGCTGGAAAAAAGTGTTTTGCCATTACAAAAATAGAAGAAAATGCAATACTTAAAAATTTAATGAAGCACTATAATTTATAATAAATCATGATAATGGTACTGAAAAATATCCAACTCAACTTCCTTTTTTTCAAGAAAATAAGACTTTTCACATGCTTGAGGAGCCTTGCAATCATTGTTTGCCTATTTTTCTTGCACATTAGAAATATAGTAATCATATTTTAGGCTATGGACCAAAGCTATTTTACCATCGCAAATGATGATTGCTCTTACAGAAGGGCGAATCGCCACTGTCCCCTTTACATCATAATCTTTTATGTCAATGTGAAATAAAGTTCGCAACCATTCACTCCCTTTTTCATATTTATTATTATACCAAGAATTTCTTCTTTTTTGTATGACAAGATGTATGTTTTTATAACATC
>JAQUWE010000035.1 GCA_028693035.1 Bacilli bacterium | reverse complement strand
CCATCTATTTCAACAAGGCACATTCTACAATGTCCAACTTCATTTATTTCTTTTAAAAAACAAAGTGTTGGAATATCTATATTTATTTTTCTAGCTGCTTCTAAAATACTAGTTCCTTGTTTTACACTAACTTGCTTTCCGTCTATATTCAAAGTTATATTATTTTCTTTCATTATTTACCTCCTTTTTAAATTAAATACTTTTATTTTGATATTGCTTTAAAAGGACATTTTGATATACAAACCAAGCATTTTATACATTTATCTTGATTTATTTTAAATGGTCCTTGTCTTACTTCCCCATCTATTGCTCCAACTGGACAACTTTTTGCACATATTCCACATTGTTTACATTTATCTGGATCAATTATTACTTGAGTAAGTGCTTTACATTCTCCAGTTGGACATTTTTTATCATAAATATGAGCTATATATTCATCTCTAAAATATTTAATTGTACTAAGTACAGGATTTGGTGCTGTTTGTCCAAGTCCACAAAAAGATCCTTTTTTTATTGTATTAGCAAGTCTTTCTAGTTTTTCTATATCGCCATCTTTTCCTTTACCTTCAGTAATTCTTGTTAAAATCTCAAGCATTCTTTTTGTACCTATTCTACAAGGTGGGCATTTTCCACAAGATTCTTCAACAGTAAATTCTAAGAAAAATCTTGCTATATTCACCATACATTTTGAATCATCCATTACTATAAGGCCACCTGAACCCATCATAGAACCTATACTTGCAAGAGATTCATAATCTATTTTTATATCTAATTCTTGCTCTGGTATACAACCACCACTTGGTCCACCTGTTTGAGCAGCTTTAAATCTTTTACCATTTGGAATTCCACCACCAATATCGTAAACTATTTCTCTAAGTGTAATTCCCATTGGTACTTCTACAAGTCCAACATTAGTTATATTTCCACCAAGTGCAAATACTTTTGTACCTTTTGAAGTTTCAGATCCAATTTCACTAAACCATTTGCTTCCGTTTAATATTATTTTACAAACATTTGCATATGTTTCTACGTTATTTAAAACAGTAGGTTTTCCAAACAATCCTTTTACTGCTGGAAATGGTGGTCTAGATTTTGGTTCTCCTCTATTACCTTCAATAGAATTCATAAGTGCAGTTTCTTCACCACAAACAAAAGCACCAGCTCCAAGTCTAAGTTCAATATCAAAAGAAAATTCACTATCAAATATTTTTTTACCAAGTAAACCAATTTTTCTTGCTTGTTCAATTGCAATATTTAATCTATTTACTGCTATTGGATATTCAGCTCTAACATAAATATATCCTTGTTTAGCACCAATAGCGTATCCAGCAATCATCATTGCTTCAATTACACTATGAGGATCTCCTTCTAAAATACTTCTATCCATAAAAGCCCCAGGATCTCCTTCATCAGCGTTACAACATATGTATTTTATATCTGATTTTGAGTTCTTTGTAAACAACCACTTTTTACCTGTTAAAAAACCAGCTCCGCCACGTCCCCTTAAACCAGAATTAATCATTTCTTGTATAATTTCATCACTAGACATATTAAGTGCTTTATATATCGCTTTATATCCATCTAGAGCTATATATTCTTCAATCTTCTCTGGATTTATTCTACCACAGTTTTTTAAAGCTATTCTTTCTTGTTTTTTATAGAAATTAAGTTCATCCCATTTTTTAATAAACTCGTCATTTTCTTTAGGTAATAATCTTTCTACAGGTTTATTATTTATAATATGACTTTCAATTATTTCTTTTGTATCATCTACAGATACCATTTCATAAAAAATTTGTTCTGGCTCTATAACAACAATAGGGCCTTTAGCACAAAAACCAAAACAACCTGTTTTCTCAACAATAACGTTTTTAATTTTATTAGCTTTTAATTCTTTTTCTAATTCTTCTATAATTTTATCACTTTTAGAAGAAGTACAACCAGTACCAGCGCAAACCATAATTCTTTTTTGATTTAATAAATCTTTATTTTCTTCTCTGATTTTTTCTAATTTTTCTAATAATTTCAAATATCTCACCTCTATTTCATTTCTCTATATTTAGCTAAAAGTTCTTTTACTTTTTCTTTATTCATTTTCCCATATACTTCATCATTAATAACAATAGCAGGAGCTAAACCACATGCACCGATACAACGAACTTGACCAAGTGTAAATACTCCATCTTCTGTAGTTTGACCTTCAGTAATTCCAAGTTCACTTTTAAATTCATTTATAACTTCTTCAGAACCTTTTACATAACAAGCTGTACCCATACAAACTTGTATGTTGTATTTACCTTTTGGCTCTAATGTAAATCTAGAATAAAAAGTTATTATCCCATAAATATCTGCTACAGGAACATCTAAAGCATTAGATAAATATTTTTGTGCATCTACTGGAATATATCCATAATGATCTTGTACTTCATGAAGAGCACCTATTATACCACCTTCTACATTTTTAAATTTATCTGCTATTTCAACTAATTTTTCATCAACTTTACCTGCTTTACAACCTTGACAATGATTCATATTATACCTCCTAAAT